>CAZRJK010000054.1:0-1525 GCA_964600615.1 uncultured Muribaculaceae bacterium | reverse complement strand
CCTAATTCTTCCATTTCTTTAATTAATTTTGATTCAGTATATCTTGCTGGTGGTTTTGTTTCATGTTCAGAGTATTCTACAGAATTAGCTTCGATACTATTTCCTTCAGTTAAATCAGGTACTATTTTATCGTTGGAATCTTCATATTCTGAATATACTTTTAAATATCCATCAAAGATTAAGATTTGTCCTGTTGTTTTAAATCTATATTCATTATTATTTAATATTATTGTTGTAGCTTCTACTTTAGCATTTTTCATTAAGGAAGCTAAGGCTCTATAATATATCATTCTATATAATTTATATTCATCTTTTGATAAGTATTCTTTTACACTTTCAGGAGTTCTATTAATACTTGTTGGCCTTATAGCTTCATGAGCGTCTTGAACATTATCTGTTTTTTTAGATTTTTTTACATAACCTATATAGTTTTCTCCATAGTTTTCTTTAATATACGCATAAGTACTTTTAATAAATTCATCACTCATACGAATAGAGTCTGTACGCATATATGTAATAAGACCTACTGTTTCGTCTTTTAGGGATATTCCTTCATATAGTTTTTGAGCAATAGACATAGTTTTCTTTGATGTAAAGTTTAATTTATTTGATGCTTCTTGTTGCATTGTTGATGTTGTAAATGGATATTTACTTTGTTTATCTTTTTCTTTTTTATCTATACTTTCTATAATAAAGTATTTATCTAATTCATTTAATATTTTTTCTGCTTCTTCAATTGTTTTAATTTCTATTTTATCATTTTTATAAGTATCTAGTTTAGAATCGAATTCATTAAAGTGAGCGTCTATTTCATAGTATTTTTCTATATTAAAGGCTTGTATTTCTCTTTCTCTATCTACTATTAGTTTTAAAGCTACACTTTGGACACGTCCTGCTGATTTTCCTTCGGTTTTAGATTGCATTAGTTTACTTAATCTGAAGCCTATTATTCTATCTAGTATTCTTCTTGTTTCTTGAGATTTAACTAAATTATCATCAATATCTCTAGCATGATTAAATGAATTTAGGATAACATCTTTAGTTATTTCATTAAATACTATTCTTTTATAATCATTTTCTTTTAATCCCAAGGTATCATATAAGTGCCATGAAATAGCTTCTCCTTCACGATCGGGATCGGTTGCTAGATAAACAAAATCAGCATCTTTTACTAATTTTTTTAAATCTGTTACTAATTTTTTCTTTCCTTTTATTAATGTATAATTTGGTTTAAAGTTATTATCTATATCTACTCCAAGTCCAAATTTTCCTGATGTTGAGAGGTCTCTTATATGTCCTAATGAAGACACTACTTTATATCCTCCACCTAAATATTTTTCAATTGTTTTACTTTTACTTGGAGATTCCACTATTACTAGTTTCTTTGACACGATATCCCTTCCCTTTCCATAGTTACCATTATATACTAAATTTAAGGGTAGTTGTCAAGAGATTTTATTTTTTTTGTAAAAAAAAGCCCATAAACTTATGTTTAAAGTCTTTGGGCATAAAAAAAATATTGGCA
>CAZRJK010000053.1:0-1708 GCA_964600615.1 uncultured Muribaculaceae bacterium | reverse complement strand
GGAACTAAGTTCTCAATTCGTGAAGGTGGACGTACAGTTGGTGCTGGAAACGTTTCAGAAATTATTGAATAATTAAAAGAGAGTAATCTCTTTTTTTTATTACAAAAATATTGTATAATTATTAACAGGAAGTGATATCATGTTCGTAGATGAAGTAATAATAGAATTAACAGCCGGAAGAGGCGGCGATGGTTGCATGGCCTTTAGAAGAGAAAAATATATAGCCATGGGAGGACCTTTTGGTGGCTCCGGTGGTAAAGGCGGAGATATTATTTTTAAAGGTGATGAAGGCCTAAGAACCCTAATAGACTTAAGATATCAAAAACATATCAAAGCAGCCCCAGGTAAAAATGGAGAAGGTAAGAATAAAAATGGTAGTAACGCTGAAAATACAATAGTAAAAGTACCATTAGGGACAACAATTAAAGATAACGAAACAGGTACTATCATAGCTGATATAACCAAAAATAATGAAGAAGTAGTAGTAGCTTATGGAGGTAGAGGTGGAAGAGGAAACGTTTCTCTAGCAACTAGATCAAATCCTTGCCCATCCTACTGTGAATATGGAGAACCAGGTGAAAATAGAAAAGTAAAAGCCGAATTAAGAATGTTAGCAGATGTAGGTTTAGTAGGACTACCTAGCGTAGGAAAATCAACAATTCTATCTATGATAACTAATGCTAATCCCAAAATCGCTTCTTATCACTTTACTACTCTAACACCTAACCTAGGAGTAGTAACAACCAATGACAATTATTCATATGTTGTAGCAGACCTACCAGGACTAATAGAAGGAGCATCAGAGGGTGCAGGATTAGGCCATAAATTTTTAAAGCACATAGAAAGAACAAAAATAATAGTCCATGTAATAGATATGTCAGCATCTGAAGGAAGAAATCCATATGAAGATTATCAAACTATAAGAAAAGAACTAGAAAAATTTAGTTCCAAATTAACAAGTAAAAAAGAAATAATTGTCGCTAATAAAATGGATATTGAATCATCAAAAGAAAACTTAAAAAAATTTAAAGAAAAAATAAAATTACCAATCATAGAAATATCGGCAATTACCAATCAAGGATTAGATAAATTAATAAATACCCTAAAAGAAGAAGTAAAGAGCACTAAAGATGAAGTACTATATGAAAAAGATATTCAAGAAAGTCATGTTCTATATAAATTTAAAGCAGAAAAACCATTTACCATTATAAAAGAAAAAGATGTCTTCGTAATAAAAGGAGATCAAGTAGAAAAAATATTCAAAATGACTAATTTCAATACTGAAGAATCATATGTTAGATTTTCCAATAAACTAAGAAGAATGGGAATAGATGATGAACTAGAAAAAATGGGTATTGAAGAAGGGGATACAGTAAGAATATTAGACTATGAGTTTGAATGGACAAAATAAAAAGAAATTACCAAGTAATTTCTTTTTATCTCTCTAAAATATCAACTAATTCCTGATAATTACCATCATTATATAAAACATCATAAATAGCATTACAAATAGGAAATTTCTTTATATCATCACCAAGTAATTTTTTAAAACCAGCTATACTAGATAATCCCTCAACGGTATTTTCTTTAATATAATTATCAAAAGAATCCCCATTACCAATCAAAAACCCCAAACTATAATTTCTTGATTTAGAAGAAGTACACGTCATCATAATATCATCAATACCAGCATAACTCATAATAGTTT
>CAZRJK010000052.1:0-1860 GCA_964600615.1 uncultured Muribaculaceae bacterium | reverse complement strand
GTATGGAACCTAAGTTTATCTTTATTAATGAAAAATTAGGATTTGCTATATCTAAACCTAACTTAACTAAATCAAATAAATATATGGGTATTAAGGTCACTCAAGATGGAGGAAAAACATTTACTGATGGGGAAATAAATTATAATAATCCTAATATTGATATTTTAACAATTGAGGATGTTCCCTATGTAGAAAATGATTTATTGAAATTACCTTGTTCTATATATCAAGTTAAAGCAGACCATTCAGGTTATGAAGATGTTAAATTGATTTTTAGTAGTTCTGATAATGGTTTAACATGGAATATTGAAAATGAAACAACAGATAATAACGAGGAACATCATTTTAAAGCTAAAGTAATTGAAGTTCAAAATGGTTATATTATAGTTGAACCAAATGAAGATGAAGAAGAAAGAAAATCTTCTGATAGATTTCATATCGATAATAAGAACAATGTAAGTTATAAAGAGGGACAAATACTAGCAATAACTTATATTGGTGGAATAAATGAAAGTTATCCTGCACAAATTGGTGTAACAAATATTTCAATAATAGAATCAAATTAAATTACAACTTATAAAACTAATCGGAAGATTAAGATGTTATGATTTAATGAGTCAGGAGTAAAATCCTGATTTTTTGTGGTATAATTGATATAGGATTGGTGATGTAAGTGAATTTATCTAAATCAAGATATACTCAAGGAGTTACTTGTGAAAAGAAGTTGTGGCTATCATGTTATAAACCAGATGAAGCTGAAGATGTTGGTAATGAAGCTGTTTTTGAAAATGGTAATAAAGTAGGAGATTTAGCAAGACATTTATTTGGTGATGAATATATTCTAATAAATTTTGATAAAGGAATTCAAAGTATGTTAGATGATACAAAAAAATATATGGAGGAAAAACCTAATATTATTTGTGAAGCATCATTTAATTATGAGGGAAATTTTTGCTCAGTTGATGTACTTAAAAATGATCGAGATGGAGTAGAAATTTATGAAGTTAAATCATCAACGGAAATTAGTGATATTTATATAGATGATATTTCATATCAAACATGGGTACTTAAAAAATGTGGCTTAAATGTTAAGAAATCATGTATTGTTTATATTAATAATCAGTATGTTAAAAATGGTGATTTTAATATAAACGAATTCTTTAATATTGAAGATGTAAGTGATAGTCTTGATTTAGAAGTAGTTGAAAATAATGTTAAAGAATTAAAAAAAATTATAGATAAGAAAAGTGAACCAAGTATAGATTTATCATTATCTTGTCATAAACCATATGATTGTCCATTTTTTAAATATTGCACAAAAAAATTACCAACACCGAATGTGTTTGATATTGGATGGAATGTTCACTTTGATAAAAAGATAGATATGTATAAAAGAAATCATATTTCTTTTGAAGAGGTAATAGATAAAGAAGTAATAAATGATAAAGCAACAGAACAATTAAGATTTGCTTTGAAAGAACATGAACCAAAAATTAATAAAACTAACATTAAGAATTTATTAAATTCATTTACATTTCCATTATATTTTCTCGATTTTGAATCGTTTCAACCATGCATTCCAGAAATAAATGGAACAAAACCATATCAACAAATATGTTTTCAGTATAGTCTTCATTATTATTTAGAGGAAAATGGAGAACTATACCATAAAGAATTTTTAAGTGATGATTATAATGGAAATCCAATGTATGGATTATGTAAGAGATTATGTGAGGATATTCCTATGAATTCTTGTGTACTTGTTTACAATCAATCATTTGAAAAAGCAAGGTTAAAAGAAATGGCGTCATTATTTCCAGAATTTAGTGAACATTTATTAAATATTAGAGATAATATTAT
>CAZRJK010000051.1:0-2244 GCA_964600615.1 uncultured Muribaculaceae bacterium | reverse complement strand
CTTTAAATTCTTTAGTTGATGGTGAAGATATAGTAAAAGATTATGAGATTCAACGTACTAAAGCTAATGAAGATCTTGGTAAAGCTCAAAGAGAATTTGATAGAATTAAAAGTGCGTATTCTTCAGGAAATGCCACAAAAGCGCAATTTGATGCTGCTCAAATTTCTTTAGATGTTGCTCAAGATGCATATTCTAAAGCAGATGCTAGAAAAAGCGCTGCTAGGGAGGCTGTTTGGAAAGCTAATATGACTGGACAAAATGTTAATCAGATAGAAGTTAAATGGGTTGATCACAATGGTAATGAAATTGAAGAGTCTGAAAGAGCTATTACTGAAGCTGGACAAAATGCTAGTATAAAAGCTGGTATGGAAAATGTTACAAGAGTTAGTGGCAAAAAATATGATTCTAGAAAAGCATTTAATACTGATAGAAAAAGATTACAAGGTGAATCAAATAGATTTCATAAGAATGGCCATTAAAGGGAGTGTGATATATAGTGAATAATGGATATTTGGTTCCTGCTAATGCTAAGAGGGGGACTCTTATATTTAATATATTTAGGCCTTTTGATTTGATATTGTTTCTTGTTGGGGTAGGTACTTCTTTACTTATGTTAGCAATATTTGCTAATAGTAATATTATTACTACTTTGATAGCACTTCTTCCTGGATGTATATGTGGTTTATTGGTTGTACCTGTTCCTAATTATCATAATGTTTTATGTGTATTAATAAGTGTGTATAATTTTTATACTGGTAGAAGGAATTATTATTGGAAGGGTTGGTGTTTTTATGAGCAAATTGACGAAAAGCGTAAGTAATACTAGTAAGTATAGTGAGGATTGGATACCTATTAAGGCTATTGAAAATGGTACTATTATTCTTGATAATAAGAGTAAGGTTACTGGTGTTAAGATTAGGCCTAGAAATATATTTATATTAGATCCTGTTACTCAAGATAATGTTATTATTTCTTTGAAGAATTTTTATAATACTATTGATTTTGAATTTTGGTTAATATGTACTGATAGACCTGTTGATATAAGTGGTTATTTAGCTAGGTTACAGTTATTATTTAATCAGACTCAGAGTCCTGTTATTAGGAAATTAATTAGTCAAGATATTATGAAAGCTAATAATTTTATGGATAATAATGTTACAGATACTGAATACTATATTTTATTTAAAGAAAAGAATAATGATATGATACAGAAGAAGATTAGAACTTTGATTACTGGTCTTGCTAATTGTGGGTTAGATTGTGCTCAAACTTCTAATGATGATTTGAGAGTAGTTATAGATAGTTTTTTAAATGGGGGAATGAGAACTGATTTTGGAACGGTGGTGTCTGGTAATGTTTAAGAGTGAGATAGCGCCTAAGGGTATTCAATTTAGGGCTGGAGATTTTTCTATTAGTGATAAATATGCTACTATTTTAACTGTTATATCTTATCCTAGATATATAGGACCTGGATATTTGTCTAGTTTAACTAATGTTCCTGGTGTTAAGTTGGTTGTTAAACATATTCCTCTTCCTTTTTCTGTTCTATCTAAGATGTTAAATAAGGAAATTGCTGATTTAAAGACTAGATATCAGCAAGAGAAGGATGTTACTATTCAAGAAAGAATTAGACAGGATGTAGAGAGTTTAGAATATTATATTCAACAATTTACTGCTAGTCAGACTAAGACTTTTGATTTTCAGATGCATTTGTTAGTTACTGCTGATACTAAGGATGAGTTAGAGTCTAGAAAATTAAATTTAAAAAATTATATGGATGCTATGGAAATGAGAGCAGTTCCATTAAGATTTGAACAAGAAAATATTCTTAAGTCTATGATGCCTGTATTTGAAAAGCAAGTTATTGAGGAAAGGATTGGTACTCCAATGCCATCATCTACTATGGCTGCTATGTATCCTTTTGTTTTTGATAGTATAAAGGATGAGGGATTATCTACTTTACTTGGTGTAGATTTCTCTGGTGGTGTTGTATTATTTAATCAGTTCCTATATCAAATAAGAAAAGAAAATAATAGAAATAATGCTAATATGATTATTTTAGGAGCATCTGGTTCTGGTAAGAGTACTGCTGCTAAAATGATACTTAGAAGTCATATTAGAAATGGATATCAGATTGTTGCTATTGATCCTGAGGGTGAAATAAGTGATATGACTAGAAATTACGGTGGCACAAGCCACGTTCTGCCCGAGGCGTATTCGGCGTCGAACGCGGCGAGCTCGGAT
>CAZRJK010000050.1:0-2502 GCA_964600615.1 uncultured Muribaculaceae bacterium | reverse complement strand
AGTATAAAAAACTCTATATAATTCTAAATCTACATTCATTATAAGTCCTCCTTATAGACATTATAACATAAATATATTTTACTTATCAATATATTAATAATAAAATGAAAGTGAAAGGAGAAAAATTATGAATAAAGAATATCATGAATTAGTTAATAAGAAGAAAATAATAAATAATGAAATCGATGAATTGAATAGGCATCTATCTCCCATTAGATATTTTATTAATGAAAGAGGAAAACATTTTAAGAAAGATGATAGTATAAAAGCACTTAGCATAATACAAGAAGATCTTAACAAATTAGAATTAATACTAGAGGCAAAAGAAAAAGAAAGTGAAGAAATATCTAGAACATTAACCCAAAATTGTAATCATCCAATTGTTATTAACAAAGCGTGTCCAATATGTGGAGAATGGTTTTATCAAACACCTGAAACAACATCTATTTCCATAGAAATACCATCTATATCTAATTATAAAATAACACGAGCACTATTTACTAATGTAGATTATACATATAATAATGAATATTTAAATAGAATAATTGAAATAATCAAATTAGCTATTCAGGAAGAAGATACATTATCATATTTTGAAGAATCTATTGAGGAATTACAATATGATAAAAATGTTAAAATCAGGAGGTTAAAAAGATGAAAAAGAAAGATATTATTAATTTAATTAATGCTAAAAGTATTATTAAGAAAAACTACAATTTATTAAAACCAATCAAGACAAGTGATGGTTATTTGCCAGAAGAAAGATGGGTTCCATCTGTTGAAAAATATAAAGAACAGTTTGATATTCTCAAAAGTGAAATATTGGACAGTATAAATGAAACTAAAACAGCTGAAGGTATTGTTGATAATATTAAATGTGATCACGAAGTAAGATTAAAACATTGTGGAACTTTTTGGTCAGAATATGAATGTATATTTTGTGGTAAATCTGTTAGTTCAGATAATTTAATTGATTGGTTTCAATCAATTTATAGAAACAAGCATACTGTTTCATTCTATGACAAACATCAGAGAGATGAAGATGGATACTATACTGCTGAGAATGGAAAAACTAAAGATGAAGTTATTGATATGATATTAAGAATATTAGCAAAGTATAACGATGATGATGAAGTTGATTTAGTAAGTGAATTTTCTAAATTAAATATTTCTGGTATGGAAATTAATAAAGAACCTAGAAAAGAAGAAAACTATATTCTTATTATTGGGGGAACTAATTTGATGTATCTTGATTCAAATGAAGGAATCTATGTTAGAAAGAATTATAAATCATCAACAATTGATTTTCTAAATTATTTTAGTCAGTTACTTAATACCAAAATTGCTATTATTGAGAATACAGATACTTTAATGAGGAAAGAATATATAGACGATCAAAAAAATAACTATTTGAAATTTTATAATTATAATAATTTGATTGAATTAAATAATTATATATCAAATCTTAAGTCTGTTCCTTTTAAAGTTATCATTGATTTAACTGACTTATATGAATATCAATATAATGATAATATTTTTTCTAGTAAGCCATATGATCTAAATCTAGAAGAATTATTTCCTCATAGTCAAATTATTAAAGTGCCAAAGCTATCTTCAAAATCACTTCAAGAATTAAAAGAATTCTTATTATCACAAGAGATTACAACATATGCAAATGTTGATAAATATTATTATTATCTTAATGAAAATGAAGTTACTAAAACTGATTTAGAAGAAACTTGTCAGAATATTAAAACTCTATTAAGAAAGAAAGGATAATTATGAATAGTGAATTAGAAAACAAAGTCAATTATCTTTATGATAGTGTTAAAGCAGAACATATTAGCACAAAAGAATTATATCATGGTCACTTCATTGATTTAATCGAAGAAGAATATTTATTACCAAATAATAAAATAATCAAACGAGAAAGAATTATTAAAAATATGCGTAAGGAAGCAGTTATTGTTATTGCTATTACAAGCGATAATAAATATATTTTAGTTGCCCAAAATCGTATAGATAATAAAGTTAGTTTAGAATTTCCTTCTGGATATATTGAAGATGGTGAAACATATATTGAAGGAGCTGTTAGAGAACTTCTTGAGGAAACTGGGTATGTATCTGATTCAATATATCATTTAGATTCTTATTATTCTCAACTAGGAATTGATTCATCTATTACACATGTTGTTGTTGCAAATAATTGCATAAAACAACATAATCAGAATTTAAGTCCTCATGAATATATCAATTATATGGAGTTTTCTTTTGAAGAATTAGTTGAATTAATAAACGAGAATGTTATAAATAGTGTTGGTAACAAATTAGCATTTTATAAATTGCTATATTTAAATAGCCAAAAAAATATAAGCAGAACAAAAATATTAAAAAACTTAATTCTCTCGAATTAAGTTTTTTCAAACATCGAATGGTTCGACGATTATTTCAAATGGCAGGGGATGAGAGAATCGAACTCCCAACAGTGGTTTTGGAGACCAT
>CAZRJK010000049.1:0-2748 GCA_964600615.1 uncultured Muribaculaceae bacterium | reverse complement strand
ATGAAAATTGTTGAAGGAACTGCTCGTAACATGGGAATCGAAGTAAAATAATAATTCCTATAGGTATAAACCTATGTGGAAGGATTAAGTCCGCATAAACCACATAAGGAGGAAATAAAATGAGTAAAAGTAAAAGACATGTAGCAAACTTGGAAAAAATAGATAGAACTAAATTATATGATATAGAAGAAGCAGTAAAATTAGCTAAAGAAACTTCAAATTCAAAATTTGATGGAACCTTAGAAGTAGCTATGAACCTTAATTTAGATCAAAAGAAAGCAGATCAACAATTAAGAGGAGCTGTAGTATTACCACATGGAACTGGTAAAAGCAAAAGAATATTAGTATTAGCCAAAGGAGATCAAGCCAAAGCTGCTGAAGCTGCTAAAGCTGAATTCGTTGGCGATATGGATATGATTAATAAAATAGAAAAAGAAAACTGGTTCGATTTTGATGTAATCATTGCTACACCAGAAATGATGCCAATGCTAGGTAAAATTGGTAAATTATTAGGACCAAAAGGCTTAATGCCAAACCCTAAGACTGGTACAGTTACTACAGATGTAACAAAAGCAATTGAAGAAATTAAAAAAGGTAAAGTAAACTATCGTACAGATAGCTTTGGAAATATCCATGGAATATTTGGAAAAGCAAGTTTCAAAGAAGAACAATTAGTTGAAAACCTAAAAGCTTTTGTAAACGTAATATTAAAAGCAAAACCAAGTACTATAAAAGGAACATATGTAAAAAACATTACAATATCATCTACAATGGGTCCTGGAATTAAATTAGATATTAATTCATTTGACAATTAAAAAGTATTGTAATATAATATAAAACGTTGAAAGAGTTATGCCGTAGACAGTAAGGACTATATAGTTTGAAAATCTTACCGAGGAATAAAAAATATAGAACTTTTTTATCCCTCATTCTATGAGGGATTTATTTATGGCATTAAAGAAAGGAGCTGTAAAAGTGGCAAATGCAAAAGTGCTAGAACAAAAGAAAGCGGTTGTTGAAGAAATTAAAGAAAAATTTGCAAATGCAAAATCAGTTGTATTATTTGATGCTCGTGGACTAAAAGTTTCAGAAGTAAATGAACTTAGAAGAAGTTTAAGAGAATCTGGTTCTGACTATAAAGTATACAAAAACACTTTAACTAAAAGAGCAGTAGAACAAACAGATTATGACTTAGCAAGCTATTTAGAAGGACCAACAGCAATATCATTTTCAACTGATGAATTAGCACCAGTAAAAATATTAAGTAATTTTGCAAAAGATCACGAAGCATTAGAACTTAAAGCTGGTATTGTTGAAGGAAAAGTTGCAGATATAAAAGATTTAAAGGAATATGCAAAAATACCTTCAAGAGAAGGATTGCTTACAATGTTAGCAGGTGGATTAATCGGCGTAGTAAAAGATTTATCAATCTGCCTAGATTTATATGCTAACCAAAAGGAAGAAAAATAATTTAAAAATAAGGAGGAAAATAAAATGGCTAAATTAACGAAAGATGAATTTATAAATGCTTTAAAAGAAATGTCAATTCTAGAAGTAAAAGAATTAGTAGATGCAATGAAAGAGGAATTTGGAGTAGATCCAAGTGCTGTAGCAGTAGCAGCAGCACCAGCAGCAGGAGCTGTAGCTGAAGAAGGACCTTCTAAAGTTAATCTTGTATTAACTGCAGCAGGACCAAACAAAATTGCTGTTATTAAAATCGTAAGAGATGTAACAGGATTAGGTCTTAAAGAAGCTAAAGACATTGCTGATAACGGTGGAGCTGTTAAAGAAGGAATTGACAAAGCAGAAGCAGACGAATTAAAAGCTAAATTTGAAGAAGCTGGCGCAACAGTAGAACTTCAATAATTATAAACTTAGTTACAAACTAAGTTTTTTCAATTTATAAAGGAGAATTTATGAATAATATAGAAATAGTCCAAGAAGTATTTGTAGTCTTAACAAGATATAAAAAATTACTAGAGGAGCAAAAAAGAAATAAATCAAATGTTGAAGAAATAAAAACTATTGAAGAAGAACAAGAAAATATAGACAAATTAATGGATAAATTACAAATTGAATTAAATAATAGCTTTTTAGAAGAAGAACAAGAAAATAGACATAGATAGAAAAAAATAACTAATAATTAATTTTTGAAAAAAGTTTATATTTATTAACTTTTTTCATTGACTTTTTACAAAGGAGATGTTAGTATTATATATTGGAAACGCGTCTCCTTTTCGCGTTAATAACTAATAAAAATGGGCATAGGGGTGAAATTAATGGCTTATAAAATAAAGCAAAGCGGCGATTATAGAAAAAGAAGAAATTTCTCTATGATCAAAAATTCATTGGAACTTGACAATTTATTACAAATTCAAAAAGAATCATATCAATGGTTTGTAAAGGAAGGAATAAAAGAGGTCTTTGAAGATTTGTTTCCAATTGAAAGTTTTTCAGGAAGCTTATCACTAGAGTTTGGGGAGTATGAATTTGATACTCCAAGGTACTCTCTAAAAGAATGTAAAGATAGGCAAATAACCTATGCATCTCCTCTAAAAGTTCAAACAAGACTTTTCAATAATGAAACAGGAGAAGTAAAAGAACAAGAAATATTTTTGGGAGATATGCCTTTAATGACTGAAAGTGGTACTTTTATAATTAATGGGGCTGAAAGAGTAATCGTATCACAATTAGTTAGATCTCCAAGTGTTTACTATTCTAAAGAATTAGATAAAAATGGTAAACCAG
>CAZRJK010000048.1:0-3164 GCA_964600615.1 uncultured Muribaculaceae bacterium | reverse complement strand
TCTATATTTAATGCCTTTGATAAATTAAATATAGTTTCAATAGAAAAATACTTTTTCATATTAGGAGCTTCTATTCTTCTTATAAATTCATGAGAATAACCAGATTTTTCTGCTAACATCATTTGTGTATAATTTAATTTTTTTCTATAATATTTAATATTATTAGCAATTAAATTATAAATATCATTATCCATTTATCCTCACCCAAAAGAAAAATAACATAAATAAAATATTAAAACAAAAGTGTAAATTTTTATTTTATACATTTGACAAATTGATAGAAGAAAAGAGAGTTAATACAAAACTCTCTAAACGAATATTAATTCTTCTTCTACTTGATTTTCACTAACAAATTCAATTTGCTCTAATATATTAGAATCCAAATTTCTTGCTTTATTATACTCAATCAATTCATTATACCTATTTTCAGCTTGAAGTTGAATAGTGATTAAATGATTTTCTAACATATCATCTTTTATTAGTTGTTCTAAAAATTCTTCTTTAAAATTTAAAAGAAATTTTAGTCTAGTAGTAGCATATTTACCTTCTACTTCATTAACACCTTTATCACTAATCTCTACAAACTTAACTACATCTACACTATTATCAAACATAAGAAATTCCTCCTTTCTTAAATTTACAATTCAATAATAATATATATAAATTATTTTTACAAATGTGAAATTAATTATTTTGCACATTCTTTTTTTCTGTAAATTTCTTTCTTTGTTCTATCAAAACATCAAAATAATTTACATCTATAGCATCATCAATATTATAAATTAGTAATTCATTTATAATAGATGCCACTTCACTTATATATAAGCCAACCTCAATTAATTCTTTATTATTCTCATCTTTAAATGGAATACTATATTGTAATAACTTTTCTCTTAATTTTTTAGAAATATTATTATCATCATTAGTATTCTTTTGTTCATTATATTTTAATATACCTACTAAAAGATTAAACTTTTTTACAGATAATTTAATCTTTATAGGTGGTCTTTTATTTTGAAAAGCCATTATTATATCTCCTTATCATCTTTATTTTTATCTATTTCATTTTTCTCTTTTGCCTGTGCTAAGAAAGTAACTCTTTCTGCTACTAATTCCAAATCTTTTTTCTTTTTACCGTCTTTATCTTCATATTGTCTTACTTGTAATCTTCCTTTTATGCCTACCATATCGCCTTGCTTACAATATTCACAGGTATTTTCTGCTATATTTGTCCATAAAGTAGCATCTATAAAATCAGTCTCATATACACCATCAGCATTTTTATAATTTCTAGGTACTGCTAATGTAATATTAGATACTTTCTTACCGTTTTCTGTTTCATTCAATTCAGGATCTCTAACAATCCTTCCTACAACTACAACTTGATTAAGCATTATAATCATCCTTCCTTTCTTTATAATCAGAACTTAAAAAAGTAACTATTTTTTTACTTTTAATTGCTTTCTTAAACTCAATAATAATTGATATTTCTATATTAGATAGATTATCTAATTTTAATAAATCTTCTAATTTCATATTTAAAATAGATTTTTCATCTATAAATCCTGCTTTAAATAATTTATCTAAAGCTTTATTAATATTATTTAAACTATACTTCATTTCCTTCCCTTTCTTCTTTTAAATCACATATAATTACTAACTGTTTTTCTGTACCATCAATACAAGTAACTAAAATAAGATGTTTGGTTCCACCTCGTCTTTGTATTTCAGCATATCCATTCTTATCTATTTCATATAACTTAACAACCTTATAAATATATTTAATATTTTGATAATATATATAAACTTCATCATTATATATTAATCTATCTAAATACTTAAAATAAGATACGCTACTGCTACCAGAATGAGCTGCTAAATATAAATTACTATAGTCAACATTTGGCATTGTAGATTCCTTTAAAATTTGAATATTATAGTCAACATTATTTAAAGAATCATTTTTATCAACTAACCCTCTTACTAACTTTATTTTAGGTATTTCTACTACAGCGATGTAATTAATTAAATCTTTTTCCTCTGTAATATTATCATCTATATTATTATCAATGATTTTATCTGTAACTTTATTTAAGTAATATTTAACACTTCTTTCTTCCTTATCTTGAATTAAATATAGATTTAAATATTTATATGAAAAGAAGCCTAATGTTATAAAAATCATTAGACTTCCTATCAATATTAATTTAGTTTTTCTTTTGCTTTTTATCGGTCTTCTTGTTTTTCTTTTTCTCATAATGAATACCAGCTCCAATTAATAATACACCTAGTATCCCAAAACTAACTATAGATACATATAATCCAGTATTATCATTTTTTAAAGTATTAGGTACTTCAATAATTAATTTATCATCAGTCATTGTAGCTTTTACTATTTCACCATTTTCTTTAATTTCAAAATACATTTTTTCATCATTTAAAGTATATCCTTCAGGTGCCTCTTTTTCTAGAATATAGTATTTACCTACTAACAAATCATTAATAACAATTTGTCCGTTTTCATCAGTAACACCAGTAAATATTAACTCATCTTTATCTGTGTAAATTTCTATTTTAGTATTAGGTAATGGGTCTGATGTTGATACATCTACCTTACTAAAATGTAGTTCTCCTTTATTTAAATAATTCTGTATTTCTAAATTAGTTTTAACAATTTCAGTATATTGGTCCTTATATTTTAAATCAAAATTATATTTTTTAGTGCTTAATGCATATCCATCTAAGGTACTAATTTCTTTAATATAATATTTACCTAAATATAAGTCTTCAGCAATTCCATATCCATTTTCATCTGTAGTTATTTTAGTAATTAATTTGTTTTTCTTATAAATTAATTTACCATTAGCATTATGAATATCTTCTCTTGCATATACCCCTAATACAACGCCCTCTAAGTTATTTTTAACATAACTATAAGTGCCATCTTTAATAACAAAATCTTCACCATATTTAGTTAATTCAATTTGTCCTTTAACTTCCTTATTTTCAAATTTTACTTCAAATAAGATACCGTATTCATTATCAGTAATTAGTTCAGAGTTCTCTCCAATATGAAATTCAACAGATTCTTTATTCCAAGTATAACCATCAATTTTTTGATCAACTTCTTCTAATTTATATGTACCACTATTTAACTCATTAGG
>CAZRJK010000047.1:0-3579 GCA_964600615.1 uncultured Muribaculaceae bacterium | reverse complement strand
AGAAAGGTGGAGTAGGTAAAACTACTACTAGTATTAATTTAGCTGCTTCTTTAGGAGTATTAAGGAAAAAAGTATTATTAGTAGATTTAGATCCACAGGGCAACGCCACTACAGGTATAGGTGTTGATAAGGGTAATTTAAATAGTAGTGTTTATGAAGTTATGATTATGAAGACTAATATTGAAGATGCAATTATTAAAACTAGAAGTAAGAGAGTTAGTATTTTGCCTGCATATCTTAATTTGGCTGGTGTTGATATGGAACTTATTGAATTAGAAAAAAAATACAAGATGGAAGGCAAAAAATTAAATAGAGTTTTGAGATTGAAAGAAGAAATTGACAAGGTAAAAGATAAATATGATTATGTTTTAATAGATTGTCCACCATCTTTGGGAATTCTTACAACAAATGCTTTAGGAGCTAGTGATAGTGTACTTATTCCTGTTCAATGTGAATATTTTGCTTTAGAGGGAATAATGCAACTTATAAATACGATAATGTTAGCACAAAAGAAAGTAAATCCTAATTTAGAGATAGAGGGAGTTTTACTCACTATGCTTACTACTAATACAAATTTAGGGTTAGAGGTAGTTGAGAGTATTAAGGGATTCTTTAAGGAAAGAGTTTATGATACAATTATACCTAGACTTATAAGATTGGCGGAAGCTCCATCACATGGAAAACCTATTTTGGAGTATGAACCTAGAAGTAGGGGAACTTTGGCATATTTAAATTTAGCTAAGGAGGTAATTGAAAGAAATGGAACAGAAAAAGAAAGCATTGGGTAAGGGATTAGAACAGTTATTCAGTACTGAGGTTTTGGATTTTGATTCTTTTGAAGATAGGATAATGGAAGATGCTAAAGAATCAGATATTGTTGATATTTCTTTAAATGATATTAGACCTAATCCTTATCAGCCTAGAAAAAGTTTTGATCAGGAGGCATTGGAGGAATTAGCTGCTTCTATTAAGAATTATGGTGTTTTTCAACCTATAATTGTTAAGAAAAGTATTAAAGGTTATGATTTGGTTGCTGGTGAAAGAAGGTTAAGGGCTTCTAAATTGGCAGGATTAACTACTATTCCAGCAATTGTTAAAGATTTTACTGATGAAGAGATGAGAGAAATAGCTCTTTTAGAGAATTTACAGAGAGAAGATTTATCTGCTGTAGAACTTGCTTGGGCATATAAGGGTATTATTGATAGTTTACATATAACACAGGATGATTTGGCTTCTAGGTTAGGAAAAAGTAGGAGTCATGTAACTAATACTTTGGGATTACTTAGACTTCCTACTAAGGTTCAAAATATGGTTATAGATAATAAGATTTCTATGGGACATGCAAGAGTTCTTAGTAAGATAGAAGATAGTAATAAGATAGAAGAACTAGCTAAAAGAGTCGTAGATGAAAATATTAATGTTAGAGATTTAGAGGAATTATCTACTTCTTCTGATATAAAGAAAAAAGTTCCTATTAAAAGAATGGTAAAATCATCGGGAGAATATAAATATCTTGAGGATAAATTAAAAGATGTTTTAGGAACTAAGGTTAAAATAGATAATAAAAAAATAGAGATATTCTTTGATTCAGGAGAGGATTTATCTAGAATATTAGATATTTTAAATATTAAAGTTGATGAATAATCAACTTTTTTTGTCGAATTTTAACTACTTCTATTTGTTGATTTGATATTATTTCTGGAGTTAAAATAATATTGTAAGAAATTACTAGAATGTGAGGTTAAAATATGGAAGGTAAAGTTAAGTGGTTTAATAATGAGAAGGGATATGGTTTTATTGATCATGATTCAGGAGAGGATATTTTCGTTCATTATTCTCAGATAAGAAAAGATGGCTATAAAACTTTATCTGAAGGGCAAACTGTTACATTTGATTTGATTGAAACAGCAAAGGGTTTGCAAGCTATAAATGTAGAAGAAGTAGATAGTATAAAAATAAAGTCATAAATATATGACTTTATTTTAGTAATTAATTTTATATAGTTCATCTAGTTTGTTTGTTATTTCTTTAGCAAAATTTAGATTATTTTGATAAGTATTATCTTGATAAGTGTATTTTGTGTTTAGGGCATTTTGTTCTAATATTGGTATGATAAATTGTTTATCACTTGCTGTTATTCTTAATGATATTGAATAGCAACTATTTTGCATGCTTGTTATGTTATTTCTTGTTGTTTTGCTGGATATAGAAGTATTATCTAACATTATTTCATAGTTTTTTATATTTTGATAGTTATACTTATAGTTGAAATTATTAGTATGGAAAACTATATTTTTATCTTTATCTATTGATATTCCTGAATTTATACTATTTATTTTTTGATATATTGGTATTATTTCACATAAGTAAGATGTATTATTGGTAATTATTTGATTTCTATAATTGATATTATTTATGATATTTATAAAATTATTTATGTAGTCTGTGTTTCCATTAGTTTCTAATATAACATTATTTAGATTAATTATTTTACTTATTAAATTGTTTTTTAGTATATTGCAGGTTATACTATAATCTATAGTTTTATAGTTTTGATTGTTTATTATCCATATTCTTTTATCTGTTAGTAATATGTAATATTCTATATTGGTTTTTATTTCTTTGTTGTAAGTGATTGCTAAAAAGGATTCATCTATGGGTATTAAACTACATATTTGTATAGCTTTTTCTTGATTGATATCAGGGCTGTTTTTTGTTATAAAATTAATATTTTTTTCAGTTATGTAATTATTGTTTTTTGTAATAGGTATTAAATTATCAAAGATTATGGAGTTGTTTAGATTAGTAGTGTATTCTTCATTTTCTTTTTTTATGGTATCTATTTTATCTTTTAGATTATTTATTATATTATTAAACATATTTATTCTCCTTATATTTAATTTTAATGTTTTTTGTTGTTTATTGCAACTATTTTTGTGGTATAATTAGTTTATTATATTTATGAAAGAGGGAATATTATGTTAGATATTAAGTTTATTAGGGAACATAGCGAAGAGGTTAAGGATAATATTAAGAAAAAGTTTCAGGATAAAAAATTACCTTTAGTTGATGAGGTAATTGAATTAGATAAGGAAATAAGGGATCTTAAGGTTAAGGGAGATAATTTAAGACAAGAGAGAAATGAAACTAGTAATTCTATTGGATCTTTAATGAGAGAAAAAAAGATTGAAGAAGCTAATGAAATGAAAGAAAGAGTTAAGAAGATTAATGAAGAATTAGTAGATATAGAAAAAGAAGAAGAAGAGAAAACTATTTTATTTCGTGATAAAATGATGGTAATTCCTAATATGATTGCTTCTGATGTTCCTATTGGAGAAGATGATTCTAAGAATGTGGAAGAGGAAAGATTTGGGGATGCTAAGGTTCCTAATTTTGAGATACCATATCATTCTGATATTATGGCTAGTTTTAATGGTTTAGATAAAGATGCTGCTGGTAGAGTTAGTGGTAATGGTTTTTATTATTTAATGGGAGATATTGCTAGACTTCATTCAGCTGTTTTAGCATATGCTAGAGATTTTATGATAGATAAAGGATTTACTTATTGTATTCCTCCTT
>CAZRJK010000046.1:0-3858 GCA_964600615.1 uncultured Muribaculaceae bacterium | reverse complement strand
TTCTTTAATGTTATGTTTATTTTTTCTTCATAATTGTTATTATTTACGTCTAACCATTTTGCGTCTATTATTGCTGAAATTGAATCAGATTGCAAATTTGTTATTTCATAGATTGATTCATTATTTTGGAATTGTGCTTTATTAACATTGCTGCCTTTTCCTGTTATAGCTGCGTATAATTCTCCATCTTTTTCAAAATAATTATATAATCCTGTTGAATTTTTTTGAGGTACTGCTCCTTTATTAGATATAGAATTATTATAAAATTCTTCAGTAAAGAATGATTTAAAATGATTAGATAATTCACTATATGTTTTATAATCTGTACATTTTTTATATCCATTCCATTTTTGTTCTATTCCAAGTTCTTCTTCTGTATATGTTTTATCATCAGTTTGACAGTATGTAATACTTGGAAAATCAGTTAAATATTGAACTGTTGGATTTTCAAATAATTCTTTTACTATTTTTTCTGCTTCATCATTTTGCATTAAAGCATTGGTGTCTGTTGTTCCTGAATTATTGGTATTACTATTTACATCTTTATTTGCTATAAAATAGTTATATCCAAAGTATCCTGCTCCTCCTATTAATGCAACAAACATTAAAAATATTAATACAGGATTAGATTTCTTTTTTTCTTTTGGTGGTTCTGGTTGTTCCTTTGTAGGTTGTTGCATATTCATTTGTTGAGGATTCATTTGTTGCTCTGGCATTGGATTACCCATTGTTTGTGCTGGAGCTTGATTCATCATTGGTTCTTGTGGCATAGGATTTGACATTGGTTGTGCCATCCCTGTATTCATTGTATTCATTGGTTGTGGTTGTACTGGTTGTTGTGGTACAGGATTAGGTATTGTTTGTGGCTCCATTGGATTTGTGTTTGGCATTGGTTGTGGTGCTACATTATTATTTATATTTTGATTTAAATCGTTATTCATTTTTACAACTCCTTCTATTATGTAATAATTATATAATAAAAAAAAGTGTAAAGCAATATTTTTTTTGTTGTTTACACTTTTAATATATCTTTTAAATATTCTCCTGTATATGATTTTTTTTCTTTTGCTACTTGTTCTGGAGTTCCACATGCTATAATTGTTCCACCTTCATTTCCACCTTCTGGTCCTAAATCTATTATGTAATCAGCTACTTTTATGACATCTAGGTTATGTTCTATTACTAATACTGTATCACCGTTATCTACTATTCTTTGTAATATTACTAATAATTTTTTTATGTCATGGGAATGCAGTCCAGTAGTTGGTTCGTCTAGAATAAATAAACTTTTGCCGGTTGGTTTCTTTTGTAATTCTTTGGCTAGTTTTACTCTAGCTGCTTCTCCTCCTGATAAGGTTGGTGCTGATTGCCCTAGTTTTACATAATCTAATCCTACATCAGATAATACTTGTAATTTATGTTTTACTTTGGGATGGTTTTCAAAAAATACTAAAGCTTCTTCTACTGTCATATTTAAGACATCATTAATGTTTTTATCTTTATATTTTATGGATAATGTTTCTTTGTTATATCTTGTTCCGTTACATATTTCACATGGTACATAGACATCTGGTAGGAAATGCATTTCTATTTTTTTTACGCCATCTCCCCAACATGCTTCACATCTTCCACCTTTGACATTGAAGGAGAATCTTCCTTTATCATATCCTCTTATTTTAGCTTCTTTTGTTTCAGAGAATATTTCTCTTATATCATCAAATACTCCTACATAAGTAGCGGGATTACTTCTTGGGGTTCTTCCGATTGGTGTTTGAGATATATCTATTACTTTATCAATATTTTCTAAGCCTTTAATTTTTTTGTGTTGTCCTGGTATTTCTTTAGATTTATAAATATAATTTTTAGCACTTTTATATAATATTTCATTTACTAAAGTTGATTTTCCACTTCCTGATACTCCTGTTACACAGGTAAATGTTCCAAGGGGTATTTTTACATCGATATTTTTTAAATTATGTTGTTTAGCGCCTATTATTTCTATATACTTTTTATTTCCTTTTCTTCTCTTCTTTGGTATATCTATTTTGTATTCACCTGTTAAGTATTTTCCGGTTAAGCTATTTTTATTTTTCATTACTTCTTCTGGAGTTCCACACGCTACTACTTCCCCACCATGTTCTCCGGCTAATGGTCCAATATCTACTAAATAATCTGCTGATAACATTGTTTCTGTATCATGTTCTACTACGATTAGAGAGTTACCTAAGTCTCTCATTTCTAATAGGGAGTTAATTAGTTTTTTATTATCTCTTTGATGTAATCCAATACTTGGTTCATCTAGGACATATAATACTCCTGTTAATTTTGAGCCTATTTGAGTAGCTAGTCTTATTCTTTGACTTTCTCCTCCAGATAAGCTTCCAGCATTTCTTGATAGTGTTAAATAATCTAATCCTACGTTAATTAAGAAATCTAATCTATTATTTATTTCTTTTAATAGGATATTAGATATTTCTTGTTGTTCTTTGGTTAGTTTTAATTTGGATAAGAATTCTTTTAATTCTTTTATAGACATATTAGTTATTTCATAGATATTTTTATTATTTATAAGGACTGATAAAACACTTGGTTTTAATCTAGCTCCGTGGCATTCATCACAAGGAAGTTCCATCATGAATTGTTCTATCCATTCTCTTATCCAGCCACTTTTAGTTTCAATATATCTTCTTTCTAAGTTAGTTATTATTCCTTCAAAGTAATCATAGGTATTTCTAGTATTACCATTTTTAGATACATAATTAAATTCCATTGGTTCAGGTGAACCATATAATATTATATCTAATTTGTCTTTAGATAATTTTTTTAATGGTAAATCTAGATTTATTTTGTAATAATCACTTACGGTTCTTATTTGAGTGTTTACAATATTATTACCATCATCCATAGAGATAGTTTTAATAGCACCTTCATTTATTGATTTTTCTTTATCTACTACTAAGTCAACGTTTATTTTATATTCTACTCCTAATCCTTTACATGATGGACATGCTCCATATGGGGCATTAAAAGAGAATATTCTTGGTTCTAGTTCTTCTAGTGAATAATCACAATATGGACAAGCAAATTCTTCTGAAAATAATACTTCTCCTTTCTCAAGCATATCGATTATTACTTTACCATGAGCTAATTTAGTGCTATTTTCTATGGCTTCATATAATCTACTTCTTATATCGTCTTTTATTATTAGTCTATCTATAATAACATTAATGTTGTGTTTTTTGTTTTTATCTAGTTCAATGGTTTCAGATAAATCTTTTAGTTCATTATCTATTTTTACTCTTATATATCCTTCTTTTCTTAAATCTTCTAATAGATCTTTATGAGTTCCTTTTTCTCCTTTTATTACAGGAGAAGTTACCATTATTTTAGTACCTTCTTCATATGATAATACTTTATTTACCATTTCTTCTATACTTTGAGAAGTAATTGGGATATGATGATTAGGACAATGAGGTATACCTATTCTTGAGTATAATAATCTTAGATAATCATATATTTCTGTTACGGTTCCTACTGTTGATCTAGGATTTTTATTAGTTGTTTTTTGATCAATACTAATAGATGGAGATAATCCTTCTATGGTGTCTACATCTGGTTTTTCAGTTAGGCCTAAGAATTGTCTAGCATATGAACTTAATGATTCTACATATCTTCTTTGTCCTTCAGCATAGATAGTATCAAAAGCTAGTGATGATTTACCACTACCTGATACTCCAGTTAAGACTACTAATTTATTTTTAGGTATATCAATATCAATATTCTTTAAATTATTAACTCTTGCTCCTCTTATTATTATATTATCCATAATTACACCTCAAATCACTTATAGTATTATAA
>CAZRJK010000045.1:0-3927 GCA_964600615.1 uncultured Muribaculaceae bacterium | reverse complement strand
TTATTTTCTAAATATAAAAGAGAGGAATTATTCAAGAATATTATTAGGTGACATGAAGTACAAATCATTAGTTTTAAAAAAGCATGGATTTGGATATATTAATTATTTTAATAATAAATATGACAAAAATGTAATTCTAGAGAGTAATTTAATGAATAAGTCTAATGATAGATATATCAAAATTGAATGTAATGATGGAACTAAGATTAATGCAACATACTTGACATACGATTCAAATTATAAAAGGTTAACAAGTGGAAAGATAGAAATTATTATAAGAAATAAATATTTTAATAAAACTTTCAAAGTTGATGATAATATGTATTCTTGTTTAAAAGATTATTTATATTTAATTAATAATAATAAAAATAACGATATATATAAAAAAGAGATAATAGATTTTTCAAGAGAAATGAATTTTTATCTAAATAATTCATTATACATATAAATCAAATTATATAAGGAGGTGATTTAAATGGAATTTGTCAATAATTTAAAACAAGCTAAAGAAAAAATTTTACAACTTTTTCCGGAATTTCGTAATTTTGATGAAATAAATATAGGGTGGCAAAATTATATAGTTCAGGCAGATAATAAAATTATATTTAGATTTCCAAGAAATTCAGGTGCATTAGAATCTTTACACATTGAAGTTGATCTTTTAGATGTGATAAGTAAATCATTGCCAAGAAATATACAAGTTCCCCACTATATTCATTGCGATTATGGAGATAGACCATTTGGATGCTATAATATAGTTGCTGGAAAAACGTTCAGTTACAACGAATTTATTAAATTATCCCATAAAGAGAAAGTTGATTATTTAAAAAAAGTGAGAAGTTTTTTAGAAATACTAAATTCTATTGAACCACCAGCCGGAATAATCAAACCATTTGATTCATATAATTATTATAATAAATTATATTCTGAGATTATTAACAAATGTTATTATTTATTTGATAATAAATTAAGAAGAGATACTGATATTTTGTTTAAAACTTATTTAGAAGAGAATAATAATAATTATACACCTTTGATTGTACATGGAGATTTAAAATTAAATCACATCTTAATTAATGAAAACAACATAGGAATAATCGATTTTGGAGATTTAAAATTATTTGATTCAATGTATGATTACACATGGATATATGGTATAGATAGAACTCTATTAAGCGATTTTAAATTTAATAAAGATGAAATTAATAGGGTTAAGTTTTATTCACAAGTTGTTCCATATTATCAAATATTGCATGGGGTAAAGAATAATAATGGTGAGAAAATTCGAAGTGGTTTTAAAATGATATATAAATAACTCAAAATTTTATTATTAAACAAAGACTATGAACCAATGAGGACCATAGGTAAATAATAATTATTTTGTTAATGCAAATACGTGTATTCCAATATTTTTTATAAACTAAAAAGAATTAAAAAACTTTATTATAAAAAAAGAGTTATCAAAATTAATGATACTTTATTATTTTTAATATATAAAGGAGCCATTATGCTACGTTTTCTGTAATTTTATGTAGAGTATTTATTAGGACTACAACTAGGACTACAAAATAGTAAAATTATTTAAAATTTTTTAAAACAGATTAAAATTATTAATCTGTTTTTATGATATAAAATAAAGAAATTTTAAAAAAATTAAAAGGAAGTATTACAGTTCTTTTATTCCCCCTGAAGGAGCCATTAGGCTCCATTTTTTGTTATTTTAAGCCAAATTTGTTTGCTTTAGGACTACAATTAGAACTACAAGTTTAAAAAAGTTTAAAAATTTGTAGTCCTAAAAATTAATTTGTAAATATAAATATGAACGGATGAAAATCCGTTTTTATATGCTATAATACTTATTGAAAGTTGGTGGTAGTATGTCTATTTATGATTTAAAAATTAAAAATAGAAATAATGAAGATGTGTCCTTAAGTGATTTTAAAGGAAAAGTATTAATAATTGTTAATACTGCGACAGGATGTGGTTTTACACCTCAATATGAAGGATTAGAAAAATTATATAAAGAATATCATGACAAAGGATTAGAAATATTAGATTTTCCATGTAATCAATTTGGAAACCAAGCACCAGGAACAGATGATGAAATACATGAATTTTGTGCTTTAAAATATAATACATCTTTTGATCAATTTACTAAAATTGAAGTTAATGGAGAAAATGAATCACCATTATATACTTTATTAAAGGAAGCAATAGCTGATGACACAATTGATGGAATGAAGAATAAAATGGCTATGAAAGCAATTGAAAAAATAAGCAAAACTTGTAAAAACAAAAATGATATAAAATGGAATTTTACTAAATTTCTAGTTGATAGAGATGGTAATATTGTAGGAAGATATTCTCCAACATTTAAACCAGAAGATATGGAAGGAAAAATTAAAGAGTTAATCTAATCGTATTTTTTTTGTTTTCACGAATACTATAGGCAGATGTAAAAATCTGCTTTTCTTATGGTATAATGGATATAGATTAGGAGGACTTTTATGAATGTAGAATTATATATTACAAATGAATGGGATAAAGTATTTCCATTAAGCGATAAGGTTAATCATAAAAAAGTGACATTCAAAAATCATTTCGGAATAACTTTAGTTGCTGATATGTATGAACCTAAAAATTATGAAGGAAAATTACCTGCACTAGCTGTATCTGGACCTTATGGAGCGGTTAAGGAACAATCAAGTGGATTATATGCTCAAGAAATGGCTGAAAGAGGATTTTTGACTATTGCTTTTGATCCATCATTTACTGGAGAATCAGGTGGTAACCCAAGATATATGACATCATATGATATTAATGTTGAAGATTTTCAATCAGCAGTGGATTATTTAATTAGTTTAGATAATGTTGATTCTGAAAGAATTGGTATCATAGGAATTTGTGGTTGGGGTGGAATGGCACTACAAACTGCTTGTATTGATACAAGAATAAAAGCAACAGTTGCATCCACAATGTATGATATGTCTAGAGTAGCTGGAAATGGATATTTTGATGAACAAGATAATGAAGAAGCAAGATATAATCAAAGAATTAATCTAAACAATCAAAGAAATGAAGATTATAAGAATAATGAATATAAACTTGCAGGAGGATGTTTAGAATTACCTGTATCTGATGATGTTCCTTTGTTTGTTAAAGAATATAGTGAATATTATAAGACTCCTAGAGGTTATCATAAAAGAAGTTTAAATTCTAATGGTGGATGGGCTATTCAAACTAATACTTCAATGATGAATACAAGATTATTTAGATATTCAAATGAAATAAGAAGTGCTGTAATAATAGTTCATGGAGAAAATGCTCATTCTTGTTATATGGGAAAAGATGCATATAACGATATGATAAAAGATTCTAAATATACAAGTAATAAAAAATTACTAATAATACCTAATGCTAATCACACAGACTTATATGATCAAAAAGATAAAATACCTTTTGATAAGATAGAAGAATTTATGAAGGAATATTTAAAATAATGAAAAAGATAGTATATAGTTTATTAATAGTTATCTGTTTATTTATGGTAGTTGGTTGTAATTGTAAAAAAGATGAAACTAATAATCAAAATAATTCTACTAATCAACAAGAAAGTAATAACAAATCAAACAATTCAAATGAGGTGATTAAATCTGTGAAAGCAATTATTAATGGAAAAGAATATGTAATTAATTTGGAAGATAATGAAACTGCTAATAATTTTGCTAATTTATTACCTCAAGAATTAAATATGAGTGAATTAAATGGTAATGAAAAATATATTTATTTAGATACAACTTTACCTACAAATTCATCTAATCCAAAAAGAATTAATGCTGGAGATGTAATGTTATATGGAAATAATTGTTTAGTTATATTCTATAAATCATTTGATACATCATATAGTTATACTAGAATAGGACATAT
>CAZRJK010000044.1:0-4097 GCA_964600615.1 uncultured Muribaculaceae bacterium | reverse complement strand
GGGAGATTAAATTTTATGAATAAAGAAGAATTGCATAGAATTATAGAAGAACAACAACCTAATATATGTCAAATAGTAGCAGTTAAGAATAATAAAATTGTTTATAATGATAATTGGAATAATTATAAAACAACAGATAATGTTCATATTGCATCAGTAACAAAGAGTATTATATCTATTCTTATAGGAATTGCTATTGATAAAGGTATGATAGAAAGTGTTAATCAAAAAGTATTAGATTTTTTCCCCGATTATGTTATAAAAAGAGGAGAAAAAACAATACAAGATGTTACTTTATATAATCTACTTACAATGACAGCACCTTATAAGTGTAAGTCAGAGCCTTGGACTAAAGTATGTACAAGTGAAGACTGGACAAATGCTATTCTTGACTTATTAGGTGGAAAAAATGGAATTACTGGAGAGTTTAAGTATTTATCATTAGGTATTCATGTATTAAGTACAATAATAACAAAAGTAAGTAATATGACTACATTAGAATTTGCAAATAAATACCTTTTTGAGCCACTTAATATTAAAGCAAGAAAAGAGTTTATAGTAAAAAATAAAGATGAACATATAGACTTTGTAACATCAAAATTACCAAAAGAGAATGGTTGGTTTTGCGATAATAAAGGAATTGTAACAGCAGGATTTGGGTTATGTTTATCAGCAGAAGATTTATCTAAAATAGGACAAATGAGTCTTAATAAGGGAATATATAATAATAAACAAATAGTTTCTTCAAAATGGATAGAACAAATGACTACACCTTATATAAAATGTGATGAAAAATTTGCATTTATGCAATATGGTTATTTATGGTGGATTATAGATGATAAAAAGAATATATACTCCGCTATTGGTGATAGTGGAAATGTAATATATGTTAATACTGATAAGAATATAGTTATATCAGTTACAGCAACATTTAAGCCATTAGTATTTGACAGAGTTCAATTTATACAAAAATATGTTGAGCCATTTATTAGTGAACAATAAATTAAAAGTTATTGAGATATGTTTAATATTAGTAATATTCCTTATAAGTAGAAATAATAATCATCAAAATTTAAATTACTTGTAAAATTAGTAAAAATATGGTATAATCCTTACTGATATAGGAGTAATCCTAAATCATTTATTTTTTTCACTAATTAGTGAGAGGATTTTCCTCTAGCTTTTTAGTTTTACATATATTAACCTTTCATCAATAAAAGTTAAAAGGAGGAATGTTACATGTTAAATGAAGAGTTAATCCATCGCGTGATGGAAAGTGATCAGAAGTCAAAAGATGAAGAAGATGAAATTTGTCGGATGGCTCTAAAAGGAGCAGCTGCTATAGCAACCATTAGAGATGTGGCAAGAGAAGAGGACGAAGTTGCTGCTGTTAGTGAATTTTGTGACGATTGTTGTTTTTTAAAGTTGTTACATGATCCTGATCCATATGATTGGTTTGAAGATAATGAGCATATGGCAGTGTGTCTTAAGACGAAAACTGTAATCGGTGGCTCACTTGGACCTTTTGAAACTCATAATATTGAAAAACCTTTTTACTGTCCTAAATTTGGTCGTGAGTTGACCAAGGAAGAAGAAGAAGAAGCAAAGAAACGGCTGAAATGGGGACAAGATCTGTGGAAAAAAGAAGTTAAGCGAGTTTAGCATGTTAGAGGAGATGTTGTTTAATGCAGCATCTCCTTGTATCATAATATAAGTATTTTTTTAGTTATGTATAAAAAATAATATTTTACATATAATAAAAATGGTGTTATAATAATTTTAGCAATGAATATTAACCGATTAATGCTGGCACTTGATATGTGTGTAGAGACACATATTTTTTTTTTATCTTTTTAAATTTAAAAACTATTTCTAATAACTCCACATGCAATTTTTTTCCCAGAGTTTCCACTAGGCTGTGTTGTAAAATCATCTGGCATATCATGTATTATAACCGTTTTACCAATTATATCTGAAATTTTAAATTTGTTTATCAAAACACTCATATATGCATAACCATTATTTTCTAATAGTGGTGGTAAATCACCAACATGTAATGGATGCGGGCAATTTGTTGGATTATAATGCGTTTTTACATTAGCAAATTCGTCTTCTGGATTTCCACTACATGAATTACCTTCATGAATATGAAAACCAAAGAATTTTCCAATACAATTATTTTTAGAAATTGGTAATCCATATATTTGAGCAGTTACAATTACGCCATCTTTTGTTTCTTTAAAATAAACCTGACCTTTTATGTTAGGATAAGTAGTTCCTCCGTTAATATCTGCTTTTGCATTACTTATATTATATGAAAACATAAAATTCACCTCGATTTATTATATTCAATTACAATAATTATGCTATTTTTTATTTGTTCGCTTTTATTTTATAATTAAATCATGTATAATACTCCCAAAGGAGAGTAAAAAATGTCTGTTAAAGAGGAAAATGAAATAACTGTAAAAGTTGAATGCTCTAAAGAAGAGTTATTAAAAATTTTAAAAAATAATGGATTTAAAAAAGTAAGAATATTTTCATTAGATGACTATTTTTATATTCCTAAGAATTTAAATATAGAAAATATGACTACAAGAGATATTATTGCTAAAGCTGCTATTTTAAGATATATAGTTAGTGAAAATAAAATATCACAAAAAATTACTTTTAAAACTAAAGAATTTGCTGATAATGGAGATATTATAAATCAAAAAGCAATCAATTGTGAAGTTTTGGATATAAACGAAGCTAAAAAACTTTTTAAAGCTTTGGGTTATTATCAAATTATGAATATAAAAGAAAATGATGAAGTATATTCTAAAAATGGTTTTGAGTTAGCTATAAAATATATTGAAAAAGGTGCTATTTTAATAGAAGTTGAAACAGAAGAAAACACAGAGTGGGATAGTATAGAAAAAATAAAAAATATGATTTCAAGAATAAATATCCCCATAAAAAAGGATGAATATTTTGTAAAAAAGGCAGAAATTGAATTAAATAAAATCTTGAAAAGAAGTAATATATGAGGAGGCATGGTAAATGAAAAAAAAGTGTAGTAACTGCAGAAATACTTGTAAAAGAAACCAAAGTTGGAGTAATGAGGGTTGGTAATGTGAATTATATTTCACTTACAGATTTGGCAAAATACAAAAATTCTACTGATCCTTCTTTTACTGTAAAAAATTAGCTTCGTAGAATTACAACTATTGATTATATAGGATTATGGGAACAAATTCATAATGAAGATTTTAATTTGGTCGAATTCGACCAAATTAAAACTGAATATGGAAGAAATTCTTTTGCAATGTCACCAACACAGTGGATAAAAAGAACAAATGCTATTGGAATAATTTCAAAAGGCGGAAAATATAGTATTGGTACTTATGCACATCCAGATATTGCTTTTGAATTTGCAAGTTAATGATGATAAATTAATGCTTAGTGATGGTGCTTAGGATGAAATAATACTGTAAAAATATTTTATGGTAAAAATTTTAAAATTATTAGTGTCATAATTTGCTAATGTTTGCTATAATTTGTAAAAAATTAGCCACGAAATTAGCCACAAAATTAGCCACGAAATAAAATCACATATAAGAAAATAGGCTTGATACAAGGGCTTGCAAATTTTGGCTCAGTTCCAAACTGAGGAACCATAAATAAATGGTAAAAGTTCTGAAAGTCAATCTAGAGTTGATTTACAGAACTTTTTCTTTTTGCTAGCATTTTCAATGCTTTAAGGCATAACATAATTGCGTAAATATATCTATTTTAATATACTTTGAAGATCTTTATAATTTGTTATAATTTGTCAATATTTGTTATGATTCTCCCACGAAATCTCCCACGAAAGGGTATACTTTTTATTAATAATAAAACATAGTTTTTGGAATTGAAATTTTATAACAGTTATGATAATATATAAAAAATATATAGTAATTTATTTTTATGTACGAAATATAAGTAATATTGTTAATATGTTGGATAAAGAAAAATAGTAATTTTTTGTTTAAATAAAAATATAAATTCACAAAAAAATTAGCACTCTACACTTGACATTGCTAAAAATAGTGATACAATATAAATGTAATGAG
>CAZRJK010000043.1:0-4134 GCA_964600615.1 uncultured Muribaculaceae bacterium | reverse complement strand
GAATTAGGTGCAGGTAAAGAATCCTTTGAATGGGAGTAATACAAATTACAATTTATCAATTAGATCAGAATATTAAGATATTAGGAGAATGAAATAATTCTCTTTTTCTATGATAAAATAGATATATGATTTGAATGTTAAAATTATTTGCGAAACTTCCAAAGAAATTTGGTAGATTAAATGAATAATAAAAAGTAGAATGTTTAGTGAAAGGAATGATTATATGAATATTGGTCAAAATATTTTAAATTTAAGAAAAGGTGCTAATCTTTCACAAGAGCAACTTGCTGAAAAGATGGGAGTAACAAGACAAACAATAAGCAACTGGGAATTAGATGAATCTAGTCCAGATTTAAAGCAAGGTAAAGAATTATCTAAAATATTTAATGTGAGTTTAGACGATTTAGCTGGTGATTCAACATTTGAATACTTAGGAGAAACAGATAGTAACAAAAAGATAACTATAATATCGCCAATTGAAAATGTTATAGTAACTTGTAATAAGGTTCAATCATCAGATAAGTATAAAGGTGGTAAAGATTCGCCAAAATATGCTTTGTTTGGATGTGATGAAAGTAATAATAATGTTTTTGGACCAAATAATACTTTTTTAGGTTGGTATGAAGATAAAGAACAAATATCAAAAGATATTATGGGCATAAAAGAAGCATTATTATCTGGCACTTCATCTTATGAACTAAAATATAATGTTGAAGTTGAAAAGAAATTCATGGGTATGAAATTAAAAATGAAAAAGTAATATAAATTATTATTTAAAAAAGATCGGAAGATTAAGATATTACGATTTGCTAAATATGTGGTATAATGATTTTAGATAAGCAATTTAGTTAAAAATAAGGTTTTGCATCCCGAACGAAGCAGTGGTACAAGCAAATTTGGCTAATAAGAAGTAATCAAAAGACTAGTAAAAACTAGTCTTTTTTGATATAATGTAATTGTGGGAGGTTATCATGGTTAAAATAAATCAAAGAGCAGAAATAATAAAACAAAAATTACTGCAAAAAAGAACGGAAATGGAAAAATATGATCATTTATTTGTAAAGACACAAGAAGGTTATTGGACTGGAGGATTTCATTCTTCAGATTATGAGTATACCCCATGTACAGTAAAATGTTTAAAATGTGGATTAACTAATTATCATATTAATATGGATGTAATTTTAAGAGATAAATATAGTAATGCTTTAAAACAAATAAATACATCAAAATATTATTGGTATATGGTAAATGATGAGGTGTTTAGAAAACAATTTGGAAACATTGCTGGTCAAGACCGTGATTCAGATGGTATTCTTAATTTGATTTCTGAAGAAATATTACCAGCTACAAATCCAATGGATTTATATCAAACAGCAATTAAAACAAATCCCGATGCCTCTAATAACGAATTGTTTGAAATAATGAAAGAACTACTTAAAAAAGAAAAAGATATAAATGTGAAAACAAGAAAAAGATAATATATAGTATTGTGTATATCATTTTAGTCTTGGTCACCCCTAACATGATTGTGGCACAAGCAAATTTGGCTAATAAAAAGTAAAATAAGGACTAGATTTATCTAGTCTTTTTTGATATAATAAATGCCCATATGGGGGAAGTATAATGGAAAGATTAGATGAAGTTAATTTAAAAGATCAATTTTTAAAAATTATAGGTGAAGAGCCAACTGCTGAACAACTTGAATATCTTAAACAGGCTGAATACATTTATTCTTTATTGGAGCAAAAAGATTATACGCAAATTGAAAAAATAATCGAAGAAAACACACAAAGTATTGTTAATAATGAGAATTTAAAAAGTTTTGTAGCAAGCGATTTGAGTCCATTTTCTTTTAGCGGGCGTGCGCTTGTCAAGCCTAAGAATAAAAGGGAAAATATTGCTGAAGATATGAAATCACAAAAAAGAGAGTTATTTCATATTTTAATGTTAATATTTGAATATGAAAGAGAAAAAAATCAATATAAGAAGCATTTTCTTGAATATCAAATTAGATATACAATAGAAAGCTATAGAACTCATAAAGAAAAAAATCTATGTAGAAAAAAATAATAATTGAGAAGTATAAATCATTTTAGTCTTGGTCATCCTTAACATGACTGTGTCACAAGCTGCAATCCGCGAGCATCAGAAATAAGGCGTTTGGAAGCATCCAAAAGAAAAAATGAAAAAGACTAGAAATAGTCTTCTTTGTTGAAATTATACGGGTTTAAGAGAATAAAAAGAGTCTAAACTTTCCTCTAGTAATTGAATATTTGCCCCTGGGACTGAAACTGCAAAATTATAAATCGAATCTGGATCCTTAGTATTGGCAACAGCATTACATAACAAACCTATATTTGCTCCATCTATATCACGAGCAAAAATATAATAATAATGTTCTAGTTCATTATCTTCAAAAATAGGATACTCATCATCATAGTCATCTTCAAATGAAAGTGTAGCATACTGATCAGGTAATTTTTTTGCTTTTAAAAGAGCTTGAGTCAATAATTCAATATTAGCACTTGGATTATTTTTAGCAAATTCATATATTTCCTTCGCATAACCTCTATCAAGAACATTTTTTAAAGTCATAGAAAGCCTCCTTTTTCCTAACTGAATATTTTAACATATTTTCTCTAAAATGCAATTATTATAGGTTTTTATGGCTAAATTTCAACCATACTTGCATTATTTAAAAAAAAATATATAATAGTGCATAAAAGGGAGGAATATTATGGAAAAGATAAAATTTAGTGATGGAGAATTAAAAGCTAATAATGTAGAAAAAGAATATTTAGATTCTTTATCTAATATTAGCCAAGTTTCTTATAATTTTAATGATGTAAAATTATATTCTGGTAAAAATAAAAAAGATTCATCATATAGAAAAAAATTAGCTTATATAAAAGAATTATGGGCTAACATAAAACCAAGTAGCGATATGGACGAAACAAAAAAGGAAAAAATTGAAAGAAAAAAAGTATTAATGGATCCAATAAAACTTGAAGAATATTATAAACTATTAGAAATTCTTGTAAATAGTAAAGTAATATCAAAAAAAGAATTAACTACAAACAAAAAAATATTAATAAAAGTTAATAAATAACCACTCATTAAAATATAATAAAATAACGGTTTAAAATATATAAATAATAAATTTGAAAAGGCTAGGTAAAACTAGTCTTTTTTATATTCGTAAAATAGTAATATTACGATCTTTTGTCAATATAAAAAATATGGTATAATATATATATAACATATAAGTGCACAATTAATAATTCTACATATAAATTAAAGGAAGAGAAAAGTCAGTGAATTATATTTTTTTAGCAATTGACAATATTGACAAATATAAAATTTAATGATAGTATAAAAAACTAATAAGAGGTGATAGTATGTCAACAATAAGTGTAAGCAATCTTACATTTGGTTACGACGGGGGATACACTAACATCTTTGAAAACGTTTCATTTAATATAGATTCTAATTGGAAATTAGGATTTATTGGAAGAAATGGTAGAGGTAAAACAACTTTTTTAAATTTATTACTAGGTAAATATGAATATCAAGGAACAATTAAATCGGATTTAATTTTTGATTATTTTCCATTTGAAATAAACGATAAATCAAAAAATTCTTATGAAATAGCAGAAGAGATAGTGCCATCTTTTGAAACTTGGAAATTAGATTGTGAAGTTTCTCAATTAGGAATGGACTTAAGCATATTAGAAAGACCATTTGAAAATCTAAGTAAAGGAGAACAAACACGAGTTTTACTTGGATTGTTGTTTTCTAAAGATAATAACTTTTTACTTATAGATGAACCTACTAATCACTTAGATATTGAGGCAAGAGAAATTGTCGCTGATTATTTAAATAGTAAAAAAGGTTTTATTTTAGTTTCTCATGATAGGCGTTTTTTGGATAATTGCATAGATCATGTTTTATCTATTAATAAAACTAATATTGAGGTTCAAAGAGGGAATTTTAGTTCATGGTGGGAGAATAAGCAAAGACAAGATAATTTTGAGTTGAATCAAAATGAAAAATTAAAAGGTGAAATATCTAGATTAGAAAAATCTGCTAGACAAACAGCAAATTGGTCTGATCAAGTAGAAAAAAGTAAATATA
>CAZRJK010000042.1:0-4340 GCA_964600615.1 uncultured Muribaculaceae bacterium | reverse complement strand
TATTATACTAAAAATAATAAAATAAATAAAGAGGTGAATTATGAAATATAAAAAAATAATTGGATATTTATTATGCTTATTACCTTGGTTTATTTCTAGTATTATTTTTAAAGTGGATACAAACTATTATAATAGTTTAAACTTACCTATATTTGCTCCTCCTAGTATATTATTTCCTATATTCTGGACATTATTATATATTTTAATAGCATTTTCTATATTTATAATTAAAGATGATAATATAAGTTCTAATTATAAAATAACTCTTCTTATTAATTATTTATCTAATCAATTATATACTTTATGTTTCTTTATAATTAAGAATAATTTTTTAGCTTTTTGTGATGCTTTAATAGTATTTATATCTTCTTTATACTTATATTTAGAGACCAAGAAATATAATGAAAAAGCTTCTTATTTATTAATTCCTTATATTTTATGGAATTTGTTTGCGACAATATTATCTTTAAGTATATTATTTTTAAATTAAAAAGTAACTATAAATAGTTACTTTTCTTCTTTATATTTTTCTAAAATAGTTTTAAATTTATTTGGTACATCTACGTTAAACTCCATATATTGTTTAGTTATAGGATGGATAAAGCCTATGGTTTTAGCATGTAACATTTGTCCAAAATCTTTATCTATTAGTTTTGTATTACCATAAATAGGATCATTTATAACGGGATGATCTATATAATTTAAATGTACTCTTATTTGATGAGTTCTACCTGTTTCTAGAGTGCATTCTATTAGAGTTGCATTTTTGTATCTTTCTAATACTCTAATATGGGTAATGGCATTTTTTGAATTTATATCTGTTACAGCCATTTTCTTTCTATCGTTTTTATCTCTTCCAATAGGAGCATCGATAGTAGCTGTATCTTCATATATTATACCTTTTACTAGGGCTATATATTTTCTTGTGACTGTTTTATTTTTTATTTGTTCTGCTAAATCATTATGTACTTTATCTGTTTTTGCGATTAGTAATAGTCCTGATGTGTCTTTATCTATTCTATGGACTATTCCTGGTCTTATGGTACCATTTACATCACTTAATTTATTACAATGATACATTATGGCATTTACTAAGGTACTGTTATAATTTCCAGGGGCAGGATGGACTACCATTCCACTTGGTTTGTTTATTACTAATAAGTATTCATCTTCATAGACTATATCTAGTGGAATATCTTCTTTTTCTATGGTTACTTCTTCACTGTAATCTTCATTAATAGTTATTTCATCAATTTCTTTTAGAATATAGCTGTTTTTTACTTTGTTATTATTTACTAAGATGTTATTAGTACTAATCATTCTTTGGATTTTACTTCTTGATAGGTCAGTATTGTCCATTAGATATTTATCTATTCTTTCTTTTTTATTGGCAATTAATTTCATGTTATCACTACTTTCTTTTAATGCTTGTTATTATGATTATTATTACTCCTATTACTATTCCTGTATCTGCTATATTAAAGATAGGATAGTCATAATTAAATATTTTAAAATCTAAGAAATCTATTACAGATCCATAGACTAATCTATCTAATAGATTACCTAGTGCTCCTCCTAATATTAGGCCATAAGCTATTTGTTCATATTTATTTATATATTTGTTTTTTATATATTTTAGTAACATTATTATTATAGTTATTGTTATTATGATTATAAATATTTTGGCTTTGTTTAAGAGACTAAAAGCTACTCCTGTATTCTTGGTATATGTTATATAAAAGAAGTTTTTGATTATAGTAATGCTTTGTCTTAATAATAAGGTATTGCTTACTATCAATTTTGTTATTACATCTGTTATAAATATAATTAAAGCTGTTAAATATATTTTTTTATGATTCATAATATCTCCTTTATATTTAATTTGATAATGTATATGGATTAGCTGCTGTTCCTTCTCCACTTACTTTTAATGTTGATTTTAATGTTACTATTGGACGAAGGGCAAAATCTCTGGATGATTCAGAAAGATTACCTCCGTCTTTTTCTAAAAGAAAACCATCAAAACTAGTTGTGCCTTGAAAACTTACAACTCTACCATACCAACTATAGAAGTCATCTTCTTCGTACTCATAATTGCGAGAAGCCATCCAATATGTTGTTTTTGTATTTGTTCCAACTTTATTGGCTGCTCTTGTTTCTAAGGCTTCATTTACTAAGTTATAATCTGTTATATATAGATTATCTCCTCCACCTTTTGTTTCGTCTGGATTACAGTTCCCTCCGGTACTGCATCTCCAATATGGTGTGAGGCTAAAATATGTTTCTTGAGGTGCACTTGCTTCAGTAATTTGTTTTGTTTGACCGTTATAACCAAAATATCTTGCACTAACGGTATAATAATCATTTCTGTATTGTTGAGCTAATACGTCATTTAAATAATATACTAAGTTTCTATACCCAGTTATTCCATTAAAATATACTCTAGTGCTTGATACATATTCGCTTATTATATCTACTGTATTATCCTGATTAATTCTTATTACTCTCCATAAAGTTAATTCTTGTGGAATAATTGTTTGATTACTTGTATAACCTGTATATGTTTTATCTGTAGTATAACTATTTTTTGATGGTATATAAGAAATATATGAACCTAACTCTACATTAAATATACTATTGTCTTGTGGTTGATTATTGTTATCTGCATCTGAATTTCCTGTAATTTCTGATGTTATATTTTGTGGTAAATTAGTAGTTATAGAGTTTTCTTTAGTTATGTCACAGGAAGTATTGTCTCCAGATAAGTCTACATAATAATAATAAACAAAATCTTCATCTTTAAATATTCTGATAGTAGGATCTTTATCTTCTAATAAACAATTTTGTTTTGTTTTAGGATTTATGATATCTTCTTTGCTTATGGTTCTTATGTTTTGAGTGGTAATTTTATTAAAGTTTATACTTTCTAATTCCCAAATATTTACTTCTTTATTTACGCATTCAGATGATTCTGATGTCCTTTTACATTTAGTAATCTTTCCTTCTAATCCAGACTCTTTTTTTTGTAGGTCTTTGCCATAATAGGATAAATAGCTTTGGATAGCATCTTCTAACTTTCCAACAAAGACTTTTTCACTTTTTAGTCTTGATGTTTTTATAGTATTAATTACTCCATAAGTGGCAAATCCTGTTATTACTGATATTATTACTATAGTTGCTAACAATTCTATCATTGTAAACCCTTTGTTATTCATATAATCACCTATAATCATTTTATCATATTTTATTATTTATTTCTATAATATTTTGAAGGTTGACATAGTTAATAAAAATAATATATACTTAATAAGGTGGTATAATGAAGTTATGTTATAAAAATAAGGAGATTTCTTTAATTAAATGTACTTCTTTTTATAGTAGACTTAAAGGTTTTATGTTTTGTAGAAATATTGATAAAGCTTTAATGTTTGATAAATGCAATAGTATTCATACTTTTTTTATGTATAGTAATATTGATGTTATTATGTGTAATAAAGATAATAAAATTCTATATTACTATAATGATTTAAAAAGAAATAAAATTATATTACCTAAAAAAGATGTTTCTATTGTTTATGAAACACCTAGTAATTATTTTGATATTAAAATTGGTACAAAGATGGAGGTTAGAAAATGAATGTTACTATTTTTGGTTGTGGGGCTTTTGGTACAGCACTTGCTTATATGTTTAGAGAGAATAATTGTAAAATAAAGATGTGGGATAGATTTGATAATAATTTTGATAGTTTAAGAAGCGAATTTAATGATGTTTTTTTTACTACTGATATGAATGAATCTTTTGATAGTGATTCATTAATTGTTATAGCTATTCCTATTGAATTTATTGATGGTGTTATTAAAGAATTAAGTAATTATTATAATGGTCAAGATATTTTGGTTTCTACTAAGGGAATTAATTCTACGTTAGGATTATTTACTAGTGATATTATTAATAAATATATTAAATGTGATAATATGGGAGTTATTGCTGGAGGTACTTTTGCTATTGATATGAAAAATAAAAATATAATGGGGCTTACTTTAGGTACTAAATCTAATAGTTTAATTGATAAAGTAAAGATGTGTTTAGATAATAAATATTTGAATATTCAATATTGTGATGATATGTTGGGAGTACAAGTTTGTAGTGCTATTAAAAATGTTATGGCTATTGGTCATGGTATTCTAGATGGGGATAGTTACCCAGAATCATCTAGGTTTTTATTTTTAACGGAAGCTATGTATGAGATAAGGGATATTATTAAATTTTTAGGTGGTAAAGAAGAAACTATTATGAGTTATGCTGGTATTGATGATATTATGATGACGTGTACTTCTTC
>CAZRJK010000041.1:0-4516 GCA_964600615.1 uncultured Muribaculaceae bacterium | reverse complement strand
AGGGTATTAGAATTATAGATGGCGATAATGGGTTATTTATTGCTATGCCTAGTAAAACTACTGCTACCGGAGAACATAGTGATATAGCTCACCCAATCAATAAAGAAACTAGACAAATGTTTGAGGAAGCTATTATTAATGCTTATAATGAAGCAGAATAAAGAACTATTTTAGTTCTTTTTTTTTGTCTTAGTCATATTATTTATTAGGAGGAAATTATGGACAAGGTAAAAGAATTAGAAAATACTTTTAATCATGGTATATCAATCGCGGAGAGGAAGAATATTATAGTGACAGGTGTAAAGAAAATAGAAAGTTTTGATAATGAGGAATTTTTAATGGATACTACTTTGGGTTATTTATCGATAAAAGGTAGTGAATTAGAGATTATTAAGTTAGATACTTATCAAGGAAATGTGTCAATTAAGGGGCATGTAGAAGGATTTAATTATTTAGATAATTATTCTAAAGGTAATAAAGATAATTCTTTTATTAGTAAATTGTTTAAATAATGATTTTAAAGATACAAATATATTCTTTTTTTGTTTCTTTTATATATGGAATTATTTTTTATTTGTTATTAGAATTAAATTCTAAAATTATTTATTCGTCTCGTTTAATTACAAAGACAATATTTTCTTTTTTATTTGTTTTAGTAAATTGTTTATTATATTTTATTATATTAATGAAGATAAATAATGGATATATACATTTATATTTTTGTTTATGTTTTATTTTGGGATATTTATTGTGTAAAGTAATATATAAACAAATTGTAAAAAGAATTATAAAATGATATAATTTACTTAATAAAGAGGTGAATGTAATGTCAAAGAAGAAAAGAAGATATACAGCTAAGACTAAGAGTAGAACTTTTATATTTTCTATTTTATTTTGGGCAATTATATTTACTTTATCTTATACTTTAGTTAGTGATTTACAAAAAATAACAATGCTTAATATTGAAAAAAAGAAATTAATTAAAGAAAGTGAATTATTAAAAGAGAAGCAAGAATCTTTGGAATCCGATATTGAAAGATTGTCTGATGATTTATATGTAGCTAGATATGCTAGAGAAAAGTATTTTTATTCTAGAGAGGGTGAATTGGTATTAAGATTTGAGGATTAAAAAAAGAAGAATTAGTTTTCTTCTTTTTTCTCTTCTTTAGGTAAGTGTCCTTTTTTTACTAAGGAATCTATTTGTTCTTTTGTTATTGTTTCTTCTTCTAGTAGTGTTGTTGCTATTAAATCTAATAATTTTTTATTTTCTTTAAGTATCTTTTTTGTTTTTGTATAGCATTCATTTATTATGCTACGCATTTCTTCATCTATTTCATGTGCTACGATATCAGAAATGTTTCTGTTTTTAGTATAATCTCTACCTAAGAAGGTATTTTCTGATGGTTCTTCTAACATCATTGGTCCTAATTTGCTCATACCATATTCTGTTACCATGCTTCTAGCTATTTTAGTGGCTTTTTTGAAGTCATCGTGTGCTCCGGTTGTTATTTCGTTGAATTGTACTTCTTCAGCTACACGTCCTCCTAATAATCCACATATTGATTCTAGTAATTCTTCTTTTGTGTAATTAAAAGTTTCTTCTTTTGGTGTCATCATGGTATAACCACCAGCTTGACCTCTTGGGATAATAGTTATTTTTTGAACGTCGTTAGCGCCTTCTAGTTTTATTCCTACTACTGCATGTCCTGCTTCGTGATAAGCAACTAACTTCTTTTCTTTTTCAGTATATTTTTTTGTTACTTTGGCTGGTCCCATGATTACTCTATCTGTTGCTTCATCAATTTCACTCATAGTTATAGCTTTTTTATTTCTTCTTACAGTTAATAGTGCTGCTTCGTTAAGTAAGTTTTCTAAGTCTGCACCACTAAATCCTGGGGTTCTTTTTGCTAAGTTTTCTAATGTTATATCTTCAGCAAATTTTTTATTTTGAGCGTGTACTTTTAATATTTCTAATCTAGCATTTTTATCTGGAAGACCTACTGTTACTTGTCTATCAAATCTTCCTGGTCTAAGTAGGGCTGGATCTAGGACGTCTGGTCTGTTTGTTGCAGCGATAACAATTATTCCTTCATGTGGTCCAAATCCGTCCATTTCGGTTAGTAGTTGGTTTAATGTTTGTTCTCTTTCATCGTGACCGCCACCTAATCCTGTTCCTCTTTGTCTTCCAACAGCATCTATTTCATCAATAAATATTAAACATGGAGCATTTAATTTTGCTTGTTTAAACATATCTCTAACACGAGATGCACCAATACCTACGAATAATTCTACAAAGTCAGAACCACTTATATAATAGAATGGTACTTTAGCTTCTCCGGCTACGGCTCTTGCTAACAATGTTTTACCTGTTCCTGGAGGACCTACTAGTAATACTCCTTTAGGAATTCTTGCACCCATAGCCTGGAATCTTTTAGGATTTTTTAAGAAATCTATTAATTCTTTTACTTCTTCTTTTTCTTCAGTTAATCCAGCCACATCTTTAAAACTTGTTTTGGTTCCTTCTTCAAGTAATTTTGCTCTTGATTTTCCAAAATCCATTGATTTGTTGTTGCCACCAATTTGTCTAGTAAATAACCAAAATAGAGCAAATGTTAATATTGCTAATGGTACAATATCTACAAGAAGAGCTAACCATTCTGATGCTGCAGGGTCGTTTTGGATTTCTAATTTTATATTTTGAGTTTCTTCTGCTTGAGTTATTTTAGATATAAATTCATCAGATATTGGTAGGTATATAATAAATGATTCGTTTTCTTTATATTCTTTTAATCTACCAGTTATTTCATAAGTGTTAGTTCTTGTTTTTGGTATAATTTTTAGTTCTTCTATTTTTTCTTCAGTTAAGTCCTTAGTAAATTCGTCATAAGTAAGTTCATTTATTTTGCTATTGAAATTATTAAATACTAGTAAGCAAATAATTATAAATGATAGTAAAAATACATAAGGTAATAATCCTTTTTTTACTGTTTTATTGTTCATTATTGTCCTCCTTTTCACAGTACTTAAGTATTATATCACAAAATTCATTCTTTTTAGTATTAAATTTAGATTTTTTTATATTTGGTATCCATAATACATTATTATTGGAATCTATTAAAATAGGATAATTATTTCTTTTTTCTTTGGGAATTTTTTTATCAATAAAAATATCTTTAATTTTCTTTTTACCATTTAGGCCTAAGACATTGATATAATCTCCATCTTTTTTATTAGTAATATATAATGGTAATTTTATATTTTGAGAATTTAATCTACATATATCATTACTGTTTTCTTCAGTGCTTTTTATTTTTTTAATAATAAAATTATTTGTTTCTACAATATCTTTTAGTTCTATTTTATAATTATTGTTTTCTTCTTTTTTGTTTTTGAAATATAATTTGTTGTATTCTTTAATACAAATTTTATTTTTAGGTAAGTTAATAAAAATATTAGGTTTGTTACTGTTGATTATATCTAGGATATCGTCTATGTTCTTTTCTTTTATTATATTGGGAGTATTATCATATATGTTGTTTAATAATTTGTAAAGAAGACTCTTTTTTATGAAATTATCTAATTTATTGAATTTTTCTATATTTAAATAACTACTATATATGTTTTTTAGGTAATTATTAGTAATATTATCTATATAATTATTATATTCTAATAGAGTTTTAGAATATTTTAGAAACATATTATGAATATTATTGTTTTCTTCTTTTAATAGTGGTAAAATGTTCTTTCTAATTCTATTTCTAGTATATTTTATGTCAGAATTGCTTTTATCTATATAGTAATTAATATTGTTTTCTTGATCATATTTTATTAAATCTTCTTTGGTATAGTTTAATAATGGTCTTATTATGTAATAGTTATTATATTTAGATATTTCTTTTATACCAGCATAACCTTCTAAATTAGAACCTCTTATTATTTTCATTAATATTGTTTCAATTAGGTCATCTCCGTGGTGGGCTAAAAAGAGAAATTTTGATTTATATTTATTAATTATTTTTGTATAGAATCCATATCTTTTTTTTCTAGCTTCGTTTTCAAAATTATTTTCTTTATAATTTGATAGTGTTGTTGTCTCAAAGATAATATTATTGTTTTTACAATACTTTTTTAAGTAGTTTTCTTCTTCTTTGCTTTCTTCTCTTACATTGTGATTTACATGAGCACATACTATATTATTTTTTGTGTTATTTTTTAAATAATGTAATAGTGCCATAGAATCTGGTCCTGCTGAACAACCTACTATTAAATATTTTTCTTTATCAAGTTTTAATTTTTCTAAGTTTACATTTAACATAGTATGCCTCCTTTTTTCATTATATTATAGCAAATAATTTATGTAATAGCAAAATAATATCTTTATTTTTAACTAAAAGTTTGGTACAATGTATTTTGTAGGAAACAAGGTGAGTATGATGGGAAAAGTAATTGCAATAGTAAACCAGAAAGGTGGAGTAGGTAAAACTACTACTAGTATTAATTTAGCTGCTTCTTTAGG
>CAZRJK010000040.1:0-5052 GCA_964600615.1 uncultured Muribaculaceae bacterium | reverse complement strand
ACCACCATATTGAGAAATAATATATTTAGCCATTTTTAAATCTTTTTTCTTAATATCAATAGGATATTCTAAGCATTTAACATATTTAAACATTATTTACTAACCTCCCAAGGCCAAGGACCATTATCCCAATTCCAAGAACCAGTAGCAATAAAATTACTACAATTATCAATTGGTCCATAATTAGACTCATATTTGTTTTCTAACTGTTTTTTAATCTTCAAATAATCATTATATAGTTTTAAAGCATTATTATCATTAGGATTAACATCCAAATATAGATTTAATTCAATAAGTGTAAAATTATATTGCATTAACTGAAATAACATAGCTTCTTTCTCATTAGTAGGATTCAAATCTTTAACTTTATAGTTTTTATAAGGTTCATATAAATTATCAAACAAATTACCACGTACAAATCCATTATAAGGTTCAGCAGTAATATTAGTTTTATTGTCCATACTAGGCAACATATAATTAGTATTAGGAATATAATTAGTTGGTATATTATTTAAATAATTCATATAACTATAATCAAAACCATTCATAAATATCACTCCCTAAAATAGACTATGAGCCTAAGACAAAAGTGTATAGGCATATAACTATATTTGCAAATAAAAACAAAAAATGATATAATAGGCAACCTGTGAGGTGAGGGCAATATGAAATCAGTAGATAATACAATTCGCATAATGAATAACATTAATTCAGACGACAACTATAACAAACTATACTTATTTACAAATGAAAATTTAAGAGCAATTTTAAATACAATAAATTTAAAAGATAAAAATATATTTACCGTATGTAGTAGTAGTGATCAATATTTAAATTTCATATTGCACGACCCAAAAAGTATAGAACTATTTGACAAAAATAAATTAACAGAACATTTGTTATACCTAAAAATAGCGGCAATAATGAATTTAGATTATGACACATTCATTAAGTTCTTTATACCATTAAAAAGATTTAATAACAAGCAATTGTTTGCAAATGACATATATAACCAAATAAATCAAGACTTACCACCAAGAACAAAACTACACTGGGATGCCTTATTTATAAATAATTATATAGATCTATTTAAATCAGAGTTGTTTGTAGGCAATAAATATAACAAAAAAGAAAATATAAATAATAATATTTATCTTCAAAATGAGGATAATTATTTAGAATTAAGAAGCAAATTAAAAAATATAGACAATATAAAATTCTATAATATAGATATATTTAGAGATAAAATAAAAACAAATAATAAATATGATTTTATTTATTTATCTAACATAATAGACTACCTACCAATAGAAGACAAAATAAAATATTTAAATAAAATAAAAGAATTAATCACCAATTTATCAAGCAATTTAAATAACAATGGAATTATAGGCCTAAATTATTTGTTCCAATATTTAGATGAATATTGGGAAAAAACCAATAATTACTTAAAAAAAGAAGTAAAAGATATTATTCTTTATAATAAAAAACCTCAAGAAGGATATAAAGTAATAGATTTTGAAAGCGGCATGAATTACAAAAGCAGAAAATTAGAAGATAGAGATGCATTATTATTATATATAAAGAAATAGTATTGAAAAATATAAAAAAATATCTTATATTAATATTGGTGATATTATGATCAATATTGAAAAATTAGATATAAATAATGACACAAAAGATATACTTAAAAAATATCGCACTTTTCTTTTAACAGAAAAGCACCTAAGTGATAACAGCATATCATCATATATTGAAGATATATATTTATATATAAAATATCTAAAAACAAAAGATGTAATAACAATAAAATATAAAGATTTATTATCATACTTAGAATACTTAGACAAAAATAAATATAGTATTTACAGTATATCAAGAAAAATATCATCATTAAGATTATTTCATCATTATCTAAGTATAATTTATAATATTGAAGATATAACAAACAAATTAGAAAATCCCAGATTCTATAAAAAATTACCAAATACTTTATCAATAGAAGAAGTAGATTTACTACTAGATATAGAATTAAAAGATGCATATTCATATAGAAATAAAGCTATGTTAGAATTAATGTATGCCACAGGATTAAGAGTAAGCGAACTAATTGAATTAGAAATAACAAACTTAGATCTAGAAGAAAAATTTGTCAGATGCTTTGGTAAAGGTAATAAAGAAAGAATAATACCTATAGGAGATACTGCTATAGAATATCTAGAAATATATTTAAATGAATATAGAGATAAACTAAAAAAGAGTTATTTATGTGATAAATTATTTTTAAATAACCATGGAAAACAAATCACTAGACAAGGCTTCTTTAAAATAATTAAAAATATTGCTAAAGAAAAAGGAATAACAAAAAATATTTCTCCTCATACATTAAGACATTCATTTGCAACTCATCTATTAAATAATGGAGCAGATTTAAGAAGCATACAAGCTATGTTAGGACACTCAAATCTATCAACAACCCAGATATATACAAATATTAATAATGAAACACTAAAAGAAAATTATGAATTATATCATCCACGCAAATAAATACTTAAAAACATTTAAGTATTTTTTTTATTTTCAAAGGATTTTTTAAATAAAAACAGAATAATAATATTAGAGGGCTAGAAAGAGGAAAAAAATGTATACAATAAAAAGAAATATAAAAAAAATAACAATAGCACTTATAATTATTACAATAATATCATTAATAGGAATAAAATACTATCTAGATACTCATAAAGAAGATGATATAGTAGAAGAAGAAAAAACAATAGAACTAAAACCACAAAAGAAAGAAGAAGAAATAATAACAGATAAAATATATGTAGATATTAAAGGAGCTGTAAAAATACCCGGAGTATATGAATTAGAAAAAAATACAAGAACAAATAAATTAATAGAAAAAGCAGGAGGTTTAACCGAAGAAGCAGATACTACCTATATTAATTTAGCCAAAAAATTACAAGATGAAATGGTAGTAATAATATACACCAAAGACCAAATAAAAAAAGCTAAAGAAAAAGAAACATTAGCACCTAAAGAAATAAATAATACTTGCATATGCCCTAAAATAACAAACGACGTATGTATAACTAAAGAAAACACAACTGAAAAAACAAACAATAACAAAGAAGAACAAATAACACAAACAAATAAAATAAATATAAATACAGCCTCTGAAGAAGATTTACAAACATTAACAGGTATAGGAGCAAGCAAAGCCAAAGCCATAATAGAATATCGAGAACAAAATGGGCCATTTAACAAACCTGAAGATATTACCAATGTAAGCGGAATAGGAGAATCAGCCTACGAGAAAATTAAAGACAATATTACAGTCTAAATACTTGTTTAAATTATTAGCCATAATATTTATAATATATGCTATAACATTTACAAATATCCATAAATATAAAAGTATTTACAACAAAAAAACTAACACCATAACAGGAATAGTAACAAATTATAAAATAAAAGATAACAAATTAACTATATATTTAAAAGCTAAAGAAAAAATAATAGGTAATTATTATATAAAAAACGATATTGAACTAAACCATATAAAAAAGAAAGCATTATTAGGAACTAAATTAAAATTAGAAGGAACATTACAAAAGCCAAATAAAAATACTGTTCCGAATACCTTTAACTATAGGAAATATTTATATAATAATAAAATATTTTATCAAATAAAAATAAGAAAAATAACCATATTAGAAAACAATACCAATATTCTATATCATTTTAAAAATATAATAATAAAAAGAATTAACAAAATAGATAAAAAAGGCTATCTAAATATCTATATTTTAGGAAATAAAAATATAATAGATGAAGAAACATTAAATAATTATCAAGAAAACGGAATATCACATCTTTTCTCTATATCAGGAATGCATATATCACTAATAGCGGCAATAATATTAAACTTATTAAAGAAAATATCATATAACAATAAAATAAATTATACAATTGTAATTATGTTTTTATTATTCTATTTATTTCTAACAAATTACTCACCATCATTAATAAGAGCAACCATAACCTATGTCTTAATCGCAATAAATAAAAACTATAACTTAAAAATAAAATCTATTGATATACTATTATTAGTCCTAATAATTATAATAATAATCAATCCATTATACATATATAATATTGGTATTCAATATTCATATATTATAACTATCTTTTTAACTCTATTAAAAAATAGACTTAGAAAGATAAATAACAAAATATTAAAAAGTCTCTATATATCATATATATGTTTTATTGTATCATTACCTATAACAATATATAATTTCTATCAAATAAATATACTATCAATCATTATAAATATAATACTAATAGCAATAGTAAGCATAATAATATACCCCTTATCATTAATATCTTTAATTATACCCAAAATAATAATTCCCTTATTAGATATAACAACTAATATATTAGAACAAATTAATAATCTAATATCAAAAATTAGTATCTTTAAAATAATAATATCTAAACCAAATATTATAATTATTATAATTTATTATATAACGATAATTATATCCTTATATAAACCGAAATATCTAATTATATTAATAGTAATAATTATAATAAACATAAATTATAATTATTTAATAAAAGAAACCTTAATTAATATAATAGATGTTGGTCAAGGAGATTCCATATATATAAAATATAAAAATAGAAACATATTAATTGATACTGGAGGAATAACAGAATCAAACTATAATATTACCAAAAATAAAACATTACCATATCTCAAATCAATAGGTACAACCAAAATAAACTATTTAATACTAACACATGGGGACTATGACCATATGGGAGAAGCAATAAATTTAGTTAATAATTTTAAAGTAGAGAAAGTAATATTTAATTGTGGACCTTATAATGATTTAGAAAAAGATTTAATTAAATTATTAGAAAAAAAGAAGATAGAGTATTATACATGTATTAAAGAATTAAACATTGATAATAATAAACTCTATTTCTTACAAACAAAAGATTATTCCAATGAGAATGATACTTCAAATGTTATTTATA
>CAZRJK010000039.1:0-5564 GCA_964600615.1 uncultured Muribaculaceae bacterium | reverse complement strand
ATTTGGTTGAACATCTTTTGTATGTTCTGGTACTTTTGCGTCTTCTGCATTAACAATTAAATATGTGAATGTCCTTAATCCTATTATACTTAATAGCATTAATAATATTGCAAATACTATAAATGTTAATCCTATTTTTTGATTTTCTTTTGTTATCCTTTCCATTTTTTAAAACCCTCCTATTTTTATTTTTCTCTTCTAGCAATTACTAACAAGTATTTCTTTTTGTATTTTTGATACTCTTCTTTATTGCTACAAGTTTGTAAGATAATTATTTCATCATCCTGTGTTATGTTTGTTTCTGTATCATACATACTTTTGGTTCTTAGTGTTTGTAAGTGATTGTACCAATCTTCTTTAGTATTAAACTTTAGATTCATATATCGCCAATCACTTGTCTCTATATAAACTGAGAATATTTTGTATGTCCTTTGTTCATTTATTGTAGTTAGTGTTATGTATTTATTCTTTTCGTAATAATCCTTATTATAGTATCTTTCTAGTTTGCCAAATGTTGTTTCTTTGTATGAAGAACTGTGACCAAATATTAAGACTTTTTTGCTATTATCTAAATCTATTCTATAATCCATATAAGTAGATCCATATTTGTCTTCTTCTTTATTAAGATTATGATTTAGATAATATTTATTGTCTTTTGATTTGGCTACTGGTTCTTCTAAGGTGTTCTCTACATTTAATAATGCTACTATATCTTCATTATTATATTGTCTTTGTAATTCTTTAACTTTATTTTTTTCTTTTATTTCTTCTGCATATACTTTTGTATTTATAAATGGTTTGTTGTCTTGAAATAATAAAATATAATTTGAAGACATTAATAATGAGAATGTAACTATTATTAATAGCAATCTAGAGAGATTCTTTTTAATAAAATCCATTATATTAACCCCCTTTGGACACATAAAAACCTCTAGATAGTTGTATATGTTAGTATAAATTATGTTTTTTGTCAACAATTATTATTCATTTTTTATTTTTAATTATTTTTTAATTTTAATAATTTATTTTGTGCATTTTATTTCGACAAAAAAATAATTTGTGTTTCATTGTTTTGGTAACAAAAAAAACAGAGATGTTTTATAATCTCTTTATTTATAGTACTTTACACTAATTATTTGGTTTACATTTACATATAAATAAATGTATATATGTAAAAAGTGTAAACTTATTTAGTTTACACTTTATTATAAATACCATAATTTCTTATTATTTTTTCTTACTTCTTTAATAATGCCTCCGCCTAGGCAAATATCATCTTTATAAAATACACAAGCTTGTCCTGGGGTTACGGCTTTTACTCCTTGTGGATACTTGACTAATACTTCATTATTATTAAGCCATTCTAATTCAACTTCTATATCTGGTTGACGATATCTAAATTTAGCACAACAGGTTGTTATTTTTTCTTCTCCTAACCAATTAATTGTATCAACGATACAAGAGGTTGTAATTAGGTAATCATTATCTTCTCCTATACAAATATATAATATATTCTTTTTTAGATCTTTACCTACTACAAACATTCTTTCTTTAGTTCCACCAATATTTAATCCTCTTCTTTGACCAATGGTATAATTCATAAGTCCTATGTGTTCTCCAACTACTTCATTGGTATCAATATTTATTACTTTACCTTTCTGGTTTGGTAGATAGTTTTTTAAGAAGTTAGTAAAGTTCCTTTCACCTATAAAACATATTCCGGTTGAATCTTTTTTGCTTGCTGTTATTAAGCCATGTTTTTCTGCTATCTTTCTTACTTCTGTTTTGTTTAATTCTCCTATAGGGAATAAGACGTTTTTAAATCCTTCTTTACCTACTTGAGATAAGAAGTAAGTTTGATCTTTATTTAGGTCTTTGGCTTTTTTTAATACACCATTTTCTAGGATAGCATAATGACCTGTAGCGATGTAATCTGCTCCTAGTTTTTTAGCTTCTTCTACAAACATATCAAATTTTATATATTTATTGCACATAATATCTGGATTAGGGGTTCTGCCTTTTTTTAATTCATCTAAAAAGTAGGTAAAGACATAGTCCCAATATTCTTTGACAAAATCTTTTCTATGTAGTGGTATGTTTAGTTTTTCACATACTTTTACGGCATCGTTATAATCTTCTTCTTGTGGACATATTCCTGTATCTGTTGTTGGGGCATCTAATTCTCCATCTACTAGGGAATCCCAATTTCTCATAAATAGTCCTATGACGTCATATCCTTGTTCTTTTAAAAGAATAGCAGCTACTGAAGAATCTACTCCTCCAGACATACCTATTACTACTTTTTTCTTCATATTATCACTTCCGTTAATAGTTATATTATATAATATTTAGTTATTTATGTAAATATTAAGAAAGAAGCTATCTATACTAGCTTCTTTGTTTTTTTCTTTTCATTTTTTTGTTTATATCTTTTTAACATAGCATTGTATGTTCTTCTTGTAACTGGAATGTTATTATTTTCTAAATATTCAAACCATAATACTTTTTCTTCTTTTGGAATAATTGTTCCTGTATTTAGGACAAGTCTTCCTTTTTCATCTGTTTCACAGTTTACTCTATCTATTCCATCTATTAATATATTTCTTTCTTTCTCAGCAATTCTTCTATCGGCAAAAGAATCTTTTCTTAAGAAATTCTTAATCATTCTAATTTCTTCTATTGTTAAGTCACATTTATTTATATTTTTAGGTATATCATTTATGTATTCATTATACATTATATATAAATCTACTATATCAAATGGTCTTATTCCTTCTTTATCTTCAATACCATTTTTTAAATAACCTACTATTTCATAGATTGATTTTTCTATTATCTTATCTTTTGTTAATTGATTTTTCATGTCATTTAATAATTTTTCTTGATATGATATATATAAATTTGCATCCATTTCTTTTAATAATTCTAGACATCTTGTATATCTTGGTTTTTCTAATCTTTTTAATAAATCTTTTTCAGTTAAGTTACCTTTTATTACTTCTTTAAATAATTCTAATGTTTCAATGTCTCTTTCTCTTTGTTGCTCTTTAAGTTTATTATTTCTTTTTATTTCTTGTATTTTTTTACTTTTTTCAATAATTGGTTTTAATTTAAGTAATATAGATTTTTCTAATTGTTTTTGCTCTTCTTTTGATAGTTCTTTTTTATGAATTCTTATGTATTGTGATATTTTGTTTATTAATTCATTCATATCATATTTTTCTTGAATAAATAATTCTTCTATTTTCTTTTCATCATTTGTTTTAATTAAATTATCTAATAATTTATTATATTTTGGATTTACTAATTCCGGATTATGTTTTAATTTTAATTCAAAGAAATCTTTGCTTGACATTTTTAAGTATTCCTTACAATATGCTTTAGCATTTCTAATTATTCTTTCTTCACTTATATAGCCATAGGCCTCTCCATATATTGCTATTTTATTTTTATGCCACTTACATTCATTACATAAATCAAAACAATATTTTAACCATTGTTCATGATCTTTTTTCTTAAGTAAATCATACTCTTCTTTTGATAAAATTCTCATATTATCTCACCCTTCGCATGCGTTAATATGTTAGCACTTTTTCGTTATTATGTCAGCGAAAAAGTAATTTCATAGAAATTACTTGTTTTTTATTATTGGTGCTCGTATTCGGACTTGAACCGAAACTCTATTGCTAGAAGTAGATTTTGAGTCTACCGCGTCTACCAATTCCGCCATACGAGCAATACATATATATTATATCATATTTTATAATAATTTGTACCTAAAATTAAAAAAAGATAAATAAATTATCTTTTATTGTATTAATTAATTCTATCTTGTGTGTTTGTTATAATTATATTCCTGATTAATATCGTAATTAGCTTGATTAATATTTATATCTTGTTTGTATTCTTCTTGAGTATTGTAATTTTTTTTATTGATAAATTTATTAAAATCTATAAATGTTTTTATTTTGTCCTCTGCTTGGGCTTTTTTTAGAATTGCTATTATTTGTGCTAATTCTTCTTCTGTTACCATATATGTTAGACAGCTTCTTGTACCATCATAGAATCTTTCTATAGCTCTTTGACCAGGAATATTGCTTCTTTCATTCCATTTTGTTTGGCTAAAAGTGGCTGATACGGTCTTTTTTCCAGAGTTATCTCTTTCATCGGTATAATCATATACCATTATTCCTGGTTGGTCTTTATTAACAAAAATATAAATAACATCAGCTAAGGTTGGAGTTGTATTTTGTGTTCTGTTTGCTGGTTCTTTTGGTGGTATTTTGCCAAATGTCATTGTTTGTTCTCTTCCATATTCCATAGTAGTACCTCCTATATTGTCATTAATTCTGATTCTTTTTCTTTTAATTTTTCTTCTATTATTTTATTATATTTATTTATTAATTCTTGTATTTCTTCGATTGAAGATTTTTCTTCATCTTCAGCTAATTTTAATTTCTTGATGTCGTTGTTTGCATCTTGTCTAATATTTCTTAAAGCAATTTTCCCTTCTTCAGCCATTTGTTTTACTTGTTTTACTAATTCTTTTCTTCTATCTTCAGTCAATGCTGGTACTACTAAAAATATAACTTCACCATTATTATTTGGTGTTAGTCCAATATTAGCTTCAAATATTGCTTTTTCGATATCTCCTAAGATACTTTTATCAAATGGTTTTATTGATAATTGTCTTGCTTCGGGGATTGAGATATTTGCTAATTGTTTTAGGGGTGTTGGCATTCCATAGTATTCTACCATTATTCCATCTAACATATTAGGATTAGCTCTTCCAGCTCGTACGTTAGTAAATCTTTTTTCTAAAGAATTAATAGATTCTTCCATTCTGGTTTCACATTCTAATAAAATTTCTTCATAATCCATATAATTATCACCTTTCTTGTTTTTATTTTAACATATTTTTTTATAAAATAAAATAGAATAAATTAAAATAGTACTGATTATTCAGTACTATTTATTAATTTTCTTTTCTTGTTTTAAGTATTATTTTAGTTCCACCTGCGATTGGTAGTAATCCTATTAATAGATACATACCTAATGGCATTCTATTAGAACCTGTACTTGGAACTGGAATTGGTTCTGGCTTACATTCATTATTATATGTTTGTTCGTCTACTTCTTCTCCACCTTTTCCATAATACTTGCCATTATATAATTCACAGATATGCTTACATTGTCTTATGTATTCTTCTAATGTTGTTTCTTTTCCTAAACTGTCGAAATATTTTCCTTTATATTCTTCACAGACATGATTACATTGTTTGTTATATTCTTCTTCTGTTGTTTCTTTTCCATCTTCTCCATAGTATTTTCCTTTGTATACTTCACAGACATGATTACATTGTTTGTTATATTCTTCTTCTGTTGTTTCTTTTCCATCTTCTCCGTAGTATTTTCCTTTGTATACTTCACATGTGTGCTTACATTGTTTTTCATATCCTGCTTTATCTGTTTCTTTTCCGTCTTCTCCGTAGTATTTTCCTTTGTATACTTCACATGTGTGCTTACATTGTTTTTCATATCCTGCTTTATCTGTTTCTTTTCCG
>CAZRJK010000038.1:0-5954 GCA_964600615.1 uncultured Muribaculaceae bacterium | reverse complement strand
TAAATAATAAGAATTGGCAAGATGTAGAGAAAAACAAATAATCGGAAGATTAAGAAATTACGATATAAATGCCAAGTTGGCAGTGGAAAAAAATATAAACAATGTTGTGGCAAATAACTCGCAAGCCCCTATAAAATAAGGGAAAATGCGAGTTTTTCTTTTTATTAAAAATACCTAAAATAAGGGCTGGAGCCATTCTGGAGCCACTTTGATTTAGATATTTGGCTATATTACCATTTAAGATCGTAAAATAGTAATCTTCTGATGCAATTAAATATTAAAATGTATGGTATAATATGAAATGAAAAGAGATGATAATAATGAAAAATAAAAATGTTTTTTTAATAATAATTTCAGTTGTTGTAGTGATAGTAGCATTTGCTATGGTTAAAGAAGTAATTCCAATTATTAATGAAAATAAAAGCAAAAATAGAATATTTAATGAAATGCAAGATGAATCTGATGAAGTTATTAAAGGTATTGTTGGGATAATTGCTGAAAGTGATATGAATGGCTTATCTAATCACAATGGAATTGGAAGTGGTGTTATTTTTGAAAAAAAGGATAACACATATTATGTAATAACAGCAAAACATGTAATAAATATAGAAAATAGTAAGTTTAAGATATTTACAAAAGATACAGAATTTAGTGGACAAACAATTCAAGCAGATGATAATGTTAATTTTGAAATACCTGATGATGAATACTATGAATCTTTATTAGATGGTAAAATAGAATATATTAGTGGTACAACGGATTTAGCTATATTAAGTTTTGAATATGATGGTAATCTCACAGTTTTAGATTTTGAAAGTAATAAACTATCAAAAAATGATAAGATAATGGTTATAGGTCATCCAGAAGGGAATAGATATCAAATTTCTTATGGATATATTATTTCAAATTTAAAAGATGTTCGAGGAGATAAAGTTATAGAGCATAATGCATATATGAAACAAGGAAATAGTGGTGGAGTTGCCTTAACTGAAAATATGAAAGTGGCAGGTATTAATATTGCAGGATCATTTACTTTATTAGGCCATTATAAGGTTGGATATATGATTCCATATGACATAGTAAAAGACAATATAAAAACATGGGAAAACCAAAAATAACTGTTCGCACTATTAAGATATACAGAACGGATGAAAATCCGTTTTTGTGTGGTATAATAATATGTGATTGGAGGATAATATGCCTGCAGAACTATTAAATGAGTTTATTGATAAAAATTGTACAATAACATTAATGGGAGATGAACATATACAATTGATAGGTATTGTTATAGCAATAGAAGGATATTGGATAAAGATAAAAGAGGATGAATGCATTAGAGTTATTAATGGTGCAATGATTCAGGATATAAAAACAAACAAACAAAAATGCTCGGAAGATTAAAGATTAAGATATTACGACAAATGTGATATAATGGATTTGTAAGAGATTTATACTCTTGCTAACCATATAAGGGATTGCAGGTTTTTTTGTAATTACATTATTTAGGTAATTATACCTCAAAAAAGGCGTTTAGATACGTTTTTTTATTGATTTGAAGCATTATTTTAATCGTAAATTAGTAATATTGCGAAAAGATTAGTAGATGTAAAAAACTGCTATTTTTGTGGTAAAATAATATAAATGCAACCAATTTTTTACAAAAAACAACCTAAAGATGGTGGAGCGCAACCAGTAGAAAATTATAAAATATTTGTGTAAGGAGGAAAAATATGAATAATCAATTTTCAGAAAACCTAAAGAAAATTAGAAAGGATCATAACCTTTCACAAGAACAACTGGCTGATGAACTTGGTGTATCACGACAAGCTATTTCAAAATGGGAATCTTCTGTTGCATATCCAGAAATGGATAAGATAATTGCTTTATGTGATAAGTTTAATTTAAATATAGATGATTTATTACATAAAGATATTAAAGAAGTAAAAGGAGAAGAAGAAAGTAAGAAAAAATTAAATAATAGTTTTGAAGATTTCTTAAGATTCATTACTAACACAATTAATTTGTTTAGTAATATGAATTTTAAAGGTAAAGTAAAATGCATATTTGAACAATTAATTATTGCATTTATCTTATTTATATCATCCATGATTATATATGAAGTTTTAGAAAATCTATTTGGACATTTTGTTGATTTTTTACCAGATAAAGTATACTATTTTGTTACAAATCTTTTAGATTCAATATTAATAGTTGGGTTGCTAATAATAGCAATTATAATCATTACACATATATTTAAAACAAGATATTTAGACTACTATGAAAGAATAAAGAGTGAATCAAATAAGGCTGGTACCGAATCAGATAATAAATCTTTTGATACAAAAGAAAATAACGAGGAAGAAATAGTTGAAAAGAAAAACAAAATATTATTTAAAAGAAATGATAACAAAATAATAATTAGAGATCCTAAACATAGTGAATATAAATTTATGAATACTTTATTCAAGATTATAATAGGCGTTGTTAAATTCTTCTCATTATGCTTTGGGTTGTTTGTAGCATTTATATTAATATGCTTATTTATATCATTTATTGCATCATTCTTATTATATAAGACAGGCTTCTTCTTTATTGGTTTAATTCTAACCATTCTATCATCTTCTATAATAACAATAATAATACTTCTATTGATTTTGAACTTTGTATTTAATAGAAAAAATGACAAGAAAAAAATGATATGGAGTTTTATAAGTTCATTAATTGTATTTGGTATAGGTTGTGGTACAATCTTTATTGGTACAATTTCATTTGATCTTGTAGAAAACGATGAAACATTTTTTAAAACTATAACTAAAGAATATGATATGAAAGAAGATTTATTAATATATCCATATCGTAATTATGAAATAGAATATGTAAAATCAGATAATAATAATATAAAAGTAGATTATTCTATAAGTAAATATTGTAAAATTGATGATCACTTCGATGAAGAACATGACAATACTATAATGGCATGGGCTTATTGTGATAATCCAATAAAACTTGTAAGAGAATTAATCAAAAATGCTAATGAAAAGAAAATAGTTCCAATAAATAATAGGATTGAAAAAATTACTGTTTATACAAATCAAAGCAATATTGATACACTTAAAAATAATTGGAGTAATTATTTAGATAAAAAAGAGAAAGATGAAGAAAGAAGAAATGGTTATGAAAGCAGAATTAATGAATTGGAGCAGCAAAATCTTGAATTACAACAAAAAGTATATGATTTACAAGAACAATTAAAAAACAAAAGCTTTTCGCAATAGGTTGCTAATGTTAAAACATTAATAAATTAAATAATCGGAAGATTAAGATATATAGAACGGATGAAAATCCGTTTTTGTGTGGTATAATTAGTTATAGGAGTTGATAGTATGGCTACTACAAAGGATTATAGAGATTTTATTTTAGAACAATTAAACATATTAGATAACATAACCTGTAAATCTATGATGGGAGAATATTTACTTTACTATAATGGATTATTATTTGGTGGTATTTATGATGATAGATTACTTGTTAAGGTGGTTGATAGTAATAAAAAATATAATATGCAAGAATCTATTCCTTATGAAAGTGCTAAACCAATGTATTTAGTAGACACTATAGATAATAGAAATAATTAAGAAATATAGTATTAGATACTTATAAAATTTAGGAGGAAAGAAAAATGAAAGACAAAAAAAGTTTAATAATTTATTTTAGTAGAGCAGCTGAAAACTACTTTGGTGGAGAAATGAGACATATAGATAAGGGTAATACTGAGGTTATTGCTGAATATATTAGAGATTTAACTGGTGCTGATATGTTTAAAGTAGAACCATTAAAACCTTATTCAACTAATTATATGGAATGTATAGAAGAAGCAAAGATTAGGACAAGAGAACATAATGCTCCAATTAAAGAAAATGTTCCTGATATATCATCTTATGAAGTAATTTATATAGGTTCACCAATTTATTGGGGAGGTATGCCAGAAGAATTATTTACAGCATTAAAGGAATTAGATTATTCTGGAAAAATAATAAGGCCATTTGTAACTCATGAAGGATCAGGACTATCCGGAGTACCAAGACAGTTAGCAAGTATTTGTGTAGGTGCAAAAGTACTTGATGGATTAGCAATCGTTGGTTCTCAAGCAAATAGTTCTAAATCAAAAGTAGAAGAATGGATATAAAAAAGAAAGGTATAAAAATAATAATATGAAAAGAATACTTTTATTAATAGTAATATCGATATCTTTATTAACAATATCTGGTTGTAATAAAAAAGAACCACTTAATAGTAATATAGATAATACATCTAAAGAAAAAATTAGTTCGATAGTTCTATATTTTTCCGTAACAAACAATACAAAAAGAATTGCCAACCTAATAAGTGAAGAAACTAATTCAGATTTAATAGAGATAATTCCTAAAGAAAAATATACAGATAAAGATATTAATTATAATGATAATGATAGTAGAGCTAATAAAGAACAAAATAATCCTAATATAAGACCAAAAATAGAAAATAAACTAGATTTATCACAATATGACACCATCTATTTAGGGTATCCTATATGGTGGGGAACAGTACCAAAAATAATATATACATTATTAGATAATTATGATTTAACAAGTAAAAAAATAGTATTATTTTGTACATCAGGTAGTACAGGTATAGAAACAAGTGTAAATGATTTAAAAAAATATAATAATAAATTAAACATAATTGATTCAAAAAGATTTTCTGCAAACACATCTTCAAAAGAAATAAAAGAATGGATAGAAGAACAAAATCTTCCTAAAGGAGAAAAAAGTATGATGACGAATCAAATAAAAGTATTAATTGATAATAAAGAATATAATCTTACTTTAGAAGATAATGAAACAGCAAAAAGTTTTATAAAACTATTACCAAAAGAATTTAATATGAGAGAATTAAATGGTAATGAAAAATATATATATTTAGATAACCCTTTACCAACCAATGAATATAATCCTAAAAAAATAAATAAAGGAGATATAATGCTATATGGTAATGACTGTTTAGTTATATTTTATGAATCATTTGATACAAACTATAGATATACCAAAATAGGACATATTGATAGTTTAGATAATTTAGAGAATAAGAATATAACAGTTAGATTTGAAAAATAAAATAAGATAAAGATTATTAATAAAGGTGGAATAATAATGAAAAAGAAAATAAAAACTACTGAAGCAATATTTCCAATGCCCGTATTGATGATAGCAACATATAATGAAGATGGAACAGTTGATGTTATGAATGCTGCATGGGGAACAATGTTTGAAAGAGATCAAGTAATACTTAATTTAACTGAAAGCCACAAAACAGTTAAAAATATAAGAAAAAGAAAAGCCTTTACTGTATCAATAGCAAATGCCAAAAATGTAGTAGCAGCAGATTATTTTGGAATTGCATCAGGAAATAATACACCAAATAAATTTGATAATAGCGGTCTAACATATGTAAAAAGTGCAAATGTTGATGCTCCTATCATTAATGAGTTTCCAATATGTATGGAATGCGAACTATTAGAAGGAGAAAGCAATTGGGGAATTGTAGGAAAAGTAATAAATACCCTAGCAGATGAATCAGTAATAAATAATGATAATATAGATATTAATTTATTAGAAGCAATAGCATTTGATCCGTACACTCACGGATATTATAAAGTATCTGAAAGAGTTGGTAATGCCTTTAAAGATGGATTACAATTTAAAAAATAAAAAACAGAAAAAATCTGTTTTTTTATTTTTTCAAGATTATTTCAAGAATATTTTATTAATATTAAATTATCAAAAAAAAGGAGGAATTATATCGAAAATAAACAATGTAATAAATAAAAATATGATATAATTATATTAAGTAACTATATTTAAATATTATCTATAAAGTAGGTTATAACATTAAAAAATATCGTAAGGAATGGAAAT
>CAZRJK010000037.1:0-6299 GCA_964600615.1 uncultured Muribaculaceae bacterium | reverse complement strand
AGTTATGATTATGCTAAGGAAAGTACTGAAAGAACTATTAGATGGGCTAAAAGAGGAAAAGATGTGTTTAATAACGAAAGACAGAGTTTATTTGGAATAGTTCAAGGTGGAGAATATGAGGATTTAAGATATTGGTGTGCTAAAGAATTAGTTAAGATGGATTTTGATGGGTATTCTATTGGTGGTACTTCTGTTGGAGAAGATAAAGATACTATGTATAAAATGGTTGAATACGCTATTAAATATTTACCTCAGGATAAGCCAAGATATTTAATGGGTGTAGGTGAACCTACTGATTTATTTGAGGGGGTTTCTAGGGGTGTAGATATGTTTGATTGTGTTCTTCCAACTAGACTTGCTAGACATGGGCATGCTTTTACTTTATATGGTAAGATTAATTTAAAGAATTATAAATATAGGGAAGATTTTTCTCCTGTTGATAGTGAATGTGATTGTTATTGTTGTAAGAATTTTACAAAGGCATATATTAGGCATTTAATAATTGCCAATGAAACTTTAGGTCAAAAATTATTATCTATTCATAATTTAAGATTTTTAATTAGAATAATGGAAAATATTAGAGTAAGTATTAAGAATGATAAATTTATGGAATATAAAGATGAATTTATTAATAGATATAAATCTGAAAAATAAATTGCTTTTAGTAATTAATTATTGTATAATAATATTAGTATAATAGTAGTATGGAGGTATTAAATGAAAAAGTTTTTTAGATGGTTAAGGAATTTACTTTGGAGGCATAAATTATTATCTTTAGTTTGTTTTCTAGCGTTTGCTGTAATAGTAATATTAATGTATATTTTCTTTAGTGTTTTTTTAGGTAGTAATGGAAAATATGGAAATAGGTTAGAAGGAATTGAAAAAGTAAAATTAACTTCTAAGGATTTTAAGAAAGTAGAAGATTGGATTAAGGATACTAAGACTGTAGAGAGTACTTCTATTAGGCTTGTTGGAAGAATTATCTATGTAGATATTATTTTTAATAAAGATGCAGATCTTAGTGGAGCTAAGGGATTAGCAAGTGGAGTTTTAAATAAATTTGAAGATGATGAAAAAGAATTTTATGATTTTGAATTTGTTTTATCTCAGAATAAGGAAAATGGATTTAAGACTATTGGTACTAAGAGTCCTAAAATTAAAGATATTAGTTGGATTAAGAATTAGGTGATTAGTATGAAAAAGAAAAATAAAAAGATTGCTATTAGTGCTGTAATTATTTTATTATTTTTAGTTTCTTGTATACTTTTATTTATTAATTATAGTAAAGATGATAAGAGTTTAAGTATAGTTGAAAAGAAGTGGATTACTAATAATACTAATAAAGTAATTAATGTTAATGTTTTTAATGATATTCCTGTTTATGGATTTGAAGGTAATGGTATTATATTTGATTATTTGGATAAATTAGCAAATGAATATAATATAAATTTTAATAAAATTTCTTATTATTCTAAAGATAAAGTTGAATATAGTGATATTGCTTTTAAAGTTCTTAATGCTTTTGATAAGATGGGAAATAATGATATTTTGCTTTATGAAGATAATTATGTTATTCTTTCTAAAGATAATAGTTTTATTAATGATATTACTGATATTAGTAATGAATTTGTTGGTGTTGTTGAGAGTGATTATGAATTAATAAGTAGTTATTTTTCTAATAAAGATAAGATTACTAAGTATGCTAGTGATACTTTACTTTTAGATGCTATAAAGGGAGATAGTGTTAAGTATATTATTGTTCCTAATATGATGTATATGGATAAGATATTATCTAATAAACTAAATATTATATATCATTTTACTGATTTGGATAAGAAATATATTTTATCTACTAAGGATAGTACTTTATTTGGTATATTAACTAAATATTATTATAAGTTTTTAGAGAATGATTATACTATTTCATATAGTAAGAATTATTTAGATTTATATTTTTCTAGTGCAAAGGTATCTTCTTTAGATCAAAAAAATTATAATGCTAGAATATATAAATATGGTTATATAGTTAATATGCCTTATGAAAATTATGTTAATAATGAATTTGTGGGTGTTATTTCTAATTATTTAAGAGATTTCGAAGATATTACTAATGCTGAGATTAAGACTATTAAGTATAATAGTATTGATGATATTAAGAATGCTTTAGTTAGTGGAGATATTGATTTTGCTTTAGCTAATTTTGATTACGATAAAATTAATATGGAAAAATATACTACTAATAGTTTCTTAATTGAAAATTATGTTGTTTTGAGTAAAGATAATATTAATGTTAATAGTGTTAGAGGACTAAAAAACTATAATGTTTCTGTTATTGGTAGCAGTAATTTATATGATTTATGCGTTAATAGTGGTATAAATCCAAAGATATATAATGATTCTGATTCTTTACTTCGTAATTTAGATGATGATAGTGTTGTTTTAGTTGATAAAAATACTTATTTGTACTATAAAGATGGAAAATTAAAGAATTATAAAATAGTTTTAGAAGATAGTATTGATAGTGGGTATAAGTTTTTAATTAATAAGGAATATAGTGCTTTTGCTAGTTTATTTAATTATTATGTTAGTAGTATTTCTTATAATGATATTAGATATAAATATAATACTAATGTTTCTTTGAATGGTATTAATACTAATATTGTATTTATTATATTTATAATATTATTTATTTTATGTCTTGTTTATTTAGCTTTTCGTATTAATAAGAGTAGAGAGCTTATTAATAATGTTAATAAGGATGATAAGAGTAAGTTTATTGATACTATGACTTCTTTAAAGAATAGAAATTATTTAAATCATAATATTTATACTTGGGATGATAATGTTATTTTCCCACAAAGTATAATTGTGTTTGATATTAATAAGTTAAGAGAAATTAATGATAAACTTGGAAGAGAAGCAGGGGATGAAATAATTAAAAAGATTGCTAGTATTCTTATTGATAATCAAATTGAACATACTGATATTATTAGAAGTGGTGGAGATGAATTCTTAATATATATGGTTGGATATGAAGAAAAAGATACTGTTGAATATGCTAAGAAGTTACTTAAACTTATGAAAGATGTTGATCATTTATTAGGTGTATCTTTTGGATATAGTATGATTTATGATGAAGTCAAAACTATTGATGATGCTATAAATGAATCAGTTAATATGATGATGAGTAATAAAAATAAAGAATAATGGGTGATATTAATGCTTAAAAGCAAATTAAAAGAGAATATTTATAGAGTATTTAAGGCTTTTAGTAAAATGGAGATGAGAGTTCTTCCTGGTAATGTTGCTTTCTTCTTTATTTTAGCTTTAATTCCTCTTGTTAATATGATTTTGTTTTTGGTGTCTAAGTTTTCTGTTTCTGTAAGTACAGTTACGAGAATTTTGGGCAGATTTTTACCTCTTGATGTATCACGTATTATTGTTAATGCTTTATCTACTGATAATTTTGAGGGTAGAATTGGTGTATTTAGTTTTCTTGTTTTGTTAGTAGCGTCTAATGGGACGTATGCTATTATAAATGCTGCTAATACTTTATATAAGGTTCCTAAGAATGATGTTATTAAGAATAGGGTTAAATCATTTATTTTATTAACAATTCTTATTTCTCTTATATTATTTGTGTTATTGGTTCCAATATTGGGAGAAAGGTTACTTCTTATGATTAATAATAAATATTTATATAATAATGCTTTTATATTATATAAGATTATTAAATGGCCAGTTTCTTTCTTTATAATTTATGTTGGATTAAAGTTAATATATACTATTTCTCCTAGTATGAGAATTAATAGTAGTTCTACTACATATGGGGCTTTATTTACAACTTTTATTTGGATTATTTCTACTTTGATATTTAGTTATTATTTGTCTAATTTTGCAGATTATTCTGTTATATATGGAAATTTATCAAGTATTATTGTACTTGTTATATGGTTGTATTTAATTAGTTATGTTTTTGTTATGGGTATTGCAATTAATTCTGTTTATTATGATGAAACTAAGGATAAAGATATATAAAATAAAACAAATACTTTACATGTATTTGTTTTTTTTATATAATATTACTTGTGAAATGAGGTATTTAATATGGGAAGAGAATTAAAGAGAAAACAAAAAAAGAAATATGAGGGAAATGTTAAAGAAGAAAATGATATTAATTTGTTTACTGTTAGTGGTTTTATTAGGACTGTAGCAGGTATAGTTTTTGTTTTATTTTTAAGTTATTTTATTTTGGCATTCTTTGTTACAAAGGAATTAGATTTTAATAGCAAGAAAGAGTCTGATAATAGTGCTAGTGAAAGTAGTAGTAATGTTTCTAATCAGATACTTGCTAGTAATATTTTTTCACAGTCAGAAGATAGTTACTATGTATATTTTTATGATTTTAATAATGAAGATGAGAAGATAAAATCATATATTGATAATATTTCTCCAGTATATCGCGTTAATACTGCTTCTGGATTTAATAGTAAGTATGTTACAACTGATACTGGGAATAGTAATGCTAAATCTTTAGATGATTTAAAGGTTAAGAATCCTACATTAATTAAAATAGATAATGATACTATTGTTTCTTATTATGAAGGTGTTAGTACTATTATTGATGGTATAAATAAGTAGGTGGATTATGATTAAGCTTTATTTAGATTTTGATGGTGTTATATTAGATACTATTGATGTTACTTATAAAATGTATGAGAAGAATAAGAAATATAAAGATATTCGTGACTTTTATAGGACTCTTGATTGGAATTATGTTATAGAGGTTAGTAATCCAATTAATGATAGTATTAATTGTATTCATAACCTTATTAATTCTTCTTTATATGATGTTAATATTTTGACTCATGTTGTTACTAGAGAAGAAGCTATTGCTAAAAAGAAATATATTGATAATAATTTACCTTCTGTTAAGTTAATTACTGTTGATAGGGATATAGATAAATGTGATGTTGTTGATTGTGATAATTCCGTTCTAGTAGATGATTATATGGGTAATTTAGAATTATGGCAATCTAAGGGTGGTATTCCTATTAAATTTTCAGATAAAGGTAAGGAATATGACATTATGTCTATTAATAGTCTTAATATGCTTATTGATAAGTATGATGAAATAAAGAAAATGATTAAATCTTATGATAATAAAACTCTTGTTAATTTAAAAAAATAGTGTTATAATACATTTTGTATTGCGGAAGGGAGGGATAAATATGTCAGTAACTGTAAGAAATAATAATATTGATGGAGCTCTTAAAATATTAAGAACACAAGCTGCACCAACCCTTTCTGCTGTCAGAGAAAAGAAAGAATATAAAAAACCTGGAGTTAGAAGAAGAGAAGAAAAGAAGAAAAATACTATTAATTCTAGGAGAAATAGTAAGAAAAATAATAGTAGAAGTAATTATAATAGTAAAAAATTTGCTTAAGAGGTGATATTATGAGTTTGGTAGAAAAAATAAATGAAGATTTAAAAAATTCGATGAAATCTCAAGATAAGGATAAACTTAGCGTTATAAGAATGCTTAAGAGTGCTATGCAATTAGCAAAAATTGATTTAAAGCACGATTTATCTGATAATGAGGTTATAGATGTTATATCTAAGCAAATAAAAATGCGTAAGGATTCTATTTTAGAATTTACTAAAGCTAAAAGAGATGATTTGGCAGTACAATATCAGAAGGAAATCGATATTCTTAGTGAATATATGCCAGAAGCTTTATCTTTAGAAGAAGTTACTAAGATAATTGATGATGCTATAGCAAATATTAAAGCAGAATCTATTAAGCAAATGGGTTTAATTATTAAGGAAATTTCTCCAAAAGTTAAAGGTAGATTTGATATGGGAGAAGTTAGTAAAATAGTTAAAGATAAATTAAGTAGTTTAGAAAAATAATTAACTTTGTTAATTATTTTTTTATTTAATTATTTTACTTGTTGTTAATTATATAGATTTTTATTATAGTTATATGCTATAATTTGTTTATCTAGAAAGTACGATAATTCACAAGTATAAAACCAACTAAAGATATATAAGGGAACCAAGTACCATGTTATGTGTCGAATACTTACTTCGTAGGGATCCTAAGTGGCATGTGAGGTTTACCGCCATGTGGTATACGCGCATGGTTTTATCTTTTCGTGAACCGGCTTTCTGGTCTTTTTTTGTTTGTAAATATATGTTATAATTTTTTTGAAAACGTTTGCTTTTTATGATGAATAATTAGGAGGATTTATGTTTGATAGAATTATAAAGTTTATTGGAGAAGATAGTTTTAATA
>CAZRJK010000036.1:0-6353 GCA_964600615.1 uncultured Muribaculaceae bacterium | reverse complement strand
CGAGGTTTTTAATTTTTTCTAGATACCAAGCCAGATACCAAAAACCTTTTTTCAGATACCAAATAGATTATTTATTTAAGTTTATTTAAATACCAAGATTTAAATTATCTATGGTATTTTTTACATCTCCTAAATTATTTGGAAACATATGAGCATAGGTATCTAATGTTTCTTTAGTACTAGCATGTCCTAAATACTTAGATACTGTTGTTGGTGGTTGACCAGTATTTATTAAAAGTGATGCACAACTATGCCTAAAAGAGTGTAATGGAATTCTTCTAATATCAGCACTTTCAGCAATTCGTTTATTTATTCTATGCATCATTCCAAATGTTAATGGATCAACTTCTCCAAATACAAACCATTTATCATTAAATCCGTAGTATTTCTTTTTCTCATTGTAAAGATTTACTAAATCGTTGTATAAGACATCAGTAAGAGGTAATGTTCTAATACTTTTAGATGTTTTTGGGGGTGTTAATTCATAATACTTTTGACTATCTTTAACACTATTAGCTTGTTTAGTAATAGATACTTGTTTATTCTTCCAATCTATATCTGACCATTGTAGCCCACGACATTCACCTCTACGAAGTCCACAATAATATAACATTTCAAACATTGTTTTATCATTTAAACTAGTAGTACCAGTAATATATTTTTGAAATTCTTCAAAAGTATAAACATCTTTTTCCTCTTTGATTTCATTTGGATCTTTAAAGAATTCTATTTTCTTATAAAAACGCATTAAATTAATATCATACATTTTCATACCCCAGTTAAGAATAATTTTAAGAAATTTTTGAATATCATTTCTACTAGAACATTTAATAGGTTTATCCCATAATTCTTGTTGAAACTTGTGATATAGATTACCATCCATATCTTTTAACTTAACATTTTCAAAACTAGTAAAATATCTTCTTCTTTTTAAATAAGTTTCCATTGTTCTTTTTCGAACTTTATTTTTTTGTGATTCAATATATTGGTCAGTAAGAGTTCCAAATGTCATATCCATATCTCCACCAAACTCAACCTTATTATTTAAAAATTCTCTTTCAGCATTCATTGCATCAAGTTTGGTTTTATATGCTTTTGAAAATTTCTTTTTCCATTTTCCACTCTTATCTTTTTCGTTCCAATAATATTTATATTTACGACCATCTTTAGTCCATTGATCTTTAGGTAATTTATAGATTCCCATATATCATTCCTCCTTTGTTGGGATTTATAAATATACCAGTTCGTAACAATTCTATTTTATCATACAAATGGTAATATTATAAATCATCTTTCTAAATCATCTTTAGATTTTGAATGTTTTTTTAAATAATCTCTTGTAGTATCAATAGCATAATCAATATCATTTGCTTCATACCAATCATAAGGTATATGAAGAATATCAAATATTTTAGTTGTTAGTGAGAATATCTTATCTTGAATTCTTTTCTTGAACATCTTAAATTCTTCTGCTAATTCTTCAAATTTATTCTTCCAAGTATTTATTTCATCATCTTTTTGATTAATAATTCTTTTTTGATTATCTATAATTCTATTTTGTTCTTTATATGCCTTACCAGATCTAAAACTATTAACTTCTTCAGTAAGTGATTTAATCTCTAAATCCTTTCTTATATTATCTTCAGCAAGTTCTTTTGAATAAGTAGATAGATTATCTATATCTTCATCTTTATATTGCTTAATAAGACCTTTTTTAACAGGATTTAAGATATCTTTTGCAGTTTCTTTATCAACTTTATCAATAAACTCATTTTCGCTCTTATTTGCCTCTTTTAATAGTTCATTTTCTTTTTTTATTTCTTTGTTTAAAGCTTTTAGTTCTTTTTGTTGTTTCATAGCATTAGTTAAATGAGTTTTATCTCCACCAATTTCGCCTCTAAATAGGTTATAACCTTTAGATTTGATAAAGTCGTTATAATCATCTTGTAAAAGAGTATAAGAAGCATTACCACCTTTTTGTTTCCAAAATTGATCTGAGTTTAGAAATTTACCTTTAACAGTTTCATAAATATTATTTCCATTCTCATCTTTCTTTTGAATAGGTACTAATTTCTTTACTCCCTTTTTATTTGTTATTTCGTGCTTTAATTGATGACCATTTTCATCTAGTTCAAATACTTTTCTTTTTACTTCATTAACAACTGGTGTAAAGTAAATATGCATGTGTGGTGTAGATTCATCAAGATGTATTGCTGCATATCTAATATTTTCTTTACCAACATAATCTGCAATGAAGTTAAGACTTTCATCAAAATATCTTCTTATTTCAGTAGGTAATCCATGTTCTTCATCTATAATTACATGTCTAATTGGTTTACCAGCATTATCTCCAGTTTTATAAACTTCTCCAGTATCTCTAAATTCCATACCATAGTGCTCAAAGAATTCTTGACCACTTGTAATTATTAATCCGTTTAATACCTTTGTACCTTTTTTATTTGGATTATAATTAATATTATTAGAATAAAGATAATCATAAATTGAACTAGCAAGAGTAGGACCATCGTAATTTATGAGTTCTATATTATAAGGTGTTCTATTACTGTCATATTTGCCTGATCCTTTTCTTTCTTTTAGTTCTTTATCTAATCCACCAATATCTGATGCTTTAAACTTCTCTAATCGTAGTGCTTGTTTACCTGAGTACATTTATTTTTGCCTCCTTTCAAATCTGTTTTTAAAATAATACTCTATCTCACTAGGGCATAATTATATGCCCAACCGTGAGCTAAGGAATATTCCTTAGAATCCTTTATGCTTGTAATAGCTAGAGCCAATATTTGAACGAGTCAAATAAAGGCATTTGCTATTACAAGATTAATTAAACGATATACTATATCCTTTAATTAATTTATAATGAATTCACTATCGCCACTTTCATTGCTAACGCAACAAAACGTGCCACGTTTATTCATTATCTTGTGAAGGTTCTTCATAAGTGCAATGGTATAATCTGTGCTTGCCATTTTTCTTATCTATAATATGAAGACCTTCACGCTCCAACAAACTTAGGTTTCTTTTAATTAAACCTCCAAGTTGTGTTGGAGATAACATAATCTTTGTATCCTCTAAAACTTTTGTTACTGTGTAATCAAAATCTTTTTTAGAAATAGCATATTTTATAAATAACAGTAGATTATAATCTATTTCATCATCAGTATTCTCATTAACAACACTAAATGTTTGATTATCATTTCTTTTTAAATTTAATTCTAATCTGCTAAAATCTCTACTTTTATACTCTAAAGTGAGTTTATTGAAATCATTTCTTGATTCTTTTAATTTAATAATTCCATCAACATCAGCATTTAATCCAACACTGCCCATAGTATCATCTCTTTTGTTCAAATGATGAGTAACGAGTATTGTTAAATTATAATCTCTACATAGTTCTTTTAGTTTTCTAAACACAACTTCGTTTATTTCTTGATAGTTATTAATATCGTAATTAGTATCAAATTTTATATCTTTAAGCATATCTATTATTACAAATAATGGTTTTTTATCATAAGTTAATCCATGAATTTCATTTTTGATATCTCTGATATAAAAATCTGGTGTATCATCATGATCTATTATGTGAAGTTTATCTATAACAGGGTGTAAATTCATTAAATTATATCTCATATCTAATTGATTTAAATCTCCCTCTGTGGTAATATATAAGACATGAGAGGGCTTTACTTTAAATCCTAAAAAATCTTCTCCAGTAGTAAGAGAGAAGGCAAGTTGTTGAGCGAACATTGACTTGCCCACCTTAGGATGAGATACAAGTAGATAAACTCCATTTGATATCATTAGGTCTTCAACGATGATATCTTTTTTTATGCTTTTAACATCATTTAATTGTTTCATTTGTATCCTCCTCTTACATTTTTTTAATTAATTCTTTACTAGAAACTCTAGATTCTAGATAAGGTATATCAATATCAAAGAATGCTACAACTTCTTTAGTTGGAACTACAGACTTTGGAATAAGATAACCTTGTTTTTCAAGTTTTTCTTTAATCTTCTTTTTAGCCTTTAGTGCAGAATTTCTTCCTAGATGTCCTAACTTCATAATATCTTCTAGGGTGCACCATTGCTTGGCTACTAAATTTAATGTTTCTTCTGCATTCATGCTTTTTTCCTCCTTTCTTTAATTTTTTTGTGGTGATATATAGATGTAATATATATCATCTAAAGAACTATAAATAATATATTTCTTTTTTCTTAATTCTCTAAATGCTAGAACAACATCTTTTCTACTATCATTACTAAGAGAGTAGAGATCAATATTAGCAAGTTCTTCATTAGATTTTACTAATAGAGTATTAAGCATACCTATAGCACTTACTGATAAATCTTTAGGTAATACATAATCATTAGTAGTTTCTTTTTTGAATAATTTCATTCTAATTCCTCCTTTCTTTTAGTCCGATAACCTGGACACAATATTAATATAGCACCGTCCGAAAAACTTGTCAATACTTTTTTGACCGAAAAACTAGACAAGATGATAAAAATGTGCTAAAATTAAATTGTGAAAGCCGAAAAGGGAGAAAGAAGTGATTAAATGAACTCAGAAGAACTTAAAATATTAATTGAATCTGCAAGAGTTGAAAAAGGTATTTCTCAAAGAGAATTAGCTAAACAAACAGGTATCAGTAGAAGTACCTTAAATGATTTGATAAATGGTAAAATAAAAAAAGCAGATATCGATGATCTACGAAAAATTGCTGAAACATTAGATATGTCTTTACAAAAATTATTAAAAGCAGCAGGTTATGATGAAATGAGTTTCTATTTTTCTAAAAATAAATTGAAAGATAGATATTATGATAAATCAAGTAAAGATTTAAAAGAATTACTTGAACAATATAAATCATCAGAAACTGACTTATTAACTTTCGACTCTAAAAAAAGAGATAAAGCAAGAGAAGTTGGATTTAAATTGTTTGATGCAACTGAAAAATTAAAATGGATTAAAGAAGGTAAGGAAGGTTATACATTAGATCAAATTATAGAACAACTAACTGAAACACAAAAGTTGATAGATCCAATTATGGATAAATATGATTATAGTAAATTACCACGTAGAAATTAAAAAATAATGACTAAATTATAGAATGATTTAGTCATTTTATTTTTCTTTAAAAATATGCTTGACTTTTTTGATTTCCAGAGTGATAAATTGTTAAACAGAAATCTGTGATTAAACCATATTTAAATGCTTATATTTGAGTTTTTAGTTGAGTCTTAATCACTTATCTGTATGAAAAATAATTGCTTTAAATAGCACAAAAGAAAGGAGAATATTTATGCTATTAGATAATAATACAGAAAGAGTAATGGATTTAATAGATATGTATGATAATTTAAGTAATATTGATAAAATAAGATTAGCAATATATCTATTAGAAAATAAGAATTTTGATATTAATTTTAATACTAAAGATATGATTATACTATTAAAAGAGGTTTTAAATAAACTTGATCCAAGTTATAGTAAAACTATTGTTAATTTTGCTAAATATAAGAACTTATTATTTCTTTCAGCCAAGTATTTAGAACTTACTGAAAAAGAAAAGCAAAATTTTTCAATAGAAATGATATTTAATATCTTTCAAAATGATTTTAAAGATAAGAACATCAACAAAAAGATAAATAAAGATTTATATGTATATGATTATTGTTATACTATTTTAAACAAATAATTTTTGTTTAAAAATCAATAAAATCAAGGTGTTCGCAATATAGTAATATTACGAACAAAAAAAGGAAAATAATTTGATTTTATTTTCCTTTTAATATGTAGAAATCTTTAAACATTTTGGATAACTCTTGAGGAGATTCTTTACAACCATTTTTAATCCAATAATAGTAAATATTATATAAACCACCTGATATGAATGAATATGTAAATTCTTCATTTAGTGAAGTTGCTTTATTTAAGAAAATTCTATCAAATTCATCTTTTAAATGGTGAATCATATCTGCTTTATATAGTAAAATACCAATATCTTTATTTTTTTCAAGATGAGTAAATAATTTTATTAAATAATCAGTGAAGTCATTTGGATCATAGACTATTTTACTTGTTCTAATAAATTCATCAGTTAATTCATCTAAATAAAATTTAATGATTTCATCTTTATTTTTAAAATTACGATAAATAGTAATGTGAGATAAACCAGCTCTATTGGTAATATCTTTATTTGTTATCTTATTAAAATCTTTCTTTTTCATTAAAGATATTAAAGCGTCTGCTATATCTTTTTTAGATCTATCACTTTGCAATTCCATTGTTATAAAACACCTCTTTTTCTAACACTTGCTTGCGTAGATATTGT
>CAZRJK010000035.1:0-6385 GCA_964600615.1 uncultured Muribaculaceae bacterium | reverse complement strand
TTTTTGTGTGATATAATACTTACATATAGTTGCAACTAAACCATTGGTTTAGTAAATGAAACTAGCAGAATATAATTGGTTTACCTATTTTATGATAATATGAACTTGAGGAGGGAAAATTATGAATGAAAATGAAAATAAAACATTTGCAGATGTAATTGTTGAATTAAGAAAAGAAAAAGGATTTACTCAACAAGATTTAGCTAATAAACTTCATATTACCGATAAAGCGGTAAGCAAATGGGAAAGAGGTTTATCATATCCAGACATAACTTCTATATCAACTTTAGCAAATATTTTAGATGTTGATAGTTCTTATTTAATTGATTTATGTAAATCCGAAGAAAATCCATATCTTGAAAGTGATAAAAAAGAGGATATAAAAAAACTTATTCATACTATTCTTAAAGGCATAGGACTTGCAATGGGTGTATCTGTTGCTACATTAAATATAATGAATCAACTATCTGTAAAAGATTCAATTATTATGTTATCAATCGGTCTTGCTTGTCTTGGTATTTCATCTATATCAAATGAAAAGTCAGAAGAAAAAAAGTTAATTAAAAAAAAATAAAATGATCGTCATATTAAGATATTATGCAAAAACTCTACTTTTGATGGGTGTTAGTGAATAAAAAAATAAGATAAAATATTTACGAAAGGAGCAATATTATGGATCAAGAGAAAATTGGAAAATTTATTGCTGAATGTCGTAAGGAAAAAGGATTAACACAAGTTCAATTAGCAGAAAAATTAGGAACAACAGATAAATCTATTTCTAAATGGGAAAATGGTGTATGCTTACCAGATTCTTCTCAATATGAGCCTTTATGTAATATTTTAAATATTACAATAAATGAATTATTTGCAGGGCAAAAAATAAGTAATAATGATTATAAAAGTATCGCAGATAAGAATTTGTTAAAACTTTTAAAAAATAATTTATATGAATCATCTGATAAAAGCATATCATTTAAAGAATTTGATAATGCTTTAAATAGAATATCTGAGGCTATAGTATTATTAAATAAATTTGAATCAAAAGAAGAAGCAGTTGATTATATGATGAAAGAAACAAAACTTTCAAAAAAAGAATGTTCAGATGCTTATGACTTTTATAAGAAGTTGGGTAAAAAAGTATCGGAAGATTAAGATATTACGATGTTCGGAATGTTCTTGCTTTCAAGAACACTCAAGTAGATGTAAAAATCTACTTTTCTTATGTTATAATAATTATTAGGTGATTCAGTATGTTTAATAAAAATAATTTAAAATATATTTTTATTTTAGCACTTGGTTTTTTTGTGAGTAGTGCAATATATTTATCACAAAATACAGTATTAGAAGGTTTTAGTTCATTTGAATTTTCAAATAAAATATCTATATTGTTTGGTGATTTAGCAATGGCATTTGGAATTCTAATATTTAGTTTATTGTATAAGAAAACTAAAAATATAAAGAAATATTACATTTTGAGTATGTCATTAACAATAATTAGTTTGTTACTATTTTATGCTACTACTAATGTTACATTGATGTGTATTTGTTTATGTTTAAGTTGTTTTTTTGGAACAGCAGGTTTCTGTGGAGGTTATCATTTTTCGCTAATTGCTTCAAATATTGAAAGGAAAAATAGAGGAAGAGTTTTTGCATTTGGATATGGGGCAGGATCTATTTTAGCATTCTTGATTACTTTACTTCCTAATAATATTAACAATTTTTATTTATCTATATTCCTTTTTATACCGCTATTGATATTGAATATATTTTTGATAGTTAGAAATAATTTGTTGAATGAAATAAATATAAATAATAAATCAAAGTACTTTAGAAGAAATTTAGTTTTATTAATATTTTTAGTTGTTGCTATGTCTTTATTATCAGATTGTGTTATTGATCTCATAACTATTAAAAATCATAATGTTGAATGGCTATTTTTTAATAGTAGATTATATTATAGTTTGGGTTTAATAATAGCGGGAATAATTTATGATAAATTTAAAGATATATTTGATTATATAACATTATCTAGTTTCGTTTTTTATTTAATATCTTTAATGCTTATTAATCAGAGTGTTTCATCTAATATTGTTATAGGCATTTGTTATTTTATGATTGGTTTCTTTGTTGTATTTAGAGCAGTTTCGTTCATGAATCTGATTGATACAAATAAAAATAATAATTATTTATCTGCATATGGTTTGATGTTTGCAAGAATAGGAGAAGTTATTTTAGCTATTACAGAATCACATTTATTAAATAATTTTGTTTTATTAATAATTATAGAATCAGTTATTTTAATTATTATTTTATGTATATATATTTATTTATATATTAAAAATAAATACATAAAAGAAGATGACAAACTAAAAGAATTATCATTAAAGTATAAACTTTCTTCTATTGAAGAAAAAGTTTTAGATTTATTAGTAAAGGATTTTACTAGACAAGAGATTGCTGATAAATTGTATTTATCAATAAATACAATAAAAGTTCATGTTAGAAATATTTATAAAAAAACAAATATGAATAAGCAGGAATTGAAAGAATTTTATCATTTAAGGGCTAAATAGCCCTTTTTTCATCCTCCCTAAATTTATAATTATATAGTATTATGTATAAGAGGAGGACTATTTAATATGAAAAAAATATTATTGTGCTTTATAGTGATTATAGGATTATTAACTATAACTGGTTGTAGTAAAAATAATAAATCTACCGAGAAAGAATATAAAAGTATAATTATCTCAGATGTAGATAAAAGTACAAGATGGGAAGCTATAACCAACTATGATATAACATTAGAATTTGAAAATGGCAAATGTGTTTCAGAAAATTATAGATTAGAGTTTTTGAAGGAAAGTAATGCTATTGTTTATGGTATGGATATGGAAGGTAAAACTTATATAGAAGATTATAAACAAGAAGGAAATATTGTTACTTATAAGCGTACAGGAGCAAATAATGAATTCTATGATAATACATTTGATGAAGCATATGGTAACGCAAAAGTGTTGTATTCAAATGCAACGATAACAAAAAAATAGTATATGAAATGGAGTGTGTTTTATGAAGAAAAAAATTATAAATATATTTTTAATATTGATAATGTTGATAAACATCTTAATGCCTACTATGGTTAATGCTAATGATGTAGGTAGAATTGGAACTTCAAAAGTTGGAAGTATTGTTATGGCTTATACTGGTGGTAATTCACAAGTATATGCTAATAAAATTACAAAACAAGATGGTACTGTAGTACGTTATGTTTATTCTAAAAATTTTTTAGTTACTCCTTCCACAATAGCAAAATTGAAATCGGTATTAGCTTCTGAGTATTCATCACTTATTCCAGACAATTATACAAGAGATGATAATGTTGGAATTATGGTGTGTTCAGACCCTTCTCTTGTTAACTCTATGAATGAAAATTGGACATCTTCAGAATGGGTTGGTAGAAACGTAGTTGCCACAGGAAGTGTAAAAAGTGTAACAAATGAAGCTGGAAATGGAATAAATCAAACAGCAATTTCTAATGCACAATCACTTACAGTATTATTTAATGAAATAAAAACTGATGCGGAAGCTGAAAACAGAGCAAAATATGAAGCAAGAGAACAAGAAAGAAAAGCAAGCTGGGATGCAGCTGAAGCTACACATCAGGAAGAAGATCCTTCATATATTCCACAAGAATATGTTGGTAGTGAATATGTACCTCTAGATTTTGGTACAATTAATGAAACAGATATTCAGAATGTAAAAGCATTAGAAAATAATCAAGTAGCAGTTTCTGTTGGTACTCAAATTGCAACGACTTATAGCTTTGAAGAAGCTAAATTAGTAGAAGTAAGTAATATTACAATTATAAATCATGTAGCTAGTATTTATACAGAACATATAACTATTGATGATACAGAAAGTATAACAAAAATAAATACATTAAATATTGGAATTGCAAGTCCAAAAGTTGGAGATACAGCAACAGTAACTACAAAACCAACAGTAACATTAGATAGTAATCCAAATTATGAAATAGATCATATAGCTTATGTAACAGCATATCCTAGTGAAAAACCTGCTGGAGAATATGATATGCCATTTACTGGAACATTTGAAGATGGTAAAGAGTATTATGTAGAAGTTAGCTTACATGCTAAAGATGGATATGTGTTTAGAGATAATAATAATATGACATTAAAAGTAAATGGAAAAACAACAGGGTTTGAAAAGAGTGAATGGAATGCTGATGGGTCAACATATTATATGTTCTTCGCAAAAGTACAAGCAACAGCTGAAAAGCCTACTTATGAATATATAGACGATACAGCAAATCAAACATACAAAATAAACCAAGATGAGACTTTAACTTTTAGAATAAATGCAGATTATTCATTGTTTGAAAATGGTGGAAAAGTATATGTAGATGGAACTGAAACAACAGAATATACATCAAAATCAGGAAGTACAATAATAACATTAAATAAGGACTATGTAAATTCACTATCAGTTGGAGAACATACATTAAAAGTAGCATTTAATAACGGTGGAGAGGCTACAACAAAATTTACAATAACAAAGGCAGAAGAATCTACAAACAATCCTCAAACAGGTGATAACATAATGTTCTATATCTCAATGTTGGGATTAAGTATTATAGGTCTTGCAGGAGCTGGATTATATATTAGAAAAAGAAGATTTGATTAATAAGTAAGACTCGAAAGAGTCTTTTTTAGTGTATAATAGTATATGGAAGGAAGATGAGTATATGACAAAAAGAAGATTAAAAAAGAAATATAGAATAAGTCTATTATTAATTTTTACTTTTATTTGCTTATTTGGATTAATATACTCACTTATAAATATTATCAATTGGAAAAAGGATGTAGATGATAATAAAAAGATTATAGAAGATATAAAAGAAAATATTATTATTGAGCCAAAAGAGGAAGAAAAAGAAGTTAAATATAATATTGATTTTAAATCATTAAAAGAACAAAATTCAGATACTATTGCATATGTAAAAGTAAATGGCACTAATATAGATTATGTAGTAGTTAAAGGTAATGATAATAGTTATTATTTAAAACATAATTTTAATAAAGAATATAATGTAGCAGGATGGATATTTAGTGATTATCATAATAAGTTTGATGAAACTGATAAGAATATAGTTATATTCGGTCATAATACAAAAGATGGATCTATGTTTGGAACATTAAAAAATGTATTAGATAAGAGTTGGCAAGAAAACAAAGAAAATTTAGAAATAATATTAGTAACAGAAAAAGGACAATACAAATATCAAGTATTTTCTACATATCAAATTACACCAGAAGATTATTATATAAATACTATTTTTAATAATGATGATGAGTTTACTAAATTCATTAATAAAATTAAATCTAGAAGTAATTATGATTATGGTGTTGAATTAGATTCAAGTGATAAAGTTTTAACATTATCAAGTTGTATTGGTGATGGTAAAAAACGAGTTGTACTTCATGCTAAATTAATAGAAAATGAGTAAATGTCTTAGATTGGAAGATTAAGATATTATGATTTGGTAAGAGAATGAAACAATTCTCTTTTTTAGTGGTATAATATTGTTGAGGTGTAATTCTATGAAAAAAAAGACCATTGTTCTATTGATAGTTATTTTATTAATTACTACAATTGCATTTATAATTTTAAGAATAAGAAAGCATCAACATGATGTAAAAACAAGTAATAATCAAAGATATTTAGAAATAAAGGAAAGTGTTAATAAAGCTGTTGAATGGAATATAAAGGCTCAATATCCATCTTGTCCTATTTCTAGTGATTTTGATAAAGATGCAAAAGATGGAAAATCCTACTATAATTCTTCTTTCTTAATTGATAATGGTTATTTAAAAAAAGAAGAATTATTAGATATTGATAAGAAGTCATATTGTGATATATATGTTGTAATAAAAGTAAAATACGAAGATCCATTAGATCATCAAAATAATTGTTCAACTTCATATAAAGCATACTTGAAATGTAATGATTATGAAGATAAAGGATATATTAATTGGGGAAATTAAGGTGGTTTGTTTATGAAAAAGAAAATTATATTATCTATTTCAATTTTAGTTGTCTTATTATTAGTTGTTGGAGGTATTTTTCTATTTTTAAATAGAGAATATCCTGATGATGAAAACACATTATATACAATTAAATTTGGAAATACTAAATTAAGATTTGAAAGATACGATTATTCATTAGGGCAAAATCAAATTGTAGGTGTTGAAAAAACTACTAATAAAGGAAGAACTTATGAAAAGTTAACTGGTGAACCAATAATTGTTAGTATGGAACCTAAGTTTATCTTTATTAATGAAAAATTAGGATTTGCTATATCTAA
>CAZRJK010000034.1:0-6451 GCA_964600615.1 uncultured Muribaculaceae bacterium | reverse complement strand
CCTCTTATTATTATATTATCCATAATTACACCTCAAATCACTTATAGTATTATAACATATAGCAAATATTTTACAAGTAAAAAAGTACTAGTAAATAGTACCAATTTTTAATTTCTTGTTTTCTTAATTATACTTTCCAATTCCTTTTTATTTAATTCATTTATATTATCTAATATTGGTATGTTTTTTTCATTTATGTTTAAATATACGTAATCATTAGCTTTATATTTATAAGTATTTTCTTTAGAGAAAATATTTGGTTCAGGACCATATAGTTTATTTTTATGTTGTGATAAATAGTCTTTATATTTATTATTTGTTATTTCATTTAATAAATCTATTGAGTATAATACTCTTAATTTAGATTTTGCTAAGTAATATAGTTTATTATCTATATTTATATTGTTTTCTAATAATATATTTTCTTTATTGATAGTTAATCTATTTAATAATGCACCAATTAACTCTTTTCTTTCTTTATTAATTGGTAATTGTTGGATTATGGAGAAGGCATCTATAATAGTAGGATCTATTTCTATTATTTTATCTTTTGTAATACTTTTATAATGAATAAATTCTAATGATAAAAAAGCATTATTAATTGTTTCTATTAAGATATTATTAGGAATATCTTTTATTAGATTACTATCTATACTATTTATTTTGTTAATAATACTATTTTTTTCTTCTATTTGTTTATTATTTAAAATATTAAAATAGATAGCGTCTTTATCAATATAATTATTCTTTTTTATTTCTTTTATTTTATAATTCTCTAATAGTTTTTTTATTTTTTTTAATAAATATAATCCAGCATCTATTACTTCTTTATTTATTTCTTTTTTGTTTATTTTAATTATTACATATTTATCTTTATAGTATTCTCTTCCATATAATGCTGCGACATTAGCATTAGTAGATAATGATATACAGTTAGTATCATATCTATGATTTGGTTTGATATGATCTATTAATTCTTCTATTGATAAGTTTGTATCTTTAGTATACTTGGGTGTTTCTCTATATCTTTCTAAGTCTGTTCTAATTTTTATTATTTTATTATTACTATCCGTAATTATTTTATTTTGATAATCTTCTAAATCCCCATTATTAAGTGCTCTAAAGAAATAATAGTTATCATTATCTTCTATTAGGTTATATGAATTTATATCGAATATTTTGTCTAACATGTTATCACCTTCTTAGTATGTTTAATGCATTTAAATTTGTTATTATATGTGGAAATATTGCTGACATAAAGAAAGCAATATTAAATAATCCTAAGATTAAATTTTGAAACCATTTTATTTCTTTTAAATTATCGCTTAGATTATGAATTACTGTTAATATTAATCCAATAATTATAATTATTATTCCTAGTCCTAGATAAATAAATACCATTGGTGTTGAATCTTCTAGTATAGGTGAATTTATGATATTACTAAGTAATGAACCTATCATTATACAAATTCCTGTGACGCCATGAGATAATAAAAAAATTAATCCAAAGCCTTTTTGTTTCATTCCTACAAATAATCCTGCTAAAAAGAATGCTATTCCAAATAAGTACATACCGTATGATTTTATATTTAAGAATCCTATTAAAAAAGTAATTATTATTAATATGGTTGTTACTATTATATCTATGTCTATGTCTTTAAATATTTTATTTGATAAATTTATATTAATTAGAGCTTTTCTTAATTCTTTTTTTACTTTATTGGGATCTTTTTCATATGCTTCTTTTAATTCTTCTATTTGATCATTAAATTCTTTATTCATTTTATCACCTATATTGATTATAACATAAAAAAACTAAATGTTATTTAGTTTTTATTTCATTTATTTTTATTTTTATTCTTTGAACTGCATTATCAATACTTTTTATATCTTTATCTAGAATATCTGCTATCTCTTTGTAGGAGAAGTTTTGTATTCTTAGTTCAAAGACACTTTCTTCTAATCTAGTTAGGTTTTTAGCTATTTTATTATATAATTCTTGATATTCTGCTTCTTCTAATAGTCCTAGTTCAGGATTATCAGTATTATCTTGTAAATAATCTATTAAATTTAAATCTTTTTCATTATCTATTGTTTCTAATGGTATAGCTTCATTTAATAGTTTATTTTTATCTCTATTTACTCTTTTTATTTCAGTCATTAGTTGTCTATCCATACATACATTAGTAAATGTATAGAAGGAAACATTATCAATGGGATTGAAATTATTTATTGATTCTTCAAATCCTACTAAGCATTCTTGGGTTAGATCAGCTAAATCTACTCCTTTGTTTTTTACATATTTATAATATTTATTACATTTTTTATTTATTAATGGTTGATATTTTTTATGTAAGAGATTTATAGCATCTTCATTATTTTCTTTGGCTAAAGATATTAATTCATTATCATTTAATTCTTTATAATTCATATTAATCTACCATTCTAGATAAGATGATGCCACAAGAAACTGAAGCATTTAAACTGTTAATTTTTCCTTTCATAGGGATAGATGCTATAAAATCACAATTATTTCTTACGACGTTACTTATTCCTTTGCCTTCATTACCTATTATTAAGCAAGTATTCATATTATAATCTATTTCTCTATAATCAGTACCTTCCATATCAGTACCTATTATCCAATAATTATTATCTTTTAATTTTTTTATGGCTACTTGGAGATTAGGAACTTTTACTATCTTCATATATTCAATAGCTCCTACAGAGGTTTTTACTACTGTTGAATTAATATTTACCGATCTATCATTTGGTATTATTATTCCGTTTATTCCTAGGGCTTCACAGGTTCTAATAATTGCACCAAAGTTATGGGGATCTTCTAAATGATCTAACATAACTATTTTAGAATTATTAATATTTTTTACTGTTTCTAAGAATTCATCTAAGGTATATGTTTTTACATCATCTATTTCTAAGATTATTCCTTGATGTAAGCCTTCTACTTTATTATTTAATACTTTATTATCGACAAAATGAATATTTACTTTTTTTTCTTTTAATTTATCTATTATATCTTGTTCTTTAAAGTTATTGCTTATATAGGCTTTAGATATTTTATCATTAGTATTTAGTTTTTCTCTTGCTACATTTTTTCCATATATATACATTATTTCACCTCGATATAATTTAGTATTTCATTTAATCTTTCTTTATCATTTTTTAGGTATAAATATCCTATTAAAGATTCAAATCCAGTAGATTGTTTATAGGTTATTATATCTGTATTTCTAGGGTGATTACTTCTTTTGTTATTTCTTCCTCTTTTTACAATATTTATTTCTTCTTCTGTTAGATAATTATTATCTATTAAATAATTTAATATATTAGCTTGTCCTCTAGCGGATACGTATTTAGTTGCTTCTTTTTGTAATAATTCTACTTTTTGAATTCCTTTTTTTAATAGTTTTTCTCTTATATATAGTTCATAGATGCTATCACCCAAATAAGCAATAGCAATTATATTTATATTGTCTATATCCATAGTCTCTCCTTTTTAGATTAGATTATCTCTTAAATAGGGTTTTATTTTATCATTAGTATAGATAGTTATTTTTATTGGTTTAGTTGTTTTAATAAAGCATAATCCTGGTATTACTAAATCTTTATTAGATTCAATATTATAAATAGTTTTAGTTAAATCTTTTAATTTATCATTATTATAATTATTAAAATTTATGTTTAATAATGGTGATGAATAGATAACAATACTATTATTTATATTTGTTTCATAATCTATTCTTACATATTTATCTATTAAGATACTTCCTGTATTATTTATTTGACAGGTTTTTGGTTTAATAGATGACTTTGGTAAGATTCTTTTTAAATCATTTTTTTCTACATAATTAATTATATTAGATTCATCTATTAATCCTGGAGTATCGATTATATTTAAATTATTTATTTTTATTTTTACTTTATCTAATGTTGTAGAGGGATAAATACTAGTTGTTATTTTATTATTATCATTAGTATAATTTTTAATTAAAGTATTTATTAATGTAGATTTTCCTGTGTTAGTATAACCTACTATATAAATATCTTTATTATTAGATAAAGATTCTAATTTGCTATAAAGAGTATCAATATTATAGTTTTTAATGCTACTTATTAATATTATATCTATTATATTAGGATGTAATTTCTTTAATTTGGTTATTAGTTTATCTTCTTTTATAGAATTTGGAAGAATATCTCTTTTAGTTATTACTAATAATATTTTTTTAAAGTTATTAATAATACTAGTATTTAATGATAATATATCAGTGGTGTAAACTACTAAAGAATCTTTAGGAATACTATTTATTATTTTAGTATATTCATTATTGTTAAGTGATACTTTTTGATATTCTCCATAATTAGTTAGTCTAAAACAACGCATACAAAGTCCTTTAGATATATCTTCAGTATATCCTAATTTATTTTTATCTTTATCTTGTAATTCAATACCACAGCCATTACATTTAGTCATAATATTCTCCTTTTGTTAGTTTGTTTTGTTTTGATAATTTTTTGAAGAGATTATTTTCTATTTTTCTTGATATTTTAGTTATAAAGAATTCTTTTTTAGTGATTGGGTCTACTAAGCAAGTTTTAATACCTACTTTATTTCCGCCAAAGACATCTGTTAATAACTGATCACCAATAATGCATACTTCTTCTTTTTGATAATTATATTTTTTTAATACTTTTTTATAGTTATGGGGTAATGGTTTTTTTGATGAGGCATTATACTCTATTTTTAAATTATTTAATTCAATTATTCTTTGTAATCTTCTTTTTGGTGAATTAGAGAAAATTATTACTTTAAAATTCATTTTAACTAATTTATCAAATAAATCTTTTATTTTCTTTGGCATTTTATTGTTTTTATAAGGTATACAAGTATTATCTAAATCAAATAGTAGGCATTTAATTCCTTCTTTCTTTAATTTTTGATAATTAATTGAATAAATATTTTTTTGATATATTTGTGGACAAAATTTTTTCATTTAATCACCTTTTTCTAAATTTCTATTCAATGATAGCATAGGTTTTCTGTGATGTCAATTGTTCTAAAATGCTTATATTAATATATATTTTAATAGAGGTGGTTTATGCTTTTTAGTTTGTTTAATTTTATTATATCTAATCTTTCTTTTATGGGTAGTTACTCTAATGAAGTATTTCCTCCTCCTTTATCTAATAAAGAGGAAGAAGAATATATTATTAAGATGAAAAATGGCGATAAAGAGGCTAGAAATAAGTTAGTATTACATAATTTAAGATTAGTTGCTCATATTGTTAAGAAGTTTGAGACTAGTACTAGTGATGTTGATGATTTAATAGGTATTGGAACAGTTGGTTTAATTAAGGGTATTGATACATATTCTATGAATAAAAAAGTTAAGCTTACTACTTATATTGCTAAATGTGCTGAAAATGAGATATTAATGTATTTTAGGAGTAATAAAAAGAATAGTAAAAATATAAGTATTTATGATGGTATTAGTTGTGATAAAGATGGTAATGAAATAACTGTTTTAGATATATTAAAGACAAAGGATCCTGATTATTTGGAAGATATTTATGTTAAGGATAATATTAAGTTATTAAATGAATATTTACATGTTCTTACTCCAAGAGAAAGAAAGATTATTTATATGAGATATGGTTTTAATAATAAAGATGAATTAACACAGAAAGAGATTGCTAAGATATTAGGTATTTCTAGGAGTTATGTTTCTAGAATCGAAAAGAGGGCTGTTACTAAAATATTAAGAGAATTTATTAAGAATAAAAAATATTGTGATTAAAAAAACTGTACTTTAGTACAGTTATTCTTTTATATAGTCACAACTAGAACATTTTATTTCTGATTTAGTTTCTACTAATAATTCTTTACATTTTGGACATAATTCTCCTGTTGGTTTATCCCAAGTAGCTGTTTTACATTTTGGATAATTATTACATCCATAAAATATTTTTCCTTTTCTAGTAGTTTTTTCTATTATTTTTCCTCCACAATGTGGACAATCCATTATTTCTACTGTTTCTTTTTGAGTATCTTTAGGTTTTATGTATTTACATTCTGGATAATTAGAACAAGCAGTAAATTTACCATATTTTGATTGTTTTATTACTAATGGGCTATTACATTTTGGACATAGTTCTCCTGTTTCTTCAGGTGCTTTCTTTTCCATATCTTTAAATGCTACTTCTACTTTTGGTTCAAATTCGTTATAGAATCTATCTAGTAGTTTATACCAAACCAGATTACCATCTGCTATTTTATCTAGGTCATCTTCCATTTCTTTGGTATATTTAACATTTATTATATCTTTAAAGAATTCTTGTAGTCTATCAGTTATATCAAATCCTACTTCTGTTGGGATAAATTTCTTTTCTACTACTTTTACATAGGCTCTTTCTTTTAGGGTATCAATTG
>CAZRJK010000033.1:0-6991 GCA_964600615.1 uncultured Muribaculaceae bacterium | reverse complement strand
GAAAGTTACTTTTGGAGAATATACTAATGTTATTAATAATGATATAGATATTTTGTGTAATTTTCTTGGTAATGGGGTTGCTAGAGGGATACAGATATTAGAGATTTTTTTTATTTATTTTTATTTCTTGTCACAAAATATTTATATTTTTATGGTATCTGTGGTTATTTCTTTAATTATGGTATTATTGTTGGTTATTTCTGGTAATCAGATAAAAGAAGAAAATATTAAGAGAAAGAGTTCTTTGGATAAGAAAATTATTGTTAGTCAAGAAATGTATGAGAGTTTAAAAGATGGTAGATATGATGAAGGGATGTTTAAGAAATTTTATAATAGTCATATTAGTTATTTAAGGGCTAATAAGAAATTTAATTTATTGTCGATGGCAATTATTTATTTGGTTTTGGGTGTTATAGAACTTACTAAATATGGTGTTATTATATATTGTGTATATTTAGTTTTTCATAATATGATGGAAGTTGGAACAATTATTTTAATATATACTTATTTTGATAAGATTATTACTAATTTTGAAGTTATTGGGACTATTAGTGCAGAATATCAGAGTTTTGTTGTATCTTTAAAGAGATTAAATAAGCTTGGTAATATCTAATGTTGTATTTTTTTTTAATATTTGGTATAATTATATCAGTCTTTATACTTTATTAAGGAAAGGAGAAAAATGAGTAAGATTAAGATATTTAGTCTTGGTGGTTTAAATGAGAATGGCAAAAATATGTATGTTATAGATGTAGATGATGATATTTTTGTTATGGATGCTGGACTAAAATATGCTGATGAACATATGCTTGGTATTGATTATATGATACCAGATATTAAATATTTAAAAGAAAATAAGAAAAGAATTAAGGGTTTGTTTTTAACACATGGTCATTTTGAGAATAATGGGGCTTTACCAGATATACTTAAGGATTTAGAGGGTATTAATATATATGGTTCTAAATTTACGATAGATATATTAAGAAATGAATTTTCTAATTATTTATCTAATAATAATTTAATTGAATTACAGGCTTATAAATCTTTAAATGTTGGTAAGGTCAAGATATTTCCTGTTATGTTATCTCATTCTATTCCAGATAATTTTGGATATGCGATATATACTTCTGATGGAGTTATATTTTATGCATCAGATTTTGTTTTTGACGCGATGATGAGAGGACATTATCAGACTGATATGGGTAAACTTGCTTATATTGGTAAGCAAGGTGTATTATGTTTAATGACAGAATCTATTTATGCTAATAGGGTTGGTCATACTGCTCCTAATCATAGGATAACTAATTTAATTAGAGAGACTTTAAATAAGGCTGAAGGTAGAATAATTTTTAATGTTTTGAGTTCCCATTTATATAGAATACAAGAGTTATTTAATGAGGTATCAAAGACTAGTAGAAAGATTGTTATAATGGGTAAGAAATTACAAAATATTGTTAATTATTCTATTGATAATAAGTTTTTATTTATAGATAAGAGTTTTATAGGTGATTTATCTAATATTAATGATCCTGATGTTGTTATTCTTAATTCTAATGAAAGGGGTAGCTCTTATTTTACTATTAATAAGATAGTTAATGGGTATGATAAGTATATTAAGTTAAAGAGTGATGATACTATCTTTTTGGCAACACCTATATATGAGGGAAGAGAAAAATCTTTTTATAAGTTATTAGATGATATATCTAAGTTAGGTATAGATGTTGTATCTTTAGGTAAAAATAATTTATCACATCATGCTTCTTCTGAAGATTTGATGATGATGTTAGATTTAATTAAGCCTAAGTATTATTTTCCTATAAAAGGAGAATATAGATATCAGGTTGCTAATGCTGAGTTAGCAGAGAAGGTAGGTATTAAGAAAGATAATATTATTCTTAAAGAGAATGGGTATATAGCAGAATTTGATAATGGGAAGTTAGTAGATAATTTTGAAAGAGTATCTTGTGGTGAAATATCTATTGATGGAGATAATTCTGATGATATTGGAGAAGTTGTATTAAAAGATAGAGAGATGTTATCTCTAAATGGTATTATCGTTATATCTGCTACTTTGAGTAAGAAGACTAAACAAATTTTAGCGGGTCCTGAAATACTTACTAGGGGTTTTGTATATGTTAAGGATAGTGCTGAATTAATTGATACTATTAAGAAGATGTGTTTAGATATAATTAAAGATAATATACATGATAATTATGTTGATTATACTAAAATTAAGAGTGGTATTAGAGATTCTTTAAGTAAGTATTTATCTAGTCAAATGGGTAATAAACCTATGATTATAAGTGTTTTACAAGAAATATAAAGGACATAACAAAGTTATGTTCTTTATTTGTTTACTTGATTGACATTTTATTATAATTAATAATATAATATTATATGTAGTAGAGGGAGTATATAAGATGAGGAATAGTTATACAATTAAAGAAGTTTTGAATGTTTATGGTAGCGTAATAGATGATGGGGTAGAAAAAGGCTTTTTTAAGCATAGAGGGGAAGCTTTAACATTAATTAATGCGATGAATTATTGTGGTATTGATTTATATGAATATAATAAAATACTATTTTTAATGGAAAAAATAAAAGAAATAAAAAGTACTAAGTATGAACCTAATGATGAATATTATTTATTAAGTAAGAGTGATAATATTTATATTATTTATCATTTGATTAGTGAATATTTTCATGATGATAAAAATAAAGAATATGATTATAAGAATGATGAAAAATATAAAATTAAGGTCTTAAAAAGTAGATATAGTTAGTTTATGCTAACCTTTTTTGATTGTAGTAGGAAATAATAGTATAAATATGTAATAAAATTACATGTTTTTTTATTTTATCTTTTTAGTTAATTATTGTATTTATTTTATTTGGTTATGTTATAATGTTTTTGGTGGTTAAGATGTATGATGTGATTATTGTTGGAGCAGGGCCTGCGGGGTTATTTGCTGCTTATGAATTAATATCTAAGAATAAGAAATTAAAGATTGCTATTTTGGATAGAGGTAATACTGTTAAGAGAAGAGTATGTCCTATGAATAAGTTTGGTGTTCAATGTCAAAATTGTAATCCTTGTAATATATTATCTGGTTATGGGGGAGCTGGAACATTTTCTGATGGTAAGTTAAATTATATTCATAAATTAGGTAAATCAGATTTAACTAAATATATGAGTGAATCTGAGGCTGTTAAGTTAATTGATGAAACGGAAGTTATATTTAATAAATTTGGTATGGATGCAGAGGTATATCCTTCTAATATGTCTGAGGCAGAAGAGATTAGAAAGAAGGTTGCTATTGCAGGAGCTAAACTTTTGATTATTAAGCAGAAACATTTGGGTTCTGATCATTTGCCTCAATATATTGATGGTATATGTGATAAGTTAGAGAAGGCATCTGTTAAGTTATTTGATAGATGTGATGTTTTAGATATTAAGAGTGTTTCTTCTGATAATCATGAGGTTATATGTGATTTAAAGGGGAAAGAGAAAGTATTTAAGAGTAAGTATGTTGTTGTAGCGCCTGGTAGAACTGGTGCTAAATGGATACAGGAATTTGCTGATAAGTATAATATTCCTTATTATTCTCAGTCTATAGAGATTGGTGTTAGGGTTGAGGTTAGAAAAGATATTATGGAAGATTTGACTAATGTTATATATGATCCTACGATATTTATTAAGACTAATACTTATGGTGATGAAATAAGGACTTTTTGTACTAATCCTGGTGGTTATGTTACAAAAGAAAATTATTATGGGTATATATGTGTTAATGGACATTCTTTGAAGGAGACTAAGTCTAATAATACTAATTTTGCTTTTATTTCTAAGGTTAATTTAACTGAACCTGTTACTAATACTAGGTTATATGGGGAGTCTATTGCTAGGATAGCTAATGTGCTTGGAGATGGTAAGCCTATTATTCAGAGTTTAAAGGATTTAAAGAGTGGAAGAAGAAGTGAATGGCATAGATTGAATAAGGGATTTATTGAGCCAACTTTAAAGGATTGTGTAGCTGGTGATTTGGCTTTGGTTATGCCTCATAGAATTATTACTAATATATTAGAAGGGTTAGAGACTTTGGATAAGATTGTTCCTGGTGTTAATAATGATGATACTTTGTTATATGGTCCAGAGATTAAGTTCTTTTCTAATGAGATAGAGACAGATAATAAATTTAAATTAAAAGATAATAATATATATTTTGTTGGTGATGGTGCTGGTAAGGCTGGTAATATTGTAGCGGCTGCGGCTACTGGTTTAATAGCGGCCAGAGATATAATTAAGAATTATAAGTAATATTCACTATGTGAATATTTTCTTTTTCTATATTGAAAAAATAGTAAATATATTATATACTTGTATTAATAGTAGTTAGGGAGCAGTGTTATGATTAAAGAAACAAAAATAATGAATGTTTTTAATAAATTTGTTAAAAATTTTGATATGAATAAAGGGAATGTTAAGGCATTATATTTTCATAGTTTAAAGATGATGGATTTATGTAAGAGTATAGCTAGTAGTTTAGGTATATTTAATGAAGAGGAAATTGTTATATGTGGATTTATTGGATTGTTTCATGATTTAGGTATGTTTAGTAATATTAATAAGTTATGTCATTTTGCTAATGATACTTTAGATTATAGTAAGAGAAGTGTAGAAATTATTTTTGATGAAGATAAGCTTATTAGAGATATTACTGATGATGTTAAGTATGATGATATTATTAAGATTGCTATATATTGTCATAATAAAAATGGCTTGCCTAATGGACTTAATGAAAGAGTTTTACAGTATTGTAAGGTGTTAAAGGATGCACATATTATAGATAATTTTAGATTAATTATTAATTATAGATATATTGATATGCATATTGATAATTTCCCTAATGATATGGTGTATAATACTTTTAAACAGTATAATGTTATTACTAATAAGATTAATAATAATGATGCTGATAGTGTTTTAGAGATACTTAGTTATATTTTTGCTGTTAATTATCAGTGTAGTTTTGTTTTGCTGAAGGAAGAGGCGTGTGTTAATAAGTTTATTTCTTCTTTACAGATGAGTAATAAGGCAATAGCTAAGTTCTTTAATCAAATAGGTGCTGTTCTTAATATGTATATTGATAGAAAAATTGTTGGATAATTTTATATTTTGTGTTATAATAGATGTCGCATTTGAAAAACTGTGAACAAGAGGAGTAATATATATTGATTTTTAGAGAGCTAATGGGTGGTGGAAATTAGTAATTGATATATATGAAGGTAGCTTGGGAGTTGTATTTCTGAAGATAGTAAGAAGTATCGGTAGTGCGTTATAGCTTTGAGGTAATAATTTTTATTATTATGAATTAAGGTGGTACCACGATCTTTTCGTCCTTATGGATGGGAGGATTTTTTTTTGGAGGTAATTATGTTAGAAGAGTTTTTTAAATATGTTAGTAATTATGATTTAGATATATATGCTGTTAAAAGGAAATATGAGCATAGTATTAGAGTAATGAATTTGGGTATTAAGTATGCTAGAATACTTGGTTATAGTGATAGTGATGTTGAACTTGCTTCTATTATTGGATTACTTCATGATATAGGAAGATTTGAGCAATATACTAAATATTTAACTTTTGATGATCTTAATACTTTTGATCATGCTGATTATGGTGTTGATATTCTTTTTAAAAATGATTTAATAAAGAATTTTACTGATCGAGTCGTGGATTATGATTTGATTAGATTTGCAATAAGGAATCATAATAAATTATTTATAGAGGAATGTAATAATAAGAGATATTTAAAATTTGCTAAATTAATTAGAGATGTTGATAAGTTAGATATTGTTTATTTGAATGGTTATTTGGGTGAATATAAATGCGTTGCTAATGGTGATTATATTAGTGATAAGGTAAGAGAGTGTTTTTCTTTGAAAAAAAGTGTTGATAATAAGTATATTTTGAATAATAATGATAATTTAGCAGCTACTTTCGCTTTAGTTTATGATGTTAATAATGATATAATTCTTAAGGAATTTAAGCAAAATATTTATTATTTTTATAAAAGAATTGGGGGAATAAATATATTTAAGGATATTTATGGTTGTGTAGTTAAGTATATTGATGAGAGGATTGGTAATTATGTTAGATAAAAAATATGATCATAATGAGGTAGAAAAAAATAAGTATGATAAGTGGTTAAGTAAGGATTATTTTAAGTGTGATATTAATTCTTCAAAGGATCCTTATTGTATTGTTTTGCCTCCTCCTAATGTTACTGGTGTATTACATTTAGGTCATGCTTGGGATGTTACTTTACAGGATATAATTATTAGATATAAGAAAATGGATGGTTATGATACTTTATGGCTTCCTGGTATGGATCATGCTGCTATAGCAACAGAAGCTAAGGTAGTTAAGAGATTAAAAGATAAAGGTATTGATAAATATGAATATGGTAGAGAGAAATTTGTAGAGGCTTGTTGGGATTGGACACATGAGCATGGAGATATAATTAGAGAGCAATGGGCTAAGTTAGGTATAGCTTTGGATTATTCTAAGGAAAGATTTACTTTGGATGAGGGGTTGTCTTTAGCGGTAAGAAAAGTATTTGTTGATTTTTATAATGAAGGTTTGATATATCGTGGAGAGAAGATAATTAATTGGGATCCAATAGCTAAGACAGCTTTATCTAATGAAGAAGTTATTTATGGTGAAGAGAAAAGTGCATTTTATCATATTAAATATAAATTGGAAGATAGTGATGAATATTTAGATGTTGCTACTACGAGACCAGAAACTTTATTTGGAGATACAGCGGTAGCAGTTAATGAAAAAGATAAGAGATATAAAAAATATGTTGGTAAAAATGTTGTTCTTCCTTTGGTTAATAAATTAATTCCAGTTATTACTGATGAGCATGCTGATATGGAAAAAGGTACTGGAGTTGTTAAAATTACTCCTGCTCATGATCCTAATGA
>CAZRJK010000032.1:0-7206 GCA_964600615.1 uncultured Muribaculaceae bacterium | reverse complement strand
CCAAATATTTTGGAAAGCAACTTGCTCTTTGAAATTTTTGCATTTATTTTGTTTTGTTTATTTTCTTTCTTCAATTGTTTTATTTCATCTTTTAACTCTCTTTTAATTAAAACAATATCTTCTTTTTTTCTAGTCTTTAAAAAATCAATATATTCATTATTTTCTATCATTATTCTCACCGTAATTATCTATTACCTCTTCTATTTTTTTTAAATAATCCTTGTATACTGATAATTTAGTATCATTATCATAATATGGGAAATAAGAATCTTCTGGGTGTCTTGCGATTTTTTCTAATTCCATTATAGTTTTACAAAGTCTATCTTTTTCTTCATTCAACTCTTTGATTGAACAATTTTTAAAGTCTTCAATATAAGATTCAGGGCTAATCATTTCCATAACATATACCACCTTTGTTATAAATATATCATTTTTTTTTGAATATTTCAACTTTCTATAAATTTTACTATTTTTGAAATCTTTAAATCTTCTTTATGTGGATGTTTATATCTATTATTTTTACTGACTGGTATTGAGTAGTTAGTACATATAAAAAGATTGCAATTTGCAATCTTACATGCTGTGTTTAATTGTTGTAGTATATGGTAAAGATTTTGCCCATTCTTGTAGTTTTACAATTGATTCTTCAATTTCTTCTTTTATAATGCTTGCTGATTTATATGTGCCATCATTATTAAATATACTATGACTATACGATATTCGATATGATTTAGATATTTTTGAGCACTCTGCATTTTCAGGTGGTGCTGGAACTGGAGATTCATTTGAAAAAACTATCCAGGATTCCACTTTCTTTGGAATAAATTGTTCTTCTGGAATAATACTTGTATTTTGAATAAAAACGCTATCAAAATGTCCAGAACAGCATCCTAATGTTTGATATCCTTTCTCTCTTAATTCACTAATTATAGGAACCATTAAAGGATCAAGTAATATATAATTACCATCAATCAATTTCTTTTCTTTATAATCAATAGCCATTTCATAATTCCCATAGTTATTTTTAATAAATTCTTTATGATTTACTTTTTTATCAGTAATACTCTCAATCCAGGATTCTAATTCTTTTATCGTAAAAAATACATCTAATTTTTTTAATTTTCTTGGATATCCATACATATTATCTTCATACTCTATTTTCTTAATTTTAAATCTTAATACAGTGCAATCATCAAAATTGATAACTCTACAGCCTTCTGGAACACTTGGAAAGCTATGTTTTCCTAGTATTTTAATTTCAATATTGTCATCTGCAGAAAAACTGTCATATCTTATACTTTCAGAATCTTTATATGTTATTCTTCGATATTCATTATTATACTTTCCTTCCTGAATTATATCATCAGCATTTGCTCGATTTTCTTTTACATCTACTATAACATCTTGACTTTTCAAATATATGTTATCTGGGTCACTCAACTTACAGTCGATAACTTCATAACCATTTTCTAACAATGCAAATATTGAATCAATCAATTTAACGTTACAATTAAAATAGTTCCCTTCCAATTCTTTATTCGTATCTAAATCAAAAAATACTTCTCCATTCATATATTATCACCTATATTTATTATACCATAATTTATGGCTTATGTGTCTCTATCTTTAATTTATTATTTTTAATTTTAAACATAATACTCCCATCTTTATCTGTTCTATATATTTTTGAATCCTTTAAATTATTTAATACTTCTTTATTCGGATGTCCATATCTGTTATTCTTTCCAACACTAATAATACTATATTTATGATTAATTTCATCTATAAACTCTTTACCACTACTTGTTTTACTCCCATGATGTCCTACTTTTAATACATCTATATCTGGTAAATTATATTTATTCATTATTTCTTTTTCTGTTGTTTTTTAGGCATCTCCCATATGGTCATAATCTCCATGTGGTGATTAATGAATTCTCACATTAGATAAAGTCTATATTTGCAAAGAAAAAAGATTGCTAAATGCAATCCTAATACTAAATTCTTTTTGAAACAACTCTATGCTTATATATTTTTAATGCCTTTTTTCTATTATGTGTTTCGTTCCATGCATTAAATAGAATTTCCAAATCTAATGATATATCAAATATTTCTTTTATTGATTGCAAATAGTTTTCTAAGTGACCTTCCTTATATATTTCTTCTAAAAAACACATTACATTATTAAATGATGTATAATGTTCTTCTGACTTTAACACTATCTTATCGTTAAATATAGTGCCATCATAACATATTGGACTATTATTCATTCTTATGTATTTTTTGTTGTTAGTTTCTTTTATAATTTTATTTGCATAATCAAATGGAAATCCCATTGTATATTCCTCGGCTTCTTTCTTTGATAAAATTGGTGCACTAATTTTAACAATTATCTTTCGGAATTCATCTGGAACATTATTTTTTGCAAATATTTCATTTGCATCTATCTTTTCTACTCTATGATATATGTTATCAAAATCATTACAATACGCTACTCTTTCAACTTGATATAATTGTTTAGTTATATCTGCAGCATTTACAATTAAATATTTTGCTTTTTCTTCTTTCATAATCTACCTCATATATATTTATATCATAATGTTGGTTATTTTCTAGTCTTTAAAAATTCTAACTTTTTTATTTCATTAATCTTTAGAGAAGGTCCATCGTATATTTCTTCTTTTATTTCTCTACGTCTTCTATTATATTCTATAATTGTTTTAATTCTTTCTTCTTCGCATTCCGTTTTAAATAATGGCTGGTAATCTTTTTGTCTTTTATGATATTCTTTAATTTTTTTATTTACTTCCTTTTTTACTTCATTAATTTTTATAATAATTGTATTCGTGTCAACGCTATATTTGTTTGATAGATGGATTAAATACTCTTCATATAAAATTTTATCCTTGTATGTCTCATAAAAGCAAATATCCTCCCATAAATTTAAATAAGTTATTTCTGTTTTATCGTTCATAATATCCTCCTGTTGGTTATTAGTATAGCATATCTACGTATAATTTACACATTATTTTATGCTTTTTTATATAAAACTATTAATAATTCTTTATTTGCTTTAAAATTATTAGCTAAATTAATAGTTTTTTCTCTTGTGTTCAGAACTCACATGTGTTGATTTCTGTTTTCTTACGCATGTTTAAATAAACTAAAAAAAGCAACCTTTTATGGCTGCTATGGATTTAATTATTATTTTGGATTGTTAAAATATTTAACTTTTACATGTGTAGAATTAAAACTATTAATTGCTCTTCTACGTTTGTTTTCACTATCAATCCAACGGCACAAATCTATTAACTGATTAAATGTTTCAGACTTTAATTCTTGTAAAAAAACTAAATCTGCCTTTTTATATTCAATTTTTATATATTCCTTTTCAAAATCTATTTCTATTGGCATAGTTATTTTTTTATATTCTTCTGATAAATCTTTTGAAAATTGATATATCCATGCTTCGGAGTTGTTAAAAAACTCACCTGTATTGATAATTAAATTTATATCTTTAATATCTTCATCTTCTGGTTTATATAATTCTAAATAGGATGATATCAATGGGATAATATTAGTTGGCACCCAAGAACATACACTATCAGTTTGACCATAATGTATACTTTGTTCATCTGATACTACTGCAAAAGCAGGAAATATTAAATTAGCTAGTTGTTTCGAACTAAGTGAATTTATTTTTATTTCATTTTCCATACCATAATTCCTCCCTGTGTAATGTTATTATATCACACTAATTAATTTTTAACATCTATTTTATATTCTTCCTTTCTATGAATTACAGTTTCAACTTTCAATTTATTATTTTTTATCTTAAACATAATACTCCCGTCTTGATCTGTTCTATATATTTTTGAATTTTCTAGATTTTCTAATACCTCTTTATTTGGATGACCATATCTATTATTCTTGCCAACTGATACTGAATAGTTAGTACATATAAAAAAAGAATTATCATATCGATAATTCTTTATAACATTATCTATTTAGAATGATGAATTGAATTTGAATTATCTATTGATTGTAAATTTAATTTTTTTATAAATAAATCATCTTGAATTTCAAAACATACATCATTCATTATATCTTTATTATAGTTTAAAAATTGATGTATCAATCTAGATGTAAAATCTAATATAGATTGCTGCTTTTTTGTTAATTCCTCTGTTTCATTTTCGCTTAAAGACCTATATTTTTTCTTCCAACTTAGATAATAAATATCATTCATAAACTTTGCAAATGGTTCAAATTTATTACTTGTCCTATCATTAAAAGCGATTGTAAAATCCAAATTATTATTAAGGTATTGCCCTGCTAATAATTCTTTACCAAATAACACTTTCATTATTCTCATTATATTTTTAACAAAATATAAATAATCTGTTTTTTCATCCAATCTTAACCCTATTATATCTTCAGCAAACATCTGAGTAGTAGCCTCATTTATACCAATATATATACCAATATAATTTGACTTCCCACTTCCGTCATATGAATAGCCAAAAAACGATTGATTTCCATTAACACGATTTGCTAAATTATGAAGTATTTCATGTTGTAATTGAATATAAACTAATGTCTCATTATTTACAGCAAATTCTTCATCAACATATATTTCACTGCCATTTTGAACAGACCAACTAACCATATTTGAACCGTGAATTTGTTTTAAGGGTGCGTAGTAAAATGGCGGATTGCTATTTATATTTTTTTCAAGATTTGTTACATTAGTGATATTTCTAAAATATGCCCATGCATTTCTTTGCTTTTCTACCAAAATATTACTAGGTTGTTTTTTTCTATATTTTAATAATTCTTGATACTCATCGTTTATTGTCATTATATCACGTCCTATAACTATTATATCATATAAGTTCAAAATCACGGACTACAAGTCTCAATTTTTAACTTATTATTTTTAATCATAAACATAATACTCCCATCTTGATCTGTTCTATATATTTTTGATTCTTTTAGATTATTTAATACTTCTTTATTTGGATGTCCATATCTATTATTTTTACCAACAGGTATTGAGTAATTAATACATATATGTGGTTACATATACAAAAAAAGAATACTATATGTATTCTTTAAATTCTATCTATGATATCCACTTAAATTTGCTCGATCCATCAAATCCCAAAGCATCTGGTGTGTCTGATCATCAAGTTCTCGCGTATCTTGACTATTTCTTATTCTTGCCATTGTTTCTAAATAATTTGCTGTCCACGAATCAATGTAATAATGAGCATCTTCTTCTGTTAGTGATGGAACCAACTCCATTAGTTTATCAGCATTTTTACTTTGCAAGGCCTCTCTTATAGAGTCTTTATATCTACGATCTACATCATCCATATTATACCTCCTATTTTAATTATACCATATTTTTTTCTTTGTGCAAAAGTTTCTATTCTTAATTTATTATTCTTAATTTTAAACATAATACTTCCATCTATATCAGTTCTATATATTTTTGAATTATCTAAATTATCTAATACCTCTTTATTTGGATGTCCATATCTATTATTTTTACCAACAGGTACTTTGAGGTTAGTATATATATAATATCTACCATATAATCCAAGTCTCCATGTGGTGTTTAATAAATTCTCACATGAATTTATGCAAAGAAAAAAAGAACTATCATTTTTGATAATTCTTATTCATTCTCTTATCTATGTAACATGCTTTGAAGTTTTCTAATTAATCCTTTTTTCTCCAACACCGGATTCATATTCTTTTCTTTTAATGTCAAAATATCATTTAAAGATTCTTTTTTATACATTAGCATTTTTGCTTTGATAGTTCCATATCCGTATTTTAATTGTTGTTCTTCTTTACTTAAACTTTGAAACCACTTATTTAGCTCGTTTCCCTCGTTATTTAAAGATTGTATTTCTTCCTTTACCTCATCACTTGTTTTTTTAACATAATCATTAAAATCTGGTATCCAGCTTGCATTTTTTAGAAATTCTACTTCTTCACTTTTTGTAAACTTTATAAAATCTTTGGAAGCATATTTGTCAAATGATTTTTTATTTGGAATATCACAAATAGAAATAGGAATTCCTACTTCGGTAACATATGTTGATTTTAGTAGAATTCCAAAATAATACTTTTGTAAATATGCTGCATTATCAGTTATAATTTTCATATTTTCACCTCGATGTGCCTTATTGTATCATGTTTTTTTATGATAATCAATTAGTTCTTTATCTCTTTCTAACTCCTTTAAACTTGTTTTTGGCGTAGGTAAATCTTCTGGCATAGTACCACCTGCTTCTTTAATTGCTTTTCTTACTATTTTACTTATTTCATAGTGAATAGAATCTGCAGTATATTCATTATCTACATTATCTCTTTTTAATTTAGCATCTGTTTGAGCAATTCTAAATATATTATCTGCAAGTTCTTCACTACCCATATTATCTAATATATCTTCTCTATATCTTAGTTTCTTTCTTTTAAAAATATCATCAGCTGTTTCACCATTATAAAGTCCTTTATATCCAGCATTATGAAATCTAGCTAGGTCTTTTACACCACTTTTAACTGCAGTTTGATTTAAATTATAATTTCCTTTTCTTGCTTGATTCCTCCTAAATAATCGTTTTTCATCTTCTGTTAGATTATTATATTCTAATTCAGATAATTCTTGCTTTCTTGTTTGAACTGCAAAATAAGTTTGAGCAAGGGCAATCACCTTTTTTCTTGGATCTGCATTTTGTACTATTAAATAACATGCATATCTAGATAACTTATAATCCATAATCTTTCTTCTGGTTTTTGAACCTATTGTAACCATTTTCCCAACCCCGGGAAAATGGTCGTTGATATTGTATCCACTTTTTTCACATGCCATTTTTGCATTCTCAATTGCGTTTGAAAACCTTTCCCATTTACTATACTCTAATATTGGCATTACTTCTCTTGCATACCAATATTCATTACCATTCTCATCTACATGTTTAATATCTTCAAATATTTTATCTGTATATTCTTTTATTTCATTCATTTTATCATCTTCCTTTCTATGGACTGTAAGTCTCAATTTTTAATCTATTATTTTTAATTTTAAACATAATACTTCCATCTTGATCTGTTCTATATATTATTGAGTTATCAAGATTATTTAATACTTCTTTGTTTGGATGACCATAACGATTTTTCTTTCCAACACTA
>CAZRJK010000031.1:0-7866 GCA_964600615.1 uncultured Muribaculaceae bacterium | reverse complement strand
CATTCTGAAGGAGATCAGTCCTGGGTGTTCTTTGGAAGGACTGATGCTAAAGCTACAGAAGCTATTAAGAATGGTTTAGAGCCTTTGGCTAAGGTTATTATGAGTTTTCCTATGGATATTGATATTAATGGTGTGGCTTCTAAATATCTTAATGAGAATGTTAATAGTGTAGAAGATGCTATACAAGGGGCAAAATATATAATAGCAGAATGGATTAGTGATAATGCTAGTTATAGGAAATATTTGAGATTTAATATGATGAATTATGGTACTATTGTATCTAAAATTAAGAAGAAAGCTATTGATGATAATTTAGATGAGAAGAAAATATATGAGATGTATTATGATAGAAGCGAGAAAATAAAATATGTTAAGTCTCATAGAATACTTGCTATGGATAGAGGAGAAGCCGAAGGAATACTTAGTGTTAGTATTGATATTGATATTGATTATGTTTTAGCTTGGTTTGATAAAAAGATTATTAAAAATGATAAATCTCCTGTTGTAGAATTAGTAAAAGATGCTATTAGAGATAGTTTTAAGAGATTGATATTTCCTAGTGTAGAAAGAGAAGTTAGAGCTGATTTAAAGGAAAAAGCCGAGAATGGGGCTATTGAATTATTTGGGGAGAATTTAGAAAAGTTATTATTAACTCCTCCTATGAAGGATAAGATAGTATTAGGATTTGATCCTGCTTTTAGAACTGGTTGTAAGTTAGCGGTAATAGATGCTACTTCTAAGATATTAAATATTAGTAAGATATATCCTCATGAACCTCATAATAAGTGGGATGAAGCTAAGAATATTATTAAGGATTTAATTAAGAAATATAATATTGATATTATTGCTGTTGGCAATGGTACTGCTTCTCGTGAGAGTGAAAAGCTAGTGGCAGAGGTTTGTCAAGAATATAAGGATAAAAAGGTAGAATATATAATTGTTAGTGAAGCTGGGGCTTCTGTATATTCTGCTAGTCCTCTTGCGATTAGTGAGTTCCCTGATTTAGTAGTAGAAGAAAGAAGTGCTATTAGTATAGGAAGAAGATTACAAGATCCATTAAATGAACTTGTTAAGATAGATCCTAAGAGTATTGGTGTAGGTCAATATCAGCATGATGTTAATCAAAAGAAGTTGAATGAATCTTTGGATTTCGTGGTTAGTAAGGCTGTTAACTCAGTAGGTGTCAATGTTAATACAGCTAGTCCTTCAATATTGAAATATATTTCTGGTCTTACTAAGACTACTATTAATAAGATTATTAATTATAGAGAAGAACATGGAAAGATATTATCTAGAGAAGAATTGTTAAAAAAGAAATTATTATCAGATAAAGTTTACGAGCAATCTATTGGTTTTATGAGAGTAATAGATGGAGATAATGTTTTGGATATTACTCCTATACATCCTGAAAGTTATAATATTACTTTAGATTTACTTAAGAATTTAGGATGCTCTGTAAAAGATATTGGTAGTGATGAATTAATAAGTAAATTAAATTCTGTTGATATAGAATGGTATTCTAAAGAACATAATGTAGATCATTATACTTTAGAAGATATTATCAAATGTTTAAAGCAACCTAATAGGGATTTCCGTGATGATTTTACTAAGCCTTTACTTAAAAGTAATATCCTTACTATTAATGATTTAAAGAGAGGCATGGAATTACAAGGTACAGTTAGAAATGTAGTTGATTTTGGTGCTTTTATTGATATAGGTCTTCATGATGATGGTCTTGCACACATATCTAAACTTACTAAAGAATATATAAAGCATCCTATGGATGTTGTTAATGTTGGTGATATAGTTACTTGTTATGTAGATGATATTAATTTAGAAAAAGAGAAGGTTAGTTTAACTTTAATTAAACCTGAATAGGAGTGATTAGATGAAGCAATTTAATATTAAGAAGAAATTAAAAAAGGCAGAAGTTGCACTTATATTAAGTGCTTTACTTGCTACTAGTCCTATGAAAGTTAAAGCTTCTAATGATGATTATTTGGGATGTTCTTATGAAAGAATGGGCGAGCCAGAATTTCTTGATGAATTATATGATATATTAAATAATATTGAACCTGGTTTTAAGGCTTACTTTGAGGCTAATAATTTGCGAGTAATAATTATGGAAGGCGAATATTCTGCGGAAGCTATGTATGAAAATAATATAGAATCTATTGATTTTGCAATTACTGGATTTGCAGATAACGATTTAAATACTATTTATGTGGAAAGTGTTATTCGTGAAGATTATTATGATAAATATCCAGAAAGCAGCAAAGGATTATCTTTAGAAGAATTTTCATATAGAATTTCAAGAGATACATTACTTCACGAACTTGGACATTTTATAGATGGTATTACTGATTTTGATTATAGTAGTACTGATTTATTTCAATCTATTTATGTGAAAGAAGTTGATAATTTTACTAAGACTACTGAGTATAATGTTGATAATTTAGGAATTAGAAATAATATTAGGAATAGTTCTGAATATTTTGCTACTGCTTTTTCTTGTTATGTTTCTTATCCTGATAGTTTATTAAAATATTGCCCTGATACTTATAATTATTTTAAAATGTTAGAAAAGGATTTAAGAGTGGAATATAACGTAGAAGAAGATACTTCTTATAATGAAAGTGATGATATGAATCAAATTAATAATAATCAAGAATTAAATGAAGCAGAAACAAAGGCAGAAGCAGATCTTGTTTTAAATTCTTTACTTTCTACTAGTCCTACTAAGATTGAAACTTCTGGTGATGATTATTTGGGATGTTCTTATGAAAAGGTAGGAAATCCTAAATATCTTGATTCCTTATATTATGTGTTAAAGAATATTGATTCTGGTTTTAAGGCTTTTTTTGAAGATTTTAATTTAAGAGTAATAATAATGGAAGGAAAGAATTCAGCAGATGCTGTATCTAAAAACAATGGAGAGGCTGTAAATTCGTCTATTTCTGGTTATCTTGCTTCTGATATAAATACAATTTTTGTTGAAGGCGTTTCTCGAGATGATTATTATAATAAATATCCTGATAGTAGTAAGGGGTTGTCTAAGGAGGAGTTTTCTTATAGACTATCTAGAGATACATTACTTCATGAATTAGGTCATTTTTTGGATGGTATTAATTCTGGATGTTATAGTAATAGTAATTTATTTCAATCTATTTATGATGAAGAAAAAGATAACTTTACTAAGACTACTGAATTTAATGTAGATAATCTTAAGGTTATGAATAATATTAGTGATAGTTCCGATTATTTTGCTTCTGCTTTTTCTTGTTATGTTGCTTACCCTAATAATTTAGCTCATTATTGTCCTAAGACTTATGGCTTTTTTAGTGAATTATCTAAAAATTTTAGAGAGTTTTATAATATAGAGCAAGACAATCAACATAAAAAAAGATAGTTTTATATTTATAAATAGTATATTTTTTAAAAAAGATTGACAAATAGATACTTATATTTTATAATTTTAATTGTCTATTTGATTTATGCAGATGTGGTTCAACGATTAGAATTCGGCCTTGCCAAGGCTGAGACGGGGGTTTGACTCCCCTCATCTGCTCCATTTAAAAATAAACCTTTGATTTTTCAAGGGTTTTTCTTTTGCATAGATGATGTGAATTGCACTCCAGCAGTAATCTCCATTCCTCGTGTAACTAGAACATATCTATGTTATCACTAAAATCTATTCTTTTTTTGTTTAAAATGTAAAATGTGTTAAAATTATATACAAAGAGAGGTATGGAATGAAACAAGAATTTTTAGAATATATGCTTAATAATATGTTATTATCAGAAAAAATAGGTCAAATGATAATGATAGATTATAGGGATACTTTAGACATAACTATTGATTTAGAAAAAATATTGGATAAATATAATCCTGGAGGCTTCATCTTATTTAAGAGTAACGTTGCAGATTTTAAGCAAACGCAAAAACTTTTATCAGATATAAAAAATATTGGTGATATTCCTGCACTAATATCAGTTGACCAAGAAGGTGGTAGAGTTCAAAGACTAGATGAAAGAGTTGGCTTTGAAAAGCATCCGCCAATGGCCGAAATTGGTGCAACATTAGATGAAAGTGTTGCCTTCAAATTAGGTGAAAAAATGGGAAGTGAATTAAAGTCAATTGGTGTAGATATGGATATGGCACCAGTATTAGACATCTTTTCAAATCCACAAAATCGAGTTATTGCTGATAGAGCTTTTGGTCAAAATAGTGAAATTGTTAAAAAAATGTCTTTAGCATTTGCTGATGGATTATCAAGTAAAAAAATAATTCCTGTAGGAAAACATTTTCCTGGTCACGGTGATACAGTGAAAGATTCACACGTTGAATTGCCAATAATTGATAAAGATTTAGAGGAATTAAGGAGATTGGAATTAATTCCATTTATTGAAGCAGTTAGAAAAAAACTACCAGGATTAATGGTAGCACATATTGCTGTTCCAAAAATAACTCAGGATAATACTCCAGCTAGTTTATCAAAAATAATGATAAGTGATTTGCTTAGAAAAGATATGGGTTACGATGGATTAATAATTCCAGATTCATTAAAAATGAAAGCATTATCTAATTATTTTACTAATGAGCAAATATATTTACGATGTATTAATGCAGGAAATGACTTTTTGCTTATGCCGCAGAATATTAGTGAAGCATACAACACTATTTATCAAAACATGGATAGCGGAAAAATTTCTGTTGATAGAATTAATGAATCTGTATATAGAATATTAAGTACAAAATTTGATTATGGCTTTTTTGATAGAGAGTATGAACAATTTGTTAGAAACAGAAAATCAGAAATAAAAAGTAGAGAAAATAATCATATTTATTAATATAATAGTGTGTGTGAGAGATATCTATCTGCTCCATTAAAAAACAAACCCTTGGTTTTCAAGGCTTTTTTTATTATTTAGAGTTTTTCAAGGAAAACTTGACAAGTTAGTTAATTTGTGGTAAAATATTGAACGTTTTTATTGAAAGGGGGAGGTATCATGAGTAAGGTGATACTTTTAAAAGAAAACGGAAAGGTTTCTGAGGTTGAGTATACTTCAGAGCTTGAAAAAACTCTAGAGGATAATAATTGTCATTTATGTTGGGATAGTTGTGCTAATGTTAATCCTAATGTTTGTCCAAAAATTTGTGATAAATATAAGAAGTATATAAATAGATATGACTTTATTACAGATGGTTACCAAATAGTTGATGGGGATGGAAGAATTAAATCATTTGTAGTCTCAGGTTGTAAAAAGTATGAGCAAGAACCTCCAAGGGAAAAGCTTACTGCGAAAGAATCAGAAAGAATAAGGAAGTTAAAAGAAAATTTTAGAACTTTATATTTTGGTGCTGATTCTATAGAGGATGCTTATATTATACAAGAAAGTCTTGAAAAAAGAGGGTTAATTACTAACATAAGAGGTAAAAAGTATCCTGATGAAGTTATAAACAAGATGAAAATTAGAAAGAGAAACCGTTAATTAAGAAGATAAAAATCATTTGATTTTTATCTTCTCTTTATTAAATAAGGAATATAAATAAGTTTGTTAATTATGGGGGTAATGATATGAAAAAAGAGGAGATTATTTCTGAAACTAATCGTATAATTAAAAATTTTATTAATTGTTTAGATCTTGATGGAAACTATTATTTATCAGTTACTTATAGTCCTATTGTTTTTACAAATCCTAATGGTGATTTTGGTAAATTTTTAAACGCTAAGAGCCAGGAGTTAAAAAATTGGATGAATAATAATGGTATCGAAGGAAAAGAGAGAGGGCTTTATTGGGAAAATGGATTAATTATAATTGAAAAGAATATTATTAATCCTGATATTGAGGATTTGTTTGTAACTATAATTCATGAAAAAATACATTCTAATAGAATGTTATTGCTTAATTCTCAGTATTGTAGAGTAGATTATATTCATGGTGCTTTTTCTGTCGGTGATCATTATGTAAAAGGTAATAATAGTAAATATTCTTATTATGCTGATGCTGGTGAAGATATATTACTTGGTTCAATTGATACCTCTAGGAAAGAAGTAGAAAAGTATATATCCATGTCTAGTAAAAAAAGAAAAAAAATATCTGAAGCAGATGATATGTATAGGAAAAAGATGAAGTCACAAGAGCATTTAGATGAGGCTCTTGTAGAATTAATGTCTAGGGTTGCATATAAATTATATAAAAAAGCGACTACTGATGTAATGGCAATAATTAAAGAAGTTAAAAATGAAAGTTTTTCAGTTGATATAAAAGCAATTGCCAATATTATTTTAAGACATAATGATTTAGAATTATTTTGGTGGATGTTAGATCCACTATCATATCAACTTGATGATGTTAATTATGATTTTTTTAGTCACTATGTAATGGAAGAGGATAAAAAAGATATTGATGTAATATTTAATTTTAGTGAATTGGAAATTGATAGTGATGAATTAGATAAAATTATTATTAAGGAAAGAAGCCGTAGGGCAAGATAGATAAAAAAATATCTGATTAATTTAGATATTTTTTTATTTTAATAGATTTTTATTATATTTTATGATATAGTATGTGGTGAAAGGAGTGTTACTATGGCTAAGGAAAAGAAAGTTGTTAATATTACTAAGGAAGATAAGAAGAAATCTTCTGAAAAATATGGAAAGGATTCTCATGGAAGAATAATTAAACTTGAAGATAAGGGTGATTATAAAGAGAGGGGTAAAAAGTATAGAATTTTTGCTATTCTTTTATGGATAGTTGCTATTATTTTTGAAGTTATTGGTATTTTAAGATTAAGTGGTACTATTAATTGGTTTGCTAATTTGAGTGTTACTACATTTTTAATAATATGTATTGTTCTTGATTTATTATTCTTTGTTCCAGGTTCTTTATTATGGAAGAAGGCTAATCATATTGATCCATTCTCTGAGAAAGATAAAGCTAAGTTCTGGGCTCTTAATAATTTGGGTACTATTTTATCTGTTCTTGCATTCTTACCTATTATTATTGCGGTTTTAACTAATAAAGATATGGATAAGAAGGATAAGACTATTATTACTGCTATTGCTGCTATTGCATTAGTTATTGCTGGTGTGTCTAGTTATGATTTTAATCCTATTTCTGCTGAGCAATTAAATCATGCTGAAAAAGAAGTAATGAATGTTAGTGGTGGTAATACTGTTTATTGGGCACCACATAGTAAGAAATATCATGTAGATCCTGATTGTCCTGCTTTTTCACAGAGTGAAACTGTTTATGAAGGCACTGTTAAACAAGCCTTTGAAAAAGGTTTAACTGATCCTTGTAGAAGATGTATTCCTGAATTAGAGGAAGAACATGATCATGAGGAGGAATAATGGCTAAGAAGATTGTTAAGGTAGAAGATACTAAGAAGAATAAATTAGATCTTAATAAGCTTAAAGATGTTATTATTGATAATAAAGAAACTATTGCTAAAGTTGCTTCTATAGCAGTTGATTTGTTAGATGATGATAAACCTAAGAAAAAGACTAATAAGAAGGCTAGTGCTAAGACTACTAAAAAGAAAAAGGCAACTAAATCTAAATCTAGTGATTTGGATTCTATGATTGATTTAGCTAGTAAATTACTTAAATAAAAAGACAAAACATGTTTTTGTCTTTTTTATCTTTTAGATAGTTCTACTACTTTTTTCCATAACAAAGGTCCTACTATTCCATTAATATCAAATCCATAATCTTGTTGGATTTTTTTTACTGATTTTTCTGTTAAATCATCAAAGATGCCATTTACTCTTATTCCGGGTATTGATTTATCATATTTACAAATAGCTAAAAGAAATTTTTGAAATCTTTTTATATCTTCTCCACTCATTCCTCTTACTAAG
>CAZRJK010000030.1:0-8713 GCA_964600615.1 uncultured Muribaculaceae bacterium | reverse complement strand
TAATAATAAGGATACTCTTCCCTCTTTTTTGGCTTTTACTTTTACTAGGTAATTACCATTTTTTTCTTTTTCTTCTAGTATTTCTACTTCTCCTTTTTTATTTTCTATTTCTATTTTTGAGTTATTATTTTTAATGTTATTAAAACTAACTGTATAGGTTCTTCCCATTGTTAATATAATTGTTGTAGATATTGTTATTAATATTAATGATAATATGCATATATTTTTTATGTTCTTTTTCATAATATACCTCACTTGAATATATTATATCATGGATTAGATAATATAAAAAACTTATAATTAATATTATAAGTTTTTTATATTTAATAATTATTCTTTATTATTTAATTTTTCTTCTAAATCATATACTTGTTGCTGTAATTCATTATTCTTATTTTCTAATTCATTTATTCTATTTTCATAGTTATTTCTTTCTTGATTTTCTTTTTCTATTTCTTTTAAATAATTATCATAGTTATTTTTTAGTTTATCTATATTTGATTGATTTGTATAGATTGTTATTTTTTCTATTTCATTATTTAATGGGATAATTTCCTTATTATTTATATTTTTAATTACATTTCTTATTATCTTAGTTGGATTATTGCAGTATGGCCAAGCGGTGATTGTATTATTGTTATCTTTATTATAATGTTCTTCTATTTGACAATACTTACTTATAGAGTATTCAACTTTTATGTTATTATTATCTGCTTTTATATATTCAATATTATAGTTGCTATGAGGATATAGTAATAAATTATCTTTCATATCATATTCTTTAGTTATAGTTTTAAGTGTTTTTTCATTGTTATCTATTATATCAAATGATAATGTTCCGACAAATGTTAATCCACAGCCTATTCCAAATAATACTAAGGAAAGGATAAAACTCCAGATTATTTTTTTCTTGTTACTTTTTCTGTTAAAGACAAAGTTTAATATTAATAGTAGGATAATAATTGCTATTACAGATGATGATAATATTGTTGTTATTAAACCTAGAAAGAATAATCCTGTTTTAATGACTAGGAATGAGGTAATAAATGAAGCAAATAAGCAGATTAAGATGAAGGCTACAAATAAGCCAAATAGTAGTAAGAAGAATTTAATAATACTAATTATGAATTTAAATAAGGCATTAATAAATTTATATTCACTGTGATTAGGGTCTCTTATTATTATTTTATTTTCAGTTTTTTTAGATAATATTTTATTGTTATCTTTTTCTTCATTATTATTTATATCTTTTTTTATTTCTTCATAGTAATCTAGATATCTTATTTTAAATATATGAATTATAATAACAATGGATATTATTAATAGGGCTATAGTTAGTATAGAATTTAAGATATTTATTATAAATATATATGCTTTATCTGGTAGAAAACTAACTATATTGCTAAATATATTACCTATTATTAGGTTTAAGAACATAGATATGAAGAATAGTATAAAGGCAATAATTATTTGTTCAAATATGCATTTAATTTTACTTTTAGTGCTCATATTACTAAGTAGATTAATTGTATTAGTTATAAATTTTAGGAAGTCATCTACAATGATGTTTATTTTCTTTTTACTTTCTTCTTCTCCTTTTATTTCTTTAATATCTTTATGTAATAGATCATCAATATTTAGATTGAATTTATCACATAAGGCTATTATTTTATCCATTTCTGGATATGCAACAGCAGATTCCCATTTGGAAATGGCTTGTCGTGATACTCCAAGTTCGTCAGCTAGTTGTTCTTGTGATAGATTATTTTCTTTTCTAATTTTCTTTAAATTTTCTGAAAAACGATTATTCATGTTTTTCCTCCTTTTCACGAACATTGTATAATTTCTACCAGTTGCGTTCTACCACTTTTGAGTTGTTTTTTGTAGAAAGTTGGTTGCATTTTTATTATATCATAGAAAAAGCAGATTATTTATCTGCTTAGTGATTATTTTTTTATATTATTATTTAGTTCTTCTTTTCTTTTTTGTATAGCATGGCCAATTTTTTATAATACTATCGATAAAGTCTCTATCATCAAATTGTATTTCTTCTTCATTTAGTAATACTAATGGTTTATGTAATGCATAGGCTACTCCTAAATCAAAAATACTTCCAGTACTTGACTTATCATAATAAATATCTATTTCTTCTGAAGTAGCTATGGCTTTAGCATTTTGTTTGCAAATGTTATAGCCACCAAGAGGATCTATTTGATTAGTATGAAGATGTGGTGCATGGACTATATAGCCTTCTCTATCTTTTTCTTCAACAAAGTCTTCAATCCATTTTTTTTGTTTTTTACTTGCATTTCTTACAGGACAAATTAAGAATATTTTATTATCAATAGGATTATTTTCTATTGGATATATTTTAGTTCCTCTTTGTTTTGCTATTTCTATTCTTTTATCTAATTCTGTTTTAATATTTGATCTATCTTTTGTGGGAAATCTTACATCTCCTATTTTACTCCAAACATAAGTCATCAGTGTAAATGATTTATTTGTTTCTTCAAATATTAAGTCTTCTTCATTTAATATTCTTATATTTACTCCATTAGCAAATAGTAAACCTAGAATAAATAAACAATTTTTATTATTTGGTTCTAATACTATTTCAGCATGATTACGAAATTCTATTTCATCTAATTCTTTATCTATGTTTAAATTATTATAATTATAATATCTTAACATTCAAAACCCTCCTTAGTTGTTTAACATAAAGTATTTATATATTTCTCCCCAATTATTGATGTTAATTACTTTTTCTTTATTAACTTTGTTTGAGGCATTATTTTTAAAATATAAGGCATAAATATTATTATCAGAAGCATTAATACATATGGTATCATCATCATCTATTACATAATCTACTTTTTCTTTGATTAATCTATCTATTTTATGATGTTCATTATTAAATATTTTTATTTTATCTAAGCCTATTTGTTTTAGTTTTTCTTTAGCTATTTCTGTTTCTATATCACTTCTAGATGTTACTATTATTAATTTATATTTATTTTTTAATTTATTTAGTACTATATCTACTCCTGGCATTAAGTTAGAATTATTTAATATTGTTTCAGAGTATTTGTCATAAAATTTTTTAAATTCTTCTTTTTTCCAATTATATCTTTTTTGGAATAGTTTTTGACTGTTATCAATTATGGTGTCTTTTTTATTGATTTCTACATCATATATTTCAGAGTATACTCTATATAAATTTTCTGAATCAAATACTACTCCATCTAAATCTATTGCTATTTTTTTCATTATTTCTCCTTATTCTTTATTCTTTTTTTTATGTAATTATTATTATTTACTATCATTTGATATAAATCTCTTATAGTGTGATCTTTATCTACTATATAGTAATCTATTCCAGCATTTTCTGCTCCTACTTTATCACTTTTAATGCTGTCACCTATCATTAAGCAATCTTCTTTAGGGGTATTACCTATTGCTAATTCAAAGGATTCTAAATCAGGTTTCATAGCGTCATCACCAGCAACTATTCTATCTATGTATTTATATAATCCTGCTCTTTTTAATCTGGGTATTTGTGTTCCACTAAACCAACTAGTTAGAATTACTATTTCTTTATTTTTTTCTTTTAGATATTTAAATAAATCTATTACTCCATCAACTATTTCATCTTTTATTGCTTCACTATTATGTATCATCCAACCATTTAGAACTTCTTCACTTACATTAAAACCATGATTTTTAAAATGATTACTTAGAGTATTAAACTCATATTTGGGGAAAGTTAATTCATATTTGGTTATTATATCTTGTTTTTGTTTAAAGAATTCTTCTTGTTCTTCTGGTAAGATAGTTTCTCTAAAATAATCATCTTCTTTAGACCAATCAGGAATTAATATTGTATAATCTTGATCGAATATATATGTTTTGTAATCCTTCATAACCCACCTCATTTATATTTGTTTATTATATACTATATATATACTAAAAAGCAAGATATTTCTTGCTTCTGTTTTGTTAATTATTATTGTTTTTTTAATTTTTCTTGTATATCTTTTGGACAAACAAAATTGTCATATTGCATTCCATATTTTTTATAATAGTTTTCATAGCCTTCTGGTACTCCTTTTATGCATAGATACATTAATATTGTTTCTTCATATAATTTATCTTCATATTTATTACATTTTAAATATACTTTAGCATCCCATTTATTATTATTTATAAATCCTTTAATAGCTACTTTACAATAGGATTTTTTATCAATATCTAATAATATTTTTTTATCTGCTCCTCTATGTAGGGGATTAATTATATCATCTTCATATAGATATTCTTCTTCTGTAAGATTAACGTTAGCACCTCTAATTAATGTTAGATATGCTATAGCTTCTTTTCTAACATCTTCTTTTATTTCTGAATATCTATTTGTTTTTTGAATATTAAATATTATAGAAATAATAATTATAATTGCAATTATTGATAATACTATTATTTTCTTTTTCATTTTTTCATTCCTATCTAAATATATTCTTCTATATTCAAAGTAATTATATCATGGATAGTAAATATTATCTATTTTTTTTATTTAATGATAGTATTCTTTCTTTATTACGGGTTTTTGGCATACCATAATGATAATCATAGCAAAAAGTAGCTAAAATATCAGGATTATCTCTGCCAATAGCATTAGACGTTACACTAGAATCTCCACTAACAAAATTATGTGTATGATTGGGATAATGAAATGGTCTAATGGGATTATATCCTATTCTTTCATATTTTCTTTCAAATTTTACTTCTTTTGGAGATTTTTTATCTTTATTATTCATAATTTCAACTCCTAGTTTTTTGTTTGGTTATATTATAGCATAATTATTTAATAAAAAACTCATAATTTTAATGATTATGAGTTTATTTATTTATTTTATCTGTTAGCATTTTCGTTAAGGCAATATCCCATACTGTATAATTTATAGATGGATCATATTCTTTATTTTCATCTATAGTAGGTTCTTTCTTTTTTATTTCGTTTATTAAATAGGGATAATACTCTTTATAAATACTTTTATCTACACATAGGCCATTACCAAATCCCATATAGATATAAATATATTTATCATTATTGGAATGATTATGCCAGGCGTCTTGCCATTTGGGAAAAGCATTAAACATATCATCTAGTGATATATTATCATTATTTCTGTTTGTTGGATACATCCATCCATCTACTCTATAGGAAATATAATTATCATTTTTTTTGATAATAAATGTTGATCCGTCTTCATCTCCCATTCTACCTGGATTTGTTATAAACATTAAATCATTTTCATTTAAATTATAGAATTCTTTTTTAGATATTTTTTGGAGTTCTAAATTGTATTTCATTTATATCACCTTAAATATTATTATTTAATCTTTTTTAATTGTTTAGCTTCTTTTAATAGTTTTTCATAATTTCCACTTTTTGATATTATATTATAGCCATGTTTTTTTCTAAATTGTTTTCTTTCTTCTTTAGTCATAACTAATAATTCATCTGCTATATCCATATGTAGTATTCCATCTAAATGATCCATTTCATGGGATAATACTGTTGCTTCAAAACCTGCAAAGGTATCACTATGATAGTTACCATTTATATCTTGATATTCTACTACTATTTTATAAGGTCTTTTTACATGACCTAGGTTATCTAAGCAACTAGCACATGCTTCCCAATAATCTGTTAAGCCTTCTTTAGAAACTATTACTGGGTTTATTAGTATTCTATGTTCATTATGGGTTTTATCTTCTTCTGTTTCTTGATCGTTATTCTTTCTGTTAATTAGTTCTAAATCAGTATTTTTTAGGTAAATTAATCTTTTTGGTATTCCTAATTGAATAGCTGCTAGGGCTAATGTTATATCACTTTGATTGAAATATTGTTCTAATACTTTTATATTACTACCTAAATCTTTATCAGGAAAAATTACTGGTTTAGATATTTGTCTTAGATAGTCTTCATTGTCGGCAATTGTAATAGTTTTTAATTTATCCATATTATTGTACCTCGTTTTAATTATATTATAATGTGAAGTTATTTTTCAAGTTTTATTGTTATGTTATCATTTCCTAAATCAGGTAGATTATCTATATGTCCTATTTTAGTATAACTATATGGGGTGTCAAATGATTTATAGAATATTACTAGACAATTATCTCCATAAAGCATTACATCACCTTTTTCAATATGTTTAGGGTTATATGAATTAGTTGGTAAGTTAGTACTTAAATAAACATATTTTTCATTACCATTTAATTCATTCATAGTAAATTCTTGTGGTAATAAAGTAATAAATTCTTCTACGGTATTATTGCTTTCTAAATTGAGAATATAATTATCGTTATTAATAGTTACTTTTATATTTGACACTTTTATATCACTATCCTTAATATCATTTTTTTTGGTAATAGAATTATTTGTACAGCCTGTAAATAACAATAAACTGCAGACTATAATTAATAATACTTTTTTCATTTATACTATCCAAGATTTATATTCTGTTTCTGATTCATTTCCCGTAAATCTTTTGCCACTAATAAAATTTAAGCTTGGGAAATTATTTTGTAAACTTTTATATGTAGAATCAATTGGTGATGATCCACTTGTTACAAATACATAAATCTTTTTACCTTCCATATTATTTTCTTCTAAAAATTTGTCTATGATTGTTGGTTCTTTATACCACCATATTGGGAATCCTAAGCAAATAGTATCATATTCATCTAAATTAGATACTTTGTTTACTATTTCTGGTTTTATATTTTCTTTCATTTCAATTGATGATCTACTTTGTTTATTCATCCAATCTAAATCTTTATCTGTATATTTTTCTTTTGGTTCTATTTCAAATAGATCACCATTTACTGCAGTTGCTACTTTTTCGGCAACTCTTTTTGTTGTTCCGCTTGCTGAAAAATAACTAATTAAAATTTTACTCATTATATTCCTCCTAATTTATATTTATTATATCATAGAAAAAGAGAATTTTTTTATTCTCCTTATATTTTAATCTTACGATTATTTTAATTATAGTGTTTTAACATCTTCTTTTTCTAACCTAAATGTTTCTTCATCATAATATTTATAATCAAATACTTGATTTTCATATCTAACTTCAATATCATGTCTTCCATTTTTATGCCAAATAGAATATTCATAATTGTCTTTACCATATATTTTATCTAACTCTTTAACTACTTTAAGCGCTATATCAAAATACATTTCTTCATTGGGGATAGTGTCAATACTTTCTAGTTTAGGATGATTTGTTATTGTTTTAAGTATTTCCCATCCTTTAATATCTTCATTTACCTTAAATGGTTCAAATCCTAAGTCTAAATATAATTTAGCAGCTAGCCAAGTATGTGTTTGAGTATGTAATAGTATTTTATTATAACCTAAGTCATTAGCTAGTTTTATAAATCTATTAATCATTGGTTTTGATAAATGATGTCCTTGATACTCTTTTTTAATAGCAAACCAATCTACAACTGCATCATATCCATATTCAGATTCTTCTAATTTTGATATAGTTGCTGTTCCTACTTTTTCACCAATGTCATTAATTACAAAAAAACACCTTTCAGAAAGTTCATTAATAAATGAATCATAAAAATCATGAAATACTTTTACCCCATATGATTCTTTCATAAATTCGCCAGATGAAATATGAATATTAACCCAATCATTAATATCGCCATCTTTATAAAAAACATAAGAAAAACCATCAGGTAATTCATACGAACCATATTTGTTAGTATCATCTAAGTTCATTAATAATTCATGATATTCTAAAGTTTTTTCCATAGTTTTCATTTAATTCACAACCTTACATATCCATTATACCATATTTTTAAAATTTAATTACATCGCAATATTACTAAAAAAGATGAGATTTTTTCTCATCTTAATGTACGGGAATATCTTAATATTACGATTGTTCATAAAAAAGAGATTTATCTTTTTTTTCTTAAAACATTTTGATTACTACTATCTGGAGTTTTTCCATATATTTCTTCTATAGCCTCCTGCTCATAATCAAAATCTATTCCTTTTTCTTGAATTTCATTTAATAGTTCATACCATATTTCTTTTTGCGGATCATATTCTTTTAAATCTTCTAAAGTTGCTAAGTTAGATTCTTTTATTTCTTCAGAACGAACAATATATAATCTATATTTATCCCAATAATCATATTTATATGGTAAATAAAGCATCTTTACATTTTCAAAATACCAACTATCCCAACGAGATGACTTAGAACAATTTATAAGAGGTATACTAAAGCCTTCCATTACTTCCATACATTCACCAGCATTATCTCTATATGGATTTCTATCTTTATTATGAATAGAAACCATTATTTTTCCTAAAGATTCAACATCACAACAAGAATCAGTAAACGTATAACTACTTCCTAACAAATGATATAAATCAACTTTATAAATTGGTTTTTCTGTTATGTTACCATGAGCTCCTTTTTTCATTATTACTCCTCCATTCGAATGTATATTATATCATATACTAAAACTTATATTTTGTAAATATTTCACTATTCGTAAAATTACTAAAAAAAGATAAGATTATTTCTCATCTTAATGCACGGGAATATCTTAATCTTACGATTATTTTAATTATATATTCATAATTATATAAACAATTATAAATACTATTATTCCATTAATACCA
>CAZRJK010000029.1:0-9810 GCA_964600615.1 uncultured Muribaculaceae bacterium | reverse complement strand
ATGGCAAAACCAAATGGTGAACCAGTAGAAATACCAATCCTATCATCATTTAATGACGGATTATCTGTATCAGAATTCTTCTTATCAACACACGGTGCTCGTAAAGGTAGTGCTGATACAGCTTTAAAAACAGCAGACTCTGGTTATATGACTAGACGTCTAGTTGATGTTGCTCAAGATATCATTGTAAGAGAAAATGATTGTAAAACTACACAAGGATCACTAGTAAGAGCATTCACTGATGAGAAGAACGGAATTATTGAACCATTATATGATAGAATCTTAGGTAGATTTACAAACAAAAAAGTAGTAGATCCAAATACTAAAGAAGTAATTTGTGATAAAGATACTTATATTACAGAAAATATTGCTGATAAAATAATTAAAGCAGGAATAGAAGAAGTAGAAATTAGAAATATCCTAACATGTCGTACTAACCATGGAGTATGTCAAAAATGTTATGGACGTAATCTAGCAACCGGAAACTTAGTTGAAATAGGGGAAGCTGTAGGTATCATGGGAGCACAATCTATAGGTGAACCAGGTACTCAGTTAACCATGAGAACATTCCACACAGGTGGAGTTGCTGGAACCGATATAACTCAAGGTCTACCACGTGTTGAAGAGTTATTTGAAGCACGTATTCCAAAAGGAAAAGCAACAATTTCTGAAATAGATGGTAAAATTAGCAAAATTGAAGATGTAAATGGAAGATTTAGAATTTACATTAAGAATAGTAAAGAAATAAGAGAACACTTAACAATGTATGGTGCAAAATTAAAAGTTGAAAAAGGTATGACTGTAAATGCCGGAGATCAATTAACTGAAGGTAGTGTTTCACCAAAAGAATTATTAGCAGTAACTGATCCAAATACAGTACAACAATATATTCTAAAAGAAGTACAAAAAGTATATAGATCTCAAGGTGTTGACATAAATGACAAACACGTAGAATTAATTGCAAGAAGAATGATTTCTCAAATGCGTATAATTGATTCTGGAGACACTAACTTTGTACCAAGTACAACCGTAACCATAAACGAATTTACTGAAGGAAATAGAGATGTAATTATTCAAGGTAAGAAACCAGCAATAGGACAACCAATATTATTAGGTATTACTAAAGCTGCTTTACAAACTGATTCCTTCCTATCATCAGCATCATTCCAAGAAACAACAAGAATCTTGACTGAAGCCGCTGTAAAAGGAAGCACAGATAAATTGCATGGATTAAAAGAAAATGTAATCATCGGTAAATTAATTCCAGCAGGAACTGGAGCAAAAGAATATAGGGATATTGGCTATACATTAGAAAAAGAGTTCTATGATGAAGAACCATCAGAAGTATTAGAAGAAGAATTTATGGAATAACATAAATTCTTTTCTTTAAACAAATATGATATAATATATGATATAATATAAAATAGAGGTGTACATATATGGAAAATAAAAAATATTTAAAAAGCATAATTGGTGGAATCACATGCTCTGAAGAAGAAAAAAAAGAATGTATTAACCAAATAAAAGAAGCAATTGAAGAAAATAAAAATGGAAAATTAAAAGAATTAAATATCAAAACAATTTTAAAAACCTATCCAGAAAGTTTAGATTTATCAATAGAATACTATAAATATCTTAGACGATGCTATAAAATGAAAAATAAAGTCTACAATAAAAAAGATGAAGAAGAAATAATATTATTAGCACATACTCCGATTATTCAAGGAGCATCATTAGAAGAAATAGAAATATATATAAAAGAATTTAATACAGATCTAATTTCTATAAATAGGATGCTTGTTTATGCAGAAGAGCTTATGACAAAAAAAACCAGAAAAAAAACAAATGAAAAAAAAGAATATGATACCAAATTGGCAGAAAAACTAGCTGATGAAATAATAGAAAAAAAATTAAATGAAGAAGAAATTTTAAAAAAATATAAAATAAAACACTACTCAGAACTATATGATATGATAGAATGCTTAGATTGGACAAGAAAAAAAGAAGTAAAAAGAATATTTAGCACATGGCAAACTAATTATAATATGGATACTACTAGTTGGAATAGAAAATATTTTTCTAAATTAATTGGTGGAATAGAAGCTTCAGAAGAAGAAAAAGCCCAAAACATTCAACTAATAAAAGATGCAATTATTAAAAATAATAATAACGAAGTCACTGAACTAAAAAAGGAAATACTATTAAAATCGTACCCAGAAAGCATAAATTTTTTAAAAGATTACTATGAAAGCTTAATACATGCTCATGAACATGATTCGATTAGCAAATTTAAAACATACAATCATTATTCTATAAAAGATAGAAAAACATGGAGGGAAGTTTTAATTAAAGATAGGAATGCAATGCTGATGATATATGCACCATATTTGACAACTTTATCAGTTGATCAATTGTTAAGATATATAAAAGATTTTGACATGACATTAAATCAAATGGTTGACATTCTCATAGAATACAAAAAATATTATTCAACTGAACAACAAAGCAGAGAAAGCCAAATTAATGATCAAAAATATGATTTAAATATTATTAAACAAATTATAAATGATGTTTTAGTAAATGGTTATAAAAAAGTAGAAATAGAAAAAAAATACAACTTAAAATCATTTGCATTTGATAAATATATAGAACAAATACAAGTAATAGATAAAGAAATATATGATCAAGTCAAGGAAAAACTAAAGAATAATAGTGAAAAGTTTTTTTTCAAAATGGAGCAAATAATCCCCTTATTATATTACTATATCGTAAATGGCATAGAAATAAATAATAAGAAAAAGACCTTTACAATGTTAGACTACTATTGTTTAACCACTGAAAGTCCTTTAAATTTAAAAAAATATCTTGATAGTAGAAAAGACAAAAAACAATATAGAAATAGAATAATAAGATTTTTAGAAATCAATAAAAATGTAGGACAATTTGAATCTGCAGAAACTTTTGCCAAAAAGAAAATAGCTTTTATTATTAATGATAAAAGAGTAGACTTTAATGTAGAAAAATCATCAGAAATAATTGAAATATTAAAAGAAAATAAAATTCCAACGAGTTATAAAAATGTATACATAGCTGCAATGAGATATGCAAGTGGTGAAGAAATACTACCAATAAAAAGAATAATAGAACAAAAATATGAAGAAAAAGGAAGAAGTATATAAAACAAAAAAATAGAATCAACTAAACATATTGGTTCTATTTTTTTATTAAAATTTTATCAATTATTCCGTATTCTAAAGCCTCAATACTATCCATAAAGCAATCTCTTTCCGTATCATTTTCAATTTTTTCAACACTTTTATTAGTATTAAGAGACAAAATTTTATTAAGATGTTTCTTTAATTTGATAATTCTTTCAGCAGCTATCTTTATCTCTGTAGCCTGACCACTAGCTCCACCCAAAGGTTGATGAATCATTACCTCAGAGTTTTCTAAAGCATATCTCATACCTTTCTCACCACTAGAAAGAATAAAAGCAGCCATTGATGCAGCCATTCCTAGACATATAGTTGACACTTTACTAGTAATAAAATTCATCGTATCATATATAGCCATACCAGAAGTAATACTACCACCAGGAGAATTAATATATAAATTAATAGTATCATGACTAATCCCATCCAAATACAAAAGTTGTGCGATAATACTATTTGCAGTATTATCATCAATCTCTCCACTTAAAATAACTATTCTATCCTTAAGTAATCTAGAATATATATCATAAACTCTCTCACCAAAGCCTTCCTTCTCAATAACTGTTGGTATTAAATTCATATTATCACCTATAAATATATTAAGAAAATAATATGTAAAATATACAAGAAAAATTTTGACAAAATAAATTATAACTAGTATAATTAAATTACAATAGAATAATAGGTTATATAGGAGAGTGTGGTAATATGGATACAATAATTATAACTTTTGAAGATGGAACAAAAAAAGAATATCCTAAAGGAGTATCATTAAGAGAAATAGTTGACGATGTTAAAGATAAATATGAGTATGAAATAATTTGTGCTAAATTTAAAAATCAATTAATTCACTTTAATGACGTATTACTAAAAAGTGGAATCATCACCTTCTATGATATAACTCATCCTGAAGGAAATAAAATTTATGAAAGAGGATTACTTCTTTTATTAGAAACTTGTGCCCTAAAAGTATTAGGAAAAGATACAACAATAAAAATAAGACACCCAATAGATAAAGGAATCTATGTTGAAATAGATAAAAAAATAACTGATAAACAACTAGAAGAAATAAAAAATTTAATGAAACAAAAAGTATTAGAAAAGATTCCTTTTAAACAATTAGAAACATCTAGAATGGAAGCTATAGAATACTTCAAGAGAATTAAGAGACAAGACAAAGTAAAGACTTTATCTTATACAACATCAAGTTTCGTAAAACTATACAAATTTGACGGGACATACAATTATATAATAGGAGATTTACCAGAAGATACTGGTATATTAAAGAAATTTGAATTAACCAAAATTGAAAATAAGGGTATAGTCCTAAGATTTCCTTTTGCCTTCAATGGTGGAAAAATAAAAAGATATGAATTTCATGAAAAATATGTAAACAGTCTAGATGAATATGCAAATTGGGCAAATTTACTAAACATAAATAATATAGGTGAACTAAATGAAGCTATGATAAAAGAAGGACCAGGAGAAATAATAAATTTAGCAGAATCCATCCAAGACTATAAATTATTGTCTATAGCCAAGGAAATTCATAATAACAAAAACATAAAAATGGTCCTACTTTCTGGACCATCATCATCTGGGAAAACAACTTCATCTAGAAAATTATCACTATACTTAAAAACCTTAGGACTAAAACCTCAACCATTATCTCTAGATGATTACTTCCTAGAAAGAATAGAAACACCATTAACCAAAGAAGGAAAATATGACTACGAAAGTATACGAGCTATAGACATAAAATTATTTAACAAACAATTAAAAAAACTATTAGAAGGGCATCAAGTAATAACTCCAACTTTTGATTTTGTAACAGGAAAAAAAGTATTCAATAAACCATTAAAACTTGAAGAAAACAGTATTTTAATAATAGAAGGATTACATACCTTAAATGATGAACTAACTAGTGAAATACCTAATAAAAACAAATATAAAATATACGTTAGTCCACTAATCTTCTTAAATATTGATAACGATAACAGAATAAGCCTAACTGATATAAGATTATTAAGAAGAATAGTAAGAGATCACTATACAAGAGGATATAGTCCATCTAAAACATTAGCTGGATGGGCAGATGTAAGAAAAGGAGAAGAACAATATGTCTTCCCATATCAAGATGATGCAGATGTAATATTTAATACATTTTTAGTCTATGAATTAGGAGTATTAAAAACATATGTTGAACCATTATTATATTCTATAACTCCAGACGATCCAGAATATAATACTGCTATAAGACTATTAGAAGTATTAAAATTAGTCTTACCAATGCCAAGTGTCGATGTGCCTAGATTATCAATATTAAGAGAATTTATAGGAGGTAGCTATTTTAAAGTATAGCTATCTTTTTTTATAAAAAAAGAAATCATATAAGATTTCCTAATATTCCGTAAGATACAATACTCATAATAACAGAAGCAATAAGCACACCTAAAATAATACAAATGAAAGATTTCTTTCTATCAAGTCCTAACATAACAGCAAGTAAAGAGCCAGTCCAAGCTCCTGTGCCAGGCAAAGGAATACCAACAAACAATATAAGTCCTAAATATCCATACTTATCTATTTGCCCCCTCTTAGAAGCTACTTTTTTTTCTAACCATTTAACAAACTTAGAAGTAAATTTCCATTTTCCAAACAATTTTAAAATAAACTCCAAAAACATTAAAATAAAAGGAATAGGAACCAAATTACCAATAATACAAATAATTAAAGCTCTGACAAAAGGAACATGTAGCAAAGAAGCAGCCAACATCCCTCCTCTTAATTCTAATATAGGAAATAAAGAAATAATAAAAATAACTACTTCCTTACTTAATCCACTAAATATCTTTATAAAGAATTCTACTAACCCGTTCATTATATCAACCTCTAACAAAAATTATAATATATTATAACCATACTGTCAAACAATAAAAAAACTACATAAAGTAGTATTTATATAATAGTAACAGTATCAATTAATAAAACATTTTGAGCCTGATAACCCTTATCAGTGGTAATTAAATCAAACTGTACAAAATCACCAGTATTTAAAGATTTATAACCATCTTTCTTAATCTGTGAATAATGAACAAAAACATCCTCCATTTCATTATTTTCAATAAAACCATACCCCTTAGCATCATTAAACCACTTTACTTTTGCTTTCATAATTCTTTTTCCTCCTTACTAATTTTTCACTACTTTTCCATATTATCACAAAATAAAAAACAATAGTAAAATAAGTGATAAAAAGTAAAAATAAAATGATTTTCGGTTTATATCAAACATCTCTCTATAATCTTATTCTCTAATTCCTTCTTTTTGTTTCTAGCAATAAGATTAATATCATAATTTTTAAACTTAACAATATTACTACTCATATCATAACTAATAATATTATCAATATTAACAATACAACTTCTATGACATTTATAAAATCTAGTATCATTATCTAATATTTCCATAATCTTACATATAGAAAGATTAATAACATATTTATTATTATTAGTAACAATAGTAGAAACATTATCACATAAATTTTTTTCTATATAACAAATATCACTATATAAAATATTAAATAATTCATTACAATATTTAAAACATAAAGTCTTATTTCTGTTAATGATATTATAATCAATCTCTAAATACATATTTAATTTATCTAACCAATCAATATCTTTAAATAAAATATCTAACTTAAATATCTTTTCTAACATAATTAAATTAAAATTATTATGTTTATTATTACTAAAAGATAAAATAATTTGACTATCCCAATCATTACTATACCTAATATCTTTAGCAATATTTATAGTATTATTGCCATCTAATAAATAAATCTTTTTACCACCTTCATCAATATTATCAGAATATAAAGATATTTTATATTCTTCCTTCTTTTTCTTCATAAAACTATTAATAATTCTCTTATAATTATATAACTCCTCTTTATCCTCAATATAAACAATAAAATTAATCATTTTGCTCTCCCTCTATACAGTGCGACTACTTAAATGTATCATAATTAAACCACAAAACAACAAACAATTATTAAATATAAGACATTTGTATCTATCTGCATAAATAACAACTAAAAGTTAATTAATTATTATATAATAATTATATTTTTATTCACAAAACATATAATTAATAGAGGTGAAATATGAGAGAAATATATATTGTAAAAAGTGGTGATACCCTATATGGAATAAGTAATCAATATGGCGTATCAGTATCAGAACTAGCTAGTATTAATAATATCTCTACTACAACACCATTACAAATAGGGCAAAACTTAACTATTCCTTCTAATCAAGGAACTAATCCTAGTACCTATTTTATCTATACTGTAAAGCAAGGAGATAGTTTATATAATATAGCAAAAAAATATGATACAACAGTAAATGAAATAATAAAAATAAATAATCTTAAAAATAATAATTTATCTATAGGCCAACAACTAAAAATACCAGAAACATATAATAAAGAAGATGATACTAACTTACCTAATTATATAAACTATACTGTCCAAAAGGGAGATACCTTATATACAATAGCAAATAAATATAAAACAACTATAGATACTATAATAAAAGATAATTCATTAAAAGATAATAACCTTACTATCGGTCAAAATTTAAAAATAAGAATAAATAAAGATTATCAAGAAATAGAAGAATGCTTTGGAGAAGATTATACACCACTCATAACAGAAGAAATAACCTTATATACAGTAAAAAAAGGAGATAGCCTATACTCTATAGCAAGACAATATAATATCTCTGTAGATGAGATAAAAAAAGCTAATAACATAACTACAAATAATCTATCTATAGGTCAAATATTAAAAATACCAAAACAATTAAATACATATATAGTAAAAAGTGGAGACAGCTTATATTCAATAGCTAAAAAGTTTAATACTACAGTAGATAGTATTAAAAATAAAAATAATTTAAAAACAAACAACCTATCTATAGGTCAAAAATTAATTACATAGGAGGAATTATGAATATCATAAATATAAATGATAGTGACTTTATAAATACACCCACGTATAAAAAATTTATAGAAGAAAATCCAGGAAAAGGAAATTTAATGATAAAAGCTTCAGCTGCTAAAGAAGCAATCCCTATTCCTAATTTAGATATTACTATAAGTAAAATAATAGATAATTATAACGTTATATTTTATAGTGGTAAAACAGATTCATCAGGAATGATAAAAAAAGTATCATTGCCGACCCCAGCCCAAAATATAAACGATCTAACTATTCCTAAAAGTACTACCTATGAAATAACAGCAATACTAAAAGATAATAACATTAAACAAATATATACAGTAAATATGTACAACAATATCTGTGTGGTTCAAAACATAAATATAACCCCAAATATGGAAGAAAGAAGATATAATAATGGCTATTAGATATCCCGTAGTACCAAATAATATAACAGTTCATCTAGGGGCTCCGGATGAAGCCGTAAAAAATATAACAGTACCATTTACAGACTATATATCTAATGTAGCTTCAAGTGAATTATATCCAACTTGGCCTCAAAATGCCTTAATAGCCAATATCTATGCCATAATATCTTTTGCTATGAATAGAATCTATAACGAATGGTATCCCAGTAAAGGATATAACTTTGATATAACATCGTCCCCAACATATGATCAAAAATATACAGAAAACAGATCAACATATGAAAATATAAATAACATAGTAGAAGAAATATTTAATAACTATGTAGTAAAAGGAACTGGAATTCAACCATACTTTACAAGATATTGCGATGGTAGAATTACAAAATGTGAAGGATTATCTCAATGGGGAAGTGTATCCCTAGCAAATCAAAACAAAACTCCATTAGAAATATTAAAATATTATTATGGCAGTGATATATCAATAAAATATGATGCTCAAGTAGGAGACGATACAACAGGATATCCAGGATATGAAATAGGCTTAGGAAACGCTGGTAATCCCGTTTTAGCAATCCAAAGAGATTTAAAAAGAATAAGACAAAACTATCCAGCTATACCAGAAATAAAAGATACTCTAGGAATATATAACGAAGAAACAGAAAATGCAGTAAAAAAATTCCAAGAAATATTTAACTTACCCATAACTGGTAAAGTAGATAAAGGAACATGGTATAAAATAAAATATATCTATACCAGTGTCAAAAAATTATCAGATTTATACTCAGAAGGACTAACAAAAGAAGAAGCAACTTTCCTTTATGAAGATAAAATAACTTATGGAGATACTGGAATAGAAGTAGAATATATTCATTATTTTTTAGATGCCTTAGCCTTCTTAGATCCAGATATACCAAGATTAAAAACAAATTCTATCTATAGCAATAATACTATCACCATGGTAAAAGCCTTCCAACAAAAATATAATTTACCAGTAACAGGAGAATTTACCTATGCAGATTGGCTAGTACTACAAAAAGTATATAACATGATATTAAAATCGTATCCCAAAGAATATCAAGAATACATAAATGAATTATACCCAGATTACTTCTTAGTAAGAGGAATGAGTGGAGAAGATATAAAAAGATTTCAAAAATTTCTTTTA
>CAZRJK010000028.1:0-10982 GCA_964600615.1 uncultured Muribaculaceae bacterium | reverse complement strand
TCGAATGATCCTGCTAACATTTTGTTTTGGACTACTTGTTCTCCAGTGAATCCTAGATTTGCTAGCATTCCTCTATATCTGTCTGAGCCAAATCTTACCATTAATTCGTCTTCAAATGATAGATAGAATTGTGTAAATCCTGGGTCTCCTTGTCTTCCTGAACGTCCTCTTAACTGATTATCTATACGTCTTGATTCGTGTCTTTCTGTTCCTATTACGCATAGTCCTCCTAGTTCAGGTACGCCTTCTCCTAATTTGATATCTGTTCCACGGCCGGCCATGTTAGTTGCAATGGTTACTGCTCCTTTTTGTCCAGCCTTGGCTATTATTTCTGCTTCTCTTGCGTTATTCTTAGCGTTTAATACTTCGTGTGGTATTCTTTTTTGATGTAACATTTTGCTTATTAATTCACTTGTTTCTATGGCTATAGTACCTACTAGGATTGGTTGTCCTAGTTTGTGTCTTCTTTCTATTTCTTTTACTATGGCACTATATTTTCCTTCTTTTCCTGGATATAATAGGTCTACTGCATCTGTTCTTATTACTGGTTTGTTAGTTGGGATACAGATTACATACATGTTATAGATATTTCTGAATTCTTCTTCTTCTGTTTTGGCTGTACCAGTCATACCTGATAGTTTTTTATACATTCTGAATAGGTTCTGGAAGGTTATTGTTGCTAGGGTTTTTGTTTCTTGCTCTATTGTTACTCCTTCTTTTGCTTGGATTGCTTGATGTAATCCTTCAGAGAAGGCTCTTCCTGGCATTAATCTTCCTGTGAATTGGTCTACTATTACTACTTCATCATCTTTTACGACATAGTCTACATCTTTACTCATGAAATAATTTGCTCTTAGGGCTTGTTGGATATGGTGTACTAGTGATGTATTGTCTATGTCAAATAGATTTTTTAGGTTAAATCTTTCTTCGGCTTTTTTGGTTCCTTCGTCACTTAGGTTTATACTTTGTGTTTTTTCATCTTTTATGTAATCAATATTTTCTTTTAGGCTTTTGACAAAGCTATCTGCTTGGACATATAAGTTAGCTGATTGGGCTACTCCTCCTGATATTATTAATGGGGTTCTGGCTTCATCTATTAATACTGAGTCTACCTCATCAACGATACAGAAGTTTAATGGTCTTTGGACTCTGTTTTCTTTTTTTACAACCATGTTATCTCTTAGGTAGTCAAATCCTAATTCGTTATTAGTTGAATATAATATATCACAGTTATAGGCTTCTTTTTTTTGTTCTGGGTTTAATTCTCTTAGGTTTAGTCCTACGGTTAATCCTAAGAATTTAAATACTTCTCCCATCCATTCTGAGTCTCTTCCTGCTAGGAATTCGTTTACGGTTACGATATGTACTCCTTTTCCTTCTAGGGCATTTAAGTATGCTGGCATAGTTTCAGTTAGGGTTTTACCTTCACCGGTTTTCATTTCAGCAATATTACCATAGTGTATTGCTAATCCTCCTAGTAATTGGACATAGAATGGTTTCATTTTTAATGTTCTATAACAAGCTTCTCTACAGACAGCAAATGCTTCTACTAGGATATCTTCTAGTGTTTCTCCTTTTTCTAATCTTTTTTTAAATTTTTCTGTATAATCTTTTAATTTACTATCTTTTAGTTTAGACATTTTTTCATCTAGACTATCTATTTCATCGGCTATTTTTTTAAATCTTTCTAATTCTTTGTATTCTGTGTCAAATAGTTTTTTAAATACTTTTAACATTTATACCATCTCCGTAAATATTATTTTAACAAATATTGGGTAAAATTACTAGTGTTTTAATAAAAAAGAAACTAATTATTCATTAGTTTCTATTATTCCATAATTTCCATCTTTTCTTTTATATACTACTTTAATTATATTATCCATATCTTTATAGATAAAGAAATCATGTGATAGTAATTCTAATTCTAATATAGCTTCATTATCATCCATTGGTTTCATTTCAATAGTTTTTCTTTTTACTATTTTACTTTTCTTTTTATTATCTTTTTCTTCTTCTTCTGTTAAGTCATAATTGAAGTTGAATATTTTATTATTTGATTTTGTTTGTTTTTTTAATTTTGTTTTATTCTTTCTAATTTGTCTTTCTAGTTTGTCTGATACTAAATCAATAGCTGCATATAAATCATCATGATCTTCTTCACATCTTAAGATGTATTTGTCGTAAGGTATGGTTACTTCTATTGCTTGTTTGTTTCCTTTTAGTTTGATTAAGATATTAGCATTAACATCGCTATCTTTAAAATATTTGTCTAGTTTAGACATTTTCAATTCGATATAATCACTTATAGCTTTTGTTGCTTTTATCTTTTCTCCTCTAATTTTGCATTTCATGTTTTTCACGTTCCTTTCTTACGAGTTAATTATATCATATTTATTTTTATTTGTCTTTAAAGTAAACTAATATTATATATAAAAACTATAAAGCTAAATGCTTTATAGTTTGATATATGTATTTAATTTAATATAGTTTATGTTATCTAACATTTCATCTAATATTTCATCTATTATTATTTTATTTGGCATTTTTATCTCCTTTAGTTAAGGATAGCACTTATTAATAATAATTTCATTAGATTCGACAAAAGATATCATATTTAGCTAACAACATAAGTTTTAACTGTTCCGATGAAGCTTTTATCTTGTTTACTGTTATCTAATTCTGCATAATCTATATATAATGTTACAGTTACTTCTATGGTTTGTAATGCTTCTATCATACCATCATATAATACATAATTATCTATTACATAATAGGTATTACCATTAGTTTCCCATACTTCTTCATCCAGTCTTCTATCACTTATATAGTTACTACCTACTAGGGCTTGATATTTTACATATCTTGGTTCTAATCTAGTAGCATTAAATTTACTATAATCATCTATTTCTTCAATTACTATTCTAAATGATTTTCTTTTTCCATTGGTATTTTGAATTAAGAATTTTGTATATTGAATGTTTTTCTTATTATTATATTTAGTTTCAGCTTCTGATACGTATAATCCTGCTAGAGGATCATTATCTTCCATATTATTTATAGGACTATCGTTATTGTCTACATTTTCATTATTATGATGTGATGTAATATTTCCTTCTCCATCGAAGATTAATTTATTGGTATCTATTATAAAACTTGTTCCATCATCTTTTATAACTTCTGATTTCCCATTATCAAAGTTTATTACTTTGTAACCATCTTTTGTTTTTTTAGTTGATATTTGTGGTGATGTTTGGGGATTGTTAACAATATTTTTATTAGCATCAAACATGATATCATCACTATTTTCAACATATTTTTTAGTACCATCTGGATATTCGATGATTGCAGCTCCATTATCAAAGAATGTTACTTTTTTACCATCTGTTCCAGTGAATGTTTTTTTGGAATATCCATAATTATTTGGCATTATTTCAAATACAGCATTATCTTTAATAATTATATCTCCTGATTTTTTTACATATATTGTATTACCTGTTTTATTGTTAATTATTGTAGCACTACCATTTTCATAATAGGTTACTGTATTATCGTCTGATAATTTTTTTTCTTCTAAGACACCATATGAATTATAATGGTCATAAGTTAAATCTCTGTTATTGTTTATTACAGCATTGGCATTAGGGTTTACGATATATTTTTTATTATCATTTGTTGTTATTAATTTTGTTTTATCAGTAAAAGTATTTAATTTAGCGTTATTAGCTTGTTCTAAATTATTGGTTAAAGCTACACCACTAGGTACAACATTTCTTAAGGATGTTCCATTATGTAATTTTATTTTGGTACTATCTCTTACAAAGATAGTTACATTTTGTAATTCAACTTTAGCTGTACCATCTGTATAAGTTGTAATAATAGTTCCATCGCTTAGGGTTGTAGTTATTGATTTTACTAATACTGATTTAGCTTTATCACTAATATTTCCATTTTCATCTACACCATATTTGCCATCTTCAGTGGCAGATACTCTGTATATTTTACCATCAGATTTAATTATAATTGATGTTTTATCAGAGAAATAGTATATAACATCGTTATTAGCATCCATAAATGTTTTTACAAGGATTACAACACCATCACTTCTACCAACGCCTCCTAAGACTGTTTCTTTTACGTCTTTTTCATCAAGATTAGGATCGTTGTTAGCTATAACTTGGTCACTTGTATCATCTAAGAAACTAATATCAAATTCTGTTGATTTTTGAAATAAGGAAAAGGCTATTCCTAAACTTACTAATAAAGAACTTATACCTAGGAGAATTATAGATGTCATGATAAAATTCTTATGATTTTTTAAGAATAGCAGAAAAGGATTTTCTGTTCTCTCCTCTTCAATTATAATCTTTTTTTCTTTTTTTTCTTTTACCCTAAAAACATTGGTTTTCATATTATCATCTACTTTTGAACTATTATATTTTTATATTTTTTCCTTTTTAAACTTTTCATTAATTTTACTACATCATATGATATAACTGCTAAACATGGTAGTAATATTACAATTATCCAACCACCTTTAGATGCTAAGAATTCTTGTAAATATCCTAATTTAGGTATTTTTAATATTACTTTACCATAAATATTATTTGATTGTACTAAAGCACTATCAGCTACGTTATTATTATCCCCTTTGGTTTGGAAAGTATATTCTTTTTTCTCAGGGTCATAATATTTTTTCAATATTCTGTGTGTTATTCTTGTTCCTAAAAATCTTGTATCTGATGAGGAAAAAGTTATTATATCCCCTTCTTTTAAATCTTTTGCTTTAGCTTTTTTTGTTATTACTACATCATATACTTGTATTTCTGGCAACATACTTCCAGAAAGTACTACATAAGCATTATATGTTGGACTACTTGTATCTCCCTTAGCTGCTCTTAGTTTTATATCGGCTACATAAATTAATAAGGCAATACCAATTAAAAGTAACCAGATAAATATTGCATATGATATTACACTAATTAAAAATTTAATTGGTGGATCTTTCTTTTTTACTATTTTAACATCAAAATGTTTAGCATCAGTTGTATCTATTTGTGATAGTTCTTCTTTAGGAAGATTATGTTTGTTATTTTCAATAAGATTTATTTTTTCTTGGATTAAACTATCTTCTTCATTATTTTCATCTTCGATGAAGAATGGATTAGCATCTAATACTTTATCTATTTGTTTTTCTTCTTTGACCTTTTCTTTTTTCTTTTCTTTTTTTGTTGTTTTTTCTTCTGTTTTTTCTTCTTTTGGTATTTCCGTTTTTACTTGCTCTTTACCAAAGATTTCTTCTTGATTTGGTGTTATTATTTTTTCTTCATCTTCTTGTTCTTCTTTAGATAAAGAATTGTCATCTAATTTTATTTCTTCTTTATTATCACTAAAGAATGGATTATCTTCCTTTTTTTCATTTTCTATTTTTTCATTTTTTTCTTCTATTTTATTACTAAAGAATGGGTTGCTATTATTTTCTTCTTTTGGTTCTTCTTTTTCAATTAATACTGGTTTTTCTTCTTTTGGTTCTTGTTCTTCTTTTGGTTTTATAAGTGATGGGGTTTCATTTATTATATTATTTAAAAAATCTTCTTGTGATTCTGAGCTTTTAGTCTCTTGGAAGAGATTGTTAAATGATTCTTTTTTTTCTTCTTTACTTATTTCATTTGCTTGATTAAAATCTATTTTTTCATCTTGTTCTTGTAAATTAGATAATAAATCTTTAAATGTTTGTTCCTTTTTATCCTTATTCATTTTAACACCTCTTAGTCTAGTTTCTGGCTTACATCAGCTCTAATATTGCCTGCGAGTGTTTTACCCATCTCATCGTTTTGATTTTGCCCAGTCTCGTCTAACCAAATCATAAGAACAAATTCTACGGAGCTTTCACTTTCTATTAAAACATTATTTATTACTTCAAAATTGCCACTTGGGGGAATATCTCCTGCTGTTAATTCTGTTCCTGTTGCAGAAAACAATTTATATTTCAAGCTTCCATATTCAAACTCATTTCTTCTTATTTCAACATTAATTCTTAATATTCCATCCAATAAACCAGTATTCTTTATTTTAAAACTGTTTTTATAAACGTTTTCTGTTTCATTAAATCCTGGGTTATAAGTTGGATACAATTTATTTATAAATATTTTAGTTCCCTCGGTATATTCTATTAATAAAGTTCCTGTATATACATTACTACTTCCTTCTTTTTGACTATGTAAAAAAGTATATGCTGCAAAGGCTGCACCAATTATTACAGTTACTAAGGTTAAAATCAATAATACAACATAGAAAAAGTTCTTTTTTTCTTCTGGGTTATTTACTGTATCATTCATGATCTCACCTCTATTATAATCTTACCAAAAAATAATAAAAAAAGCAATCATAAAATTGCTTTTATTTATTAATCTTGACCAGTTATTCTTCCAGATGGATATTCAGCATTTGCTTGACCACTTGGCACCTCTAATAGTACTGTTCCTTTAAACTCTAAATTTTGTTCATCTTGGCGGTTCCCAGTCTCTTCAAGCCATACTAATAATTCAAAATAAGCTTTTTCTTGATTCATTATACCATATGTTGAACATCTAGTTATATCATCTGCTTCAGCTGTAGCGTATGTATCAGAATATCCAAAAATACAATCTACTGGAAATACTGTATTTACATACTCATTATTATCCCCTGATTTATCAAATGGTTTAGCGAATGTTGCAAATTTTGTATCAGTATAATCAACGTTATCAGGGTTGGTATCAGTTTTATTGAATTGACTAACTAAAATATAACTATCAACTATTTTGTTACCAAATTTATCAACTATTATTCTACCTTCATGTTCTTTATATGTTACTTTGTATAATATATAACTTAAATTAGTAAATTGATTTTCATTTACTTTTATACCACCTAATATCTGAGTATAATCGTTGGCTTCTCCATCACTTTCTATATTAAATCTATATACATAACATACTTCTTTACCCTTGGAATCAACGCATTTTCTATCTAAATTTTCATTAGTATAATCATCTTCATCTATAAATGTCAAGGTGTCATCATCAGCATAAGCATACATTCCTTCACCAAGCCAATGCTCGTCTTGAACTTTCTGATATTTTTTAATAGCTACTGTCTCTGTTGCTGGTATTAAGTTAGTAGCTTTAATTTCAGTACCACCATCATAAGAAATACTTACGTATGCTGATTTAACATAAACATCGTCATCTCTACTTCTTGCAGTTGCTGAGAAATAGGCAAATGTTGCTCCTAACAAGGCTATTAAAAGTGTAGCGATTCCAATAATAATGTTAAATACGTTCTTTTTATTATTTACTTTTTCTTCATTTTCAACATTTTGTTCTTTTAATTCTTTATTCTCTTCCATATGTTCACCTTCTACTATTTTAATGATATCAAAGTTTATTTTAAAAGTCAATAAAAAAGCAAGTAGATACTTGCATAAATTATTATATTGAGCCAGTTATTCTTGTTCCATCATTACTATTTATTATTATATTGCCTCTAAAGCTTTTATTAGCATCGTTTGGTGATTGATTATTATCTTTTTCTAATATGTACATTACAACAATAAAAGTCTTTGTTTCATTGTTAGCAATAGTTAATCCATTTGCTAGGGTCACTTTTTTTGTTTCATCATTATCTCTTGGTATTGCAATGTCCATAGAATAAGCTAGGTTTTCATTTTCATCTTCTGGTGTTGTTTCATATTGTAGTAGTGTTTTACTAACACCATTTCTGTTTATATATATTGGTGTTTCATTATATAGTTCGTTGTTTTTGTTATCTTTTACAGCAATAGCACCTTCTGTTCCATCTGTGCTACTAACTTTGAAGATTGGATCTCCATAGCCGTTATTTCCTGGTGTTTCTTTTAGAGCAACGTTACTATATATATCATTATTACTAATAGAAACTTCATAAAACATAGCATTTAAATTATCAAACGCATTATTTTCGGTTTCAAGTTCTATATCAATTGCTTGTTCTAAATCTTGATTATTTTTTATTTGAAATTCATATATACTGCAAACAGAATTACCATTATCATCTTTACATAAAGTGTTGTTATTTTTGTCAGTTTTTCCTGGTACTCCTTCTCCATTTAATTCATTTTCACCTAGGGTTGTATCATTTTGTAATTCTACAGCATATTCTGCTACTTTTCTTGTTGTGGGAATTAAATCATTATTTGACCAAGCACTTCCATAACTTACGTATTCTAATGATATGCTAGCAGAACGGGTTGTTACATCATCATCTTTACTTCTTGTTCGTGATTGAAAGAAGGCATATGTTGCTCCTACTGATGTTAAGATAAATATAACTAATATTATTAATAATAAATATAGTTTTCTATTATTCTTTTTTTCTTCCATTTTATTTCTCCTTTATTATTATAGTATTAGTATAACAAAATATATATTTGAAATCAAGATTAAAAAGCATGTATATTTGTATACATGCTTTTATTGATATTTTTCAGCTAATTTATCTAATTCATTAATTAGTTTATCAGCAGATTCCCAACTAGTAAGTCTAGCTCCTGAGGCAAATTTATGTCCTCCGCCACCGTATTTGGAAGCTACTTCATTAATTATTGGGCCTCTTGATCTGATATTAGCTCTTATTTGATTATTCTTCTTATCTTCTGTTAAGAAAATCCAAATTTTTATTTCATTAACAAAATTAAGTTCACTTATGATGTTTCCTGCACTAGCAGCATCAACATCATATTCTTTTAATAAGTCATCAGTTATTTTTATATATGCTACTCCATTTTCAGTTAATTCTAAATTTTCAAAGATATATCCTTGAAATCTCACTTCTGATAATGGTCTTGCATATAATGGAGAATATAAAGATGTAAAATCTATATTAGTTTTATCTAATAGTTTTGTTACTAATTTAAATGTTTTTTTATTGGTATAGTCATGCATAAATCTTCCAGTATCTGAAACAATTCCCATATATATTTTTTCTGCTATATCATTTGATAGTTTTAGATGATTTTTAAATATTAATTCCAATATTAATTGGCTAGTTGATGATGAAGTTTCATCTACTAAAGATAATGTTTCATAGTTATCTATAACGGGATGATGATCTATTTTTATAATTGTTTTAAAATCTTTTACGTTTGATATTCCATCTATTCTTTTAATATCAGGAATATCTAAAACTATTAATAAAGTATCATCATCTATATTTATATCTTCTATTCTATCTAAATTACCAAAAAATTTAAATTTACTAGGAGTTGCTCCTACAGCATAAACATTTTTATTAGGGAATTTATCTTTAATTAGTTCTTTTAGAGCAAATTGACTACCTAAGGCATCAGGATCTGGTCCTATATGTCTTGCTATTACGATAGTGTTATGTTTTTTTATTTCTTTATATATTCTCCTATATATATTCATAATTACCTTTTCCTTCTATTTTGTTAAATTATATGTATCTCTTACAATCATTACTTCTTCGTTAGTTGGTACTACATATACTTTTATACTTGATTCTTTTGAGCTTATTAATCCTTCATGTTTTTCTTTAAAGCTTGCTATTTGTTCATTAGTTTTTTCATTTATTTTTAAGCCTAATGGTTTTAATCTTCTTATTACATCTTTTCTAAATTCAATACCATTTTCTCCTACTCCAGCAGTAAGAACTATAGCATCTACTTTTCCTTCTAATTCGATATAATAATCTGCTATATATTTAGCTACTCTTTGGTTATACATTTCAATAGCTAATTTAGCCATTTCTTCTCCACTACCAGCAGCTTGTTCTACATCTCTACTATCACTATATCCTGATATTCCAAGTAATCCACTTTCTTTGTTTAAAGCTGTTGTTACTTCAGATATATCCATACCTGATTCTTTACAAACGTATTCTAAGATAGAAGCATCTATTGCTCCAGAACGAGTTCCCATCATTAGTCCATCTAATGGGGTAATTCCCATGGTTGTATCAAAGCATTTTCCATCTTTAATGGCACTTATAGAAGCACCACTACCTATATGACAAATGATTAGATTTACTTTTTCTTTCTTTAGTTTTTTCTTCATTTCCTCAGTAATGAATTTATGACTAGTTCCATGGAAACCATATTTTCTTACACTATAGTTTGTATACCATTCGTATGGTACTGGATATAAATAATTTTCTTTAGGCATAGTTTGATGGAATGCTGTATCATATACTGCTACCATTGGTACTTTAGGTAGAGCTTTTTTCATAGCTTCTATTCCAGCTAAATTTCCTGGATGATGAAGTGGTCCTAATTTAGTTAATTCTTTAATATCTTCTATTACTTCATCAGTTATAATTACAGAATCACTATATTTTTCTCCACCATGTAGTACTCTATGTCCTACTCCTTTTATTTCATTAAGAGAAGATACTGCTTTATGTTTTAATAATTCTTCTATTAATACATCTACTGCTTCAGTATGATTTTTTAAATATCTTTCTCCTTTTATTTTTTCTCCATTAATTTTAGTAGTCCAAAAGCTATCTTTTAGTCCTATTTTTTCAATGTATCCACTGATAATAACACTTTCTTCTGGCATTTCAAATAATTGAAATTTTAGTGAAGAACTACCAGCGTTTACGCATAAATATTTCATAATTTCACCTCTTCTCCGTTATTATATCATAAAGATTAATAATTTAAAAGAAAAAGACATCTTATGTCTTAATTATTTGATTTATTTCATTTATACTTTTTCCTGTAATGTTAGATATAATTTTTTTATCAATATTATTAGATATCATCTTCTTTACAAATTCTATTGTCGTTTCCAATTTTCCTTCTGATATTCCTTCTTCTTTACCTATTTCTTTTCCTTGTATATTCCTTGTGATATTCCTTGTAGTAGTCCTATTTCTTTTCCTTCTTCATAAATACTATTTCTAAATATATCATCTAATCTAGTAGCTTCTACTGCATCCATTAC
>CAZRJK010000027.1:9686-13068 GCA_964600615.1 uncultured Muribaculaceae bacterium | reverse complement strand
GGTGTCATTGTTCCAACACGTACACAAACTCCTCTTTTTTGAGGTGAATTTTGATCAACAGTTCTATTGTTAACAGTATCCAATCTTGTTTGTAATGCTGGTGATTTACTTTTCTTTATTTTCTTTCCTTTTCCTCTTAATCTTTGATTAATAGTTGCCATTAATATTGCCTCCTTTCATACACATATCCAGGTGTGTCGTTTTTACTTCTAAAGATAAGTTTTGTCCTCAAACAAAACCTAAATTTACGAACATGATTAATATATCAAAAATATTAATTTAAGTCAATATTATTTTTCTATTTTTTATATTTTTTCTTTAATTTTTTATAACAACTGCGACATTTTGCTTCATAGGTTGCTTCTACCCCATCTATTGCTATTTGATTTCCTTCAAATACTGGTATATTATTTTCTAATCTCATGTTATATATTTTCTTTCTACCACAGCTGCATTGTCTTTCCATTTCGATAATATTATCAGATATTTCAATTAATCTTTTTGATCCAGGAAATAATTCTCCTTTGAAATCAGTCTTTAGTCCATAACAGATTACCGTTATATTCAATATATCTACGATATTAGATAATTCGTCTATTTGGTATTTATCTAAAAATTGTGCTTCATCAACTAAGAGAAAATCTAAATTTCTATTAGTTAAATATCTACATATTAGAAAATAAATATTATCTGTTTTTCTTACAAGGAAATCTACTTGATATTTATTATTATCTCTTGATACTATGTAATTGTCTCCTTTTTTGTCTATTTGTGGTTTTAAAACTGCTACATTAAAACCATCTTCTTGTTTACTATGTAGTGTTTTTAATAATTCTCTAGTCTTTCCACAACCCATTGGGCCATAATAAAAATTTAATTCACCTTGCATAATTTACTCCTTACTTTTTTGCTCTTGGATGAGCAAAATTATATACTTTTTTTATTTGTTCATTTGATACATGGGTATAAATACTTGTTGTGTTTAAGTTAGTATGTCCTAATAGTTCTTTTACGCTTATTAAATCTGCTCCAGCATTTAACATATCCGTAGCAAAGGTGTGCCTTAGTGTATGGGGAGAGATATGATAATCTATAGCGCATTTTTTTACTATGTTATCTATCATTGTTCTTATATATCTATCTGATAGCCTTGTCCCATTTTTGTTTATGAATAAGTATTCATTACTTTTTCCTTTTAGTAATTTATTTCTTCCATCTTTTAGATAAAGATTTAGAATATCTTCACAAAAAGATCCATAAAAGACTATTCTTTCTTTTGCGCCTTTACCTAATATTTTTATACTATTATTATATTTATCGATATCATTTAGTTTAATATTTACTAATTCACTTACTCTTATACCAGTTGCATATAGCATTTCTAATACTAATTTATTTCTTTGATCTAATGGTTTTTCTTTATTAAATGAATTAAACATCTTTTCTAAGTCATTATCTTTTGCGTATTTGGGTAAAGCTTTAGCTTTTTTAGGATTAGATATCTCATTAAAATAATTTGTTTTTATAATGTTTTCTTTTAATAAATAATTATAAAAACTTCTTATTGCACTTAGTTTTCTGGAAATGGTATTTCTATTTAATCCTTTTGAATATAGATATTCTAAGTATTCCCTTACTATAGTTTCATCTATGTTTAACAGATCAGTATTAAAATCATATAGTTCTTCTATATCATCTTGATAATTAATAAGGGTATAATTAGAATCTTTTTTTATTACTTTTAAATATTTAATAAAATCTTCTATATACTTCATATCTTTACCTCTTATTTTATTATATATTTTTAATTTTTTTTTGTAAATAGTATTAACTTATGATAAATAGTTTTTATAATCTAGTACTTTATCTCCAGTGGTATAAGTTATATATATATAATTATCGCATGATTCTCCTAAGTAAGTGTTTTTCTCTATGGTGTCATATAACTTTAAATTAGTGTTACAGATATTTCCATATAAGATGTCTATTCCATTATCATTTTCTACTATTATAGAATTATTATAATTATCTTTATTACCTATAAATACTACTATTCCCTTTTCTTGATTTGGTACTAAATAATTCTTTTCTACTTCTAATTTTGCTCCATCTTTATATGAAGAGATATTATTATACTTTATTTTTTCATTAAATACTGTTTCATCTTTTTTTATTGGGGATATTCCTCCTAAGTATTTGTTATAAATATTTCTTATGGTAGAAAAGTTAAAGTTTTGATTATATAAATAGTTTTTTATTTTTTCTTTGTAAGTGGGGTTTGTTTTTGAAATAATTGCTGCTACTAAAAATAAAATAGTGCAAAATAGTATTTTGTTTATAAAGCTTATGATTATTTTATTACTGTTATTTTTCTTTTTCATATTTTCACCAATTAATTATATGTATTTATTTATATTTTATGATATAATTTTGATGGTGATATTATGAAGAAGTTTAATATGGTTGATGAGGATTTTTTATGTGATAATTGTCATAAAATGGTTAATAAATTAGGATATACTGCTAGAGATCATTGTCCATATTGTTTGTATTCTAAACATGTTGATATTAATCCAGGTGATAGGAAAAATGATTGTTTTGGATTATTGGTACCTATTGGCATAGAGAAATATCGTGATACTTATAAAATAATATATAGATGTGCCAAATGTGGTTTAACACATAAAAACATCGTCGCTTCCGACGATGATTTTGATAAAATAATTAAATTAAGTGTAATTAATTTATAACTTTATAAAGAAATCATATATATATGGTATTATTAATAGAAATAATATTAATATAAATATTATTAATACCATTAATTTTGCTTCTTTAGAATGAATAATTTCTGACATTACGTTGGAATTATTCTTTTTTTCTTGTAAGATTGGTTCATATGAATAATAATTGTTATTATCAGCTGTATTATAAAAATCGGTTTGATATTCGCTACTATAATCTGTGAAATTTGGTGTTTGATTTGTTTCTGTTGTTGGATTTCCAAAACTATTATTATCATATTGATTTGTTTCACCTGTCATTGTATTATTCATAAGATTTTGATTGTTATTTTGATAATTTGTATTATCTTCAATATTAATACCTGTAGCACTTCCCGTGACAAATTCTGGATTTTCCATGGCTGTGTTTAAATTTGTTGTTGCATGGTAAGTGTTATTAGTTTCTGGATTATTGTTTAAGTTGTTATTATCCATATTAATCCTTTCTATAATAGTCTTTTTAACTATTATTATCTATTATTTGAGAACATATTAGTAACATCAAATGGTTGAGCATTTTCAGTCGTAGTAATCTGTGGACCAGTTTGTGGCATTGCTGCTTCTGGTTGTGGTGCTGCTGGTGCCATTGGATCAATTTG
>CAZRJK010000027.1:0-9586 GCA_964600615.1 uncultured Muribaculaceae bacterium | reverse complement strand
GGTGGTACTGGTGCCATTGGATCAATTTGTGGCATTGCTGCTTCTGGTTGTGGTGCTGCTGGTGCCATTGGATCAATTTGTGGCATTGCTGCTTCTGGTTGTGGTGGTACTGGTGCCATTGGATCAATTTGTGGCATTGCTGCTTCTGGTTGTGGTTGCATTGCTGCAACTGGGTCTAATTGTGGAGTTTGAGTTTCTGTTAAAATATTATTTTGTGGTTGCATTGTTGGTTGTGTGTTTTCAACTACTGGTTGTTCAAAATTTGTGTTATTTTCCATATTTTCACCTTCTTTTAAATTTTTATCTTTTTTATTTTTATTCTTTGTATCTACAATAAAACCTATTACACCTAGTATTAGTATTACTATTATTATCATTATGTATATATAGTATTTAATTAAGAAATTTACGAAACTCATTATATCCTCCTTTTTACTCTTACCTATATTAAAAGGTTACCACAAATTTATTAAAAAGTAAATATTTTATTTTTTTTTGTTTGGCTGATTACCTTCAATTTTTTCTATTGCCTCTATCGATAGATTTAGTGATTTCTCGTATTGTCCTTTATAAAATAATGTTGTTGCAGATTCCAATTTTTGTTCCACTTCAGGATAAGTACTTCTATATCTATTACCATAAACAATCATCTTTTCACTCATCATCGATGATTTTATCATATCATTAGTTTTATTATATATTTTGAAAACTAAATCTCTAGCTGTATCTACTCTGATATTTAGTATTTTTATTACAATAGGTTTTTTGTCTAATTCTTTGGCTATTTCTTTTATAGCATCTTGTGCCTCTTTTAATTCTACATAATAATTACTTGGTATTACTGGTAATTTATAATCTTTTAATTTATGTTTTGCTTCTCTTAATAAATCTTGAATTGTTTTTAGTTGTTCTTTAGCCCTATATTCATCATCTTTCATGCTTGTTATTGATCGTAATTGAAAATCTAAATCATCTTGTAATCTGGATAGTTTGACAGCTAAACCATCTAATTCGTCGTTTAATTTAGAATAAGCAAAGGTTTTACTTTTACCTTCTTCTAACAATGTTTTAAAATCTTCATTAATTGTTTCTAAATTTTGATTTAAAGCACTAAATTTGTTTATTTCTTTTTCTGTTAAATCATAAGTTACTTTTATATCGTCTATTTGGACATAAATATCATATAATACTTTATTAACCTTCTCTAGTTTTAATCTGAATTTTTTGCATCCTTCTTTAAATGTATCTTTACATTCTCTTTCTTTTTCAAAGTCAGCTAATAGACCATTAAAATAATCTATTATTGTTTTTAATTCAACGTTAGATTCGCTGGTATCTATATCAAGTTTTTTTACTTTTTCCATTATTTCATCAGTTTTGTTTTCTATTTCTTTAAGATTGTAATCAACGTTTAAATAATCTAATGGGTATCCATCTCTTATCATTCTTGAATATATTGTTTTTGTTTCATTTATTTTTCCAGGTATTAACACGCTAGTTGCTAATACTATCTTAGGTACTTCTTCAAGTATTTTCTTTAATTTTTCTATTTCTTCTTCAATAACTAATACTATTTTTTCTACTTCGACATAGTCATTGTTGTCCATAGCGTCCTCAAATTTTTGAAATTTCTTTTCTGTTTTTGTAAATTCTTTTTTTATGGCTACATCTACATCTCCATATTCTTTTATGCATCTTTCAAATTTTGTTTGTAATTCTCGATAAGATACTTTTAATTTAGTTATTAAGGCTCTGTTTCTTTCTTCGCTGTTAGTAATTAATTTTATTTCTTTTATTAGATTATTACTTTTCTTTTTCAATCTATCTATTTCTAGTTCAATATTAGTCATTTTTTTAACGGCACTTTTAAAATCATGTTTATCAACTAAAAAATCAACGTTAGTTATATCTTCTGATATTTGAGGAAGCATTTCATCTTTTATGTAGTTAAAAGTTTTATCCCAAGCATCTAATTTATGCTGAAGATTTTCTGTTTTTACTAATTCTTTTACTTTAGTCATTTCTGATAATATTTCAACGTTTATTAATTGGTTTTTTTCAACATCTAAATTGTTTATTTCTTTTTTATATTTCTTACTTTCTTTTCTTCTTAGAAAAAGAAATGTTCCAAGTATTAAGATTGCTGATATTATTATAGTAGTTAAAATCATTAATGCAACATTGTTCATATTATCACCTACTTTCCTAAAAAGTTATATATAATCATTTTATCATATTTTTTTGTTTTTTTATATATTTTCTTTATATTTTACAAAAAAAGACAAATTGTTTGATCAATTTATCTTTTTAATTATTCTTTTTACTATCTGCTTTTTTTCTTAATTCGGTATTTAGTATTTTCTTTCTTAATCTTATATTGTTTGGTGTTACTTCGACTAATTCGTCTGAATTTATGTATTCTAGAGCATATTCTAGTGATATTGGTCTTGGCCTTTTTAGGACTACTGTATGGTCTGAACCTGCTGCTCTTGTATTAGTTAGTTGTTTTCCTCTAACTACGTTTACTGCTAAATCATTATCTCTATTACATTCTCCTACTATCATTCCTTCATAAACTTCTGTTCCTGGTTCAATAAATAATATGCCTCTATCTTCTAGGTTACCTATGGCATAGGCTGTGGATTTCCCATTTTCCATTGAGACTAATACACCTAGTTTTCTTTCTCCTACTGATAAATCTTCTACTTTTTCATAATCTTTAAAAGTATGATTTATAATACCATATCCTTTGGTCATAGTCATAAAATCTGTCATAAATCCTATTAAGCCTCTTGATGGTATTATGTAGTTTAATCTAGTTAGATTATTGACTGTAGTCATATTTTGCATGATAGCACCTCTTACTCCTAATGATTCTATAACATTTCCCATACTTTCTTCTGGTACTTCTATTTGTACATCTTCATATGGTTCACATAAAACTCCATTTATTTCTTTTGTTATTACTTCTGGACGGGATACTTGCAATTCGAATCCTTCTCTACGCATATTTTCAATTAAAATTGAAAGATGTAACTCTCCTCTTCCAGATACTATCCAAGAATCATTACCTGATTGTTCTACTTTTAAACTTACGTCTCTTTGGGTTTCTCTAAATAGTCTTTCATCTATTTTACTTGCAGTAATTAGTTTTCCATCTTGTCCTACAAAAGGACTATCGCTTGTCATAAAAGTCATTTTTAAAGTAGGTTCATCTATTCTTAGTGTTGATAATGCTTCTTCGGAACCTATATTACACACTGTTTCGCCAACTGATATATCAGAAAGTCCTGCTATGGCTACGATATCTCCAGCGTTAGCTTCTTTTATTTCTATTCTTTTTAATCCTAAGAAACCAAATAATTTTTGAATTCTAAATTGTTTAATGCTACCGTCTAATCTTACGCAGCTTACCATTTCATTTTCGTGAATAGTTCCTCTTTTTATTCTTCCTATTCCTATTCTACCTACAAAATCGTTATAGTCTAGTAGCGCTGGTTGAAATTGTAAGCTACCTTCAGTATTAACTTCAGGTGCTGGTATTTCTGATATTATTAAATCTAATAAAGGTGTATAATCTTCTTTTTGACTATTTATATCTGGATCTAGACTACAGGTTCCATTTAGGGCTGAAACATAGGCTGTTTTGAAATCTAATTGATCATCATTAGCTCCTAATTCTATAAATAAGTCTATTACTTCATCTATTACTTCATTTATTCTAACGGTTGGTTTATCTATTTTATTAATAACAACGATTGGTTTTACTCCTGCATCTAATGCTTTTTTTAGAACGAATCTAGTTTGTGGCATAGTTCCTTCGTATGCATCTACTACTAGTAATACACCATCTACCATATTCATTATTCTTTCTACTTCACCACCAAAGTCAGCATGCCCTGGAGTATCTAAAATGTTTATTTTATAATCTTTATAATTAATTGCTGTGGTTTTAGCTAATATTGTTATTCCTCTTTCTCTTTCTATATCATTGGAATCCATGGCTCTATCACTTACTACTTCATTATCTCTAAATGTTCCACTTTTCCTTAATAATTGGTCTACTAAGGTAGTTTTTCCATGGTCAACATGAGCTATTATGGCAATATTTCTTATTTCCATTTTTACACCTCTTTTTCCCGTACCGACTAATTATAGCATAAAAAAATAACAAATAGTATACTTTTTTGTTATTTTTTGAAATTTTTTATATATTCTATTAATGGATAAACTGCTACAATTATTAAATATATTCCAGTTATTTTTAAATATGTAAAGACATTACTTTGGGCTTTGAATATTAATAGCACTCCTGTTACAATAGCTCCAATACCAAATATTATATTAATCCATTTTATTATTTTTTCTTCTTTAGCTTTTTGCAAGAAATTAACAGACATTATAAATAAATATAAACTAAATAATATTGATAAGATGTTATAACCATAATAAACATATAATAATAAAGCAGCCCAAATAAATATTACTCCTATTATTAAATTTAGTTGTTTCTTTTCTTTACTTAGGATATAGCTTATTATTTGAATTACTCCTAATACTCCACAAACACATACTAATATATAATTGAAGGTGGTTATTAATTCATCGGTTGTACATATAAATAATACTCCTAAAATAAAATATAAGATATTTACTATTATGGTTGTTATATTTTTTTCTTTTTCTTCCATATTAACACTCCTCATCACAGGTATCTTGTAATACTTTGTGTATTCCTTCTAAATATTTATTATATAAATCTATTTCTTCATCTTCAGTTAATTTATCTTTTTCATTAATACTATAATCTTTTATTTCTCCTTCTAATACGAATAAAATTATAGGTATTTTAATGTTTTCTATATTATTAATTTTTATTCCTTCTAATTTGTCAATATAGTATATTTCTTGTAAGTCAGTACTATTGGCAGCATCTAATAATAGTTTAATACTATTTCTACTTTTGTTATTTTTAGGATTTCCTATAAATATTACTCCTGTTTTGCTATCTATTATTTTATTTATTTCTTCTTTAGTTTGATATTTTATAATATTTGTTTTGGAAATATTTAATTCTATTTTTTCATTATTATATTTTTCATATTCTTTTTTGAATTTTTCACCATCAGTTAGATTGGTATTACATGCTGTTAGAAATAAGATAATTATTAATAATAAAATTCTTTTATACTTCATAATGCCTCTTTCTAAATTCTACCATCGGTAGTTATAACTGTTTTTTGTTTTGTTATTTTATGATTTTTTAAATATATTATTATATTTCCGAGTAATCCTATTACTATTAGAATAAGAGATACAATTTGACTAATTCTATATTCACCTAAATATAGGCTATCGCTTCTTAATCCTTCAATAAAGAATCTACCTATTCCATACCATAAAAGATAAAAACTTATTTGTTTTCCTTCATGTTGTTTTCTACTTTTTCTTATAAAAATTAAGATTATTACTCCTACTAAGCACCATAATGATTCATAGAGAAATGTAGGTGTTCTGTATGATCCTTCAATATACATTCCTTTTATAATAAAGTCAGGTAAATGCAATGATTTTAAATATTCTAGGGTTACAATATTTCCGTAAGCTTCCTGATTAAAGAAATTGCCCCATCTTCCAATAGCTTGGCCTAATAATAAAGGTAATGATAGGATATCTAATAATTTAGTGTAAGAAAATTTTTTCTTAATACTATAAAAGAATAAGTATATTAATCCCCCTATGATTCCTCCATATATAGCAAGTCCACCTTCCCATATTTTAAATATATCAATGATATTATCCTTATAAGAGTCAAATTTGAATATTACAAAGTAAGCTCTTGCTCCTATTATTGCACTTATTACTAATCCTAATAATACATCAGAAATGATAATTTCGGGGATATTATTTTTTTTACAATAATGAAGTGATAATTCATATCCTAATATAATTGCAGTTAATATTAAAACTGAATACCAATAGATGTTAATTGGTCCAATGCTTATAATTACTTTACTCATTATGTCACTTCCTTTTGTTTATAATTGGTTTTATAATCATACCTTCCATTAATATATTTAAGAATGATATTATAATTGCTATTATAAATGGTAAGATAATGCCATTGATTTGGAAATTATTACCTAATATTAAACTTGTTAAATATAATATAATAACATTTAATATAGGATAAAATAAACCAAAGGTTATAGCCGTTAATGGTAATGTTATATAAAATAGTAATGGTTTTACTGTTTGGTTTAATATATATATTATTATTGATGCTAATAAGTAATATATACCATAATTACTATTATTTATATAAAAACTATTTTTGAATAAATTAGATACTATCATTAATACAATAGCATATCCAATAGTATATAGCAGCCATTCAAAGAATTTGTTTTTTACTAATCTATTATTATATTCTTTAATGGTTATTTTTCTTTTATTTCCTTCTTCTTCAATGATTATTTTCTTTTTCATGATTTCCTCCATACTAAGTAATATTATTATAACATATTATTCAACTATTTTGAATAAAAACATATAATAAAATTGTATAACGGGAGTGATTATATGAATAATAGAGAGATGTATTATGGTTATACCCCCATAAATTCTTTTATGGGAATGCCTAGTGATAATAATTTTACTAATAGTATAATTAATGATATGAAAATGAGAATTGAAAGATTGGAAAGGCAAATAAAAAGAATTGATCAGAGACTAATGAGATTAGAGGCACCATATGCTAATAATAACGAGCCTGATAATGATATGTATATTATGTAAATAATATACTTTTTTTATTAATATTTAGATGTTTGTGTAGTAGTTTTTTCGTTTGATATATAGTTTTCTTAAGAAATCAATTGGTATTACGGTTATTGATAATAGAATCATTATAATGAATTCTTTTACGTTAAGTCCACTGGTACGAAATAATTTTCCCCCATAATAAATCATTATTATTTGTATTATAGTAATTAATAGTATTATTATTAAAAATACTTTGTTTTTACTAATATTTCCTAGTATATTCAACCTATTAGTTCTAGCATTAAAACTATTAAAGATACTAATAAAAATAAATAATCCAAAGAATGCTGTCATGAGATATGTATTGCTATTTCTAAATAATGTTTTTATAAATGGTGTTTTTAAAAAAATAATACATAGTATAGAACTGTAAGTTCCTGTTATTAAAATTTCATTTAGCATATATTTATTTATTATTTTTTCATTTCTTTTCTTTGGTAATTCTTCCATGTATTCTTTTAGTGGTGGTTCATAAGAGAAAGCTAAGCCTGCTAATGTATCCATCACCATATTAATCCATAGCATTTGAATTACGGTTACTGGTGAAGGTATTCCAATAAATGGTCCTATAATACTAATACTTACTGCGCATAGATTTACGGTTAATTGAAATATTATAAATTTCCTAATACTTTTAAAGATTGTTCTTCCATAGAGAATTGATTTTTCTATAGATTTAATATTATCATCTAGAATAACTATATCTGAGGCTTCTTTGGCTACTTCAGTGCCACTTCCCATACTAAAACCAATATCTGCTTTTTTTAAGGCTATAGCGTCATTTACTCCATCCCCTGTCATTCCTACTACTAATCCTAATTCTTTGGATATTTTTATTAATCTATTTTTATCTTCTGGTAACATTCTAGATATTACTTTTATTTTTGGTAATAGTTGTTTTAGTTCATTATCATTTAATTTATTTAATTCTTCACTTGTTAATACTAAATCATTATTATTAGTTATTATACCAACTTCTTTTGCTATACTTACTGCTGTGTTTTTGTTATCTCCTGTTAGCATTATTACATCTATACCTGCATTATTAATATTTTTAATAGCGCTTATGCTCTCTTTTCTTATATCGTCTTTTATGAGTAAGAATCCTAATAATATTAAGTTATTTAAAGAATTATTATTTTCGTTATTATAGGCTAAGGCAATTACTCTAATACTATTATTTGTTATATTATTTATTTTTTTATAAATATTATCTTTATTTAATATTAGGTGTTTATAATTATTCTCATCTAGGTATCTATCACACTTTGGTAATATTATTTCAGGTGCTCCTTTTATTAATTTATATTTCTTGTTATTTTCTTCTATTATTGTTAAGGAATATTTATTTTTACTATTAAAATATATTTTAGATAGTTCTTTTATATTTTTATCTTTTTTCTTTTTAATATAATTTAATATGGCTTTATCTGTAATGTTTCCTCCTATTACTTGATTAGTTATATCATCATAAATACTTTCGTTATTATATATTAAGTTTTTTTCTAAGATGTTTTTATAGTTTGGCGATATATTATTTAGGGTGTGATAATATTTTCCATTTGCTAGTAATAAATCTGTTACTTCTAGTTTGCCTTTAGTAATAGTTCCTGTTTTATCAGTAAATAAAATGTTCATACTACCTGATGTTTCTATTCCTACTAATTTTCTGACTAGAACATTATTTTTTAGCATTCTTTTCATATTAGATGATAAGACTAGTGTTATCATCATTGGTAATCCTTCAGGGACACTTACTACTATAATGGTTACTGATAGAGTTAAGGCATGTAAAATATAGGCAAATAATAATGAAAAATTGGATATAGTATTACTTATTTTATCTATTTGAAAATTATTAGATATTACTATTTTATTGAATAAGTAACTTATGCTTACTAATAAAGAGCCTAAATAACCTAATTTACTTATTCCTTCTGCTAAAGTAGTTAATCTTTCTTTTAAGGGAGATATGTCACTTTTTTCTCCTAATTGTGTTACCATGTTACCATAATAGGTATTATTACCTATTTTATCTACTAATACTTCGGCATTACCATTATAAACTACACATCCTCTATAGACATAATCATTATCTTTTTTTGTTGTGCTTTTTGTTTCTCCATTCATTGGTGATTCATCTATTTCAATACTTCCTTTTATAATGATTCCATCTGCTCCTATTTTATCTCCTGAGCTTAATATTAACATATCTCCTTTAACTATATCATCTATTAATATTTCTTTAACTTGTCCATTTCTTTTTACTTTACATTTTATTTTAGATGACTCTTCTTGTAATCTTTCAAAGGCTTTGGAAGATCCGTATTCACTTATTGTAGATATTAGGGATGCTATAATGATAGATATGACTATTCCTACTGTTTCATACCAATCAAAGTCTTTAATTAAGAATATAGTTTTTATTCCTAGAGCTATTAATAATATTCTAATTATTGGGTCTCCTAGACTTTCTAATAATAATTTAAAGAAAGTATCTTTTTTTACTCCTGTTATTTTATTAGTACCATATTTTTTTCTATTAATAATTACTTCATTGTCTGTTAGTCCATTCATTATTATCACCTATAACATAATATTTAAATATTATTTTTTTATGATAATAATAATTAGACAAAAAAAGTAGCATATTTATATGCTACTTATTGTTTTTCATATGAGTCAATCAACCAATTATCTTCTACTTTCTTTAATGTTATGTTTATTTTTTCTTCATAATTGTTATTATTTACGTCTAACC
>CAZRJK010000026.1:0-13240 GCA_964600615.1 uncultured Muribaculaceae bacterium | reverse complement strand
TTTCTCTTTATAAAAGCCTTTCTTTCAAAAGACTTCTCATATAATACCAAAAAACGTTAGAAAAGTCAAGACTTCTCCTTTATTTTTTTAGTAATTACACTCCCAAAATCCTTTTTTTTGGGAAATGCATATCAAATATACCAAATATAACAAGGCTTGTCAACAGATTTTTATATATTTTACATAAAAAAACTGAAAATAATTCTATTTATCTTCAGCATACTTAATATAAATCTTATGATAGTTTTCAATAACGCTCTTATTAAAAGGAAATTCTTTTTTTCTAACCAAATCAATTAATTGCCCTAACTCATATTTTAATATAAAATCTAATCTATTAGAATAGTGCATTTGTTTCCTATGATATTTATATTCCATACGATCTAAAACCTTAAAACTTCCATTAGGAAAAACTCTTAAATCTAAATCATAATCAATATATTTAATAACTCCATCATCTATTAAAAATGGCGTTGCTATATTACAATAAAAATAAATACCATAATCTTTAATTTGACCAATTACATTAAACCACTTATCCTTAAAAAAGAACATAATAGCCGGTTCCCTTGTATGCCACACCTTACCATCACTATCAATAACTACCGTCCTATTATTACCAAAAACCATATAATCATCTTTAACATCTAATAATACAGCTTCATCCCATTGACGATGTAAATGCCCGTTATGTTTATAACAATGAATTTCTAACTTATCGCCAACATTCAAATCTTTACTCAAGTTTTCCATAATAAACCTCTCTTACATGAAAAGTATTATACAACATTTTTTTATATTTAACAATTTTTTTATTAATTTACCCAAAAAAATGTTATAATAAAATTACAGTATAAATAAGGAAGTGATAAATTGAAAAAAATATTAGAAATATTAACAATCATTCCAAGATACATATATTTAGGAATTAAAGTTCTTTTTGATGAAGACAAACAAAAAGAATTACACATTGAAAAAAAAATAATTCCTACAATCATTATAACCTTATCACTTTTAACATATCTAGTTAGTATTTTCATTTTAAGCAGATGGTATGTTCAAAATGAAAGAAATAAAAAGTTTTCTAAAAGTTTAATAGCATCTACAAAAGAAATAGAAAAAGAAGAAGAAAAATTTAATGAAGAATACAAAAGTTTAAACATCGTCAACGATTCAACTTATTCAACAAATGTGGATTTTTATAATATAGATTTATCATCATACATTAATAAAAATACAGAAACAGTAGGTTGGATACAAGTAAACGGAACTAATATTAATTATCCAATCGTTCAACATAGTGATAATGAATTCTACCTAAATCATGATTTTTACAAAAGAACTACCAATATAGGTTGGGTATTTGCCGATTATAGAAATAATTTTAATGAACTTGATAATAATACAATTATATATGCCCACAACTTAATAAACAGAACTATGTTTGGACAAATACCATATTTATTAAGAAAAAGTTGGCAATCAAATCCTAATAATTTTTATATAAAAATGTCTACCAGAAACCAAAATACAATATGGCAAATATTTTCAGTATATAAAATAGAACCAACAATTGATTATTTACAAGTAAGATTTTACTCTCCAGAAAACTATCAAAAATTTCTAAACACCCTAAAAAATAGAAGTCAATACAATTTCAATCTAGATGTAACAACCCAAGATAGAATAATAACTCTATCAACTTGTGATGACATCGGAACAAAAAGAGTAGCCGTGCATGGAAAATTAATAAAAATAGAAAATAAATAGACTTTTCAAACAGAAAAGTCTATTTATTTATTCTTCCTTCTTATTATTCATTTCCTTAATCAAATCATAAGTAATTATATCATTAGAAACATCTATTATCCTATCAGCATATTCTGCCCTAGTAGTAATATAGTCAGCATTAACAGTTACATTATCATCTATATAATATACCTCACCACTCTGACCATCATAATATACTTTATTAGTAACATAAGAACCATCAGTAAAGACGACAGTATTTTCATCTTCTTTTAAATTAAATAAATCATGTCCCAATTGATAAGGATTAGTCCCTACACCAAACATATTACTAAGAGTAGGTAGTACATCAATCATACCAGCAACATTAGAATTAATCTCCTTATATTTATGATCCTTAGTCCATATAATAAAAGGAACCTTTCTATCTAAATTATACATATAATCATTATATTCTATATAACCATCATCTTGTTCATCCTTTACTTCACCAGTATAAGGATCATAATTATAATACATATTATAAAATTTTTTACTTATCCTTGCATCATGATCTCCATATATAGCTATAACAGTATTATCTAGAATTCCTGCTTTATCCATATCATTAATTAGTTGTTCTAAAGCTTGATCAGAATAATGAACAGATCTAAAATAATCACCAAAAGTAGTACCATTTATATAATCACTAGTAACAGAAATTCCATTAGAATTAACTGTCCAAGTAGTTGGAAATTCATCCACTATTTCAAAATCGCTCCATGGAGTATGATTAGTAAGAGTAATTAACAACCCGTAAAAAGGTTTTCCCTTTTCCAAACTTATATCTTTAATCATTGGTACAGCCTGTCTAAAGAAAGATTTATCAGATAATCCCAAACCAATAGTTTCATCTATTTCAAAAGAACTTTTGCTATAAAATTTCTCATAACCTAAATTATCATGCATAGTAGCTCTATTCCAAAAATCACCAGTATTAGCATGCATACTAAAAACATAATAACCATTATTCTTAAACTGCTTTTGAATACTATTATATTCCCTATCAAAATAATTAACAAAAACAGTTCCATTATTCGAAGGCATCAAAGACGTACTAAAAGTAAACTCAGCATCACTACTAGTTCCTACTCCAACTTGAGAATAAAAATTATTAAAATATATTCCTTCTCTCACCATTTTATTAAGAAAAGGCGTAACTTCTTTTCCCTCAAATTTCTTATCAATAGCAAAAGTCTGTAAACTCTCAGCATGTATTACTAACAAATTCTTTCCTTTAAAAATATTAGTATATTTATTTTTAGCGTCATTTATTTTTAAGCCATCATAATACTCTGAAACATTTTTTAAAGCCGTATCATGTCCAAATAAATTATTTATCTTAGGTTCTAAACTTTGAAAAACATCATTAATCTGATATGTATATACCCCAAAAGAAGAAACAACAGACTCTCTATTCCACATTTTACCAAATCTACTCCATTCAGTAGGAGTCATAAAAAGACAAGTAAATCCAAACAGAAAAGCACTAGAAATAATCAAACTAATAAAAGATTTTCTTAAATCAATTTTAGTATCATGAACATTTTTCTTTCTTAAATGATATAAAAGATAAAACATAACTATAGGTTGCCATAAATAAACAAAATCATGTAACTGCATTACATTTTGAACTACAGCATCACCAACATCAACGACAAAAGCTGAAGTAGCAAGTAATGATACTGAAGCAAAAGAATCATAATACGTATAATACATCGAATGGACAATGCATAAAACAGAAGTAAATATAGAAAAACAAATCAAATATCTAGTCCTTCCCTTCTTAGTTTTAAACAAAAAAGAAAAAGAAGCTATAAGTATTATTATAGATAAATCAAACAAAAAAGGCTTAAAATAAAATTGGTTATGAACAGTAATAGTTCTCAACAACAAAGCATTAAGAACACTAGTAATTATAAATCCGCACAACAAAGGTGAATTTTTATATATAACTAAATATTTTTCTACAAAAAACTTCTTTATTTTATCAAAATTTTTTCTCATATTTTCATAAGAAAAGTTTAACTTCTTCATACAATTCCATCTTCCTTCAAAACAAATTATAACATTTCAACAATATTTTTGCAACAAAATCATCATCATAAAATAACATCAAAAAATAAAAACAAATATTATCTATATTTGTCTAAACAAAACAATTATGATATTATTAAAAAGAGGTGTAACCATGAATATAATTGGATTAATAGCAGAATATAATCCCCTTCATTTAGGACATATCTATCAAATAAACAAAATAAAAGAACTATACCCTAATTCTATACTAATAGTAATAACAAATTCTTGTTTCAGTCAAAGAGGAGAAATAAACATTCTAAACAAATGGAATAAAACTAAACTATGTCTAGATAACAACATTGACTTAATAGTAGAACTACCATTTGTCTATGCCACACAAAGTGCCGATATTTTTGCTAAAGGAGCACTACATATATTAAATAAACTAGAAATAGACACACTAGTTTTTGGTAGTGAATCTAATGACATAAATAAACTATATGAAATAGCAAAAACGCAAATAAATAATCCAAAATATGACGTTCTAGTAAAAAAACATTTAGATAACGGTATAAATTATCCAACAGCCCTAAGTAAAGCACTAAAAGAAATATTAAATTATACAACAAACGAACCTAATGACTTATTAGCAATTTCATACATAAAAGAAATTTTAAGAAACAATTATAATATTAAAGCCGTTTCTATTAAAAGAACAACAAGTTATCATAATAAGGAAATAAATAGCACTATCTTAAATGCATCATTATTGAGAAACATGTTTAATAATAAAAAAGAAATTAATAATTACTTACCAAAAAATACAATTAAATACCTTTATAATATAAATAAAGAAAATTATTTTTCATATTTAAAATATAAAATAATAACATCAAAAAATCTATCAATTTACCAAACAGTAGATGAAGGAATAGAAAATAGAATTACAAAAGAAATAACAAAAGCAAATTCATGGGAAGAATTAACAAAAAAAATAAAGACCAAAAGATATACATATAACAAAATAAATAGAATGCTAATCCATATATTAACAAACTTTACCAAAGAAGAAGCTAATAATCTAACAATAGATTATATTAGAATACTAGGATTTAACAAAAAAGGAAAACAACATCTAAATAAAATAAAAAAAGGATTAAACCTTCCAATAATAACTAATTATAAATCAAATATATCAAAAATATTAGATATAGAATTTAGAATAACTAAAGTTTATTCACTTCCGTTAAATAACAGTTTAATTACACAAGAATATACAAATAAACCAATAATAAAAGATAACTAAAAGTTATCTTTTTTAAACGAATTTAGTAAAAATAACAGCAACACTACTATTTATAGCTAACTTATATAAAGCAAACCCCAATCCTATCCCAATAAAAAAACACAAACCAATAATCAAAGCTAACATCAATATAGAAAAATTATCTTCTTCTAAAGCTTCTTTTTCTATCTCTTTATCAGATTTTTCCAAATCTTTTTTTCTTATTTTTTTACTCATAAAAATCACTCCAAATTATTCTAATCTACTTCAATTATATCACATTAAAAATCAAATACAATAAAAATTATAATTACTTTACAAAAAAAGACTCTAATTAGCATTAGAGTCTAACTTACTATAATAATCAAATCTCCTTTTAGACCATTCTTTTTGATTAACAAGTAACTTATCAGCATCAATAGGATTATTTTTCTTTAAACTAGCATATCTATTCTCATGACTTAAAAATTCATCATATAATTCAAAATCAACATTCTTGCTATCCATTATAAAAGTTTCATTATCAGGATTATACCTAAAAATAGGAAAATACCCACACTTAGTAGCTAAATTACTTTGAACTAATGATTCTCCCATTCCAGCCTTAATACCATGTTCAATACACGGAGAATATACAATAACAATAGATGGCCCCTTATGTTCATTAGCTTCTTTCAATACCTTTAAATATTGTTCTTTATTATAACCAATATTACAAGTTGCTACATATACATTAGGATAACACATCGCTATTCTAGCTAAATCTTTTTTATAATTACTTTTACCACCTTGAGCAAAAGATGCAACAGCACCCATATTAGAAGACTTAGAAGCTTGCCCGCCAGTATTAGAATAAACTTCAGTATCTAACACCAAAATATTAATATTATCATTTCTAGATATGACATGATCTAAACCACCATAACCAATATCATAGGCAAAGCCATCTCCACCAACGACCCATACAGATTTAGGAGCAATGAATTCCTTATATTCTAATAAAAATTTATGCTTATCATAATCAATTTTTTTACTTATTTCTAAACAAACATCATAATTATCTTTATTATCCAACCATTCTTTAAATAATTTCCTATCACGAGAAATATTCTTTCTCATATAGTTTTCTATTTTATTTCTTTTAGCATTAACTCCCATTACCATCCCTAAACCAAATTCTGAATTATCCTCAAACAAACTACTAGCCCAAGGAATACTATAAGGCAAACTTGGAATATTACTTCCATAAATAGAAGAACACCCAGTAGCATTTGCAATAAATAAACTATCACCAAAAACTTGCGTTAAATTCTTTAAATAATATGCTTCACCACAACCAGCACAACTACCACTAAATTCAAATTTAGGCATTACAAATCCAAGATTCTTTACATTTAATAGTTTAGGTTTATAACTACCATTAATATTATTATTAACCAAATAATCAAATTCCTCTTGTCTATGCTTACTCTTATCATAAGGAACCATCTCAATTGCCTTATTACTACCCTTACCAGGACAAGCACTATAACATAAACCACAGCCAGTACAATCTTCGTAAGATACCCCAATAGTATAATTTACATCCTTTGGCATAATTGAAGGAATAGAATTAATGCTCTTATCAGAAACACTAGTAAGAAAAGGTCTAATAACTCCATGAGGACAAACAAAACTACATTGATTACACTCTATACAATTTTCAGAAATCCAACAAGGAACTTTTTCTGCAATACCCCTTTTTTCAAACTTAGTATTTCCTCCCTCAAAAATACCATCTTTCTTATCAAGAAAAGCACTAACAGGAAGAGAATCTCCCGCCAAATCATTAATAGTATCAAAAAATCCTCTACTCTTCTTATCAAAATAAACTAAATTTTTCCAATTATCTAAAACATTTACTTTTCTTAAACTAGATAAAGCAATATCTATTATTTTATTATTAGCATCAACTACTTTTTTACCTTTATTACCAAATCTTTTTTCATTAGTAGTCTTCATAATACTAATAACTTTTTTATCATTAATAATCTTAAGAAGATGAAATATACATATTTCCATACATGTACTAATCTTATTACCAAGTCCCAAATCAGAAGCCAGCTTATATGCATCAATAACAAATAATTTAATCTTTTTCTTAGCCATCAAACTCTTAACTTTATTAGGTAAACTCTTTACTAAATTATCGCAAGATAAATTAGTATTAAGTAAAACTACTCCGCCATCAACCATATTATCAATTAAATCATATTTATAAATATAACTATCCTTACTTATAACCACTAAAGAAGGATTCTTTATATAATAAGGTCTCCTAATAACATTATCACTAATTCTAATATGACTTCTAGTTACTCCACCACTCTTCTTACTATCGTATTGAAAATAACCCTGTACATATTTTTTGGTATTATCACCTATAATCTTAATTAAATCCTTAGATGTAGATACCATACCATCAGATCCATATCCATAAATTAAAAATTCTTGTATCTTATTAGGTATCTTAAAATCCTCATCTCTATCTAAACTCAAATTAGTAACATCATCACAAATACCAATAGTAAAATTACTATGAGCTTTCTTACTACCTATAAAATCATAAACTGCCTTAATATCAATTGGATCAGTATTTTTAGAAGACAAACCATATCTACCACCGTAAATATTAACATTTTCTCCTTTAAAAGTATTAACTACATCCAAATAGAGTGCTTCGCCACAATCATTAGCTTCCTTACTTCTATCCAAAACAGCAATATTACATACACTCTTAGGAATAACAGAAAGCAAATGTTTACAACTAAAAGGTCTAAACAAATGTACTTCTACCAATCCATATTTATTTCCCTTGCTATTTAAGAAATCTATTGTTTCTCTAATAGTATCACATACACTACCCATAGCAATAATGATATCTGTTGCTTTTTTATCACCATAATAGTTAAAAGGCCTAATATCAGTATCATTAATCTTATTAATCTTATTCATGTATTCTTCTATATAATTAACACAATTTATATAATCAATGTTTCTCGATTCTGTATGTTGAAAATAAACATCTTCATTCTCTGCAGTCCCTCTAGTAGTAGGATTAAAACTATTCATAGCTTTCTTCCTAAACTTATTAAGAGCTTTCTTATCTATTAACTTTTCAATCTTATCTAAATCCATCAACTTAATCTTATCAATTTCATGGCTAGTCCTAAAACCATCAAAAAAGTTAATAAAAGGCATACTAGATTTAATAGCTGACAAATGCGCAATAGCCGCCATATGATAAGCTTCCTCAACACTACTAGAAGCAAGCATACAAATCCCTGTACTACGAGCAGCATAAACATCTTGATGATCACCAAAAATAGATAAAGAATGGGTAGATAAACTACGAGCAGCTACATGTACAACACCAGGTAGCATTTCCCCTGCCAACTTATATAAATTAGGAATCATTAATAACAATCCTTGACTAGCAGTAAATGTAGTAGCTAAAACACCATTCTGTAAAACACCATGTACAAGAGCAATAGCCCCTGCCTCTGATTGCATCTCTACTACATTAACCTTATTACCAAAATAATTAATTTCTCCATTAACACTCATTTTATCGACATGCTCAGCCATAGGAGAAGCTGGAGTAATAGGATAAATTCCACATACTTCACTAAATTTATAAGCTACACTTGCTACAGCTTCATTAGCATCCATTGTCTTATATTTAATCATAAATATCCCCTCATTTCTAAAATTAATTATATATTAAAAAAAGACTTTTTACAATAAAAGTCTTAAAAAAATTAATCATTACAAAAAGTTGTTTTCTCAATAACTGTACCAGCTACTAATATAGTATAATATTTATTTTTCATAGAAGAAGAATCAAAATAATATTTATAATTATTCTTTAATACATCATTCTCTATTTTTTTCCTCAACTTCATCAGCTTCACCAAAAGAATTATATAATTTTTCCTTATTCATATACATACCAACAGTAATTCCTCCAGGAAAAGAAATCGCATCTGACGGTCTATCTATATTATCAGTAGACTGTATAATTCCAACTATAGTAGCATCAGTATACTTTAATGCATTATCTGTATCATTTTTTAACATTCCAGATAGCACTTCTTTATTACCTCTATATAATTTAATCTTCCTATAATCGTTCGGCCCAATAACACCATTTCGTAACTTTGCTTTTATTTTAAAACCACTAGTTGCAGAAAATGAAGAATAAGATAAAGGTAACTTTAAAATTTTAGAATTTACCAAAAAAACAAAATCTCTCCAATTATCACCCATTTCTAATTCTTCTTCCGTATCATAATATATTTTTTCATCTGAAAGAAAATAACTATTAATACCAGAAACTTTCAAAATACCTAAAAAAATTAAAACATCACAGTAAAAACAAGAAATATACTTATTATTTTATTACTATTTTTCATCATATTATCTCCATTCTACTACACTAACAGTATATCAAACACAAAAAAAAAGCAACTTCATACAAATCACTTTTTTATTTATTAATTATCTAATTTTATATAAAATGTTTTACTCTCAGTAGAATTAACTTCTCCCTGTTCTTTATAAGCATCCATATCTATTTCTGTTATTGTAGATATTACTAATCTCATTTCTTCATTAGTATTAGAAGATACATTACAATATAAAAAACCAGTTTCAGTTTTTCCTGCTTCAACCATATATGGAATAGCATCATCTGTTTTATAAGATACCTTATCCAACATTGAACAACTTCCAGCTATCTTTCCTGAAATAGTTTCTAAATTAAAACTATTAAAACTAATACCACTAAAATCAACAATATTATCTCCAACATTTTTAATAGTCATATTAATTTTCATAAACTTTTTAGAATTTTTTTCATTATAAGCATCTTGAACATCAACTTCTTTTTCAATAGAATTTACTTTTAAATCATATTCAGCAAACCTATTTCTCACAGAAATTACTTTTCCCACACTAACTGTTGTTCTATTTTTAGTCCCATCATCATGAATTTTAAAAACAAAAAAAATTATCAATAATATAATCAACACCACTAAAATAATCAATATTTTTTTATTTTTATCAACAAAATCTTTGATTTTTTTCTTTAGCTTATTACTATCTTTATCCTTTTTTTTCATAATTATATCTCCCAAAATATTACTACTTGCAATAAAATCTCGTCACAAATAAAATACCATAAATAGAAAAAAAAAGCAACTTTATAAAAGTTACTCAAAAATATTCTTTTCATTATCTAATTCTTTATCTACTAACAGCTCATGTAATTCTTCTTCCATATTGTTTAAATAAATATCTTCTATTCGATCTACTCTACATCTTTCACTAATTAAAATAGCATTAACCTTATCAACAGCTCTATCCAAATCATCATTAACAACTACATAATTATACTTAGTTACTTCATTTATTTCCTTATAAGCTATCTTAAATCTGTTAAATATTTTATCCTTACTATCAGTACCTCTATTAACTAACCTTCTCCTTAATTCATCCATACTAGGAGGCATAATAAATATAAATATAGCTTCTGGAACTAATTCTTTTACTTTTAAAGCTCCCTGTATCTCTATAACAAGTATTACATCTATCCCTTGATTCAATTTATTACTAATTTTATCTTTAGGAGTTCCATAATAATTACCATTATATTCTGCATATTCTAAAAAAATACCATCTTTTATTCTTTTTTCAAATTCTTCCCTAGAAACAAAATAATAAGTCTCATTAGGTATATCATTACTCCTGACATCTCTACTAGTCATAGAAATAGATACCCAAAAATTATCATTGATATCTTTTAATTTTTCTACAATAGTATCCTTACCCGCACCTGAAGGACCACTTATTACAATTAAATTTCCCTTCTCTTTAGTTCTTAAAATACTTTTCATAAAACACCTACCTTTTTATACTTTTCTTTTTACTACTAGAATTATTCTTGTTATCATCGCAATGAATCAAATTATAACGTTTAACTTCCATTTTATAAAACTCTGATATATCCTTTCTTTTAAAAACATCACGACTTTTTAAAATAGATAAAACCTCCTCAGGATATATTTTCCCAAAATCTTCTTTAATTCTTTTCATAGCGTATAAATCAGCATCTCTTTCTATAAAAAAGTCATCATGATTATTTTCATAAAACTCTCTATCAAATAATATTAATTGCTTTTCAATCTTAATTATTTCCTGCATTACAGAATTATAGGATTCCGGATTAACATCCTGTATAAAATGAGCAATTTCATGAAAAATAGTAAAATTTTTTCTAACAAAAGTATAATCAGAATCAACATCATAAATATCAGCAGCATTTATTTCTAAAACAGGAATCCCCTCTTCAGTATGATAGAAGTTTCCCAAATTATCATCATTCATTTCCATAGAAAACTCAAAAGCACAATTATTATCCGCTTTTAATAACTCCTCAGATATTTTATTTATAAGAAACAGTTGCTTATTTCTTGGTTTATTAAAATCACTAATTGGATATTTCTTAAAATATAAAACAATACTACGCATCATTTCAAAAGGACTATCCTTATAAATTCTATTATAATATGCATAACACAAAAATGACTGTTCCAAAAATTTTTTATCCTTATAACTCAAATCACTATTACGATTTAATCTATTTATTAATTGCAAATAAACAGTATTTAAAATACTATCAATTTTCTTCAACTTTTTCCCATTAAAGAAAACAGCTTTTTCAAAATCATCATCAGAAGTTTTTAAACATTGTTCTAAATACAAATTCCAACAATATTCATTATTATAATATTCTCTACAATCAATATCTAATTTACCTTTTAAATAAATATGATACTTTTTTATAAATTTATCTGCCCAATCATCAATTTTAATTCTAGAATCGATTTCTATAATCCCATTTATAAAATTACTATCATAATTAAATTTAGAAACATATTCACAAAACTCATCTATACTTTCTATTTTACTCAATTCTATATATATATTTTGATTTTCATAAAAATTAAGCAATCTATCAGTTTTCCTAAGAATATCATTAACATTTATTCTCTTAACATTGTTCTTCATTTTTTTCCTCCAAAACCCTATAAAATCTTATCTCTTTATCCAAATTATTAGAAGAATCAATAAAAGAAATATTTTTCCCTCTTCCAATAAAATTATTTTCTTCTATTATATTCCTTAATCTTCTAGCAATACCATTACTACCATCATAAAAAGTAACATTACCAAGAACATCTCTTATCTCGCTCTTTATCAAAGGATAATGTGTACATCCCAAAACAACATTAGATACCTTCCCCTTATATTTAGAAATATTATCATTTAAATACTCTACTATTTCTTTATAATTACCTTTTTCAATTAAATTAGCAAGCCCAACACATGAATATAAATAAAAATTTTCATGATGATACTTATCATACAACAAATTAAACTTCTCACTATCCAAAGTACCCTTAGTTGCCATAATTAAAGTTCCATCTATACTAGTATCATATACCATCTTTATTGCAGGTTCTATTGCAATAAAATGAATATCTTTATATTTTTCTCTTAAATAAGAAACAGCCATAGCACTAGCAGTATTACAAGCAATAATAATTATATAACAACTTTTATTAATAAAATTCTTTACAATCTTTTCACACATCTTGATTACTTCATCCTGACTTTTATCTCCATAAGGATTATTAATAGAATCACTATAATAATAATAATTAAAATTAGGATTAAGCTTAATACATTCCTTCAAGACAGTAACTCCACCTATACCAGAATCAAATATACCAATATTTGTTTTCACATTACCACCTCTTTACAAAAAGAGATTTAAATTATTAAATCTCTACTTATTAGGAACTAATTTATTCTTTCCACCCATATAAGGTTGTAAAACCTTAGGAATCAACACACTTCCATCCTCTTGTAAATTATTTTCTAAGAAAGCGATTAACATTCTAGGAGGAGCTATAACTGTATTATTCAAAGTATGAACAAATTCCTTTTCCCCATCTTCTTTTCTATATCTAATAGCAAGTCTTCTAGCCTGAGCATCAGTCAAATTAGAACAAGAACACACCTCAAAATATTTTTCTTGTC
>CAZRJK010000025.1:0-13549 GCA_964600615.1 uncultured Muribaculaceae bacterium | reverse complement strand
AGCATACTCTATCATGACTAAACCACCTCTTATTTTTATTATATACTATTTAAATATTTTGTCAATTTATTTACCCTTATTTTACATAACATAAATCACATAAAAAAGAGTATAAACCATTAATTTTAATAGATTTTTCAAAAAATACCCAAAAAGTATTGCCAAACTTAAAAAATTATTATATAATTAACTAGTCATGAAACGAAAAACTTGCTTATAAATCAATGCCTGAGTGGCGGAATAGGTAGACGCACAGGACTTAAAATCCTGCGAGATTCAACCCTCGTGTCGGTTCAAGTCCGACCTTAGGCACCATACGGAGAAATACCCAAGTCTGGTTGAAGGGACCGGTCTTGAAAACCGGGAGGTCGAGAAATCGGCGCAGGGGTTCGAATCCCTTTTTCTCCGCCACTAATTTATCGCGGGATGGAGCAGTTTGGTAGCTCGCCGGGCTCATAACCCGGAGGTCGTTGGTTCAAATCCATCTCCCGCAACCATGGTTCGTTAGTCTAGAGGCCTATGACGTCTGCCTGTCACGCAGAAGATCACGGGTTCAAATCCCGTACGAACCGCCATTTTTTTGGCTCCATAGCTCAGTTGGTAGAGCAGAGGACTGAAAATCCTCGTGTCACTGGTTCAATTCCCGTTGGAGCCACCATATAGAAAAATTAAAAGAACATTATGTTCTTTTTTTATTTTATATTGATTTTCTCTGTATTTTATAATATATTAAAATAAATAAAGGAGGTAATTATGTTAGATAAAAATGAAATATATAAATGCTATCTTTTATCTATTAGCCCAAATGCAACTATAGATTTAAACAAAACAAAAAAAGAAAACATAGCAAATCTAAAATTACTACCAACAAAACAAATAATGGTCCAACCAACAGAGAATAATAATTATGTACAAGAAATAATAACTGAAGAATTAATTCCCATATACCACATAATTGAAAAAGAAAGCATCTTCAACAAAGAAAAAAATAGCATTGAATATTCAATACCAAATTCCCCATACTTCATAAAATATACTGAAAAAAGATATTATGGAAAAGATTCAAAAATTACTCTATTAAAAGCAACAAAAGAAGAAATAGAATCATATATAAAAAAATATGCTTCTACTAAAGAAAAATATAATCAATTTCAAAACGATTTAGAACAAATATTCATAGAAGCAGAAGAAAATTATAATAACGCCATTCAAAATAACAAACAGAAAAAAATAAAAAGAATTATAAAAGATTTAAGAAGAACAACAAAATCTTATGAATAAATCATAAGATTTTTTATATTCTTCTCTTAAAAGTACCTATTACATTATTTTCTTTCTTATAACCCATTTCTTCATAAAAAAGGTCACTACCATTACTTTCTAATCTACTAATATCAAATTTCTTATTAAAAATTTTTTCAAACATTTCCTTATTATTTAATACATATTTTAACATATTAGTAGCTATTTTATTACGATGTAATTTTTTATCAACAAATATCTGATCAATATATAAAGATTTATAATAATCATTAATATATACAACACCAACTAGTTCATTATCTAAAAAAGCACCCAAAGCAACTGTTTTTTTCCTTTTTATATCTTTTAACTGTTAGGATTAAATTCACCTATTCCAAAACATTCATATCTTAACTTTTCAGCTAACAATAAGTCATTATCACTATCTAACACTCTACATAAAACATCCATAATATCACCTACTCATAATCATCTAAAAAACTTTTATATTTATGATTTGCCTTAACCCCTAATACACAATTCAAATTAATATTATCCATACTCTTAAAGATATTAACATCAACATTAGAATTCTTCTTCTTCATTTCTTTAATTAAATTCTTAATTTCTTTTCTTTTGCTTGCATTCTCATCTATAGAACACTTTTCTGTAAATTTACAAGCACAATTAAGAAAAGTTAAATTATTACTCTTACTCCAAGCAATAATATCATCTTCCCTAATCTTATACATTGGCCTAATTAATTCTAAACCAGGAAAATTATCACTATGCAACTTAGGCATCATTGTCTTTATTTCGGAGCCATAAAACATAGACAATAAAGTAGTCTCAATAACATCATTAAAATGATGTCCTAACGCTATCTTATTACAGCCTAGCTCTTGTGCTTTACTATAAAGATATCCCCTTCTCATTCTAGCACACAAATAACAAGGATTTTCCCCACTAACCTTATCAGCAACTTCAAATATATCACTATTAAATATCTCTATTGGAATATTAAGAGTTTTAGCATTCTCTTTAATTAATCCTATATTAGCTTCATTATATCCTGGATTCATAACAACATATTTAACTTCAAAAGGAAATTTACCATGTCTAACTAGCTCTTGCATACATTTAGCCATTAAAAAAGAATCCTTACCACCACTAATACATACCATTATCCTATCATTTTCGTTTATAAGTTCATAATCCTTAACAGCACTAACAAACCTACTCCATATCTCCTTACGAAATTTCTTAATAATACTTCTTTCTATTTCTTTAACTCTCATAGCATCACCAGACACGCTAAATTATATCATAAAATAATTAAAAAAACTAGATAAATCTAGTTTTAAACAGTTCCATTATTTTTATTATTATCATCTTTTAAAATAAAATTTTTATTTTCCCCTGTTTCCATATCAATAAGTTTCAAACTGCTATCATTATAAAAGCCATAATAAACATAACTATCTTTTTTATCTGAACTATCTTTACCATCAACAACCATTTTATTACAATCAAGAACTAATAAATAATAATTTGATATCTGATATTTATCATCATCAAATCCTTTCATTTGCTTGTCAAAAGACAAACCAAATTTACTAAAATTCTCTACAATATAATTAACAGCTTCCATTCCATTATATACTTCATAATCTCCCATAGAATAATCAGTTTCCCTATTAGTACCATACCAAACATAACTATTATCTGAATTTAACACAAGCAAAGTACCATCACTACCAGTAAAACTATGACCTTTTAAATCAACCCCTTCACTAAAATGCTCTTTAAAATCATCAAAATTATCACTAAATTCCTCTACATATTTATGAACATCTTTAGCTTGATCTGAAGAAGCAACAAAAAAAGCAAAAAGCACCATCAAAACAATAATCAAAGTAAATAACAAAGAAAGAATTAAAGAAACAATTCCAACAACCATACCACCCTTATTATCATTTTTCTTACCAGTTATTATAGCCACAATAGCACAAGGAATACACACTATTGGAACCCATATAGTAAATATCGCTATAACCGCAAACACAATAGATGCACTACTATTATTATTCTTTACTTCTTCTACACTACTACCACAACTTGAACAAAAACTATCAGTTTCCTTTAACTCTTTACCACACTTTTTACAATACATAACAACCTCTCCTATTCATAACCTCTCCTAAGAATTCTTTCTTTCTTAGGTAAAACTTTCTCTTTTAAATGTGTATACACTTCATAATCACTTTTTCCAATATCCTTTAAATCACCAAAATTATCAACAGATTTAGAAAAAATCTTTCTCTTAGTAGCATTAATTTCATCTACATCCAAATTATCAATTTTTCTAGGATTAACATACGGAGTAACATTCCCTAATTCATCACTAACTAAGATTACTTCCCCACGCAATATCATTTCCCTATCAATTTTATTAAAATTAATCTTTCTAACAAAAATTTTCTTCTTCTTTTTCAAATAATAGTTCATTTCCTCATGCGTAAGTGTATATTTATCATCATATACAACACCAAAATAATTCTCCATAAACTCCCATATAGATACTATATTCTTTTTACTAACCTTCATAACCAATCCTCCTATAAAAATAATAACACAAATCACAAAACAAGTAAAGAAAAAAGACTCAAAAGAGTCTTTTTACTAAAACTTAATAATGTTTAATAACAACATCAATATAATAATTACTAAACTAACATTTTTAGAATTATCTATCCCTGTTTGAGGTGGTAATTCTTCAACATCATTACTTGTCTCTTCTGAAGAAGAATCTTTAGTTACAGTAAATGAAGTAGTAGCAACATTATCATCATTAAATACAACTTTTAAAGTATGTTCTCCTTCAGATAAAGTACTTATATAATCACTAGTTAATGTAATAATAGTACTTCCTGCTCTAGAAGTATAATCAGCATTAGCTTCAAGTGGAGTATCATTATCATCTACATAAACTTCTCCACCATCTAAAAACAAATTATAATCGGCATCAATTTCAAATTCAGCTTCTTCACCAACAGTAACTACTTGTTCAGCACCCTCTATTACTTCATAGCCAGCAATTTTAACTTCTAATGTTAAAGAAACAGAAGTAGAATACGCTACTATTTTATAAATACTAGCCTCTTCTCCATTAACTTTAATATTTAGTGAATTTATATCAGCAAATGAAAAATCTTTATTATTACCATTATGTAAATCTACAAGAGCATAGTATGTTTTACTACTTTCAAAAGTTCCAATATATGGCATATCGTAATATTCATATTCTTCTTCATATGAATTTATATCAACCCATCCAACATAATCAATCACAATATCATATTCTGAATCTATTGTTACATTTGGCTTATTTGTTTGCTCCATAGTATCATAATAACCATATTCATCTACTGGTGTATCTGTACTTTCGCCAGCATTAGGATATTCCATATTTAAACTAATATCACTAACAGGATCTCCCCAATAGAATTTTAAAGTCATATTATCATAAAAATCAGCACCCCATAGAAGTACAGAATCAGCTAAACCAACTATTTCACCATTTTTATTTATCAATTCTATAGCTGCAAAACCTTTTCCTTCAGGTGCTTTTAAAAAGTCTTCATTATAACCACTTACAGCATAATTTTCTTCTTCTGCTAAAACAATAGTACTTTTAAATTCACTTCCTTCAATTCCACCATTAGCATCAATAGTAATTGTATATTCTTCTGCATAAACATTTGTTACACCAAATATTATCATAAATAATACAAATACTAACAAATACTTTATATTTTTCATATTTTCTCTCCTCCTTTAGCCGTATAGTATATCATTATATTTTATTTTGACAATACTTTTTATCTTCCAGTTAATAAAAAAAGATGCCTAAGCATCTATTTTTCTAAACTCATTTCACAATAAACACATCTATATATCTGTTTATCTTTATTTGTTAAAATAAAGATCTGATCCAAATCTCTTTCAATACTAGTTATACATCTAGGATTCTTACATTTAGTTACATTTACCAATTTCTCTGGTAAAGATAATTTCCTTTTTTCCTTTATCTTATTATTCTTTACAATATTCACAGTTACATTAGGATCTATAAACGCTAACTTATCAAAATCTATATCAATAAGTTTCCCTATTTTAATTAAATCCTTAGTTCCTGTTTTCTTACTCTTAGCATTCGTAATTAATGCTACTTGGCAATCTAATTTATTTAAATCTAATAATTCATATATCTTCATCGCATTTCCTGGTGTTATATGATCTATTACATAACCATTTTCTATAGTATCAATATTCATTACTCTACCTCCAATAATTTTAATATTAAAGCCATTCTAATATATACACCATTATATGCCTGTTCAAAATATTTAGCCCTTTTATCATTATCTACTTCAGAAGATATTTCAGTTACCCTAGGAAGTGGATGCATTATTATTAAATCTTTTTTAGCAGTTCTTAATTTATCTTTCGTTAATATATAATAATCTTTTAATCTTAAATAATCCTCTTCATTAAAAAATCTTTCCTTTTGAACTCTTGTCATATATAAAACATCTAATTCATTCATATATTCTTCTATATCATTAGTCTCTATATATTCAATCTTTTTATCATCTAACATTTCTTTCATATAATCTGGCAATTTTAATTCCTTAGGTGATATCAATATAAACCTTATCTTTTTATATCTTGACATCGCTGTGATAAGAGAATGCACAGTTCTTCCAAATTTTAAATCTCCACATAGCCCTATTGTCAAATTATCTAACCTATCCTTCTCTCTACTTATTGTAAGTAAATCAGTTAATGTTTGCGTAGGATGATTATGTCCCCCATCACCGGCATTTATTATAGGAACCAATGATTTCCTTAACGCAACAGTAGGAGCTCCTTCCTTAGGATGACGCATTACAATTATATCTGCATACCCGCTTACTACTCTTATAGTATCTCCCAAAGATTCTCCTTTAGCAGTTGATGATGATGATGCTTCTGAAAATCCTAATACCTTTCCCCCTAATCTTAACATTGCTGATTCAAAACTTAACCTCGTTCTTGTACTTGGCTCAAAAAATAAAGTAGCCAATATTTTATCATCACATTTATGAGAATACTTATCCCTATTATCAATGATATCATTGGCTACTTTAATCAAATTATCAATCTCTTTTTTAGAAAAATCTTTTATATCAATTAAACACTTATTCTTCATCTTTACCTCCATTTCTACAAGTATAACACAAAAGAATAGACTAAGTCTACTCTTTTTATAAAATCAATTTAAATGATATTCTTCAACCACTATTGTATCATTATCTAATGTAACATCAAAATATACCCCATCAGGCTTACCATCATTATTTATATTTTCAGTTAAAGAGCCTAACATATAACAATCAATATTCTTATATTTTAATTTTTTTGTCCAATGTTGATGTCCACAGAATAATCCCATAATATTATAATTTGATAATATATCTAACAATTCTTTTCTATTTCTTAACATTAAATTTTCCCCATTTTCAGTATATGCCCAATAATTATCCATTATATCTTTATCATCAACAATACCAAAATGACAAAAAACTATAATCTTTTTATTTTTATTTTCTTCTAAATCTTTCTTAATCCAAGACATATCATCATAAGTTACATATTGTGTCCTAAATTTATCATCTTCCTTATTAATATCTGTCCCTACTATCAAAAAATGATAATCAAGAACATCAAAAGAATACGTAGCCCTAGAATATCCCAAAACATCTAATACATCTCTATTTGAATCTACTGATTTCAATTCATGATTACCCAATATATGATAAACAGGAATACTAATCCTATTAAATTTCTCAATAACATATTTTAAATTATTAATATCCTTATCTTTATTACCAGTAGCTTGTATTATATCTCCTAAATTTATTAATAATTTAATATCGTTATTATTAGTTATAGATTCTATTAATCTATCCAATAATTCTTCTGCATATTCAACTAATTTTCTTTTTTCAGCCCAATTAGGAGTCTCATCTATATAATGTAAATCACCAAAAACTCTAAAACTAACACTCATAACTATATCTCCTTTCAAGAATATTACAAATTATTATCTAAATATTCTGCTATTCCATCATTATCATTAGATAAAGTAACAAAAGAAGCTTTCTCTTTTACAATATCTATAGCATTATCCATAGCAACACCAATACCTACATTTTCAATTAATACTAAATCATTTTCTCCATCACCAAAGAAAATAACTTTATCAATAGAGCATTCCAAATCTCTACAAATTTTCTTTAATGTACTAAGTTTATTAACATCCTTAGGATTAATAGTTAACCATATACGACTATTTTCTTTATCAGTATCTATCATTTTTACAACCTCTATATTATTAAATTCTTTCCCCATAAAAGATCTATTTTCTTCAATCTCTTTATTATCAGTAAAGAAAATATTCATTCTTGATATTGAATCATTTACATCATCAAATTCATCTATATACTTAATAAAAGTTCTATCATCACTTTTTTCTTTTGACCTAATTAAGTAATTAAATGGTGTACAAAAATCAATTTGATAAGACTTATCTTTATATAAATTAAATATTTTTTTAGCAGTTTCTTTATCAATACTACTAACATTTTCTATTTTATCCTCATAAACATTATATATATCAGACCCATTATTTAAAATAATATAATCAAATAAACTAACATCCAAAATATTTTTAACTGACATAAGATTTCTTGCCGTAACACCAACTATTTTATAAATATGTTTTAAATTCAATAAACACTCTCTTGTTCTATCAGATATTTCTTTATTACTTGTTAATAAAGTACCATCAAAATCCATAGCTATTATTTTTACTTTTTTCATATTTATCTCCACCTAAAAAGATCTACTTATGCATTACATTATCTAAAGAATTATATTCACTAATAGCATTCATTAAATCTTCTACATTAAAACAAGCTTTCTTTTCACTCTTTAATTCAGTATTTTCCCAACAAGCTGGAATAAAATCTATATTACAGTTCTTTGAAAAAGTTTTATCAATTTCACTATCACCAACATATATTATCTCTCCAGGAATTAATTGTAATTCATTGCATAGAAAAATAAAACTATCAGGATTAGGCTTTGGATTCTTAATTAGATCAGAAGTTACTATCTTTTTAAAACTATATAAAATATCCCTTAACTCACTATCTAATTCATGAAATTCCTCCATTGTTCTAGAAGTAATTATAGCAATAGTAAAACCATTATTATATAATTCTTTAATAATATCCTTTATCTTAGGAAAACACCTTGTCTTATATTTACTAAAAGTCCTCTCCCATTCCTTATTAATCAAATCACTTTCTTCTTTATTTAAATGTAAATATTTAAAAAATTCTAGAGTCGTTAATGAAGTTAACTGCTTCATCTCTACTTCACTAACTTTTTTACCAGTTACATTTTCAATTGCTTCTTTCAAACTCAAAAATTCTGGCATATAACTATCCACAATTGTTCTATCAACATCAAAAACTACACATTTTTTCATATTTACTTCCTTTCTATTACACAAACACTCTCACAATGAGTGTACTGTACTCAACGAACATATCATTTTTATATGACTTTGGCCAACGAACATATCAATTTAACCACAGTGTTACACTTCGTACTACGGATAAAGAACATATCGTAATATCTTAATCTTCCGAGCAAATAGATATAGTTAATAATTAAAAATTTAAATATGTTTTTTGTTATTATCTATATCAATATCATCATATATTCCTTCGTCTATAAACTTCTTCATTTTATCAACTTGCTTTCTTAGTATTTCTTTTAACTCTACACTTTCAATTACATCCTCGTATGAAAAATTACTATCATCTACATAATCATAATAAAATTTAATATTACTATTATCTAATATTTTATTCCAGTGCATAATTATTCTTAGTAAATGTAATTGCTGAGTAACTAATACGATATTTACAGGCTCAGTAATTTTCTTTAGGTTAAGCATATTCATAATATTAATGTTATTTTCTTCAGTTGTAGTAGATTTATTCTCAACCATAATCATAGATTTATCGATACCATTGTTTACTAAATAATTAAGCATATATTCACTTTCATTAAAATTACCATTAACCCCAATACCACCAGTTAAAACAATTTTACCAACTTTTTTATTTTTTATAATGGCCAAAGCATGATTTAATCTTTCGTCCAGCATAGTTTTTATATGACAACCATAAATAATCAAATAATCAGCATAATCATATTGTTTTTTTTCAGTATTAAAGAAAATTTTCTTAATTAAGTCATCATTTAATTCATTAGAGTCAACAAAAGATACTTTCATATAATCACCTATAACCATTATACCACATATTTTTAAAATTTAATTACATCGGAATATTACTATTTTACGATTAAAAAAGATGTCTTTTAAACATCTTTCTTTTCTAAAACCATAACTGTTTCCACATGCCTAGTATGGAGATGACGAACATATCATCTTTATCGTTCTGTAGATAAAGAACATATCATTTCATCCACAGTGTTATAAGCAACATCGAGTATTACAAACATATTATTTTAGTTTTTTGTTGTTTTTATTTTCAAAATACATTTCTTTAGTTAAATAATATTGATAATCTTCAACTGGGTCATCTACATATGTGTATTCAACCATTTTTGTTTCTTCCAATTCTTCAAAGCCAAACTTTTCCATTATTTTCCATGACGCATGATTTTGAATAGCTGCTCCTGTCTTTATTTCTTCTATTTCACATTCATTAAACATATAATCCATCATAGCTTGAGCTGCTTCATAACCATACCCATGTCCTTTATATTTAGGAGCAATATACCATCCTACCCCTCTAATGCTAGGATTATCTGTTTCATAACCTTCATCACTTGCTTTGTGACACGATACTCTTCCAATGCATTCACCAGTACCTTTTAGAAATACACTCCATTTGAATACATCTGGGTCATTTGCATGTTTCATATCTTCCTTATAATATTCTTCTTGTTTATCCCAATCTTTTAGCTTTTCAGCGAACTTTTTAGGAACAGTTAAATAATATCTATTAACATCTGGATTCATTAATACACTCCATAAATATTTTTGTTCATCCATTGTTTGTGCTCTTAAAATTAATCTTTCTGTTTCTAATGTTTTACTACCTAAATTTTTCATATTTTACTTCCTTTCTAAAACCATAAGGCTTTCGATGTGATAAGTATTTGGAAACATATCAAATAATGTTATATCCTTAACATAATATTTATCACTTAAATATTTAACATCTCTAGCTAAAGTCATAGGATCACAAGATACATAAATAATATTTTTACTACCAATATTAAGTAATATATCTCTAGTCTTAACACTGAGTCCTGCTCTAGGAGGATCTACTATAATACTATCAAAAGAATCACTATCTTTAATAATATCTTCTACATCACCACATTTAAATTCTATATTATTAATCTTATTTAATTCTTTATTCCTAACTGCATCTTCATAAGCATCCTTATTTATTTCTACTCCTAATACACTCTTACACTTATCTGATACATAAATACCTATACTACCAGTACCACAATATAAATCCATAACATTACCATTACTAGGTAAATATTCATATACCTTATCATATAATCTAATCATCTGTTCATAATTAACTTGAAAAAAAGAATTATTAGAAACATAAAAAGAATAACTATTTAATTTAACTATAAAATCTTTATCTCCATATATAAGTTCATCATTAACATATATAGAACTAACACTATCCTTTAATAATTCTATATCTTCATTTTTTATTTCTCCATAAAAAGAAACCATAACTAAATCTTCAGTCGATATCTTAATCATAACCTTCTTAACAAAAGATAAATCTATCTTTTCATTAATTAATCTAATAATATCATTAATATTATCATTTACTAATAAACATTCACTTATATTAATTATATTATGACTACGATATTCATATAAACCTAACTTTCCATTACTTACTTCTAATATAATTTTATTACGATAATTAAATATACTTGTACCTATTATTTCAGGATTAATCTCTATATCAGCATATTTCTTAAACATATTAATAACTTTATTTTTCTTATAAAGAAGTTGTTTATCATAACTAATATTCATAATTTGACATCCACCACAATAAGAAAAATAAGGACAATCTATTGAGCATCTATCATTACTCTTAGTAATAATTTTATCAATATTTCCCGTTAAATACTTTTTATATTCTTTTATATCTTTAACTAATACAACATCTCCAATAACACTCTTAGGTATAAATATAACTTTATTATTAATAATACCTATACCCTCTCCTGTATCACTTAATCTTTCTATTTTTACTTCCATAATTCACCACAAATCTAGTATAACAAAATTTTATATATTTTTATAGTATTAATCATAAATTTAAATGAGGGATAATATGAAAGATATAATTAATTATTACTATAACCTAAATCCAAAAAATATAACTAAAGTATTTAATTACTATTATTTTTATTTAAATAATGAATTATATTACTTTACCATATATACAAGAAAAGAAAATGATATTAATTCTATCTATGAATATAATAAAAATATGTTAAATAATAATATCTTAGTAAATGAAATAATAATAAATAAAGATAATAATCCCCTAACAATTATAAATGAAGAACCTTATATCTTAATGAAAATATTAATAAACATAAATAAACCAATTAATTTACCAGAAATAAATTATTTATCTAATATAAATATAAATTATCCCAATAACCTAATGCGCTCTAATTGGGCTAATCTCTGGATAAATAAAATAGATTATTTAGAATACCATCATGAACAAAATATAAAAAAATTCCCCATATTAAATGAAAGTTTTAACTATTTTATTGGTTTAAGTGAAAATGCTATCTCTTATTTAAATAACATAACAAATAAATTATCTCCTGAACAATCAGATATAGGTGTAACATCGCATGAATATTTAGATACTACCATATATTCTTTATATAATCCTCTAAATATTATAATTGATCATAAAGCAAGAGATTTAGCAGAATATATAAAATTATCTTTCTTTAATGATAATTACAATATTTTTGATGAATTAGATGAATATTTTAAACATAACTATTTTTCTATCTATGGTATAAGTCTCTTACTATCAAGAATACTATATCCTAGTTTTTATTTTAATTTATATGACAAAATAATTAATAATGAAGAAAATGAATCATCTATCTTAAAAATAACTTCTAGAATAAAAGAATACGAAAAATACCTCCAAGATATCTTTAACTATTTTCATAAATACTATAATATAGAAGAAATAAATTGGTTAAAAAAAGAAGTTAATTCTCATTAACTACTTTTATAACCTCAGGGATCTCATTTAATAAAGCTGCTTCTATTCCATCTTCTAAAGTAACATTAGCAATATCACAATTAGAGCAAGCTCCTACCATAGATACATAAACAACACCATTCTCATATCTATTAAACTTAACATCTCCACCATCATTTTGTAAATATGGCCTAATATTATCTATAACTTCATTAATTTTCTTAATTATTTCTTTCTCACTCATAAAATCACCATAAATATTATATCTGTTTTTACAATAAAAAACAATAAATTCTTTATATTTTTAATACTTTATGTTATAATATCAAAAGCGGTGATATAAATGAATAGTATTAAAGAAAAGGATATAATAAAAGTAAAAATAACAGGTATAAAAAAATATGGTGCTTTTGCCTCATTAGATGATAATTATAATGGCCTAATTCATATCTCTGAAATATCTTATGGATTTGTAAGAAATATAAATGATTATTTACAAATTGGAGATAATATATATGCAGAAGTAGTAAATATTGATGATGAAAATAAACAAATAAAATTAAGTATTAAAGATATTGATTACAAAAATGATGGAGAAAAACTAAAAAGAATAGCTGAAACAAAAAATGGCTTTACACCACTAAAAGAAAACCTAGAACCATGGATTAATGCCAAAATCAAAGAAATAACTGACAATTTTTAAAAAAATGAACCAAAAGCTTGACAAAATATACCTCAAAATGGTATATTATTAACTGTTAAGCGATTAACGGGCGATTAGCTCAGTTGGTTAGAGCACTTGCCTTACAAGCAAGGGGTCATAGGTTCGAGTCCTATATCGCCCACCATTAAGTGCCGAAATAGCTCAA
>CAZRJK010000024.1:0-13944 GCA_964600615.1 uncultured Muribaculaceae bacterium | reverse complement strand
ACATGGGAAAACCAACCAAAATATAGAAATAAAGAATTAATTACATACTCTATTGTAGAAACAACAACTAATGTAATAGGAGATACAGATGGTCATGACACATACAAACAAGAAGTAGATAAAGAAATAACAGAAAACTCTGGAAAGATTACTGTAACAAACACTCATACACCAGCCAAAATTAATGTAACAATTAGTAAGCAATGGATAGATGAAGAAGATGCAAAAAATACACGTCCAGAAAGCAAACTAGTAAAATTAACATTAAAAGCTAATGGAGAAGATGTAGAAACAGTAGAAGTAAAAGAAACTGAAGGCTGGAAATATACATTTACTGATCTAGATGAATTTGCTGGTGCTGAAAGAATAATCTACACAGTAGAAGAAAAAGAAGAAAATGTACCAGAAAATTATTCTGTATCATATTCAAAAGATGGTTTAACTGCTGTTAATACAGTTGATGATCTAAAGAAAGATATTCCAGTAACTAAATTCTGGGAAGATGCTAATAACCAAGATGGTTATAGAAACAAAACAATTAGATTTACATTAAAAGCTAGTATTGGTGAAACTCAATTACCAGAATTATCACCATTTATAGAATTAACTAGTGCAGATGCATATAAAGATCCAGAAACTGGAGAAGTTGATAACAATAAATGGTTAGGAGTATTTAAAAATGTTCCAACATTTAAAGATGGTAAACTAATATCATATCAACTTGTAGAAGAATTATTAAATGAAGATGGAACTGTAGTATCTGAAGAAGATAGTAAATATGCTACCGAAATTAAACCAGCTGAAAATTCAGATGGATATGAAGTAACTAATACCCATATTCCAGAAACAGTAGATATTAATGCAACTAAGAACTGGTCAGATAATGACGATAATGATGGTAAGAGACCAACACAAATAACTCTAAACGTATATGCAGGAGATAGTGATGAAGTAGTAAAAACAGAAACTATTTCTATAGATAATGCACATGTAAATGAAAATGGAGAAACAGATCTTAATAAATGGGAAGTAACATTTACTGGTCTACCTAAATTTAAAGATGGTAAAGAAATAGAATATAGAGTAGAAGAAGTAATGACAGAACAACTAGAAGAATACTATGAACAAACTGAAAATGAAACTGGAGAAGCAGATGAAGATAACATTATAACTTCAATTATTACTAATACTCATACTCCAATTACTATTACTTATACTATAACTAAAAAATGGGATGATTTAGGTGACCAAGATAGATTAAGACCAGATTCATTAAAAGTTACAATTACAGGTGATACCACTAGTAATAAAGGTATATATATAGAGTCTGTAACACTATCAGAAGATAATGAATGGACACATAAATTTGAAGATTTACCAAAATACTATAAAAAAGAATTAGTTCAATATACAATTACTGAAGAAGAAGTATTAGGATATGAACCAGGTGGAAGCATTACTCAAGCAGAAACTACTGAGGAAACAGATAACATAACTAATACAATTACTAATACTCATGAACCAGAAACTATTATTATTGAAGGAGAAAAGATCTGGGATGATGAAAATAATAGATTTAATTCAAGACCAGATGAAATCGAAGTAATATTAAAAGGAAATGGCGAAGAAGTATTAAGATTCTTTGTAACAAAAGAAGATAATTGGAAATATGCATTAGAAGTATATAAGAATAAAGATGGGGAAGAAATAGAATATACAATCGAAGAAATATTACCAGATAACTATATAGCTACTTATGATGGATTTACTATCATAAATACATATATAGGTAAAGGTGGAGACGTAGAAGAATTACCTCCACAAACAGGTGTTAAAAAACAAAAGAAGAATTACAATATATTATTTATACTAAGTGCACTAATAGGTTTAATAAGAAAAATATTCGCTTAAAAAAGAGTTAAATAACTCTTTTTTAGGCATGTCTAAAACAATAAATATTTGACAAATTAAATTAATATGTTAAAATAATTAACAAGTGAGGAGATATAAGTAATATACGAGCTATCTCGGGTATAAACCTACACGTAAAACACGGAGTCACTAATTGATTCTGTGTTTTTTTAATACAGAATAGAAAGGAGAAAAATGAAGTACTTTAAAAAATTAGAAGGCAAGAAAATATATTTATCACCAATTAGTGTAGAAGATTATGAATTATATACCAAATGGATGAATGATAGAAGTGTAACCGATGGTACCCATAGTACAAGCCTATTAGTAACTATAGAAGGTGAAAAGAAATGGATAGAGCAAATGACTAACAGCAAAGATTATATCTTTGATATTGTATTACAAGATAAAGACATCTTAATAGGTAACTGCTCAATCACCAAAATAGATTATGTATCAGGAACTGCTGAATTAGGTATAATGATAGGTGAAGAAAAATATAGAAGTAACGGCTATGGACAAGAAGCATTAAAACTATTATTAGACTATGGTTTTAATTTCTTAAGATTACATAACATTTGCCTAGGTGTATTTAGCTTTAACGAAAGAGCTATAAACTGCTATAAAAAAGTAGGTTTCAAAGAATATGGAAGAAGAACAGAAGCATATTATTTAGATGGAAAATACTACGATATAATATATTTAGAATACCTAGAAAAAGATTTTAAAAAGAAATAGAATACTTTTTACAAGTATTCTATTTTAATATAAATATTGACAAATAACCAATAATACACTAAAATAACTAACTATATATTTCAAGGAGGAATATCATGGAAAAAGAATATGAAATGACTAATAAAGAAGAAAAAATACAAGAACAAGAAACATTAAATTTAATGAAAAAATATAATAACGCATCACCAGAATATTTCGAAAGATTAAATAATCTTTATAAAAGAAGAAATTATCTAGTATTAATATCTAGAATCGAAACCGAAAGTGAAAAATTAATATATTTAGAAAAAATAAAAGGAGATCCAACTAAGTATTATAGTGAAATTGTATGGGAAAGAAATGTAGATGATGATATTAATTTCTATTTAGAATCTCATAATTTCAATTTAAAAGATAGTGGAATCAAATATCTAAGTGAATTAATAAAAACATTATATCATGAAAGAAGACTATATAATGATATGGAAACAGACGAATTTAATTACTTTGATTTAGATGATTTCAATAACATTCATTATCAATATTTTGACGAAGACAAAGCATTAATAATCTCTGAAATCAAAAAAGCAATAGTAAACAGTAGTCAAAAAAGTATAAGCTTATCCATTAATAACATAGTATATAACGGAGTAAATGAAATATTAGATTATACAGAAGAAAATAAAAATATAAAAAAATATAAGAAATAAAATTCTTATATTTTTTTATATTACAAATACTAATAAATAATAAACGAAAAATCCCAGTAACATCAAAAAACCTTCTAATCTACTAATAGTCCTTTTAGTTTCAGCAAAGATAAATAATAATACAGAAGAAAATACTAGCATAAATAAATCAATATTATTAAAACTAGCAGGAGTAATAGTACCATATATCGCAACGGGAATACCTAATACTACACAAGCATTAAAAATATTACTACCAATAATATTACCAATAATTAAATCTTGTTCATTTTTCCTAGAAGAAACTATTGTAGTAACTAATTCTGGAAGAGAAGTACCAAATGCAATAATAGTAAGAGCTATAATCCTTTCACTTACACCTAAGATAGTAGCAATAGAAGAAGCATTATTAACAACCATATTACTACCAAGTATTATACCAGCAAGCCCAATAATTACAAACAATAATGATTTTCCCAACTTATATTTAGGAGTTTCATCTTCGTTAGATTCTTTCTTCTTCCTAGCCAAAGAAACCAAATAATAAACAAAAATAGTAAAGAATAAAAGAATAACTAAAGCATCAGATCTAGTAATTTGATTAGTAATACCACTAGCTAATTTAATATCTAAAAACAAAACAACAAGTAAAGTAGAAATAAGCATACATAATGGTAATTCTTTCTTTACAGTATTATCTCTTATTTTAACAGGATGTATAGCAGCAGCAACACCAAGTATTAAAAGTATATTTAATATATTACTACCAATTACATTACCCAAAAGCATATCAGTACTACCTTTAGAAAGTGCTTGTATAGATACAGCAAACTCTGGAGAACTAGTACCAAAAGCTACAATAGTTAGACCAATTAACATCTTCGACACTTTAAAATTACTAGCAGTAGAAGAAGCCCCATCTACAAACCAATCAGCCCCTTTAATTAATAATACAAACCCCACTATTAATAATAAAATGTTTAATATCATTATCTCACCCTAAATAAAATTTTAACATATTATAATAAAATATCAACTATTTTTTATATTTATACGAACACTCAATAAAAGATTTAAATAACGGATGAGGTCTACTAGGTCTAGATTTAAATTCAGGATGAAATTGACATGCTATATAATGAGGATGCTTAGGCAATTCAATAATTTCTACTAAATCAGATTGTGGATTAATACCAGAAAAAACTAATCCCTTATCCTCTAATAAACTACGATACTTATTATTGAATTCATATCTATGACGATGTCTTTCTAATATTGTTTCACTATCATAATCTTTATATGCTAACGTATTCTTTTTTATCATACATTCATAATTACCTAATCTTAACGTACCACCCATATTAACAACAGATTTTTGATCTGCCATTAAATCAATAACAGGATCCTTACACCTAGGATTAAATTCAGTAGAATTAGCATCAGGAAGATTACATACATTTCTAGCAAATTCAATAGTAGCTATCTGCATACCTAAACACAATCCTAAATAAGGAATATTATTAACTCTAGCATAATTACAAGCCTTTATCATTCCTAAAGTACCACGTTCACCAAAACCACCAGGAATAATAATACCACTAGAATTTTCAAATACTTTATCTAAATCAACACCACTAGCTTCTAATTTTTCAGAATCAACCCAATTAATATTAACCTTAACATTAATAGAGTATCCCGCATGTTTTAAAGCCTCAACAACAGATATATATGCATCATGTAATTCAACATATTTACCAACTAAAGATATTTCTATCTCTTTCTTTAAATTATCTGTAGTCTTAACTAATTTTTTCCAATCACTAATATCAATCTTATTAACAGGTAAATCAAACTGCTTAAGAATAATTTCATCAATTCCTTGTTCATGATAAATCAAAGGAATAGAGTAAATGTTAGTAACATCAGGTGAAGATATAACATTAGAAGGATTAATAGAACAAAACATAGATATTTTTTGTTTTAAAGAATCATCTAACATAATAGGAGTTCTACAAACAATAATATCAGGTTGTATACCAACACCACGAAGCTCAATAACAGAGTGCTGTGTTGGTTTAGTCTTTAATTCACCACTACCATATATAGAAGGAACCAAAGTAGTATGAACAAATAAAGAATTATTAACACCTTCTTCTAATCTTATTTGCCTTAAAGATTCTAAAAAAGCTTCTGATTCAATATCACCAATCGTACCACCAATCTCTGTAATAACAATATCAGCACCAGAAGTCATAGCAGCCTCTCTTACCTTAGCCTTAATTTCATTAGTAACATGAGGAACAATTTGTACAGTTCCACCTAAAAAGTCACCACGACGTTCTTTTTCTATAACAGATGCAAAAACCTTACCCATAGTCATATTAGATGTGTAATTAAGTTCCTCATCAATAAAACGTTCATAGTGACCTAAATCCAAATCAGTTTCTGATCCATCACTAGTTACAAAAACTTCACCATGTTGGTATGGTGACATAGTACCAGGATCAACATTAATATAAGGATCAAACTTCTGCATAAAAACCTTATACCCACGGGACTTCAATAATAATGCAATAGATGATGCTGTAATACCCTTACCAAGTCCCGAAACAACACCACCAGTAACAAATACATATTTGGCCATAACATACCTCCCTCTACCAAATAAAAAAAACTACAATGTGAGAACATCATAGGCTCTCTTAAAGTATACCACAGTTTTAAAAAAAATAAAATAACAAATAAAAAATATGATATAATAAAAATATAATAGAAGGGAAGTATCACATGAAAGAAAAAAAATTAACATATCTAGAATGGCAATTATTGCCCTATAGTGATACAAGAGAAGTAAGAGAAATAAAAAAATATGCTAAAAAAATAAGCCAAATAGATGACTTCAAAGATTTAAACTTATATCTAGTTCAATACTATGATACAGAAGCATTTAATAATAAACTAGTATTATCAAACTTTCATAAACTATTAAGACGAAAAACAATATCTATTATTAGCAGTTTTAGTCAATATTTTGGATCATATAACCCAGAAACAAAAGGAATAATGATATACATAGATAACCAAATAAAATATGGTAAAGCCTATAAAGTTTATAATAATTTAAATAATAAAATAGAAATAAAAGAAGACTTAAATTCATTAAAAACAACTTGCAGCAACATATTAAGAACAATGTATCATGAAAAAAGACATCACCTTCAAAAAACAAAAAAGAACAATTCATTTACTTCCATAGTTTGCCAAATAGAAGATAATATGAAAGAATCATTATATGGAATAAGCAAATACTTTAAAAATCACGACGAATGGTATTTTGAAATAGATGCCAATCTATACGGAGTAAAGAAGGCAATAGAATATTATGAAAACAATCCTCAAGACAATCATGCAGATATGAATTATTTAAAAGATTTATATTACATAAATAAAACTCAAAAATATGCATATGACTTTGATAAATTCTTTACCATGTATAATATTTATCGTGAAAAAAATCCCTTCTACACTAGTAGTAAAAATATTATAACCTCAAATATATTCTTAAAAGATAAAGAAGAAATATGGCATAAAGTTCTATACGGAGATAAAAAGAGATTAAAACCTGTAGAAGAAATAATTAATAATCCCCTAATTAATAAAATAGATCCCAAATTTATTAATTATGTTCTTACTAGCAAATATTTAAATAAAAATACTAATTATGATGAATTGGATTATGATACTCTAATAATATTAGCTAATGAATTTAAAAAAAGAATAGAAGATACAGAAAAAACAATAGATAAAGATAGTACCTTATATATATCATTAGAATTAAAAGATTATAAAAGAATTAAAGATGATCTCATATATTATGAAGATACCTTAAAACAATTACAAGCAAGAATTAATGAATATAAAAATAAAAAAAGGAAGTGACAATATGGCTACAGCATATCAAAATATTGCTAAATCAGCACTAATGAATTGGAATGGCTTAAGTGAAGAAGAAGCTAACAAAAAAATACAAATCGAATCAGTACAGGAATTAGAAGGACAAGTAGGTGCCATGAATTCAGTAGAAAATGCTGTTATAGGCATTGCAAAACAACTACACTTAACAGAAGAAGAAGCAACCAAATTCTTTGAAGCAGTAGTAAATGGACCAGAAGACGCTGAAATATTTAAAATAGTTACTGAAAAAACTAAAGGATTTACAGAAGAACAACAATTAGGAGTATTAACAACAATTCACGATGGCTGGGTAGTAAATAATTCCAGTGAAAAAACATTTAAAAAGAAAGCAGATAGACATCAATTAAGACAATATGCCCCATTAGAATTAATTGGCTGGAACGAAGTAAAAAGTGATCTATTATTTTTAACTCCTATCTTAGCATCCGTAGGAGTACAAGTAGATGAAGAAAAATTAAAGGGAGCATATCATAAACAAGTATCAAATTATATGGAAGAAATGCAAATAAATAGTGAAGAAGAATTAACAGAATTAGTAAAACAAGGAAGAAATTATTACCCTATATTACCACAAGATTTAGAAACAAGATTACTCCCAATGAGTGAAGAAATATCCAGAGAACTAATTCAAAATTGGAATGAGAAAGATAAAGAAGCAGCCCAAATGTTCACAAATAGACAACAACAAATAATAAACAGTGGACCAAAATTATAAAAAGCAATGAATTTATCATTGTTTTTTTAATTAATAAATGCTATAATAAACCCCAAAAAAGGAGAACACTATGACTGAAGAATTTAAAAGAAGAATGGAAGAAGCAAATGATAAAGCACTAGCCAAATATACCCAAGCATATGAGGCTGAATTTTTAGAAAAATATCAACAAAATAAAAAATATGCAGACTTATACCAAGACTTAATAATATCACTTATTGAAACATATGACTATGCACAAATTGGCCTAGGGAATGGTTTTAATTTCAAAGCTATAAATAAAGACTATTCTGAAATAATAGGACAACCAGAAAAGATAGTTACTACAATGGAACCAGAAAATGAAAGAAGGGGAATAATTAAATTCATATACAACCAAAATAATAATTATAAACATACTGAATTTCCAAATTATATAAAAGAAGGAACAGCAGACTTTGTAACGATTTGGGGAATATTAAGAACAAATGATATTAATATTTATCTTGATATGAACGATTTTTCTCTTGAACTCCATTTTGATGCATCAATAATATATATTACTTATACCACATTAGAAGAAAAAACTAAAAGAATAAAAAAAAGAATTATTACAAATAACAAATAAAGGAGATTAATATGAAATATATAGAAAGATTTGAGAATATAGAAAGAGAATATCAAGTATTCTACAATAAAGAAGAATTATTAAGAATAAGAAATGAACTTGTAGCAAGATTAAGCTATAAAGAAATTGGGACATTTGATATAGTAGGGAGACTAGATGATGAGAACACAATTAAAGATGGAGAAAGACTACCAAATGGTGAGCAAAAGTATGTAATTGAAAAAATAATACATAGAGAATTAAAAAAATTTGATTCCTATTATAATATTAAAATACAAGGAAAAAAAACAACATCACCACAATTAGCTTATATTATTAATGATATTTTAGACGAAAGAACAAATAGTTGCTTATATAATTTTATTAACTATGAGACAAATGATGAATTACTTCCAATTGATAAAAAAATATTTAATAAAAATAGGGAAATAGATAGAATTAGCAACTTTGACTATGATGAAAAAATAGGAGCTTTAAGAAAATTAAAAAGATTATGTGAAGACCAAGAGAACAACAGATACTTCGATATAGATCTATTAAAACAATATTACCTACAAGCATGTTCCCAAATTGAATTACAATTAATAAGTGAAAAAGTTATAAAAAATAGTAATAGAATTTTATTAAAAGATTATAAAAGAACTAATAGATAATTATGAAAATAATTATCTATTTTTATTTATTAATAACATTTTAAACTTAGTAATATCTTAGATGATATGATAGCATTATCACAACATAGTTCCCCAAATATAAATTATAAATAGTTTTAATTATAATATCAATAACACAAATAAAAACTAGTATTAATATACTAGTTTATAATTATCTATCCCTTCTTAATAACACTCTAGTCATAGCATTATTTTTAGATGCGATATTATCAATTGTATCATCAAGAGTATCAACTAATGCTTCAATAGGCACTCCACTTTCATAAGTTTTAACAACTATACTTGATAGAACATTTAGTTTAGCATTAATTCTATCAACATTATCCTGTTTTTTACCAGCAATAATATCATTAAAATCAATAAAAGTATTATGTTTTCCTAATGCCAGTCTATTAACATAATAAATAGCTTCTTGCATACGTACACCAAAACCTATTTCAAAACCAAAATCATCTAATTTAACTTTATAAAAATATCCTCCATCAGCAGGTGTTGGATAAATATAATTCTCTTTAGCATATTTATCAATTCCATCATAAAACATACCCAACATATTAATATTATATTTATCTGAATAATCAATTCTCTCGTCAAAAGCACTATAATCACAATCAGTAAATCCAACCTTATCTTGAGTAAATTTTTTAAGCCAATCAACATAATTAGTACTTGACATTATACCCTCTATTTTTTCTTTCCTAATACTTTCATTAACAAAATATTCATTAAACCATTTTTCTATCATTCTATCTCTAGCAGATATATCCATATTAAACCCTCCCTTGAGTCATTATTATAGCATAATATTTATATATTTCAACAACAAATTAACAATTTTATAATAACTATATAATATAATACTTATCTTTTTTAAGTAATCATATTTGACAATTACAAAACCATATGATACCATAAAAACATAATTTTAAAGAAAGAGGAATACTATGCATTTAAAAAAATTAGATCTAGGAAATAAAATTAAATGTACTTGTGGATTTTGTGAAGGAACTGGAATATATAAAGGTAATGCCGAACGAGATGATTTAGGTGTTTTATGCCACGATTGTAATGGGAAAGGTTATAACAACATAAAACTAGAAGAAAATATGCAACTTGTCAAAGATAAAAAAACTGGAACTATTTATAAAGTAGAAGATGGTATAATTGTTGGCAAAATAAAATTATTTAAAAAATTACAAAAAAGAGATGATGTTAATTACGTTATGTATGCAACAGGAAAATGTTTTTCTCCAAAATATTTATTTGAACATGGTGCAAGTGAAATAAATGTTATAAGTTATGAAGACTTTCTTCAAGGAAATCTCCCATTACCAATAACACAATATACTTGTCCAAGACAAATATCCCAATATTATGGAAAAGGAGAGTTTTATAATGATTGTGCAAACGGAACATTTTCAGAATGTAAAAAATTTAAAACTCAAGAATGCTGGGATAAATTCTATGGAGAAGCAAAAACTATAGATCAAAAAAGAAAAGTATTAAAAAAAGTTAGATAACCTAAAAGATGATTACAAGTTAGTAATCATCTTTTTCTATTATTTATGATATAATACATATAAAGAAGTGATACTATGAAACCAATAGAATATAAAGAATTAATAGAATTATTTATAAATAAATCCCTTCCAAAAATTAAATTAGAAGAGGAAGTACCAAATATTAATTTTAAATTTGATAAAGAAACATTATCTCTTTTAAATAATATTAATAAAGAAAATACAGAATTATTAAATAAACAAGATAATAATGCTATAACAATAAATATAAATGATGGCTATAAATTCTTTAAGTTATTACAAGAAATAACTAACTCATTAATGAAACTAAGAAACTATTATAAAATTAAATTTAATCCTAAAAGTACCGCTACTAGTGTAATGGAACGAATCTGGTTAAGAATGGGAATAAATGATATTAATAATGTTGAACAATTCTTAGAAAAACAATTACAATTTACTAATAACATGACATTTAATAATAATTATTATAAAAAAGTAGATAGTTTTTATGAATATGATGTATATATGAGTACCACTGTTAATGAAACATATGATGAAACAACAAGAAGTATGCTATTTCTAATAATTGGAAATAATAATGAATATGAATTACCAAGAATATTATATGATATAGATGATGATAATAATTGCTATATATATGGAGTCCAAAATACAAATCTAAATAAAAAAGATAAAGAAATTGAAAGAAAATTATATAAAATAAATAAAAATATTGATAATCACAATATTCATCCCAATAAAGTATATGCAATGCTATTCTTTATAAATGAATTAAAAAAGAAAAATATATCTAAAATAATAGTTCCTAGTATGCAAGTACTAAATTATCATTATCATGAATTACTAGGAAAAGAAGCCAAAAAAAATTTAGATAAAAGTTTAAAAGAATTAGAAGAACATCCCAATGAAAGAAGATATATGGATGAATATTTAATATTTAAAGATTGGTATGATAGAGTATACCAAAAACAAGACAAAATAAGTTATTTAAAAACAGAAGAACTATTTAATCTAATGTATAGATTATTAGAACATGATCACAGTATAGAAATAACAAACGATATAAATATCCAAGGAGATAGTTTAAATATAAGAATAAATAAAACTTGATTAGAATAATCATTTATTATATAATCTTATTAGGAGGAAGTTTAATGAATATAAATGAACAAGAAATAAGAGATTATTTAAAAAAACTAACTATAGTAGAAAAAACTAATTCAGTTTACTTTAAAAATGTAGATTTTGATAAAGAACCAATAGATAAAATAATACGTAAATTAGTTTCCTTATATGAAGAAATCCAAATGACAAAAGAAAAGATTAATAATAATTTTCAATCTACTGATGGCTATCCAGCACCAGTACCAATAACTAGAGAAGAAATAATTAAAGACTGTCGTAAAAAAGAAGAAGTATTAGTAAAAATATTATATAATCATGACATCTATAATATGTTTAAGAATTATAAAGATAATGAAGAAAAAAAATCTTCTAGTCATAGCAAATAAAAACATAGTGCATAATACACTATGTTTTTTTAATAAATATAAAAAACACAAATTGAATTAGTTATTTATCAAAGCTCGAAAAATTCGAGCATATTTCCTCATCTTGCAAAACTATTCAATAAATTCCATAATTTGTAAGATTATATGTCACAATAGTGGAATTTTATATTTGCCTGAACATAGAATAATTCAAAAACACAGAATATATCAAGATTTCGTTTTTAATGAATTAAAAACATATTGTAAAATAATGATAAAAAAAATAAAAAGTATGCTATAATAATTTACTAAACAAGGAAGGTTTGGAAAATGAGAAGAAAATTAAATATGGGTGGAGAACAATATCGTGATTTACTAAAAATGCTAAATGAAGCCATCTATAAATATGCAGAGCAACAAGGAATAGATTTAAATGATACAGAAAATTTAATTCAATATTGCAATGCTATGGAAAAACTAAAATTAGGCAAAGAAAACACAGAGATTCTTTTAGATGGTATTATGCATTATGATGTAGGAGATCAACGAGTATTAAAGTTTATTGATTTAAAAGGAATATCATTTGCTGATAGAAATGTTCGGAGAGTTGATTTTCGCGGTACAAATGCAGATGTAGATCCACAAACTGTTGAAGGAAAAAATATAGAAGGTGCAATCTTTGAAGGAATTGACATGAGCGATAAATGCTTTGATGGATGTGTAATTTGTCATACAAATCTGAGCTATACAAACGCAAAAATTAATCCTCAAAATATCTATGAAAAAGATTTAGAACAAACAAAATGTGATGGTCTTGATTTATCTCAGGCAGATTTTACGGATGTTTATGTGCAAAGAGCAAGTTTTAAAAATGCTAAGATTAACTTGGATCCTCAAAAAGTTAGAGGTAAATGTTTAGAATGGACAAATCTAGAAAATGTTGATATGAGTGGGAAAAATTTTAGCGGTTGTGAACTTATGGGCTGCAATTTAACAAATAGTCATGCAGTTTTAGATTTAAGCTCACTAGATGTCGCTAGATTATGGGGATGTAGGTTACAAGGAACAACACTTTTAGTTGGTGAAGAATTTAATAGAGAAGTATTTGAAAAACAAGATAATGAATTAGGACAAGTATGTTTTGATGAATATACATCAACAAAGCAAAGTATTCAATCTCTTATAAAAAAAATAAATAGATAGTATAGAACAACCAAATTATTGGTTGTTTTTGGTTATATTTCACCATAAAGATTGATGCATTCATATAGCAACCCATTTTTTATAAGGATTAATATGGTCAAAATTATGGCTGATTTAATTTACTTTATGTGGATCTACATAGGCAAGATTACTAGGTTCCAATCTAATTAGATGACCTATCTTAAACAAAAGAAACTAACCCAAATGGAGCAATTATGTATCTCGATTGAGAAACATTTACTACAAATGTAATTGAGATAAAACTTAATTACATACTTATTATAACACATATTTAAAAAGCAAATCATAGTTATTGCAAAAAAAGATAAATTAGTATATAATAATCACTTGTCAGGAGGTATAGTGTGGAAAAAATATATGGAGAAAAAGGTATTATTTTACCAGAAAAATTAGTAATA
>CAZRJK010000023.1:0-14184 GCA_964600615.1 uncultured Muribaculaceae bacterium | reverse complement strand
GATAGATTAAGAGAATTAATAGATAAAACAACACCAATGCTAGATGCATTCAGAGAAGTAGATAGCGTATTACATAGAGGAGTTCAATCAATATCAGATTTAATAGCAGTAGCAGGATTAGTAAACCTAGACTTTGCCGATGTTAAAACTGTAATGAAAGATAGAGGTAACGCTTTAATTGGTATTGGTGTAGGTTCAGGTGAAGGAAGAGCTGTAGAAGCAGCAAAACAAGCTGTATCTAGTCCATTACTAGAAACATCAATTGATGGAGCAACCGATGCTATTATAAATGTAACAGGTGGAGCTTCTTTAACACTATTTGAAGTAGAAGAAGCAGCTGAAATAATAAGAAGTGCAGCTAACACTGATATAAATACTATCTTCGGAGCTGTAATAAATGAAAACCTAAACGATGAAGTAATCGTAACCGTAATCGCAACTGGTTTTGAAGAACAAAGCGAACCATTATATCATAATGTAACAGGAAATCGTACAGAACTATATAAGGATGTAACAGATAAAGAAGAAATAGATACAGACTTTGATGTACCTCCTTTCCTAAGAGATAGAGATAATTTTTAAAAGAAAGATTAAATATAATCTTTCTTTTTTATAACAAAACTGTCTAATAAAATGTAAAATGACTTGTCTTTTTTTTTATCTTGTATTATAGTAAAGATATAATAAAGAGGAGTGTGAAAAGATGATTTATCCATCAATAGATAAAATATTAAGCATAGTAGATTCTAAGTATGCCTTAGTATATATAGTAGCTAATAGAAGTAAAGAAATGAATAAAACTAATTATTATCAGATGGACTTAAAAGATTATAAATCTGAAAAACCAATTGGAAGAGCACTAGAAGAAGTATACGAAAATTTAATCCATATAAATAAAGAATGATGAATAACAAAGGTTTTACTCTAACAGAAATATTAGCAGCATTAGTAATAATATCCATAGCTTTAATTGTGGTTTCAAAAGAAATAGGTAAAACATTAAGCATAACTAAACAAGAATCATATGATTTAATGAAACAAAATATTGCTCAATCCGCTGATATATATATAAAAGAATGTAATAAAACAGAAAAATGTGGTCTAAAGTGGAATAACAATAAAACAAAGTTTAAAGCGAAAGTATTAAAAGAAAATGGATATTATGTTAATTTAAAAAGTCCAATTGATAATAAAGACTTAAGTGAATGCTTAACAATTGAAACAACTATATATAATGGCGTTATAGCAAGTAACATTATAGATAAATGTTATTAATAATAAATAGGATATTGATATGGATATGGAATAGGTCTAGGAGGATAATAATAAGGTCTAGGATAGAAAGCTGGAGCCAAAAGGCCACCAGTTAAACCACCAAGAAGGAAAGGAACGGCAAAGCCTCCACCTATAAACCTATCATTATTTGGTAAAGGTCTATATTTAAAATTTGAATTATACATAATAATCTCCTTTCAATTTATTATATAAAAAAACGAAAAAAAGTTTAATCAAAGTATTTTATTTTGTTATTTTTTTTGTTATAATATAAAAAGAGTAGGTGGCTATTTATGCATAAAAAGATAGTATTAGTTATGTTATTAGTTATACTCTCTACTGGATGTACTAGAATAGAAAAAGATGATAACAATTATAATGATATGATAGTAAACTGCTTAACAACAAAAAAAATAACCAATGAAGTAGCACAAGGATATAAATTTTATATACCCAAGGGAGTAAAATTAATTAAAAATTATGATTACAATCAAAAATTTAAAATAGATAATGATTATGTATACTTATACGTAGATATAGTAAGCTATTATTATAAAAACAAATTAACATATGAAGAAGGAAATAATAGCTATTATTTTAATAAAATAAGTTATAATGGCAAAAAAGGATATATAAACGTACTTGAAGTAGAAGATAAGTACTTAGTAAAAATAGTATACAATTATTCAAAAATAGAAACATATACAACTAAAGACAACTTAAACAAAATAATATCATTAGGGACTGTAATACTAAATAATATTGATTATAATAAAAAAATGATTAAAAGAATAATTGATGAAAATAATGGAACGTATCGAGAAGTAACATATGAATTAGAAAAGCCAGAAGATGCTAGTAACAGATTTAGAGAATACCTAGAAGAATACGTTCAAGAAAGCGAAGAGGAAGAAGAATCCGACAAACAACTACCAGATGAATAGTGGAAGAAAGAGGTGCTTGTTAAATGGGACTAATGGAAAAATTTAAAAATTTATTTACTGATGAAGAAATAATTGAAGAAGAAGATGAACCTGTAAAAATAAAAGAAGTAAAAAAGGAAGTAGAAAAAACAAAAGAACATAAACTACCAACTTTTATGCGTGAAAAAATAGAAAAAGAAGAAAAAGAGAAAAAAGAAAAAGAAAAGAAAGAAAAAAAATCAAAAGAAAAGAAAAAAGTTGAAGAGCCAAAAGAAGAAAAGAAAGAAAAACCAGTAAATGAAGAATTTAAACCAATGGATGCCGATTTATCAGAAGAAAAAGAAACTAGTTTTAAATTCCCTGTATTTGAGGAAAGTGATTTTATAGAGCCAACAAGAGCAAGCCGACATATAAAACATGAAGAACCAGAAGAAGAAATTCAACCTATAAATCATATTAAAATTGTAGAAAAAGAAGAACCAAAAAAGCCAGAAACAAAAGTATCAAAATTATATAAAGATAAAATAGAACCAGTTGAAGAACCTAAAAGATTTAAAGCATCTCCGATTATATCGCCAATTTTTGGGGTATTAGATAAAAACTATATTCCAAGTGAAGTAGCAACTAGACAAGGTGACAGTTACCAAATAGGACGTAGATCACAAACAATAGATTTTGATAGTGTTAGAAAAAAAGCCTATGAAACAAAGCCAACCTTAGAAGAAGATATAAAAGAAAATTTAATGTGTGAAAATTGCGAATATTTAAAAAAAGCTAAAGAGTGTAAAAAAAGCAAAAAAACAGATGATAATATGATGTATGAAGCCTTATGTGAAAAAGAAGAAGATATAACATTAGATGAGGCAGCAGAAAATTACTTTGATTATGGATTAGCATACGAAAAAAAGCAAGATATTGATCCAACATATTTAGAAGAAGCAAAAGAAGATGACGTAAAAATAATAAATCATATTGAAGAAGAACAACCAAAATCAAAGAAAAAAAACGATATCCCACCAGTAAAAAGTAGCATTAATATATTATCAACAATTAAAAAGAGTATGGGCGATGAAGAAATAGAAGAAGAACCAAAGAAAAAAGAAAAAGATTTAGAATTAACAGATGATTTGTTTAACTTAATTGATTCAATGTACGAAGAAAGGGATGATTAGTGTGATAGATATTAACAGTTTTCTATTAATGATACTTTATATTCTTGGTGCAATATTATTAGTAGTATTGATAATATTAGGAATTAAACTAATAAATACTATTAATAAAGTAGATAACATAATTGGTCAAGTAGAAGAAAAAGTAGACAAAGTAAACAAAATGTTAGGTATTGTTGATGTAGTAACAGATAATTTGGCTTTAGTAAGTGATAAAATAGTTGATAGTATATCTAATATATTAAAAAAACTATTTGTAAAAGATAAAAGAAAGGAAGAGGATATAGATGAGTAGAAGAGGAAAAGGCTTAGGCGGTCTATTAGTAGGATTAGGATTGGGTGTAGGAGCAGGATTCTTATTATCACCAAAAAGTGGCGAAGAAAACAGAAAAGAATTAAAAAAGCAAATAGATAAATTTGTAGAGAAGCTAAAAGACATAGATGTAAATGAAGTAAAAGATGAGTTTTTAAACAAAGTAGAAGATTTAAGAAACGAATTAGAAGACCTAGACAAAGAAAAAGTAGAAAAGATAGCTAGAGAAAAAGGAAAAGAATTAAGAAAAAAAGCTGATGAATTAGTAGCGCTAGCTAAAGAAAAGGGAACACCTATCCTAGAAGAAACATCAGAAAACATCAGAACACAAGCAATATCAATAACTAAAAAAATACTAAATAAATTAGAAGAAACTAAATAGGAACTATTGAAATAATAGTTCTTTTTTGTTATAATTATTTATAATAAAAGGGTGATAATATGATAAACAAAATTATTGATAAAATAAATAATTTTTCTGAAAAAATAGGTAAAGGGAAATATAGTTTAATATTAATAGTAGCAATATTATTAATAATTATGGGAATATATCAAACATATTCATTATTTACTCAAAGCGCAGGAATAAGCTATAGCAATAATACTAAAACATATACCTTTGTAATAGGAGATAATAAAGAGAATGAAATTGCCATAGATGCTAATGATAGCAAATATATTGATATCTCCCTAAAAAATGACAAAGGAATAGAATTATCATATGCCCTATATTATAATTTAAATGATACTGACGAAAATGTAACGGTTGGATTTTTAAAAGAAACAACTGCTAAGCCTGAAGGAACAATAAAAGATAATGAAACAATAGTAGTATCATTAAAGATAATAAATAACAAAGATAAAATAATTAAAGTAAAATTAGGAATAAATTCTGGGACCACTAAAGGAGGAAATCTAAAACAAAGTGGAACAAGAGTGACCCAAGAAATAATAAATTTAGATAAAAGCAAGGCTAATTCCCCAGAATTAGATAACAATTTAATTCCCGTTTATTATAATCAAGAAACAGCTAAATGGCACAAAGCTGATGAATCAAATAATAATTCAAAATACAAATGGTATGATTATAGTAATAAAGAATGGGCTAATGCTGTAATTGTAAAAGATAATACTAGAAATAATTATTTAAATTCCCAAGTTGGAACTTTAATAAAAGAAACTGATATATTAAGCTATTTTGTTTGGATTCCAAGATATAAATATAAAATATGGAATATTGAAAGAAATATAAGTGATAATTATCTATATGATGCATACAGCAAGGGAATACAAATAAAATTTGAAACTGGAGTCGAAAGTACCGGAAATCTAAATTGTTCCTATAACCCTAATAACGATGATAGCAAAAAAGATAATTGTACAACAACTAATAATGATGAACTATGGTATACTCACCCAGCATTTTCTTATGGCGATTCAGAATTAACTGGCTTTTGGGTAGGTAAATATACAACAACAGGCACAATAAATGAACCAACAATTTTACCAGACGCATTAGCTTTAAGAAATATAAATATATCAACTGCCTTTACAACAGCAAAAAAAATAAATCATTATAAAATAAATTCAAATCTAGATGCGCACTTACTTAAAAATACAGAATGGGGTGCGATAAATTACCTAACTCATAGTATTTATGGGTTATGTACTGAAGATACCTGTGAAAAAGTAAGTTCTAATAATTCAACTCTAGGAATAACTGGTAGAATAGCAGAAAATTGGCAAGATGAAACAACCAGTGAAGATGGTAGTTATTCTTATGATGGCTACAAAATAATAGATAAGAACAAATCACAAGAAAAAGATACAAAAAAAATATCTAGTAGCACCAATAATATTTATGGGATTTATGATTTAAGAGGAAGATTATCAGAGTATGTTATGGCAAATATGCAAACACCTGAATTAACAATTAATTCTCAAAAAGCTGGAGAAAACTGGAATAACATTAATAATCTAGCAACTAAATACTACGATATTTATGCCTACGGAGAAACAACAAATGATAACAGTGCAACCAACAGATCAAGACTAGGTGACGCAACAGGAGAAGTTACAATCAGTGTTGACAATAAAATAACAACTTGGAACAATAAAGGAAATAAAGAAGTAATATTTATAAATAAAGATAATGCTTGGTTTGTAAGAGGCGGACAAACAGGGATATTTAATTATGAAAGCCAAGACGGTGATAAACACGATGACATTGGTTTTAGAATTTCCTTATCCTAGAGTTAAATCTATTTACTTTAAAAATAGAAGTATGCTAAACTAAAATAAGTAATGGAGGATTATATATGGATCAAATAAACAAGATAATAACAAGTGAAAAATTTTATTTACCATTATTATATATTGGTATTGGAATAATAGTCTATTATATAATTTCCTATACTATAGTAAAAGTAAATATTATTAATGAAAAAGTAAGTAATAAAATAATATCTAAAAGTAATACCAAAAGAAAAAAAACTGTTATTGGATTAATAAACAATATAATAAAATATATAATAGCAATAATAGTAATAATAAATATCTTAAATGTCTATAAAGTAAATACAAATAGCATCTTAGCATCATTAGGAATAGCAAGTGTTGTAATAGGTTTAGCCTTTCAAGATATAATAAAAGATTTTCTAGCCGGAATATTTATTGTCTTTGATAATGCTTATGCCGTAGGAGATTGGATAACAGTAGATAACTTTAAAGGTGAAGTAATATCTATGGGGTTAAAAACAACTAAAATAAAAGCTAATACTGGAGAAGTAATGATTCTAGCAAATTCTACTTTAACTAAAGTAATAAATTATAATTTAAGCAATCCTAAACTATATTTAAAAATACCATTTAGTTATGATGAAAAAATAGAAAAAGTTGAAAAAGTATTACAAAGCATTTTAGATGACATAAAAAAAGAAAAAGATGTAATATCCGCTAATCTCTTAGGTGTCGATAATTTTGCAGCAAGCAACATAGATTATGCCCTTGAAGTAATATGTGAACCAAATACACAATATACAATAAAAAGATTATTATTAAGAAAAATAAAAATATCATTTGATGAAAACAAAATAGTAATACCCTATAATCAAATAGATGTACATATAGATAAGTAGGTGGGTTATGGAAAAAACAAGTAATTTTAAAAAGGAAATTGGTTATATAAAAGATCCTAGTTTAGTAAAAGATTTAAAAACATTAATAAAGCTATTACCAGATTATTTCTTTGAAATACCAGCTTCATCTACAGGAAAATATCATCCTAAATTTGCCTTAGGTGAAGGAGGCCTAGTAAGACATACCAAAGTAGCAGTAAGATTTGCTTATGAATTATTAAATAACAATACCATAGGCTGTAAATTTACTGATAGAGACAAAGACTTAATCATCATGGCTTTAATACTACACGATGGTTTAAAAAGTGGTCTAGAACACGACAAATATACAAAATTTGATCATCCATTATTAATATCCAAATATATAATGGAAAATCAAGATAAATTAAATATGGATATAGATGACATAAGAAAATTATGTTCTATGATAGAATCACATATGGGAGAATGGACATATGATAGTTATGCCAAAAAAGAAGTATTACCTAAACCTAGAACAGCAGAACAAAGATTTGTTCATATGTGTGATTTTTTAGCAAGTAGAAAATTTATTGATATAGAATTCTCTAGAAACAATATAAAAAATTAGATAAAAAGTGTCTAATAACAAATAATACCAATAAAAAATATTTAAAAAATTATAGTTATATGTTATTATATATTAAAGGATTGATAATATGAAAAGAGTATTTTCTAAAATAGATAAACCTTTATTAATAACAACTATAATCTTTTTTATTTTTGGATTAGTAATGATATTAAGTGCATCCAGTATGGAAAGTTACATGCGATATGGGTCTAGTCCGTATATTTATTTTTTTAGACAATTAGCATTTACAGCAGTTGGTTCATTGCTTTTTTTAATAACTATAAGAATACCAACAAAAGCATATAAATCTTTATCATATATCTTCATGGTTTTAATAATATTAGGATTAATAGGATTAACAGCCTATGGATATGCAGCCAAAAATGCCCAAAGCTGGTTCCAACTAGGTCCAGTAAATATCCAACCAAGTGAATTTGCCAAAGTAATAATAATACTATTTCTAGCAAGTTATTATAACAAAAATAAAGCATCATTAAATAATAGTTGGATATTAATAAAACCATTAATACCAGTATTTATAATATTTGTTTTAGTAGCAATTCAACCAGATTTTGGAACTGCTATGCTAATAGGATTAATAAGTTTCTTTGTCTTTTTCTCATTACCAATGGGAAAACTATGTCGCTTTAAGTTTTCATCCTTAATAGTATGCTTAATATTTATAGGAACAATAGCCCTAATATTTACTAAAGGATTATTTTTAAAACCATATCAATTACAAAGATTAAACTTTAAAGATCCTTGTGAGCGCTATCAAGATGAAACCGGATACCAATTATGTAATAGCTTTATAGCATTTAAAAATGGTAATATAACAGGACAAGGTTTAGGTATGAGTACTCAAAAATACTTATATTTACCTGAATCATACACAGACTTTATATTTCCTATAATAGTAGAAGAATGGGGATTAATAGTAGGAATAATAATTATATTATTATATCTATTCATAATATATAGAATTTACATAATAGCAAGAAAAGCAAATGATTTAACAGGATCCCTAATAGCCTATGGTGTATGCATGTATTTATTCCTACATATATCCATAAATCTAATGGGTGTAATGGGCTTAGGACCATTAACCGGAATACCATTACCATTTTTATCATACGGTGGTAGTTACGCTATAAGCTTAATAATATCTCTAGCCCTAGTCCAAAGAGTAGCAATAGAAAGTAATAAAAAAAATAAAAAGAAAAAAACAAAAGAAGCCTAAGCTTCTTTTTTTTAAATATTTTCTACAAAAGTATCACCTAAACATCTAATAATACATAAACAATCTAAATTAATAGTAAAGAATGAATTAGTAGAAGTATAAGTAGTAACATCTTCGGCTGTAGTAGCAACTAGAACCCTAAAAGTAGCACAACACTTATCTAGTTTTTCAATTCTGAAAATAGAAGAAGTCGTAGTCTCAGTAGGATCCTTACTAATAGGCATAGCTAAAGGCGTATTTCCAGTATTATAAGTATAAAGAACAATAGGTCTAGTATTATAGAAAGTAGTAGAGAATTGTTGACCTAAAAAACCTCTATCACAAGTATCTAGACAAGCATCTCCACAATCAGCATTATCCTGTAAAATTAAAATAACCTTTAGCACATCAGCTAAACAATTATTACAACAAGTATTCATTTCTTGATTATTATTCATATCATCCACCCCTTTTTAATATTTCAATATAACATATGATAATACTAATAAAAAATGTATTACTATAACCTAATTTAGACATATTTTTAATTATATAACTAATATAATAAATATATGAAAAATATTATTAATTACCTAAGTATTATTTCTGTATTATTATCAAGTATATATTTTACAATTAAACTAAAATTTATTAATTATAATTTTAAAAAAATAATTACTACAATAAAAAATAGTAATAAAGAAGATATAAAAGCCTTATATATGTCCTTAGGAGCTAAAATAGGAGTAGGTTCTCTAGCAGGAACAAGCCTAGCTATTTATCTAGAAGGACCAGGAGTATTACTATGGATTTATATAATATCAATACTATCATCAATTTTAACATATTGTGAAACATACTTAGGATATATTTATAATAATAAAGGAGTATTTAATTACATAAAAAAAGGATTAAATAACAATACATTATCCATTGTATATACAATTATATTAATATTTATCTATGAAATAGGATTTGTAGGTATCCAATCAAATACTATATATAAATCTCTAAAAGAATTAAATCTAATATATAATAATCTCTTAATAATATCTATTATACTAATAATATCAATACTTATCTTTGGTAATATAAATACCATAATTAATAGAATATCTAAGATAGTTCCAATAATGTCTATACTATATATATCAATAACAATACCATTATTATTAAAAATAAATATTATAAAAACAATTACAATAATAATAGAAGATGGATTAAATAATAACAAATTAAAAAAAATATTAATAGCAGGACTACAAAGAGGAATATTTGCTACTGAATCAGGACTAGGAACATCTAGTATAGCATCAACAATAAGTAATAACAAAGAAAATCAAGCACTATTTCAAGTATTAGGTACACACTTTATAACCATAATAATAACCATAACAGGATTAATAATAATAAATAATCAAAATAATTATATTGGTAAAATAAATGGTATTGAAATACTAATAAATACCTTTAACAATTACTACGGAATAACAGGTAAAGTACTAATATGTATAATAATATTCCTTTTTGCCATATCAACAATCTTAAGTTCTTATTTTTTTACTCTAAAAGGAATAAATTTCTTAAATAACAGAAAAGATAAAAATAATAATCAAATAAAAATAATAATAATATTATTTTCACTAATAGGTATATTAGTAAAATCATCAGTAATATGGAGCATAATTGATATCCTAATTCTATTCTTATTAATAATAAATATCTTTACAATGCTAAAATTAAATAAACAAATTAAATAAAAACTATTTACAAATAACAAAATTTATATTATTATTATGTTGTTCCATTACTTGGTATCTTGTACCTCTTACATATACTAAGTAATTGGTGAAAAATATATAAAAGGAGGAATATTATGGCTTTAAAGAAAGATGTAAAAGCAAAAATTATCAAGAAATATGCTAGAGACGAAAAAGATACTGGATCTCCAGAAGTTCAAATAGCAATATTAACAGAAGAGATTAATGCTTTAACAGAACATTTACAAAAAAATAAACAAGACAAACACTCTAAAAGAGGACTTTTGATTAAAGTTGGTAAAAGAAGAAGTTTACTTAATTATTTAATTAAAACTGATGTAAAGAAATATAGAGAAATAGTAAGTAAACTTGGATTAAGAAAATAAATTAAATAATTTGAGCACTCTATTTTTTGAGTGCTCTTATTTTGGAGGAAAGAAGAATTATGGAAGAAAGAAAATTTGAATTTGATTTTAGGGGAAGAAAAATAGTAGTTGAAGTTGGAGAATTAGCTAAGCAAGCAAATGCAGCCTGCTTAGTAAGATATGAAGAAACGGCAATATTATCTGCTTGTGTTATGAGTAGCAATGCCTCATCAGCAGATTTTTTCCCATTAACAATAAATTACCAAGAAAAACTATACTCAGTAGGTAAAATACCAGGAGGATTTATCAAAAGAGAAGGAAGACCAACTGACCAAGCAATATTAGCAGCAAGACTAATTGATAGACCAATAAGACCTTTATTTGCTGAAGGATTTAGAAATGAAGTACAAGTAATTAATACAGTATTATCAGTAGATCAAGATTGCACACCAGAAATGACTGCTTTATTTGGATCATCTTTAGCATTAATGATAAGTGATATTCCATTTGATGGACCAGTAGCAGGAGTAGTAGTAGGAAGAATAGATAATGAGTTTGTAATAAATCCTACCGCAGAACAAATAGAACATTGCGATATTATCTTATCTGTAGCCGGAACAAAAGATGCTATTAACATGGTAGAATCTGGTTCTCACGAAGTATCAGAAGAAGATATGGTAGATGCATTAATGTTTGGACACGAAGCAATCAAAGAACTAGTTTCTTTCCAAGAAGAAATAAGAAAAGAAGTAGGAAAAGAAAAAATAGAAGTAGAATTAAAAGTATTAGATGAAGGATTAATTAATGAAGTAAAAGAATATGCCGAAAATAAAATGTTAGAAGCAATTCAAATAAAAGACAAATTAGAAAAATATGCAGCAATTGATAAAGTAAAAGAAGATACTATTGAATACTTTACAGAAAAAGAAAAGGATAATGAAGAAATAGATTCAATCCTAAGTGACGTAAAGAAAATAGTAGATAACATCGAAGGAGAACAAGTAAGAGGATTAATAATTGATAAACATATAAGACCAGATGGAAGAGCAATGGACGAAATAAGACCATTAGCAGCTAAAGTAGACCTATTAGCAAGAACACATGGTTCAGCATTATTTACTAGAGGACAAACTCAAGTATTATCAACAACAACTCTAGGAGCTTTAGGAGAACATCAAATCTTAGATGGTCTTGGACTAGAAGATACAAAAAGATTTATGCATCATTATAATTTCCCAGCATTCTGTGTAGGAGAAACTGGAAGATATGGAGCACCTGGAAGAAGAGAAATAGGTCATGGTGCCCTAGGCGAAAGAGCCTTATCACAAGTAATTCCAAGTGAAGAAGAATTTCCTTATACTATAAGAGTAGTAAGTGAAGTATTAGAAAGTAACGGATCATCAAGTCAAGCATCAATTTGTGCAGGATGTCTATCATTAATGGCAGCAGGTGTACCAATTAAAGCTCCAGTAGCAGGTATCGCTATGGGATTAATAACGAAAGATGATAAATATACAATCCTAACTGATATTCAAGGACTAGAAGATCATATGGGAGATATGGATTTCAAAGTAGCAGGAACTAGAAAAGGAATTTGTGCTTTACAAATGGATATAAAAATAAAAGGTGTAAGTAGAGAAATATTATCTGAAGCTCTAGCTCAAGCCAAAAAAGCAAGAATGGAAATATTAGATGTTATGGAACAATGTATCCCAGAACCAAGAAAAGAATTATCTAAATATGCACCAAAAATAGAAACATTTACTATTGATCCAGAAAAGATTAAAGATGTAATTGGTCGTGGCGGTGAAATGATAACTAAAATAATTCTAGAAGCTTCTAACGTAAAAACAGTCCAAGATAAAGATGCTGTAAAAGTAGATTTAGAAGATGATGGTAGAGTAATAATTTATCACACTGATAAAGCAATAATAGAAAAAACCGCCGAAATGATTAAAAACATTGTAAGAGAACCAGAAATAGGCAAAGTATATAATGTAAAAGTAACATCTGTTCAAGATTTTGGAGCATTCGTAGAATTATGGCCAGGATGTGAAGGCTTAATCCATATATCACAATTAGATAACAAAAGAGTAAATAAAACAAGTGATGTAGTAGCAGTAGGTGATGAACTAATAGCTAAAGCTACAGGATATGATAAAAAAGGCAAATTAAACCTTTCAAGAAAAGAAGTTTTACCTAAGAAAGAAGAAAAAAAATCAGAAGAAAAGAATGAAGAAGAAATAAAAGAAGAGGAAAATGTTTAACATTTTCCTTTTTACTTGACTTTTATATATGCAATATGCTAAAATATTCACTCATAAGGAGGGTTTTTGATGAAAAAATACTTAAAAAACTTACTATATATAACTATAGTAACAATAATCTCAATTTTAGGAATAGCTACCGTATATGCAGCAACAGGAGAAAAAATAACTTTAGATAAAAAAACATATATTAATTTAGTTAGTACTAGAAAGGAAGCAAAATTCCATACCACAGCAGGATATGGATGGTGTGTAACACCAGAAAAGAAAGGGGCAGACCAAGGAACTACATTTACATCAGTAGGTGAAGTTAATGATGGTGGTATATTATATCTATTAGATAAATCTGCAACTGATGACAGATCATATCTAGTAACACAATTAGCAATTTGGTTATATCAAAGTAACTATATGCCAGATACATACTGGAATAATAGTGGTAGTCAAATAGTAAAAGATGCTAAAGCATTATCAGCAACTGCAAAGAATAATAAAGGATATAATACAACACCAACTATTTCCGTAGCAAACGCTAATAAAACTATGAAATTAGTAAAAGAAGGAAATACCTATTACTATGTATCAAACGATATAAGCGCAAGTATAAAAAATGCAAGTACATATAAAGTAACATTAACTAACGCTCCAACAGGAACAAAAATATTAGATACAAATAATGCTGAAAAGAGTTCATTTACTAATGGTGCAAAATTTAAAATAAAAGTACCAGAAACAAGTGCTAAAGCAGCAAAAACAATGAAAATAACTGTATCAGCAACAGGAACAAGAAAATATCTTGAAAAATATAGACCAAGTAATACTGCAAAACAAGATATAGTAATATTGAAAAAAGAAGACAAAACAGTATCAGCAACTACTGAAGTAACAATAAGTCCAGAAAAAAGAGTATGCCAAATATTTAATGGAACATATTATGGAGAAAATGGAGCTATAGTAGATAAAGATACATATAACAAACAATGTAATCATATCTGTGAAATATACAAAGGAAAATACTACGGAGAAGATGGAAAAGAAACAGATAAAGCAGGATATGAAAAACAATGTAAGCACACATGTGAAATATACAAAGGAAAATACTACGGAGAAGACGGAAAAGAAACAGATAAAGCAGGATATGAAAAACAATGTAAGCACACATGTGAA
>CAZRJK010000022.1:0-15846 GCA_964600615.1 uncultured Muribaculaceae bacterium | reverse complement strand
GAAAAGATATATTAAAAACAATAACTAAAGAAGATATTAGCACAGAAAATTTAAATTTAAAATAATTGTTATATACTAAATAATATGTTATAATAAACAAGTAGGTGATAGTATGATTAATTTATTTCATTTAATTGAAGTATGTAATGAACCAGGTACACTTAGAGTAGTATTATTTATAAAAAAAATATTAAATGTAGTTTTTACAGCAATACCTATTGGATTAATAATAATAATATCAATAGATATGTTTAAAAATATAATAGCATCTAATGATGAAGCAAAAAAAAATATAACCAAATCTATCAAAAGAATAATTTATTGTGCTATAGTATTTTTAGTACCAACAATAATAAATTTAATGGTATATTTAATAACGGAATTAGACATAAATATACCATATACAGAATGTTGGAAAAATGCAGATGAAATAATTATAAAAGAAAAAGAAATATCAAATGCTGAAGAACTAGTAAAAAAAGCAGAAACAGATCAAACATATCAAAGTGTTTCAGAAGCTCAAACCGCTGTTAGTCAAATAACAGATAATACAAAAAAAGAAGAATTTCAAAAGAAACTAAATGAATTAAGAGAAAAAATAGATAAAAAGTACAACGGAGCCATTAATCAAGATGAAAAAACTGGGGGAGCAGGAAGATAAAAATTAGTATTAAAAAGATACTATTTTTTAATTGAATAAAGAAACATTGTATGCTAAAATTATAATAGAAGAGTAGTGTGATAATATGAATAATAATGATCCATTAAATATATTTAGTCCTATTAAAGAAAAAGAGATAGATGAAAATCCATTATTTCACATGAACGAAGATACTATAAAAACAAATATAGAACAAATACAAACAGATAATATCAATACATATAAAGAGACACAATCAATAATATCACTAGATAATGAAGATAATAAAAAAGAGAAAATAGGGATAAACAAAAAGAAAAAAAATATATTAAAATTTATTCTTCCAATATTAATATTTGTAGCGGTTTGTTTACTATCCGCTAAAACTTTTTTCTATGGGAAAAAAATAAATGAATATGAAAAATCAATATTTAAAATAGAAAAAAAGAATGAGGAAAGTATACTAATACAAGAAGGAAAAGAAGTAGATAGTAACATATTAAAGAATATTGCTGCTTCAGAATTAGTAAAGTGTTTAAATTCTAAAACAGATATGAATAAATTACCAGATAGTGTAAAAAATGTAATTAACGAAATAAATAATTATTATAATAGTTCAATTAATTATTTTGCTTATACATATAAAGATATATATACTGGATTTACAGTAAGTTATAATGCAAATCAAAATATATTTTCTGCAAGTTCAATTAAAGCACCAAAAGATATATATTTATATGAAATGGCAAGTCTTGGTAAAATAGATTTAAATGAAGAATTAACATATACATCAGCATATTATAATACAGGAAGTGGAATACTAAAAAATAAGCCATTAAATGTAAAATATAACGTAAAAACATTACTTGAGTATTCAACAGTTCATAGTGATAATGCAGCTCATAACATGCTTATGGATAGATTTGGAAGAGTTAATATGTTAAAATTTTGGCAAGAAAAAGGAACAATAGGAATATTTACTCAAAATACAAATTGGGGTGTGACAAATGCCCATGATGCAACAATTTATATGGAAGAATTATATCGTTTTTATACTGAAAATGAAGAATATGGGACACCATTAATGAATAATTTCTTAAAATCACATCCTAAATTCATAAAAGGAAAGAATAACTATAAAGTAGCAAGTAAAAGTGGCTGGGCAGGTTCTGCATTACACGATATGGCGATAATATTTGCAGATAATCCGTATATAGTAATTGGATTATCAAATTTAGGAGATAAAGAATATCAATCATATTTTAATAAAATAAATGAATTATCGTATAACTTACACGAAGAATATTGGAAATATAAAGTAGAAAAATGTAAAGATATAAAATTATATTAGTTAGAAGTGGTAGTATGAGTAGTAAAATCGTAAACAAAAGTATAAAAACACATGAAAAAAAAGATAATAAAAATGAAATAACAAATGATATTAACAGAAAAAAACTAAATGTTACAAATACATTATTAATTATAATATTTAGTTTAACAGTAGCATTAATAATATCCATGATAACAATACCATATATACAATTTAAAAATAAGGATATAGAAATAAACTATAATACAGAATTTAATAATAATGATTATACAGCTAAAAATTTGTTTAAAAATTATACAAAAGAAGTAATAGTAAAAGATAATATTAATAATAAAAAAATTGGAACATATGAAATAGAATACAAATTAAAATTTGGTTTAATAAATATAATTAAAAAAAGAAAAGTAAAAGTAATTGATAATATAAAACCAGATATAAAATTAAAAGGTAATAATGTAGAATATGTATGTCCAAATAAAGAATATATAGAATTAGGATATAGTGCTACAGACGAATATGATGGAGATTTAACTAATAAAGTAGAAATAAAGAATTATAAAGATAATATAACTTATAAAGTAAGTGATTCTTCAGGAAATGTGAGTACAATAACAAGAAATATTAAATATGAAGATATAGAAAAACCTACTATAACATTAAAGGGGAGTGACAATATAACATTATATGTAGGAAATAAATACAACGAAGATGGTTATACTGCTACTGATAATTGCGATGGAGATTTAACTAATAAAGTTAAAGTCACTAATAATATAGACATAAACACACCAGGAACATATAAAGTTACATATAAAGTAATTGATAATAGCAATAACGAAATAACAAAAGAAAGAAACATAACTGTGAAAAAGTGGTCAATAATTAGACCTTCAAGTGGAGGAAATGGAAAAGGAATAGTATATTTAACATTTGATGATGGACCAAACGAAGGAACAACAAATATAATATTGGATATTCTAAAAGAAGAAGGAGTACAAGCAACATTCTTTGTAACAAATTATGGACCAGATTATTTAATAAAAAGAGAATATGATGAAGGACATACAGTTGCATTACATACAGCATCACATCAATACGGAATAGTATATGCATCAGTAGATAATTATTTTAATGATTTAAATCAAGTCAGTAATAGAGTAGAAAGAATAACAGGTGAAAAAAGCATGATATCACGTTTTCCTGGAGGAAGTTCAAATACAGTAAGTAGCAGATATAGCAAAGGCATAATGACAACATTAACAAGCGAAGTAAAGAAAAGAGGATATCATTACTTTGATTGGAATGTAGACTCTGGAGATGCAGCAGGAGCTAGTATAGATGGTGTATATGCTAATGTAATAAATAATATATCTCCAAATAGAGAAAACGTTGTCCTAATGCATGATGTAAAATATACAACAACAAACGCACTAAGAAGTATAATTAGATATGGAAAGCAAAATGGATACACATTTAAAAAAATAACTTATGATACAGTAATGGTAACGCATGGAGTAAATAATTAAAACAAAGGAGGTTTAAAAATGAATAGAGATATAATATCCCAAAATGTAGATAACATTTATAAAACAAAGAAGGAATTAGAAACTATACCAATACCAGAATTATATAATTTGTCCCATGATATATTTCAAAGTCCAACATATAAATTTAAAGGGTTTAAAGGAATAAACGGATTACAATTAATAACATCTAAACAAACTATAATGGCATCAAGCCCTGACACAGAAGCAACACGCCATGCAGTATTATATTATGAAATATGCAAAAAAATATATGATGAAGAAAAAGTAAAAATCTTTAATGGAATTGTTTCAAATGGAATTGTAAGCTATCAAGACAGCAATATAAATCATATTACCATAGCACACATAAACTCTATTTTTGAAAAAAATAAGGAAATAAATGTACATAATTTCTGTGTAATCTATGGCAATTTAAATAAAATAAATAATTATCAGAAAAGAATATTAATAGAAACAATAAATTCAATTATAAAAAAGGATTCTAACATTGAAATATATCATTATGATAGTCATAAAGAAATTGGTATAAAAGAAATAGAATCTATCATTCCTAAAGATGAAATAGTAATCGATGATGGAGAAAAGATTTTGTCAGATAAAGAATCAGATTATGTAATAGATTTATCTAAATATCACAATAAAAATAAAATAGAGTATATTTATCAATACATAGAAGACGAAAAAAAGATATATCAAATAGAAAAAACAGATAGTATAGAGTTTGAAAATAAAAGTGATTATTTAGATCCCAAATCTTTAAATATAATGCTTATTAACAAGGTAAAAGTTGAATCTAGTGAATTAAACTTAACAAAAGAAAAAAAACACATATTATTAAAGTAAAATAACAAGAAGTATTAACTGATACTCTTGTTTTTATTTAAATTTGACAATAAATTATATATATGATAAAATACACATTCAGGTGATAGGTTCACTTTCCATTATATAATTTGATTAGGTATTAAGATGGTTATATTTAAAAGAAAAGCTTAATTAGTATAATTAATCAAGAAAGTATATTAAAGTGGTTAAAATGGCATTTATTTATAAAATAGGTGCCATTTTTTAATATAATTACAATAAAAAATATTTTTCTTCTTCTTTTGAAAAAACATTACTTATTAATATCAAAATATTAGTAGAATTGCCGAGAATTAATAAGAAAATTGAATAAAAAGAGATTTTAAATAGCTATTGTACCAACACAGGTTTAATTCAATAAATTAATTGGCTAGATCAAGAGATAAATATAACAATACCTACAATAATATAATATCTGTCTTACAAAAAAATAATAACAAATATATTCATTAAAACAAATATCAAAAATAAATTTCTTTGTTTGTGATAGATTATTTACACTAAAATATAACTAAAGTTAAGTATTTTAATATAAATAACGTTACAAAAAGTGTTGACAATTTTTACAAAATATAGTAATTTAAATTTAATATTTTTTTTGAGAGGTGCACAATGAAATTAATATTAAATTTTAAAAACAATTATAATAAATGGAATATACTAATAGATTTTTGCTTTTTTATTTATTTATCTCTTAATTTTTTTGTGCCTTAATAGAAGACCTATCAGTAAAACTGGGGTCTCGTTTTTTTATTTGAAGGTAAATATCTATGCTTTAAAGAATTAAAATAATAATAACTTATAACCAAACTGAAATAGAAATAATTACAAAGAGGATATAAATATGCTAAAAATCAAATAGATAATAGGAGGTTTTATGAAAAGAGTAATTTATATAGATTTTGATGGTGTACTTGTTGATACTCCGAAATTTATAAATAAAGAAATAAAAATGAAAGGAAATTCTGAAGAAACATTTAGAAATTTATCTTGGAATTATTTGTTACAAAACTGTAATGAAATAGAAAATAACTTAACTACTTTAAAGAAAATATCTAAAAATAATAAAGTAATAATTCTTACACATGTATATTCAATTAACGAAAAATTTGCAAAAAAAAGATTTATTTCTGAAAAATTAAATAATATAAAGATTATTACTATACCTTATTACATTGATAAAAATATAGTTGTCAATGCAAAAGAAAATATTTTAATTGATGATTATGGCAAAAATATTGATAAATGGATAAATTCTGGAGGAATAGGGATACAATTAAAAAAAGAAAAAAGAATAGATAGATTATTGGTTAATTATATAAATAATTAAGGTGGTGAAGATTATGACAAATTATTATAATTGTTTTAACAAAACTATATCAATTAAATCATACGAAACAGCAAACGAGATGTTAGATTTTTGGCTAAAGAGATTTTGCCCTAGCATAATTAAAATTCCAAATAGTGAAAAAATAAAAATTGATTTAACAATTACAATTGTTGAATCTAAAAAAACAAATTATAGTATTAAAAGTAATAAAATAATCTTGTATGGCGACATAGGTGAGAATATAAGCTATATTGCAAAATTCGTAACACAGTGTTTTCAAAGATTACTTATAAATGAGAACATTTTAATAATACCGGCTTCGTGTGTTGCAAAAGAAAATAAAGCACTACTTGTAATAGGAGATTTTTGGCAAGGAAAAACATCTTCAGCATTAAGTATAGCATCAACATATAAATATAATTTAATTTCAGATAATTATATTGCAATTAAGAATGGATATGTTATAGGTGCAACAAGTTTTATATCAGTAAGAAAAGAAGACATAAAAGATAAAGATCCCTCTATATTTAACATTAATGACCGATATTTTTATAACAATAAATATTATTATAATAGTAATTTAAAGATAATTGGATTTCTATTACCTTATATTAATAAAGGAGATAGTAATATTCATTACATATCAAAAGAAGAGTCTCACTGGTATTTATATCAAAAATTTACTAGACTATTATGTGGTGAAACAGTTTTATTTGATGGAAAACTTCCATCACCAATATTTTTAAATAAAAGTAATTCTAAAAAAATATTAACAATTGTTAACAAATTGCTAATAAATAATAACATTAAATATGTCTCTGCATCAATGAATACAATAATAGAAGAAGGAAACAAAATATTATGTAAAGGTGAAAATAATGAATAAAGATTTTAATTTTATTGTAAAAATAACAACTGGATGTCCTGGAAATTGTAAGTGTTGCCGTGATAGACAAGAAAATTTTAAATTAAAAAATGAAAAAAATAATATTTTTGATATAAATATTTTTGAAAAAATATGTAAAAATATAAAAAAATTAAACGGATCATATATATGTATTTCTGGCGGTGAGCCAACTATGGTAAAAAACATCGATGATTACATAAAAATTGCAAAAAAATATGGATTAGCGACAAGAATAAATACAAATGGATGGAATATTACAAGAGAGAATTTAGAACTTTGGTTAAAAAATGGACTAGATCAAATTGTTTTATCAATATATGGATTAGATGAAAAAAGCATTATTGAAACAAGGGGGAATAGGCTTATTTTTGATAAAAGTATGATGGCAGTTGAAGTTATTAAAGAATTAAGAAAAAAATATAAATTTATATTTATTATTCAAACTATAATAATGAAAGATAATTATAAACAAATGCCAGAATTACTTAATTATGCAATAGATAGCGGTGTAAATCTGTTTTGGCCTTCATATTTAGAAGATGCAATTAATTTACCAGAATTAAGATTAACTTCTCAAGAAATAAGTGATTTTAAAACTAATATAATTCCAAAAATGAAAAAAATAATTGATGAAAGAGTTGAAGATAATAATATAAAAGAAAACATTATAAGATCATTAAATAGTTACTATAATGATGGAACAGAATTGTATCAATACCATAAAGATAATGAAAATTGCCATTGGAGTGGTAAACATTTTACGTTTTATCCCAATGGAACAATTGATCCATGCCCAGGTCATGAATATTTTAAAAGCAAATATCAATATAAGATAAATTATGAAGAAATAGATGAGTTTATGAAATTAGAAAATCTAAATAAATGTAAAAATACATGTTTTGAATATTGCAAATATTGCCCACAGGGAGTTCATCATGAAATATCCTTTATGCCTACTTCATTTAATGAACACGATAGTAAGGAGGAAATATAAATGATATATACTACAGAAGAAAATAGATATTTAAAATATAGCACACCTTTAATAGAATATATTAAGTCCAAACATTTATATACAAACGAAAATCTAATTTATACAAAAAAATATACAGATGGAACATTTTCCATAACAAATCCTACAGAGATATTTACTAATTGTGAGTTCGTTAATGGATATCCACATTTTCATATACCACTTTACAAATGTATAGAAGAAATTCAATTTTTTATATCGGATGGTAAAATTTATGATAATAATTTTTATATTAGATATGGTGATACTCATCCACATAAATGTATTCCAAAATTAGCGCAAATAAGAAATTTAGTTATAGAAAATTCTTTATCAAATATGATAGGACAAAACGCAAAGAGTTTTTATGGCTTTGGAGATATAAGTTTAAAATCGTTAAAAGATTTTATTGAAAAATATCACATTAATATAACAGCAGATGAATTATTTGTAATGTTAGTTAATAATAACGTATCTAATGATATTTTAAAAAAATTAGAAGAATATGATCTGTCAGCTTTAAAACAAATTTCTAAATTTTTAAAACAAATGAAATTAATACCGAAAGAATTCTTAATAGAATCAAAATTATATACAAATCAAAAATTATATAGTTCATTAAAAAATAACCCTAATTTTTTTGAAGAATTAAAAGAAAATGGTGAACTAAAATATTCATTACAAGAATTAATGTTTATCAATTCATTATTAGAGAATAACGATGATGTATTAATTAATATTATAGGTGCAAATCAAAGTACACATGTATTAAAAGTTGAAAAATTAATAAAAGGAAATTATGATTTAAGAAGTAGATTTTTAACATATGAAATATGTAGAAATGCAGATGAGCGTCAAATTACATTATGGTCTGATAAACTAAACAAATTTATTGAAAAAAATAATTTAGAAATAAATGGTAAAAATATTGATTATCAGGATTTATTAAAAATAATAGTAATAATTAATAGTAATGATGTAATCATTGATTATGAAAAACTAAATAAATATACAAATAATATTAGGAAATTTAATGATATTGTTACAAGTATTGATAGTTTAAATGATAATAAAATTGTTAACTCTAGTAATGATTTGATTTATAAAATGTCACTTGTCTACTATAATTTAAATAGATCTATTGAAATGGGAAATCAAAGTAATTTTTATAGATACTTAGTTGGAATAGTCAATGAATATGAAAATAATAAGGACAAATATAGTGACATTCAAGGATTATATAAGGAGTTTTTAATAAAATGTTTAGATAGACTAGGATACAAAAAGAATGAAAAAGTAAAGGAGTTGAAAAAATGATTTATCCTAAAAAATTAAAAGAAAATGATATAATAGAAATAATTTCACCTTCAAATGGGGTAAAAAGTAAAAAAATCAAAAAATTAGAAAAAGCATTAAAAAATTTGAATAGTTATGGTTTTAAGGTAATTGAAGATAAATATGTAAGAAATAGCAAAAATGGAGTTAGTTCATCAGCATTTAATCGATCTGTTGAATTAAACAAGGCTATAAGTGATATTAATGTTAAAGCATTAATTGCATGCTCAGGTGGAGACTATTTAGTTCAAATATTGGATTTTATTAATTTTAATCATATAAAAAAGAATATAAAATGGATACAAGGACAATCTGATATTACACCTTTATTATTCTACATAACAACAAAATTTGATATTGCAACAATATATAGTTTTAATGCCAAGTCATTTGGTGATGATGATTTACCTGAGACAATGATAAAAAATAATGTAGAATTTTTAAAAGGATTAACTCCTAAACAAACTGAATATGGATATAAAATTGATGAAAATAAAATAAAACAGTCATGGGAATGTATTACTGAAGATAGGGAATTAAATGGAAGAATTATTGGTGGATGTCTTGATTCGTTAAAAGATATAATTGGAACAAAATATGATTGTGTAAAAAAATTCATAAAAAAATATAGCCAAGATGGAATAATTTGGTATTTTGATGTAGCAGAAATGACAAATGAAGATATATTAAGAACAATGTGGCAATTGAAAAATGCTGGTTGGTTTATAGGATGCAAAGGAATTTTGTTTGGAAGAATAGAAAATGAAATTAATTATACAGGTACAACATTAAAATATGCAGTTAATTATAATCTTTATGATTTAAATATTCCTATTTTCATAAATACAGATATTGGACATACGGACCCAGTACATACATTAATTAATGGTTCAATTGTTAAAATAACTAAAGATAAAGATAACAAGCATATTATGGAGACATTTTTTGAATGAAAATATTAATAGGAATATGTGGAATTGGTAATGGACATTTAAGTAGACAAACCAATGTAATAAATTTATTAATGAATAATCATCATGAAATAGTTATAGCAACAACAAAAAATAATATTAATTATTTTGAAAAAAAATTTTCAAATTTTAAAGTATTAGAAATTAGTATTCCATGGATAGCATGTAATTCAAAAGGCATTGATTTTGTAACTTCTATGAATAGATATAATGAAGGAAACATAGATCAGTTTTCTGAGTTCTTAAATTTTTCTATAAATGTAGAAAAAGCATTTTCTGGAGTGCCAGATTTAGTAATTACGGATTATGAGCCTAATGTTGCCCAATATTCTTATGCAATTGATAAACCTTTAATTTGTATGGAACAACAATCGAAATTTTTATATTTAGATGAAATGAAAATAAGTAACTATTCTATTTTAGAGGAAAAGAAAAGAATTAATTATTTTTTTCCAAAATATGCATATAAAGTAATATCATCTTTTTTTCCAATAGTTATAAAAGAAAAAAATGTTAAAGTGGTAACACCAATTATATCTCCATTAAATAAAATAATAAGCAAAAAAAATCATATATTAGTATATTTTTCTCCATATGAAAATTCAGATAAATATAAAAAAATAGTAAAAGCCTTAGAAAAAATATCAAATTATGACATAATCATTTATACAAAAGAAAAATTTAATGTTAATTCTAATAATATTATATTTAAAACATATTCCAGTAAATTTAAAAATGATTTAGAAAATGCATATTGCTTAGTCTCTACTGCTGGACATCAATTATTGAGTGAATCTATATCAATAGAAATACCAGTATATTTAATACCTTTGAGTACATACGAACAAAATTATAATGCTAAAATGATTGAAAAATATGATTTAGGAGAAATTGCAGATAACATATCAGCTAAAGAAATAAATCATTTTATAAAAAAAGCACCTTATTATAAGGAAAAAATCTTAAAGTTTAAAAATAAATATTATAAAAATAACTGGGAAAAAATATTGTTAGAAATTATTAATAATTTTAAATAAAAATACTTGACTATTCATAAGTTTTGGTTATAATATATGCAAATTAAATTTTAATAATGAAAGAGGGGATTTTATGTTGAATTTAAAAAAATATATTAAAGAAGAAATAGAAAATGTAGGTATTAAACTAGATAATGTTGATGTTGTAAGACCACCTAAGGAAGAAATGGGAGATTTTGCTGTACCATGTTTTACAATAGATATAGATGGTGTAAAAAATCCACATGAAAAAGCTAAAGCTATTTTAGAAAAATTAAATATGAATAAAGATATTATTTCAGATGTTAAAGTTATTGGACCATATTTAAACTTTACCATTAATAGAGATTTTTTAGCAAAAGAAACATTAGAAACTATTAGTTTTGAAAAAAACAATTATGGTTCAAGTGGAATAGGAAATGGAAAAGACCTCTTAATAGAACATACATCAATTAATCCAAACGCTTCACCTCATATTGGAAGATCAAGAAATAGTATTATAGGAGATTTTTTAGTTCGACTATATAAATTTGAAGGATACAATGTAGAAACTAATTACTTTATAAATGATATTGGAAAACAAATTTCAATGTTATTAGTAGGTATTGAAAAATTAGGAAATATTGATACTATAACATTTAGCGATATGTTAAAGTTATATATTGAAATAAATGACATAAGTAAAACAGATAAAGAAATAGAAGAAAAGATTTTCTATTATTTACATGAATTGGAAAATGGTAATGAAGAAGTTAGAGATAAATTTAAGAAGATTACAGATATTTGTGTTGAAGGACAACAAGAAATATTTAGAAAAATGGATATTAAATGGGATAGATTTACTCACGAATCTGATTTTGTTTTTGAAAACAAAACAACTGAAATACTAGAAAAATTAAAAGCCAAAGGAAAATTACATGAAGATGAAAATGGTAGATTATATGTTGATTTAAGTGAATATGACATTCCAACAAAATCTCCAGTGCTAGTTCTTACTAGAGAAGATAAAACATCATTATATCCTTTAAGAGATATAGCTTATACCATCTCAAAATTAGAAAGAAATAAAGAAAATAATGTTATAGTCTTAGGAGAAGATCAAGAAGTTTATATGCAACAAATAACAGCAACACTTGATATTTTAGGATATACTGCTCCAAAACTTGTTTCATATGACTTTGTTCTATTAAATGGTGACAAGATGGCTACAAGAGAAGGAAAAGTTGTTCTTCTTGAAGAATTTATTGAAAAAGCAAAAGAAAAATTAGCAATGACATTTAAAGAAAAAGGAACATATTTATCAGATGCTGAAATTGCAGATTTAGCTGCATCTTGTATTAAATACAATATGCTAAATGTAAATAGAAAAAGAACTGTTAACTTTAATTTAGAATCAGCAACAGATTTTCAAGGTAATTCTGCTATTTACCTATTATACAATTACGCTAGAATAAATTCTATTTTAGAAAAAGCAAATTACTGTGAATTTGATGAAGATGTTTATAAATTCAAAGAAGATTTAGAATATTCATTAATAAATAGTTTATATGACTTCCAAGAAGTTGTAGATAATTCATATAATACACAAGAATCAGTAATTATTACAAATTATTTATACGATGTAGCTCAAAAATTTTCAAGATATTATAAAAATATATCTGTCTTAAATGAAAAAGATGAATTAGTAAGAAAATCAAGACTTGCACTATTAAATTCAACTAAAACAGTGTTATCTAATGGAATGAAAATTCTTGGAATTAATCCTGTTAAGAAATTATAATAAAAAATGAAAATTTGTGTTGTTGGCGCAGGATATGTAGGTTTTTCTTTATCAGTTCTTCTTAGTGTCAAAAATGATATTATAGTTTATGATATAGATAAAGAAAAAATTAATATGATAAATAATAATATTAGTCCAATTGAAGATGAGGATATTTATTTATATTTAAATAATAAAAACTTGAATCTAAAAGCCACTTGTAATTACCAGGTCGCTTTTAAAAATTCAAAGTACATTATAATATGTACACCAACAAATTTTGATTCTAAAACTAATTCATTTGATACTTCTTCTATTGAAGATGTAATAACTAAAATAAAAAGTGTTAATAAAAACGCAATAATAATTATTAAGTCGACAGTACCAATTGGCTATACAAATTTAATAAAAAATAAATATAATATGAAAATTATTTTTTCACCTGAATTTTTAAGGGAGGGAAAAGCACTTCATGATAATTTATATCCATCAAGAATTATAATTGGTTCTAACTTAAGTGAAGGAAAAGAATTTGCGGAAATATTAAGAACGAGCTCAGACAATCCTAGTGTTAATATTTTATATATGAATTCTGACGAGGCAGAATCAGTTAAATTATTTTCAAATACATATTTAGCAATGAGGATTGCATTTTTCAATGAACTAGATACTTTTGCATTAGATAAAGGATATAGTTCAAAAAATATTATTAATGGAGTATCATTAGATCCAAGAATAGGAGATTATTATAATAATCCATCATTTGGATACGGTGGATATTGTCTACCCAAAGATAGTAAACAATTATACAGTGATTATCGTAATATTCCAGAAAATTTAATTGAAGCAATTATTAATTCAAATAATACTAGAAAAAAATATATTGCAAACTATATAAAAAATAAAAAACCATCAATAGTTGGAATATATCGACTAACAATGAAAAGCAATAGTGATAATTTTAGAGAGAGTTCAATTATAGATATTATAAAGATGCTAAAAAATAATGGGATTAATATTATAATTTATGAACCTAAATTAGATGATAATACATATCTTGATTGCGAAGTTATAAATGATTTATCAAAGTTTATTGATATGTCATCTATAATATTAGCAAACAGAATTGATAAAAATATAGAAGATAATAAAAAAATATTTACACGTGATGTTTTTAATAATAATTAGTGGAGAAAGAATATGAAAATACAAAATGCATATTTTATCATATGGAATTCATCTAAAAATAATTTTAGTAAAATATATAATGATATTGAAAAAAAGATATATCAAATAGAAAAAACAGATAGTATAGAGTTTGAAAATAAAAGTGATTATTTAGATCCCAAATCTTTAAATATAATGCTTATTAACAAGGTAAAAGTTGAATCTAGTGAATTAAACTTAACAAAAGAAAAAAAACACATATTATTAAAGTAAAATAACAAGAAGTATTAACTGATACTCTTGTTTTTATTTAAATTTGACAATAAATTATATATATGATAAAATACAACATTCAGGAGGGAAAAAGATATGAATTTATTAGTTAAAGGGAGTATTTTTCCAAGTGTTGAAGCGCTAGATGAATTAAATGTAAAGTATATTTGTCATAAAGACTATGTTTTAATCAGATTACCGCAAATAACTAAAGTAGGTAAAAACTATGATAATAAGTATTTAAAAGATAAAAATACACCTTACTATTATGGTGAATTGTTAAGAAATTATTCTCAAAGTGAAGATAATAGTTTGGAAAATTTAATTGTAATAAATCATAAAATAGTTGCATCTGGAAATATTAAAAATGATAAAAGAGATAAAGAATTACTTATTTGTGAAGGAGCATTAAGATTATATAAACAATTGTTTACAACATTTAGTCTTATCAATGCTGGAGAAATTGGTGGAGAAGATCTAGCAAATTATTACGAAGCCATGTTAAAAGATAGCGAAACAACACAAAAAGTAAAATCAAGATAATATAAAACAAGGGAAAAAAATCCCTTGTTTTTAACTATGAATAATGATAAAATAATTAGAGAAAAAAGGTGATAATATGTTTAAATTAGTAAGTAATTATAAACCATCAGGAGATCAACCAAAAGCTATTAATGAATTAATAGAAGGGTTAAATAATGGAAAAAAGAATCAAGTATTATTAGGAGCAACTGGAACAGGAAAAACATTTACTATAGCAAACGTAATAGCAAATGTTAATAAACCAACTTTAGTCCTAGCACATAATAAAACCCTAGCAGGTCAATTATACTCTGAATTTAAAGAATTATTTCCTGATAATCATATAGAATATTTTGTATCTTACTATGATTATTATCAACCTGAAGCATATGTACCATCAACTGATACATATATTGAAAAAGATTCATCAATAAATGATGAAATAGATGAATTAAGGCATAAAGCAACATCTGCACTAATATCAAATAGAGACGTTATAGTAGTAGCATCAGTATCATGTATATATGGTATAGGAGAAGTAGAAGACTATAAAAATAAAATGCTTACTTTAAATGTAGGGGATGTAATAGAAAGAAATGAAGTATTAAAAAAACTAATAGAAATGCTATATGAAAGAAATGAACTAGATTTAAAAAGAGGAACCTTTAGAAGTAAAGGTGACTCTATTGAAATAATACCAGCAAATGAGCACAATAACGGATTACTAATAGAATTCTTTGGTGACGAAATAGATAGAATAAGTGAATTTGATGCCGTAACAGGACATATTTTAAAAAATAAAAAAACAGTATCTATTTTTCCAGCATCACACTTTGTAACAGATGATGAAAAATTAAAAATAAGTATTAAAAGAATTAGAGAAGAACTAGAAGAAAGATGTAAATACTTTCATGAAAACGGTAAATTAATAGAAGAACAAAGAATAAGAGAAAGATGTAACTATGATATGGAAATGTTAGAAGAAACAGGTTTTTGTAGAGGTATAGAGAATTATTCTAGACATATAGCATTAAGAGGTGAAGGAGAAACACCAACCTGTTTATTAGACTTTTTTCCTGAAGATTACTTATTGGTAGTAGATGAATCTCACGTAACCCTACCACAAGTAAGAGGAATGTATAATGGAGATAGAGCAAGAAAACAAAATTTAGT
>CAZRJK010000021.1:0-18028 GCA_964600615.1 uncultured Muribaculaceae bacterium | reverse complement strand
AATAAGAAAAAATGAAAAATTTAAAAAATGTGATATTCTAATTAGAAGTAAAGATTTAGAAAAAATTCAAATAAATATAAATAATTATAGTAGATTTAATAAACCTATCTTAGATTATCGAATAATAAATAATAGTTACGGTATAGTTTATTTTAATGGTCTTAAAATCTATGATTTAGACATTGTTAAGTCAAAAAAACTATATTACAATGAATATATAAGAAAAAGAAATTATCTCAAGTGGGGAGCCTTATTTTCATCTAAAACATTAGATGAAATATATCCCATAATAACAGAATTAATAGGTAAAAGGAAAGGAGAAATATTTATGAGTAAATTAAAGAAAATGACAGTAGAAACAAAAGTAATGGATGCAGTAGAAGCTACTAGATTAGATGATATATTTAGAAATAGTATTTTTGAAGAAGGAAAAGAAATAGGACTACTAGAAGGAATATCACAAGGAATGTCACAAGGTAAAGAAGAAGGAATATCAATAGGTAAAGAAGAAGGTATGGAAAAAGGTATAGAGCAAGGTATACTAACAACAATAAAGAATATGATAAAAAATAGCGTTTCTTATGAATTTATATCTAAAGTAACTGGTAAATCCATTAAAGAAATAAAAGAATTAGCTAAAGATATATAATTAGTTATTATATGATACAAATACACTAATATTGTCTATAATTCCTTATAAATATTGATATTATGATTATTTTATTATATTATTACATTATAGTAGGTGTAATATGAATAAGAAAAAAATAATGTATCTAACATTTGGAATATTAACTCTAATTATTACTATTACAGGTTCTACCTATGCATACTTTGCCTTATCAACTAACAATAATAATGTAGTAACAGGAACTACTGCCGATGTAGGACTTACTTTAACGGTGACTAAACTAAAACCTAATACTAATACAACAGATTATTTAGTACCCCAATTAGAATCAGCATTAGGAACTGCTATCAATAATACCAATAACTGTAAAGATGCTAATACTAATACAGTATGCCAAGTATATAAAGCAACACTAACTAATACAGGTACAGCTAATGCTAAACTAAAAGGAACTATATCTTTCTCTAACGTAAATAACTTACCTAACTTAAAATGGAAATTAATAACAGATGCTACAACACTAGGAAGTAATCCTACTAATAATGCTACATCATCAACTTCAACCTTTGTAGCAGAAGCTAATCTAAATCCTAACCAATCTATAGATTATTACTTTGTCGTATGGATAAATGAAACAGGATCAGAACAATCAGATAATGGTTCCTATACAGCATCCATAACCTTCACATCATCTAATGGTAAAGGTATAACCTCAACTATAGGAGAAGTTGTACCATTTACAGGAACAATATATAGAAAATCAACTGAAACATTAGGAAATGGAAGTTCAATTGTTCCAACACAAGCATGGTGTGCAAATTCAACAGAATATGGAAATAGTTGCGATTTTGGTGTATCATGGAATTCTCAATCAGAATGTGAAAATTATGTAACAAATAATTCTATGGAAAATACAACTTGTCAACAAGGAACAGTAACAGCAGGAATATCAAGTTATGTAACAGATCCATCGGAATTAAATAGTATATATTATTTAAAGCATACCATAGTAGATGATATAGTAACAGAAAGTTATGTAGAATTTATAGTAACCCCAGCAATGGCCCAAGCCAATCCTGGAATGACTGCCGGAACCTATGGTTTAAGAGGAGCAGGTGCAACTTATAATCAATCTACTAGTAGTTATAATAATGATAGTCCATACTATAATACTAATAAACAAACATTATTAACTGCCTTTGGAAGTAGTAATTGTAGTATTTACTCTTCCGATGTGCGCTGCTTCGTTTCGGGGTTGGGCGCCGGCGCTTATCCGTATGGCCTTGTGGGCGCGGGCGCTGGCTCTGCGGGCTGTAGCGTGGACAGTGATGGCAGTTCGAGCTGCCTCAGCTAGTAGTCGTCTCCTTCCGTCCAGCAGGACCGAAGGTCCGTTTAAAAGTTTGAATTTTTGTTATATTTGAGGATATTTTACAAATATCTTCTTTTTTGTTATAATTTTTGTGATGTGAGGGATAGTATGAAGATTAAATATAATTTGATACATAAAGATGGTAAGGCTAGATATGGGAGATTAGAGACTAATTATGGTGTATATGAGATGCCTATGTTTATGCCTGTTGGAACTCAGGCTACGGTTAAGACGTTGGATCCTAGAGATATAAAAGAGATAGGTAGTGGTATTATTCTTAGTAATACTTATCATTTATGGTTAAGACCTGGAGAAGATATTGTTAATAAGGCAGGAGGACTTCATAAGTTTATGAATTATGATGGTCCAATATTAACTGATTCTGGAGGATTCCAAGTGTTTTCTTTGGCTCGTCCTAAGGATATTAGTGAAGAAGGTGTAATGTTTAAGAGTCATTTAAATGGTGATAAGTTACTTCTTACTCCAGAAAAATCTATAGAAATTCAAAATAAGTTAGATAGTGATATTGCGATGAGTTTTGATGAGTGTATTCCTTATCCTGCTACTTATGAATATACTAAGGCTAGTACAGAGAGGACTGTTAGATGGGCTAAGAGAGGTAAGGATGTATTTAATAATGAACATCAGAGTTTGTTTGGTATAGTACAAGGTGGAGAGTATGAAGATTTGAGGCATTGGTGTGCTAAGGAATTAGTTAAGATGGATTTTGATGGATATAGTATTGGTGGTACTTCAGTTGGTGAAGATAAAGATACTATGTATAAGATGGTTGAATATGCTTTAAAATACTTACCAGAGGATAAGCCTAGATATTTAATGGGGGTAGGAGAACCTACTGATTTATTTGAAGGTGTTATGAGAGGAGTAGATATGTTTGATTGTGTACTTCCTACTAGGTTAGCTAGGCATGGTCATGCTTTTACTTTGGATGGTAAGATAAATCTTAAAAATAATAAATATAAAGAGGATTTTACTTCTGTTGATAGTGAATGTGATTGTTATTGTTGTAAGAATTTTACTAAGGCTTATGTTAGGCATTTAATTGTTGCTAATGAGACTTTGGGTCAAAAATTATTATCTGTTCATAATTTAAGATTTTTAATTAGAATAATGGAGAATATTAGAGAGAGTATTAAAGAGGATAGGTTTATTAAATATAAAGAAGAATTTATTAATAGATATAAAAAATTATAGTAATTATAAATTGCTTTTAAGAATTAAATATAGTATAATATTTTATAGTAGTATATGGAGGTATAATTATGAAAAGATTTTTTAAAGGATTAGGTAGTCTTCTTTGGAGACATAAGTTGTTGTCTTTAATTAGTTTGTTAGCTTTTGCTGCTATTGTTATTCTTATGTATATATTTTTTAGTGTCTTTTTAGGTGGTACTGATAAGTATGGTGGTAGATTAAATGGTATTGAGGATGTTAAGATAACTAAGAAGGAAATTACTAGTATTGAAAATTGGATAAAGGATACTAAAACTGTAGAAGATGTTTCTATTAGAGTTGTAGGTAAAATTGTATATTTTGATGTAACTTTTAATAAAGATGCTGATATTAATGGAGCTAAGAATTTGGCTAGTAGTACTTTAGAAAAATTTGATAATGATAAGAAAGAATTTTATGATTTTGAATACATATTATCACAAAATGTGGAGAATGGTTTTAAGGTAACAGGGACTAAGAGTCCTAAGATAGATAAGGTTAGTTGGATTAAGAGTTAGGTGATATTATGAGTAAGAAAAAAGCTCCTAAAATAGTTATTCTTTCTATAGTTAGTGGGTTAGTATTTATTATTTGTTTATTTTTATTTATTAATTATAGTAAAGATGATAAGAGTTTATCTATTTTAGAGAAGAAATGGATAACTAATAATACTAACAATATCGTTAGTGTTAATGTTTTTAATGATATTCCTGTATATGGATATAATGGTAGTGGAGTTATATTTGATTTTTTAGATAAATTTACGGAAGAATATAATGTTAATTTTAATAAAATATCTTATTATTCTGATGATAAAATGGAATATGGAGATATTGCTTTTAAGGTTCTTAGTCCTTTTACTAAGCTTAATGATAATGATTTATTGTTATATGAAGATGATTATGTAGTTTTGGCTAAAGAAAATATTTCTATTAATTCTATTGATGAAATTAGCGGGGATACTATTGGTGTATTGGAAAATGATTATGATGTGGTTAATAAATACATTAATGGTAAGGATAATGTTAGTAAGTATAAAAGTTCTAATTTATTAATGGAATCTGTAAAGAATGATAGTGTTAAGTATGTTATTGTTCCTAATATGATGTTTATGAATTATATATTAGGGAATAATTTAAATATTATTTATCATGTTACTGATTTGGATAGGAAGTATGTTTTATCTGCTAAGGATAGTACGGTGTTTAATGTTTTTAGTAAATATTATTCTAAGTTTTCTGTTGGGGATTTTGATAAATCATATAGTAGAAATTATTTAAATGTATTTTTTGACAGTGCTAAGATTACATCTTTGGAACAAAAAAATTATAATGCTAAGGTGTATAATTATGGTTATGCGGTTAATATGCCTTATGAGAATTATGTTGATGGTAAATTTGTAGGGGTTATATCTAATTATTTATCTGATTTTGAAACTATATCTAATATTGAGATTAATGCTATAAAGTATAGTAGTATTGATGAGGTTAAGAATGCTTTGGTTAGTGGGGAAGTAGATTTTGCATTAGCTAATTTTGATTATGAAAATTTGAATATGGATAAATATACTACGCTTTCTTTCATGGTGGAAAATTATGTAGTTTTATCTAAGTCTAATATTAATATTAATAGTATTAAGGGACTTAAGAATATGAATGTTTCAGTTGTAGGTAGTAGTAATTTATATAATTTGTGTTTGGCTAGTGATATTAATCCTACTATATATAAAGATACTGATGATTTGTTAAGAAATATTAATGATGAAAGTATTGTGTTGATTGATAAAGATACTTATTTATATTATAAAGATACTAAGTTTGATGGGTATAAGATTGTTTTTGATGATAAGATAGATTCTGGTTATAAGTTTATTATTAATAAGAATTATTTGATGGTGGCTAAATTATTTGATTATTATATTAGTAGTAATTCTTATAATAATATTAGATATAAATATAATACTAATGTGTCTTTGAATAAGGGGAATATTAATATTATATTTGTTGTATTACTTGTTATTTTTATTATTTGTTTATTCTATTTTGCATATTTAATTAGTAAAAAGAAAGAATATATTAATAATGTGAATAAGGATGATAAGAGTAAATATATTGATCCTATGACTTCTTTAAAGAATAGAAATTATCTTAATCATAATATATATAGTTGGGATGATAATGTAATATTCCCTCAGAGTATTATTGTGTTCGATATTAATAGATTAAGAGAAATTAATGATAAATTGGGTAGAGAAGCTGGGGATGAAATAGTTAAGAGAGTTGCTAGTGTTTTGATTGATAATCAGGTTGAGAATACTGATATTATTAGGAGTGGTGGCGATGAATTCTTAGTATATATGGTTGGATATGATGAAAAATATACTTTAGAATATGCTAAGAAGCTTGTTAAATTAATGAGAGAAATTGATCATTCTTTTGGTGTTGAATATGGTTATAGTATGATTTATGATGAGGTTAAAACTATTGATGATGCTATAAATGAATCAATTGGTATGATGTCTAAAAATAAGAATAGTGATATATAGGTGAATTATGTTAAAGAAAAGGTTAAAGAATAACATTTATAGAGTTTATAAGGCTTTTAATAAGATGGAGATGAGGATACTTCCTGGTAATATTGCATATTTCTTTATACTAGCGTTAATTCCTATTGTTAATATGATAATATTTGTTGTATCTAAGTTTTCAGTTTCAGTTAATACTGTTTCTAGATATTTGGGAAGGTTTTTACCTAGTGATGTTTGTACAATTATTATTAATGCTTTTTCTACTGAAAGTTTTGAGGGCAGGATTGGTTTATTTAGTTTTGTAGTATTATTAGTAGCTTCTAATGGTACATATGCTATAGTTAATACTGCTAATGCTTTATATAAGATAAAGGATACTGATATTTTGAAAAATAGAATTAAATCTTTAATATTACTTGTTATTTTGATATCACTTATATTATTTGTGTTATTGGTTCCTGTTTTTGGTGAGAGAGTTCTTTCAATGATAAATAATAATAATTTATATAATAATGCTTTCTTGTTATATAAATTTGTTAGGTGGCCTGTTACATTTTTCTTGATTTATGTTTCTTTAAAGCTTATATATACTATTTCTCCTAGTATGACTATTAGTAGTAGTTCTACTACTTATGGGGCATTATTTACTACGGTAATATGGATAATTGCTACAATTATATTTAGTTATTATTTGGCTAATTTTGCTAATTATAATGTTATTTATGGTAATTTATCTAATATTATAGTATTAGTAATATGGTTATATTTAATTAGTTATGTTTTTGTTATGGGTATTGCTATAAATGCTGTTGTTTATGAGGAGAGAAATAAATAAAATAAAACAAATGCTTTACATGTATTTGTTTTTTTTATATAATATACTTTATGAAATGAGGTAATACTATGGGAAGAGAACAAAAAAGAAAACAAGATAAGAATTATAAAAAGAAAATAAATGAAGATGATATAAAATTATTTACTGTTAGTGGAGCTGTTAAAACAGTGATAGGAGTTTTATTAATATTATTAATTAGTTATTTTGTATTAGCGTTTTTTGTTACTAAGGAATTAAAATCTTCTAATAAGAAAGATGATACTGCAGAGAATAGTTCTAATACTGTATCTAATCAGATATTAGCAAGTAAAATATTTGATCAAAGTGAAGAGAATTATTATGTTTATTTTTATGACTTTAATGATGAGGATGATAAAATATCTTCTAGTATAGGTAATATTAGTGATACTGTTTATCGTGTTAATACGGCATCGGGATTTAATAGTAATTATGTTACTTCTGATAAAGGAAATATTAGTGCTAAGGATTTAGCTGGTTTAAAGGTAAAGAATCCTACTTTAATTAAGGTAAGTAATGATTCTATAGTAGAGTATTATGAGGGTGTTAGTGATATTTTAAATCATTTAAGTAAGTAGGTGGGTTTATGAAAATTAAATTATATTTAGATTTTGATGGAGTTATATTAAATACTATTGATGTTACTTATGAGATGTTTAAGAAAAATAATGAGTATGATGATATTAATGAATTCTATAAGAATTTAGATTGGGATTATGTTCTTAGTATTAGTACTCCTATTAATGATAGTATTAATGCTATTCATAAATTAGTAAAATCTGGATTATATGATGTTCATATTCTTACTCATTTTAATACAGAAAAGGAAGCACGTTCTAAGAAGAGATTTGATAAAAAAGAATTGGATAATGTTAAATTAATTACGGTTATTAAAGGTGTTAATAAGTGTGAAGTAGTTGATTGTGAAAATGCTGTTTTAGTGGATGATTATATGGGTAATTTAGTTTTATGGCAGGCTAATGGGGGAATACCTATTAAGTTTTCTGATAAGGGCAAAAAATATGATATTATGTCTATTAGTAATTTGACTGAATTAATAGATAGATATGATGAAATATGTAGTTTAGTTGAAACTAATAATAAAAAACTTGTTAATTCAAAAAAATAGTGTTATAATACATTTTGTATTGCAGAAGGGAGGGATAAATATGTCAGTTACTGTAAGAAATAATAATATTGATGGGGCTTTAAGAGTGTTAAGAACTCAAGCTGCACCAACCCTTTCTGCTGTCAGAGAAAAGAAAGAATATAAAAAACCTGGAGTTAGAAGAAGAGAAGAGAAGAAGAAGAATACTATTAATTCTAGAAGAAATAGTAAGAAGAATAATAGTAGAAGTAATTATAATAGTAAGAAATATGCTTAATTAGAGGTGATAATATGAGTTTAGTTGAACAAATAAATAATGATTTAAAAGAAGCTATGAAGGCTAAAGATAAAGATAAATTAAGTGTTGTTAGAATGCTTAAGAGTGCTATACAAATGGCAAAGATTGAATTAAAGCATGATTTATCTGATAGTGAAGTTATTGATGTTATATCTAAACAAATTAAGATGCGTAAGGATTCTATTGTAGAATTTACTAAGGCTAGTAGAGATGATTTGGCTATGCAATACCAAAAAGAAATTGATCTTCTTAGTGAATATATGCCTGAAGCATTGTCATTGGATGAGGTTAATAAGATAATTGATGAGGTTATTGAAAAGATAAAACCTGAATCTGTTAAGCAAATGGGTTTAATTATCAAGGAAGTTTCTCCTCAAGTTAAAGGTAGATTTGATATGGGAGAAGTTAGCAAGATAGTTAAGGATAAATTAGGTAATTTATAAGAACATTTTATGTTCTTTTTTTTTGACATTTATTGTTTTTTTTTTTGATTTTTTGCTATAATTAAAGTAGTATGCATAAATATAGAAAGTAGGTGATGTTATGTTTAGTAATAAAAGAAAACTAATTGGTTTTATAGTTGGTTTAATTATGTTTGCTATTACTGTAACATCGCTTACTTACGCTTATTATCAATGGCAAAGTTCTAATACTAATATTACTTTTAATGTTGATGATAGTTACTTTTATTGTGAAACTGATATTAATTCTAGTATTAATAATTTAATACCAGTTAATGATTATAAATTAGGGGTATTGCATAAATTTAAAGTAAATAATATTGCTAATAAGAATACTACTTTTTCTATTACTATGAATATATCATCTATTGATGATGCTTTAAAGGATCCTTCATTTAAATATAAATTAATGGTAGATAAAACTAATGGATCTAATAATTGTCAACAGGGAGCTAGTGCTTGTGAGGCTGTTGCTAATGGAGAGGGTACATTTGAAAATGTACATGTCGGTAATAATACTTTAGTTTCATCTATTAGCTTACCAAATGATAGTAGATATGAATATTATTTCTTTATCTATATTGATGGTAATATGAGTAATCCTAGTGAGATGCAATCTGCATCTATGGTATCAACATTAGGAGTATGTGATATATATGTAACGTTTGATACTACTGAAGGAGATACTACTGTAACACCTATGTATAAGAAAGTTTTTGAAGGGGAGACTTATGGTAATCTCCCTACTCCTGTTAGGAATGATGCAGTAGTTACATATAATTATAATAATGCTACAGGAGGAAATAGTGTAGTTAGTGATACAGTTAGTTTTACCTTTAATGGTTGGTATAAAGAACAATCATTTACTAATCTTGTAACATCTAGTACTACAGTAACTTCAACTATTAATCATACTATATATCCAAAATGGACAAAGAGTACAACTATTACATTACCAACTCCTACAAGAACAGGATATACATTTGGCGGATGGTATAGTGATAGTACTTTAACTACTAAGGTAGGAGATGGAGGAGGTAGTTATAATCCTCCTAAGAGTACACCTTTATATGCTAAGTGGATTGGAAATATTTATACTGCTACTTTCTATTATAATAGTAATAATGCAAGTGGACAAACTACGATTGCTACAACTACTCAAAGCTGTACTGTAAGTAATAATAGTGGTAGTTGTGCTGTTGATATTCCTTCTGCTGTAAGAAATAGTGTTGGAACTTATAATAACACTTATGCTGGATTAAGTACTACAACTGGCAATATGACAGAAGCTGTTGCTTCAAATTATTCAAATGTTGTTTTATCTACAAATATTACATATTATTCTTTATACAGGAAAAATGTTAATATATATAGGCCATCTAGTACTAGTGCGTGTTCTTTACAAACTCTTTATCGTAATCAATGGTTTAGTAGTAATTCTCAAATGGCTACAACTGTTTTATCTGCAAGTACAGATGGTACTTCTAATGCTTCTAACTCTTCAGTAGCAAGTGGATATACTTTTGGTGGCTATGCCACAGCATTAAGTTCAAATACTGTTACGTTTGCTAATGTTTCTTCACTTGCATCTACTAGTGTAACTACTGTATATGCGGTCGGTTCTAAGAGTATAATTCCTACATTTTATTATTCAAGTGGTACTTTAGGTACAAAGTCTAGTGTTCAGGGTACTGTTGCTACACAGTATTTAAGATGTAAAAATATTAATACTGCTGAATTAGATAATTCTGAATTTACGGTACCAACATTTGGAGAACTAGCACCAACTGGAACTGAGAGTGTAGGTTGGTCGAATTCTGCTACTACTGTTCCTGATAGTCCTACGACTACTCCAAATACTTCAAGTGTTAATTGGTATAAAGTATATAGAAAGACTGTAACTATATATAAGCCAACTAGTACTAGTGTATGTAATTCAACAAATACTGTATTCTATAGAAATGCTTTTTATGGTACTAGTTCAACATATACTAAGGTGTTAGCTACAACTAATTCAGGTACTACCGATAATGCTAGTTATGTTTCGGGAATAAATAATTATGATGTGCTTGGTTATAACACTACTGCAAATAATTTTAATACTTTATATAATTCTTTGTCTGCTTTGAAAAATAGTGATGCTACAACTGTATATGCAATTCTTAGAAATCGTACAGAAGCTAATGCTACATTTTATTATTCTAGTGATGCTACTGGTACTAAATCTAGTGTTTCTGGTACATCTTCAACTAATAATTATATATTTTGTCAGAATCAAACAACTGCTAGAACTAATACTTCTGGAGGTTGGGTAACTGTAAATATGGTAGAGGTTGCTCCTTATGGAACGACACATGTAGGTTGGGCTACAAGTTCTAGTTCTATGAGTACTTCTGAACCAAGCGCTTCAAATACTTCTTTTTATGCTGTATATAGAGCAAGTGGAATTAAGAATTATTATTATGATAGTGGTTATACGAATAGAGATTTATATAGAAATGCTTATTATGGAAGTAATGCTAAATATACTTTGATTTTATCAACTAGTACTTCTGGTACTTCTTGTGTAAGTACGGCTGCTGGTCCTAATTCTTCTGTTTGGAGTGGTTTAGCTACAACTGCAACTACTACAGCTGATTATAATAGTTTTTGTACATATAATACGGGGGCTTCTTATTCTACTACAACTGATTTATATACTGTTTATAGATATGATATAAATTATTCTGTGGGAAGTAATGTTTCAGCAATAGGCGAAATAACTGATAGTTGTCATATAAATGCTACGGGTTTAACTACCGGTACTTCTAGTTGTAGTGTAACTTTACCTACTATAACTCCTAATACTGGTTATATATCTTGTGGTTGGAATGAAACTAACGGAGCGTTTTCTGGTACTGCTGCTGGGACTGCTTATACTTTAAATACGAATAACAAAAGATTATATGCAAATGCTATTCCTTCTGTTCGTGAGCTTGCATTTGATGCAGGTGATGGTAATTTGAGTGATAATAATACTCCATATGCAACTATTTATAATGTTAGTGATTTATATGATAATGAAGTATATGCTGTTTATGGGCTTCAGGGATTTGAAGAGGATATTAATGATTTTGATGAATATATTTTGCCTGTTCCTACTGCTAGTAAAACTGGTTATATATTTAATGGATGGTATACTGCTAGTTCTGGGGGAACTAAAGTATTAAATGCTAATGGAACTTTTACTGGTACTGCTGTTAGTGGTTATACTTCTGCTAATGCTTGGGTATTGACTGAGAGTAAAACTTTATATGCACAATATACTATGGTGAGGTACAATATTAGTACTACCCTGGTTGGTGGTAGTTTTACTGGTACTACGCCTCAAGCATATGCTGATTTAGATGAGGTTGTTGCTTTTGAAAAACCTTCTAGAGAATTTGTAATTACAATTAATTTGAATGGTACTGGTGCGGATTTGGATAATGGTATTACTTCTGTAAGTAAGTTTCAAACTTTTGATGGCTGGACATCTGCAAGTGGATTAAATACTTCTACTGCTATGTATGGTTATAGTTCTGATGCTGTTACTAATTCTTGGACTAATGGTTTAACTAAAGTTGGCGGTGGTGCTTTTCAGTTTACTACGTATTTTAAAAACTTAGCTACTGCGGGCAATACGGTAAATTTAACTGCTAATTGGTCTGCAGTTACATTATCATTACCTGCTGTAACTAAGACTGGTTATACTTGTGGATATGCTGATTCTAACAGTGCTACTACTTATCAAATTACTAGTAGTGGTAATTATACACCATCTAGTACTGAAATTAATAACGGTACTAATAGTAAAACATTATATGTTGTATGTATTGGTAAAGATTATTATGTACATTATAATGGTACAGGTAGTGCTTATACAGATTGGTTTTATGAATTTGATGGTTTATATAATAATGTAAATTCTCATAATTCTTCTGCTACTGAGTGGTTATCTTTGAGACAAAGAACTATAGGTACTGTTAATAGTGGTAATTGGGGAGCTGATTATTTAGAATTTAATGGTACTAGTACTTGGGTTAATTTAAAAACGATATTTACTGAGAATTATGATACTGCAACGGCTGAATGTGAGTTTATGCTGAGTGCTATGCCTAGTGGTGAAGTTAAGCGGTTGATTACTAATCTTCAGGGAGGTGGATTTGGATTAGCTATTAATGCAAGTGGAAAACCTATGTTTTATATTTATAGTAATAATGTTAATGATTATGTTATTGTAACTGGTCCTTCTACTTTATCTACTGGTATTAGATACCGATTAGTTGGAACGTATGATGGTAGTACAATGTATTTATATTTGAATGGTGAAGAGATTGCTACTACGACTACTTCTGGAACTATAAAACCGCCAAATAGCGATACGGTTATGGTTGCTGGTTGTGATCCTGTTGGTAGTTCATGTTCTGGTGGATATTTTAATGGAAGAATATATAATTTTGCTTATACTCTTGGAACGGCTTCTCAGCGTAGTGCTGAAAGTGTTGTAAATGATTCTGGTAAAGTTGTTATTTATGGTGATACTTATGGGACTATACCTACACCTGTAAGAAATGGTTATACTTTTGTAAATTGGTATAAGGAAGCTGCCTTAACTAATGTTATAAATAGTTCTAGTACTGTGGCTACTGCTTCTGATCATACTATTTATGCTAAATGGAGTCCTATTACATATAATATATCTTATACATTAAATGGTGGTACGCAGGGCTCTAGTCATCCTATTAGTGCTACTTATGGTAGTATTGTTAATATTGATAATCCTACAAGAGATGGATATACTTTTGCTGGTTGGACAGCTACTGGTGACTTATCTACAAATGCTGCTATGAGAGGTAGTAGTAATTCACATGCTTCTATGTATAGTTGGGATTTTACTACTAAGGCTACACAAGCATATTTTAAGAATTTATCTACTACTGCTAGTGGTTCTGTTACGATGACAGCTAATTGGACTGCTAAAACTTATACAGTTAATTATTATCTTGGTAAGGCTGATGGGACATCTCCTACTAAGTTAGGTAGTTCAACTTGTACTTTTGGATCAAATTGTACGCTTACTACGTTTGCTAATTTGAATGGAGTTTTCCCTTATAGTTCAGCAGCTCATTCGGCAGATAGTACAATTCCTAATTATGGTTGGGGAATTTATGGTTGGAGTACTTCACAAACAGGAACTACTAGAACTTATACTAATGGTCAGACTACTGTAAATCCTAGTACTTATGCTGCTACTGTTAATTTGTATGCATTAGGTAGTAAGAATTATTATTTTAATGGTGGTAATGCTCCTACTGGTAGAATTTCTACGGCTACACAGATTTGGAATCCATATAATACTGGTGCTACATATTTGACATCTATTAGTGTTCCTAATACTGTTTCTATTAGTGGTTGGACGTTTATTGGTTATGAAGGTTCTAATAATGCTACTAATAATACGGTATGTATTGCGTCATCTAATGCAAATACTACATATAAACCAGCTTATAGCGACTGTGGTACTGGAACTCTCCGTTCTAAATATCAAAGGACTCTTACTGTTAGTTATAATGGTAATAGTAACACTGGTGGAAGTACTTCTAATTCAACACTTACGCAGTATTATAATTCAGGTTATGGTAATGCTGCGGGAGATACTAATACAGGTTCTACTTTAGGCGCTCATTCAATATCTTTAAGAGCAAATGGCTTTACTAGAACTGGTTATACGTTTAGTAAATGGGCAGAAGGTAGTGCATCGGGAACTCAGTATGCTGCTGGGGCTGCTTATACAGCTTTGGGGGCTTCTATTACTGGTGCTACTGTGTCTAAAACGATGTATGCAATATGGACTGGTAATGTTTATAAAGTAAGGTTCTATGGAAGTGGTGCTCACCATGATTCTGACTCTAATACTATTGCTAAATATAGTGGATTATATAATAATGGTAGTGCTTATAGTAGTTCTGCTTCTAATTGGAAAGATATGGGACCAAACAGTAAAAACGCAACTATAAGTGGTGGTTCTTGGGGAAGCGCTAGTTCAACTTATTATCGTTCATTTAATGGTAGTTCTGCTTATGTAAATACTACTTCAACTACTACTGGTCGAACTATGGTTGTTAAATTTTCTGTTACTTCTACTCCTAGTTCAAGTGCTACTGAACAGCATATATTTGGTAACTGGGATAACGGTGGTGGCGGTATTTATATTAGTAATGCTCATATCAGAGGACAATTCTGGATTAATGGTGCATATCAAACAGTAGATTCTGGTATTACTCCACAGGCTAATCAAATTTATACGGTACATCTTATATTGTATAATGGTACTACTTTAAAAATTATGGTTGATGGTGTAGTAAAAGCTACTAAAACAGTTTCAGGTTCTTTCACACAACCTACTAATAATACTCCTGTTTATATGGGATGTAATCCTTCTGGTTCAACAGGATGTACTGGTAATTACTTAAATGGAAAAATATATGAGGCGGCTTTAGTATCTGTTGGTATAAGTGAGACAAGTGCTCAGAAAGATGCTTTTGTAAATGTTACTTATGGAAGTAAGTATCCTGAATTACCAACACCAGCTAGAAAAGGTTATACTTTTTCTGGATGGTATACTGCTCCTTCTGGTGGAACAAAGGTAACTACATCTGTTAATGTTTCTACGGCATCTGATCATAATTTATATGCTAGATGGACAGCAAGTTAATTATATTAAAGAAGTTATGTTAGACATAACTTCTTTTTTTAAATTTGGTAAAGTTTATTTATTAACGTATAGTTAAATATATAGATTTTTGTTTTATTAGTATGATATAATTTAATTGTCTAGAAAGTACGATATCACAAGTATAAAACCAACTAAAGATATATAAGGGAACCAAGACCATGTTATGTGTCGAATACTTACTTCGTAGGGATCCTAAGTGACATGTGAGGTTTACCACCATGTGGTATACGCGCATGGTTTTATCTTTTCGTGAATCCGGCTTTCTGGATTTTTTTTGGAGGTTTTATGTTTAGTAGAATTGAAAAATTTATTGGTAAAGATAATTTAGATAAGATTATTAATAGTAGGGTATTGATTATTGGTCTTGGTGGTGTAGGAGGATATGCTGTAGAAGGACTTGTTAGAAGTGGTGTATCTAATATTATTATTGTTGATTATGATAAGGTAGATATATCTAATTTAAATAGGCAATTAATTACTAATTTAAATAATATTGGTTTAGATAAAACTTTGGTTATGGAGAATCATATATTATCTATTAATAATAATTGTAAGGTTGCTAAAGTTAATAAAAGAATTACTATTGATAATGTTAATGAATTATTTGAAATGGATTTTGATTATTTGATAGATTGTTGTGATAGTGTAGATGTGAAGTGTGAATTAATAAGACTATGTTTAGATAAGAATATTACTTTTATATCTTGTATGGGAACTGGTAATAAGATTGATCCATCTATGTTAAAGATTATGGATATAAGGGATACTTCTTACGATCCTATTGCTAAAAAGATTAGGAAATATATAAGTGATAACAAGATAAAAGGTAAGATTCCAGTTGTATGTTCAGTGGAAAAAAATGATAGATTTGATGGTGATATTCCTTCAATGATGTTTGTTCCTGCTAGTGCGGGAATAATGTGTGCTAATTATATTATTAGAAAAATTATAGAGAAATAGAAAAAACTGTTTCTTTTTTTTTATTTTTATAGTATACTATTTATAGTATGGATACGAGGCGATAGGATGGAGAATAAGAGATTAATAATTACAATTTTTATAGTTGTTGTATTAGTTAGTGTTTTATTTATTAGTAATACTTATTCTGTTTTTACGTCTGAGAATGCTGATCCTAATACTAATGTTTATACTACAGGTAATTTAGATATTACTTATGAAATAGAAAATAATGATGTTAAGTTTACTGATTCTAAACCTATTAGTGATAAAGATGTTGGTAGTATTAAGCCTTATCGTATTAAGGTTACTAATAGTGGGAATGTTGATTATAAGTTTAATATTATTTTAGAGGATACTACTGCTACTGAGGTAATTAACTATAAATATATTATGGTTAAGGTTGGTAAATATGATGCTGTTAGTTTAAATACTACTTCTAATAATGTTGTTAGAGAGGGAGTTGTTGTTAAGGCTAATAGTAGTGTTTTAGTTGATGTTAAGGTATATATTAGTGATAAGATTAGTAATAGTGAAGTTGGTAAGAATTTTTCTGCTAAGTTATCTATTAATGGTATTGCTATAGCTTCTTCTGATGAAGTAGTTGATAATAGTAAGTTAGTTTCTGATTATCAGTTATTATCTAGTGCTAGTAGTGGTAGTTTTGTTGTTTTTGATAATGATATTAGTTTTGATAATGCTAATTATGTTAATGATGATGATATGGGATATTGTTTTAATATAAGTAATAAATATAGATTTAATGGATATAGATTATTATATGTTAAAGATGAGGTTCCCTATGTTATAAGTGGGGGAGCTAATTATTGTTATGATAATGTAGATAATGATAATGTTAGTGGTATTGTTAATGATATTAATGATAAAATTAATGATTATTGTGATAGTAAATATATATTTGATGGTAAATGTACTGTAGATAATGTTCATATATTTAATGTTGATGATTATAAGGCTATTATAAATAAAGAAATAGATGAATGCGATAAGAGTAATGATTTATATTGTGGATATAATAATGAGATAATTAATAATGGTGGTTATTATTATATTGGAAGTTCAGATAATATGAAGATGTATTATTGGGATCCAGTTAATGGATTTGTAGATAGTACTTCTAGATTTAATATAGGTTATGGTATTAGAGTAGTACTTAAGTTAGATAGTAAGTTATATATTGAAAAAGGTACTGGGACTTTTGATAATCCTTATGTTGTAAAAAATAAGATAAATTAAGGTAAAATGCTTGTTTATCTTTTTTTTTTATGTTAATATATTAATGGCTTTTCAAAAATATTCACAAATACTGATTTATCTTTCTAGTGCCTTAGGGTGGAAGATAGAGTTGAGGTGTTTGGAAGCAAAAACAAAAGGAGATGATAAATATGGCAGTAGTATCTATGAGCTACTTGTTGGAAGCTGGAGTACATTTTGGTCATCAGACTAAGAGATGGAATCCAAAGATGAAAGAGTATATCTACAACTCTCGTGATGATATATATATTATTGATTTACAAAAAACTGTAGAAAAATTAGAGGAAGCATATGCTGCACTTACTAAGATTGTAAGTGATGGTGGTAAAGTACTTTATGTTGGTACTAAGAAACAAGCTAGTGAAGTATGTCGTGAAGAGGCTGCTAGAAGTGGTATGTATTACATGACAGAAAGATGGCTTGGTGGAACATTAACTAACTTTAGAACTATTAGAAGAAGAATTAAGAGATTAGAAGAGATTGAAACAATGGAAAAAGATGGTACTTTTGAAAAGTTACCTAAGAAAGAAGTAATTGGTTTAAAGAAGGAATATGATAA
>CAZRJK010000020.1:0-21777 GCA_964600615.1 uncultured Muribaculaceae bacterium | reverse complement strand
CAAAAAACTTTCAAATACAAACATTTATGATTTATGTAGATATGGATATAAAACAGGGTTAGTATTTTATAAAATAATAAGAGAATTGGAAGAAAGAAATCCATTAAAATCAAATTATTATGGACCTCTAGACTTTTCTACAAATTTTACACATTCAAAGTATCCTAATGTGACAGTAATGGGTGCTGATAAACTATTGAAGAAATATGGATTAAAATATCCAAACCACTACATTTATGGTGAAATGAATGAAGTAATATATTTTTCTCAAGAAACTATTTCAAATGAGCATCTATTGTTACAATCAAAAATTGAAGAGATGTTTAAGTCTGGAATTATTACAAAACTCGAAAAAGATATATTATTATTAACAATTGATTACTATGCCTCTATAGTTGAATATGATTTTGAAATTGAATCGAGAAAAGGAAACACAAAAAAAACACTAACTAAATAGTTAGTGTTTTAATATTCATAATGGCACCAGTAGTTACCGGTTTTGAAACTAAATATAAATTAATCAGTTGCTATAAGCAATATACCACTGTTCAATCTTTAATAGATTATATTTTTTTTTTTTGCGTGTATAGCCTTCTTCATATGCTTGCATAAATTCCTTTTCAGCTCTTTCTTTAGCTTCTAAATATTCAAATTCACTTATATATCTGTTGTTTTTTTCATCATAATATGTATCATTTAAATATATATCATAGCCGAGCTTTATATCAGCATAATTAGGAACTGGGTGCTTAAGAGGGTAACCACAGTTAGGGCATGCAACTGCTTTGTCACTTATTTCTTTTCCACATTCTTTACATTTTATTAATGCCACAATAATTACTCCTTTCGTGTAATGATTTATATAATACCATGACTATATATTTTTGTAAATATTATTTTATGCAATATAAAAAACTCTAACTATAAAAGTTAGAGCAAATAATCTACTGGCACCTGTAGTTACCGGTTGTGAAACTACTTTCATACCATTCAACTGCTATTAATAAATTATTGTCTGTTTGTATTATATTTTTTTAAGATTAAACTTTTGGCTTTTTTTTGGCCTTCTTTAAATGAAGTTATGACAAAATCTTCCGTAATGTTGCACATTCTCCACCATGAACTTGATTGATACTTGTTGGCTTTCTCATCATATATTACAATATGTGTTTTTTCAAATTCGTCGGCATCGTCAAGATTTAGTCTATATGAATAAAGTCCCTCTATATTAGCATAAACTCTATATTCAGCCTCAGGATCATCTCTTGAAACTAATTTAGAAATATAATCATCATCACCTATATAAGAAATATAATATTCATCTATTTTTGAACTATCATAGTCTCTTATTTCTTCTAATATATCTTTAAATGTACCCACATAATAATATATTTTATTGGTATCTTCTTCATTAATTTCACCAATATGTTTTTTATATGTTTCTATTATTATTTGGTCTTTATTTTTTTCTAAAAGAGAACCATCATTTAATTTGAATCCTTTTATAGAATTTTCTTTTACCCTTTGCTGACTTAATCTTGCTCGCTCATTATATTCTTGTAGTCCACTTAGTTCTTTTTTTATTTCTGTTCTTAAATTGCTTAAAAACTCTTCTTTCATATTAAATCTCTTCCTTTATTGACTACATATTATATCATAAGCCTTTATTAATAACAATAAAAAAGTAGCATAAGCTACTTAATAATCAATGGCAGGGGTGGCAAGACTTGAACTCACGACATTCGGTTTTGGAGACCGACGTTCTACCAGCTGAACTACACCCCTAAATAAAGGTCATTAATAATATATCATATAATTTGTTATTTTTCAATAAAAAAATAATATATTTCTATATTATTTTGCTGGTATTACACTATCTATAGCTCTAGTTATTTCTAACCATTCTTCTTTGGTTGTTGGTTCTTCTATGAAGGGATTTAAAAAATCTTCATTGTATCTAGCAGCATATACTCTTAATTTTTTTTGGTTATCATAAGTGTTATCTGTATATACTACATAGTTTTTTCCGGATATTATGCTTTTAAATGTTAGTATTACATTATAACTTACTTTAGTTCCATTTGGTAATGTTGTTGATATTGTTTTTAGATTATTCATATTATTTCCTTCCTTTGGTTAATTTTTTTACTATTTCTAAGCTTTGGTTATAGAGTTTAGCAGTGTTATTAGATAAATCTAAGATATTATTTAAATCTGTTTTAGTTATCGTTATTTGTTCTTCTTTAGGGAGAGTTATAATGTTTGATAGATCTAAATTTTTTATTTTATTTATATATAGATTATAGATTTTTCCTTCAGTTATATTTAGATTTTGTGGTACATAATAAGTAATTATATTTTGTGTCATAATTACCTCCTTTATTTATAATATTGACAAATATTAAGATATTATTTATTTTTTTTTATTGTTGTGATAGAATTATTATGGAGGTAATATGAGAAAAGTATATTTATTAATTTTATGTTTGATTTTTATAGTTGGTTGTTCTGTTGGTCATAAGGTTAATTATGTTAAAGCTAAGGAGCTAATTATTAATAATCAAGCTATTATGGTTGATGTAAGAACTGGTGATGAATATAATGAGGGACACATTGATGGAGCATTACTTCTTACTGTAGATGGTATTACTGAAGAAAGTGCTAAGAATGTTATTGGTGATACTGATACTTATGTTATTGTTTATTGTAAGAGTGGAGTTAGAAGTAACGAGGCATATGAAAAATTAAAAGCTTTGGGCTATGAACATGTGTACGACTTGGGTTCTATGGATAATTGGAAAGAATAAAAAGAAACAAATTATTTAAAAATTTGTTTCTTTTTTTATTCTTTTTTTATATATATTAATGGTGCTATTGGCTACACCAATCCCTTTTTATTTCTCAAATGCTGTAAATGACAACATTAAACCACCAGTGGTGTTTGTTTGATCATCTTCTGTATATCCATATTCTCCGAAGGTGAAGGCTGTTATAAATGGTACGTCGCCAGCTTCTTTTTTTAGTTGTTCATAAACTTCATTCATTCTGTCTCCAATACCTAATCTTCTTCCTCCACAGTGAACTAATAAATATGCTGCAGCATTAGGACATTTTTTCTTTAGTTTTTTTAGAGTATTTCCAGTAGAATTTATTAATTCATCTACAGTAGCTTCCATTCTTATTACAGTTGTTCCTACTGCTAAGTTAGCTCCAATATTCATTGATTTATCATCATTTCCATTCATTGGGTGACGAATAGCTACTAGATTTCCTAATCTGTCTTTTATTCCTAATGGACTGGTTATAGTGGTTACTAAAAGATTTCCACCAGTTACGTCTTCATCTTTTAGTTTTCTCCAATTTTTATATTTTTCTAAGGCTGGTTCGCCATCTATTTCAGCTAATACTCTTATGTCATTTAATTTGGTAATAATACCCATATCTTTTGTTTCATTATAAGCTCCAGTATATACTGTTGCTATTTCTTTGCCGGTGTAGAAGAATGCGGCTACTACTCCGTCATTAAAGATTGTATCGTTATAAAAAATTGACCATTTACCCTCTACTGTATTATCGGCAGCACTTCCTCCAAAACATGGAACTCTTCCGATTATGTCTTGAATACCTTTTATGTATTCTTCTTCTTCAACAGGTGAAGCACTCATAAAGAAATAATCTGGTGCATAATCTAATCCTGCTTTTTCTAAGGCTTTTAAAGCAACTTCTCTACCAGTTTCTCTGGCACTTTTCTTTTTAGCCATACCGTAGCAGGCTACTACCATATCTTCATCATCAAAAGTTAATAGTTCTCCAGTCCCTTTTTCGTCAATCATATAGCCATCAGGAACTAGTATTCCTGCTGAGGTTGTACAACCTACTATATCTGTTTCTGGTAAGACTGTTTTTACTCCTTCAATAAACTTTTTTTGGTCATATCCTACAGAATTAAATAATAATCCAAATTTAGGCTTTAAACCATCTGATGCTGTTTTAGCAGTTTCAACACCTGCTTCATATGCATCTTCTAATTTACTGTATCCTACTTTTGCTTTTAACATATCTGGCCTCCTTTATTTTAATAATACTCTTGGTATTATATTTAAATTATAGCACAGCATTTTTTAGTTTGTAAATATGAAAAATAGTGGTTTACAGATAAGATGTTAAATAAAAAAGATACCATTATTTATTGGTATCTAATTTTAATGTTACTGTTTTTCTGTTTTTTTTAGGGAACTCTGTATATTTTACTTTGCAGGCGGTAAACATTAGTTTTGAAGCTTTTGTTCCATCTGTTTCTTTATATTTATCTGATAAATATATTACTTCTTTTATTCCATTTTGAACTACTAATTTTGCGCATTCATTACAAGGAAATAATGTTACGTATAATTTAGCTCCCTCTAAATCTTTTTTGTCTCCTTTAAAATTAGAGATAGCGTTCATTTCAGCGTGACAAACAAAAGGATACTTTGTTTCTAGGAAACTTCCTTCTCTATCCCAAGGAAAGTATTTGTCTTCAAATCCATTTGGTGTTCCATTATATCCTATTGATAGTATTCTATTGGTTTTACTTACAATACAAGCTCCTACTTGGGTATTAGGATCTTTACTTCTCATAGCAGATAGCATAGCTATTCCCATGAAGTATTCATCCCAACTTAAATAATCGTTTCTTTGTTTATTTATTTCTTTCATTTTAGCCTCCTAATTATTTATAAATAATTTTTTGATATTCTTTTTTGGTACTAGTATTTTTACTCTATTAATAGTTTCTATTTTGTATGTATCGTTGTTATTATTTTCAAGTTTTTCCCCATCTATACACCAAGTTTCGTCTTCAGGGTTATTTATTTTTATTTTTATTTTATCTGTTTTATAGAAATAGAATCCTGGTACTTTTGACGTGTCATATTTGGTAAAGAAATAAAGAGATCTAAATATATCTTTTTTCTTTTTTATGGTACTAAATATTATTTCAAATTTATTGTCGTCTAATTTTACTTCTTTATAAATATTAGGTATGCCTCCTATATGATTAGCATTAGATATTAATACTAAGGAGAATAAGCCTCGATATTCTTCTCCATCTATTTCATATGAGATATCGTATAGTTTTGTCTTTTTAAAGACTTCTTTTACAGCTTCTAATATATAAGCAAGGTGTCCTATTTTCTTTTTTAAGTCTCTTGGTGTTTCATAAGATAGATTGGTATATTTTCCTATTCCTGCTACGTAGATAAATGGGTGATTATTTATTAATCCTATGTCAAAATTTTTTACTACTCCATTTAGAGATAATTTAACATTTTCTATTACATTTTTTCTATATCCTAACATTGAACCTATATCATTAGTGGTTCCTACAGGAATGTGAGTTAATAATAATCTTTTTTCACGTTTTAGATTGCCTGCCATTACTTCATTAAAAGTTCCATCTCCACCAAAAGACATTACTAAGTCTGCTTTTTCTATGTTTTCTACTATTTCAGTAGCGTGTCCTTTATATTCTGTTGGTATTACTTCTGTTTCGTATTTATGATATTCTAAGAGACTTAATATTCTTTTTAGATATGGTTTGATATTTTTTTTACCTGAATTAGGATTATATATTATGATACATTTTTTCATATTAATACCTCTTTCATTTATATATTTTATCATATCTATTATTTTAAACAAGTATAAATAAAAAAAAAGTACCTTTTATTGGTACTTATTATTTACAAAATGGTATAAATCCCATGAATCTTGCTAGTTTTACTTGTTTTGCTACTTCTCTTTGGTGTTTAGCACAAGTTCCAGTGAATCTTCTTGGTAATATTTTTCCATTTTCACTTATATATTTACTAATTATATTTATATCTTTATAATCTACTGTTTTCCCAGCACACATGTGACATATTTTCTTTCTTTTTTTACGAAATTCTGCCATTATATTTCCTCCTTTTTAGAATTAAAATGGTAAATCGTTGTCACTTATTTCTATTTGTTCACCAAATGATTCAAATGGGTCTTTTTCGGTACTCATTGTTTCGTTTGGTATTTCTTCATTATTTTCTCCAAAATCATATGGTGTTTTTTCCATTGGTGGTTCTGGCATATCATTGAATGAAGAATTATTTTGCGTTGCATTTTTTGATTCTAGAAATTGAACGTTACTTGCAACAACTTCTGTGACATATACTTTTTTACCTTCATTATTATCATAATTTCTTGTCTGTATTCTGCCTTCTACTGCAATTAATCTTCCTTTAGACATATATTTACCAACATTTTCTCCTGTTTTATCCCAAGCTACAACATTTATAAAATCTGCTTCTCTTTGGCCTGTTGATTGGTTGGTAAATGGTCTATCTATTGCTACGGTGAATTGGCATACTGCTCTATTAGAACTAGTATATCTTAATTCTGGATCTCTTGTTAATCTTCCAATTAAAATCGCTTTATTCATAATAAACTCTCCTAATTCTCAATATTTAAAATCAAATGTCTTACTACGTTTTCATCGATGTATGCTACACGATCGAATTCTTTTACTGCTTTATCATCATTTGATTCAATGTTATATAAGTAGTAAAAACCAGATTTCATTTTCTTTATCTCATAGGCAAATTCTTTTTGTCCTAATTCTTTTGATAAAGTTATTGTTGCTTTCTTACTTGTTAAAGCTTTTTCTAGAGCCTTAACTGTCTTCTTTCTAGCATCCTCATCAATATCAGATTTTACAATAAACATTAATTCATATTTGTTCATTATTACACCTCCTTTTGGTCTATCGGCCTTATTCAGGCAAGGAGCTTTCGCTCTTTATGTATTATAACATAAAATATTTAAAAAGCAATTGTTTTTTATAATTAAAAGAATGATTATTCACCATTCTTGTTAATCTTTTTATATTCTTCTATGGTATTATCAAACATTTTAACTGCAGATTCTATTACTTCTTTTTTAGTAAGATCCACTCCTGCTAGTTTTAATGATTCTAATGGTGTTTTTGTTCTACCGGCACTTAAGAATTTTTTATAGTTTTTTACAGCATTTGGTTTGTTATCTATAATATCATTTACAATGTGACATGCTGCTGATAATCCAGTAGCATATTTATAAACATAGAAATTATAGTAGAAATGAGGAATTCTAGCCCATTCATATTTTATTTCTTCATCTATTACTACGTTTGGTCCAAAGTATCTTTTATTTAATTCATAATACTTATTATTTAAATAATCTGCTGTTAAAGGTATATCTTGTTCTGCATCTTTATAGATATCTTGTTCAAATTCAGCAAACATCGTTTGTCTATAGATTGTTGATTTGAATAAGGTCATTAAATTATCTAGGATAAATAATTTTTCTTCTTTGTTTTTACTTGTTTTTAATAAATACTTTGCTAATATTAATTCATTTACAGTAGAGGCTACTTCGGCTACAAAGATAGAATAATCCCCGTATTGATAAGGATTATTATGTCTTGTGTAATAACTATGCATAGAGTGTCCTGCTTCATGGGCTAAGGTTGACATATCATTATATTTATTTTGATAATTTAATAGAATATATGGATTAGTATCATAGCAACCACTTGAATATCCTCCAGTTCTTTTATTTTTAGTGGGATATACGTCTATCCATCTGTCGTTTATTCCTTGCTTTAATATTTTTAAATAATCGTCTCCTAAAACAGATAATGCTTTAAACACTGTTTCTTTAGCTTCATTAAAATCATATTTTTTTGAATAATTTTCTACTACTGGTGTATATATATCGTATAAATGAAGTTCATCTAATTTTAGTAGTTCTTTCTTTAAGTCATAATACTTGTAAAGGATATTCATATTATTATTAATTGTACTTATTAGATTGTCATAAACATTTATATCTACTTCATCAGGATATAAACACCATTCGATGGTACTTTTATATTTTTTCATTCTAGAGATAGTTATATTTTCTTTGACGTTACCTGATAATGTTGAGGCAAATGTATTTATAAATTGTTTATATGTTTTATATAGAGTTTGAAAAGCTTCTTTTCTAACTTCTCTATTTTTTGACTCTATATATACAGAATAATTAGAACAAGTAAGTTCTACAATATTTCTTTCTTCATCATGGATATTACCAAATGTCATGTCAGAGTCTTTTAATAATTCATAGGTTTCATAATTATTATTTAGCATTTTAGTAATATTTGATAGTAGTTTTTCTTCAATGTCGGATAAAGTGTGTTCTTTGTATCTATATTCATTTTTTATAACTATTTCATAATCTTTTAATTTGGGTTCTTCTTTGTAATATTTTTCTATTTCTTTATAATCTTTTTTTAGAATATTAGGCGTTACAAAATAAGATATTTTGGCGTACTCATCGTATAGACTGCTTACTTTGGCCATTAGTGCTTGGTTTTCATTATTTCCAGTATTTTCATCAAATAATAGATGTGAATATACTGATAGTTTTTCTAATACTCTTGATATTTTAAAATAATTGTCTATGGTTTCATAAAATGTATGTGCGTTATCTAGCATAGTCTTTTCATATTTTTTATAATCTTTAATTTGTTTCTTTATTTGTTCATATTCTTTGTTAAATTCATTAATAGTTTTATATATTTTTGTTAAATCCCATTTATATTGTTCTTCTATTTTATTTCTATCCATAATTATCCTTTCTAGACATTAAATCTAAAGTGACAAATATCTCCATCTTGCATAATATAGTCTTTTCCTTCTAAGCGCATTTTTCCTTTTTCTTTTACTCTTAATTCACTGCCTAATTGTTCTAAGTCAGTATAACTCATTACTTCTGCTCTTATAAAGCCTTTTTCAAAATCAGTGTGAATTAATCCTGCACAAGCTGGAGCTTTCATTCCTTTTCTAAAGGTCCATGCTTTTACTTCATCAGATCCTACTGTAAAATAAGTTTCTAATCCTAATAGATGATATGTTGTTTTAATTAGTTGTGATAAGCCACTTTCTTCTATTCCCAATTCTTTAAGAAACTCTTCTTTTTCTTCTTCTTCTAATTCTGCTAATTCACTTTCTATTTTTGCACAGATTGTTACTACTTCTGATCCTTCTTTGGTAGCATTTTCTTTTAATTTATCCACATGATTATTTCCATTTGTTGCTATATCTTCTTCATTAACATTAGCTACATAGATAATTGGTTTTAGGGTTATAAGATTAAATGATGATAATAATTTTAATTCATCTTCATCTAATTCTAGCTTTCTTACAGGAATATTTTTTTCTAATGATTCTTTTATTTTCATAAGTAAATTATATTCTTTTACATCTTCTTTATTCTTAGTAGTTTGTGCTTTTTTGGCTATTTTACTTATTCTATTATCTATTATTTCCAAATCTGCTAAAATTAATTCAACATTTATTACTTCTATATCTCTTATTGGATCAACAGAGCCATCAACATGGATTATATTATTATCTTCAAAACATCTTACTACTTCTACGATAGCATCTGTTTCTCTAATATGGGATAAGAACTTATTACCTAATCCTTCTCCTTTACTAGCTCCTTTTACTAATCCTGCTATATCTGTAAATTCAAAAGTTGTGGGAATGGTTCTTTCTGGTTCATATAGGCTTTCTAAAAATAACATTCTTTTATCTGGTACTATTACTGTTCCTACGTTTGGTTCAATAGTAGCAAAGGGATAGTTAGCTGCTAATATTTGTTGTTTGGTTATGGCATTAAATAAGGTAGATTTCCCTACATTTGGTAATCCTACTATTCCTGCTGTTAAACTCATAATATCACTTCTTTCACTAAGTTATTATAACAAAAAAAGATGTAAATAACAATTACATCTTTTATAGTGTTACAGCTGTGTTTATTCCTAATGGTATTCCTAAAAAATAGAACACTATTATTATGGTTAACCATAGAATTGTATATGCTAGGGCATATGGTAGCATTAACGATAGAGATTTGGATATAGTTATGGTATCGTTCTCTTTTTTATTATATATTTGGAGGAATCCTATCAATATTACAAAGTAAGTAAATAATGGTGTTATTCCTTTTAGTGAACTATCGGCTGCTCTAAATACGGCTTGAGCATATTCTGGTGATAGGGAACTTTGCATAAACATAGGTACTATAACTGGTGATAGTATTGCCCATTTTGTTGATGATGCTGGTACTAATAATGTTGATAGGGATACTATTACAAAGGTTATTAGGACTAGTACTATTCCTGTTATTTTTAAATCACTTATTAGATTCATAACATAAGATAAGATTACTACTCCTATATCTGTTTTCTTAAATATTAAACTGAATTGGGCAGCAAAGAAAATTAATACTAATAGTGAAGATAGGTCTTTTAAATAATAATTCATTCCATTAACAAAATCACGATTATTATTAATGGTTTTTACTCTTAATCCATAAATTAATCCACCTACCATTAATAAGAAACTGAAAATAAATACTGATCCTTGGTTAAAATAAGATTCACTACCAAATAATTGATCGGTATAGTTAGTTGCTTTTAGATTTAGTAATAATCCTGAGAATGGTAATCCTGGTATAATACAATAAATAATTGGAATTAAAATGGCGATAATTGATATTACAGCAATGATTACACCTTTTTTTTCAGTTGAAGTAATTTCTCTTTCGATTTGTTCTTTTTCGTCTTCTTCAAAATTATATTTTCCTAATTTAGGAATGATTATTCTTTCTGTTACTATCATTCCTATATATGCTATTAAGAATGTTGATATAATCATCATAAATAAATTACCTTGAGGATTTACTTTGTATGTCACATCTAAAATTGTTGTAGCTGATCTTGTAAAAGGTAGTAAAGCACTATCTAATGAGTTTGCTACTATGTTGGCTCCATAACCAAAGGTTATTCCGGCATAGGCTGCACAAATTCCAGCTGATGGGTGTCTTTTTAGATCTCTAAATAATATCGCTGCCATTGGTATTACTATTACATAACCCACATCATAAAACATTGAGCATAATACTCCAAGTAATGTTATAAGAAATGTTAGCATTTTTCTTGGTAGTATTTTAGCAATCATTTTGTTTAGTGAATTTAAAAAACCTGATTTATAGGCTACTCCTATTCCCATAAGTCCTATTATAAGTGTTCCTAAGGGAGTAAAAGAAATAAAATTATTTAATAAATTACTAATTAGATATTGTATTCCTGTTCTGTTAAATAAATTATGTATAAATACTCTTTTTGCTTCTAATTCTCCGGATACAATATTAACTTTGAAATAATTTGATTCAATATTTAATATTCCACCAATACTACTTATGACCATTATTATTATTGTAAAAGTAAAGAATACTAGTGCTGGGTGTATTTTTATTTTATTTATATTTTTTATTTTATTTAATTTCGTTTTCATCAGTTACCACCTTTTTTAATTTTTTATTAAATTCTACTCTTGGTAGCATTATTGTTCTATTACAATTTAAACATTTTATTTTTATATCTGTGCCTATTCTTATTATTTCCCATTTATTTGTACCGCAGGGATGTTGTTTTTTCATTATAACTATACTCCCTAATTTATATTCTTGTTTCATATAAATCACCATTTTAATTATATCATTTTAATAAATTTATGTAAATAATACTTATAATAATTATTTTGATTTATTTGTTGAAATCTTTTTGCTTTTTATGATATAATCTTGTTAAGATAAGTGATTCTTGTCTGTTTAGAAAGGAGTAAGAGAAATGTACGATTATGGATATGGATACGATTATACTACTGCTGCTTATGATGCTACTGATGCTAGTTTAACGGGGGGTATTATGGGCTTTTTTGCTGCTTATTCTTTAGCTTTTACTGTTGTGGGTATACTTATGATTGTATGTATGTGGAGAATATTTACGAAGGCAGGAAAGCCAGGATGGGCTTCAATTATTCCAATATATAATATTATTGTATTGCTACAAATTGTTGAGTTGCCTTTGTGGTATATTGTTCTTTTCTTCATACCATTTGCTAACATTTATGCTATATTTAAAATCTATATAGAATTAGCCCATAAATTTGGTAAATCTACAGGATTTGGTGTTGCTTCAGTTTTCTTTAGTATTATTTGCTTACCAATTCTAGCATTTAGTAAATGTACTTATAATGGTCAAGCTGCTGATAGTTCGCCAGCAGAAGAAACGGTCCAACCAGTAGTAGATACTAATCAGGTTAATGCTGCTGTGGTTCCAGAGAATACTAGTGAAGTAGTTCAATCAGAAACTAGTGAACCTGCTGTTGAGCCAGAATCAATTGATCAATTAACTGGTATTCAACCTATCAATGAAAATTCTCCAGCAGAGAATGAACCTGTTTCTACAAAGAAATGTCCTTATTGTGGTAAAGAATTACCTATAGATGCAACTTTCTGTGATGGTTGTAATAAACAAATATAAAAAAGCAATATTGAATATTGCTTTTTTTATTCTTCTATTAACCAATCCTCTCCTTTATGAGGTTCTTTTCTTAATAAGTCATTATAGTTTTGTTGTCTTAACACTTCATATACTGCTATGGCAGCGCAGTTAGAGAGATTTAATGCTCTTACATTTGAAGTTGTTGGTATTCTTATGCATCTATCTAAGTAATTTCTTAATATTTCTTTAGGTATTCCTGTTGATTCTTTACCAAATATTAAGTAAAAATTTTTATTATTATCTGAAAAATCAAATTCCGTATGAGGTTTCTTTCCATATCTAGTAAAGAAATAATATTCCCCTTTATTTTTATTTAGAAAATCATTAAAATCTTCATAGATTGTATAATCTAATTTATCAATGTAGTTTACACCACTTCTTTTTATGGTTTTATCATTTATTTGAAATCCTAGTGGTTCAATTAAATGCAATCTAGTATTAGTGGCTACACAAGTCCTCATTATATTACCAGTATTTCCTGGTATTTCAGGTTCATATAATACGATGTTAATCAATCTCTGTTGCTCCTATTCTATTTAAGTATTTTACTATTTTTTTAATATTATATTTCTGTTCAGGTATACTATATGTATCAGTAATTTTACCATTAGTATAGACTACTAAATATGGTAAATCATTTTCTATTTGAAGTTTATTTTTTACCTTTATTTGATTTTCATTAGTTATATCTAAATATAATATATTATTTCTTAGATTTTTATTTATGATAGTACTTTTAAATTTCTTTTCAAATTTTCTTATTTCTTCATTTCCTAATATTGATACATATATTACAGCATCTTTATTTTCAATAACATAATCATCTAATTCATTATAGTTAATAACTTGCAAATAATCGTTCAATATTCCTGTGTATAGTTTGCTTTCTGTATATGTTTCATACCATTTTAGTATATATAATACCAAGAAAATTGATACTATTATAATTAATCCTAAATACAAGTAATTTCTTGGTGGTATAATTCTTTCTTTTGATTTGTTTATAGAGCTCATCTATATCATCTCCATTAATTTAATTTTATCAAGAATATTATTTTTTGTAAATATTTTATGGTAAATATTATGAAAAAGGGAAGGAATTATGTGAAGGTAATGCTAGTAAATTAAAGTATTTTGTGTTATAATTTTGTGGTGGTGAAGTTATGATTAATTATGATAGGGAATTAGAGAAAATTATTAATAATTTAGATGATAAGGTTCCTAGAATACTTCTTCATAGTTGTTGTGCTCCTTGTTCATCATATGTTATTTCTTATTTGTCTAATTATTTTGATATTACTATATTTTATTATAATCCTAATATTTCTCCTAAGGATGAATATTTAAAAAGAAAAGAGGAACAAATTAGGTTAATTAATGAGATTAAAACTAAGAATAAATTAGATATTATAGATTGTGATTATGATAATGATTTATATGAGAAAAGTATTAAGGGATTGGAGAACGAACCTGAAAGAGGTAATAGGTGTACTGTTTGTTTTAATCTTAGATTAAATAAAACTGCAGAGATAGCTAAGAAATTTAATTATGATTATTTTGGTACTACTTTAACGGTTAGTCCATATAAGAATAGTAATTTAATTAATGAGATTGGATTAGATATTAGTAAAAAATATGATATTAATTATTTGGTATCTGATTTTAAGAAAAAGAATGGGTATAAGAAATCTATTGAATTATCTAAAGAATTTAATTTATATAGGCAAAATTATTGTGGATGTAAATATTCTAAAAGGACTAAATTAAGTGATTAATTTAGTTTTATTTTGTTTTAGATAGAATATTTATTAGTTTATAAAGATTATTTTGTTTATTATTCCATTCTTTAGATAATTCTTTTAAGAGGGAGTTTTTTATTTTATTTATATTTTTAGTCTCTTTTTTATAATATTCATAGTATAAGTATTTTAAGGTTGTTAAATTATTATTTTCTTCTATATATTTGATTAGTTTCTCTTTTTTTTCTTTTTCTATTCTTAATTTATTTTGATTATTTAATTTAATGTTTTCTAGATATTTTATGTTAGTAATTGGTAATCTTGCTGATATTTCGTTAGCTTCTTCCTCTTCTTCAAAAATTAGACTACTTTTTTTAATTAGATATCCTTCTTCATTAAATAGTAGGCCAATGGTTATTTTTTTATTTGAGACTAGACAGATTATTTTTTTATAATTTTTATTATCTAGTTTTATTTTTTTTATTAATTCTTTATCTACTTTTACTTTATTATTCTTTAATATTATAATATCTTTGTCTGATACTCTGTATAGAGGTATTTTTATTATATTCTTTAATTTATCACTTCTATTCCATTCAAAGAAATTATAATAGTTATCTTGAAAATTTAAAACAATATCATATATGTAATTCATGTTTTTTAGCTCCTTTAGTAAATATTGTTATGATGATAATTATAAGACCAATTAATGAGTAATAACATTCAATTCTTCTAATTATAAAATTTACATAAAAGCTAAAATTATACCCTAAAGTTAAGAGATTTAAATATAATATTATAAAGGTATTCCCTATTATTGTTAGGGCAAAACCTATTAGAAAGAAAAAAATGCGTGTCATTATAATCACCTAATAAATTTTATTCGTAATTATAAAATTAAACACGTATTTTTATTAATTATCTTTGTTTTCTAATTCTTTTATTTCTACACTAGAAATTGATTCAAATCTTTTTGTTATTTTATCAGTAGTTATATTTATACTTTCTACGTCTTTACCTACAGTTTCTATACTTTTAGTTAGTTTACTCCATCTTTCTTTATATCTATTAAACTCAATACTTAATTTATTTAATTCTTCATGAATTACTTCTGAATATTTATCTCTTTCAATATTTTTAAGTAATATTTGAATAACAGTTAGTGTTGACATTAATGTTGTTGGAGATGTCAACCAAACTCTTTTTTTATTTGAGTACTCTACTATGTCTTGATGATATGCATTTATTTCGGCAAATAGAGCTTCTGCTGGTAAGAACATTATTGCTTGGCTGGAAGTTACTCCCGGTATTATATATTTACTACTTATGGCATCTATATGTTTCTTTACATCAGATTTAAATTTCTTTTCGGCTATTTCTCTTTCTACTTTGCTGTTATTTTTATCCACCATAATACGGTAGTTTTCTAATGGAAATTTAGAGTCTACAGCAATTGTTCCTAGTGGTTCTGGAGCAAATATAACAGCATCGGCAATGCTTCCGTTTTCAAATGTATATTGTGTTCTGTATATTTTATCATTCTTTTCTCCAAAGATACTTACTAAGATGTGATTTAAGTTTACTTCTCCAAAGATACCTCTAGTTTTTTTGTCAGTTAAAATACTTTGCAAAGAGACAATGTCTTCTCCTAAGTTGTCTATTTTCTTTTGAGCTTCGTCTATTTTAGATAATCTTTCTAAGATACTAGTAAATGTTTTGTTTGTCTTATTAAAGTTTTGATCTAGTCTTTCATTTACTTTATCGTTCATTAGCATTAATCTTTCTTCTAACATTTTATTAGTTTTATCAAATTCTGTATTCATGGTTTTTAATAATTCTAATTCAAAATTAGATAATTCTTTTACGGTATTCGTTTCTAGTTTACCTAGTCTTTCTGTAATTTTAGCTTCGTTTACATTTTTGATGATGGCTATTATGACTAAAACAATTATTACTACTATACCACCTAAGATTATATAATCTATCATATTGCACCTTCTATCTTTATTAATTTTATCATATGTAATAATTAGTGTCAATAAAAAGCAAACATTTGTTTTATATAAAATAGTGCTAATCTTTGTCAATAAAAAGCACTTTTGTTAGTGCTTTTTATAATAACTACACAAGTGTTGTAGTTTACAATTATCACAATTTGGTTTTATGGCTTTGCAGTGATACCTTCCAAAAAATATTAATTGATGATGGGTTTTTATCCATCTGTCTTTAGGTGTTTTTTTCATTAGTTGTTTTTCTACTTCTGATACAGAAGCTTTTTGTTTAGCTATTTTTAATCTTTTAGATACTCTTTCTACGTGGGTATCTACTGCTATTGCGGGTACTTTATAATATTCTGAGAGAAAGACATTAATGGTTTTATTTCCTACTCCTGGTAGTGTTTTTAAATATTCTCTATCATTAGGAACATTATTATATCCGTCATTTATTAATTTAGTAGCTATTTCTTTTATAAAGATACTTTTCTTTTTAAAGGTTCCTATTTCTTTAATTATTTTTTCTATATCTTTTAGATTAGCTTCTTTTAAGGAATTTAGATCTTTATATTTATTAAATAATACTTTTGTGACTTTATTTACTCTTTTATCTGTTGTTTGGGCACTTAAAACGATTGCTATTAATAGTTCGTAATCTTTAGTATAATTTAATTCACAATAGGCATTAGGAAATAATTCATCTAAATAAGATAATATTTCTTCTATTCTATTCATCTTCTAACCAATTGTAATCAAAGACATCTTTTATTTCTTCTTTTGGTTTTCGATAATTCTTTTTATCTTTGATTACGTCTTCCTTTGTATTAATTCCTTTATTCTTCCAGGTATAAAGAATTCTATCTATATATTTTAGATTCCTTACATTATTATAAATTGCTTCTTTTAAGGCTTCTTTAATTAATTCTTCTGTATAATTACTATGAAGCCATTCTTTTATTATTTCACATTCCATTGGGGATAAGGTTCTACCTAATTCTTTCTCAAATAAACTAAACATATCAGTAGTTTCAATATTTGTTTCTTCTTTTTCTTCAATAACTATATTAAATAATTTATTGTATAAAGGAGATATATCAAGATATTCTTCACTTATTCCTTTTTCATTTTTTTCTAATTTAATATTAATTATATTTTTTGATGATAAATTAGTTATAATATCCATTACTTTATATTTTTCTATTGATAAGTTATCTATAAATATTTGGGGATTATAAATTATTTTATCTCCTAGATTAATTATATAAATTAGTATTATTAATTCTTCTTCTGATAATTCTAGTTTTTTATAATTATGGAGAAGAATTCTGGGAATATAGAGAGGTTTTTCTTTTAATAATTCTATTATTTTACTATTCATATTATTTCTCCAATGTGGTTTGATTTATTTCTTTACCACTTTTTATATCATAGTAAGTATATATTACTTTATCTTTTTTTAGGGTTGTTTCTTCATACATTAGTTTTTTATCTCTATAGACTAATTCATATTTATTAGTATCTATGTTAGATATTTTCTCTTTTAATACTTCTTCGTATTTGTTGTTTAGGACTATGATATCTTCTTTATTTTTTATAATATAATAATTATTATAGTAATTTAGATAATCAATATTATTAATATTATAATTCTTTTTTATTTTCTTTAGCATATTATCTTGGTAATCTTTATTTTTGGTTATTGTATATGATAGAGATAATATACATATTATTACTATAATAATGGGAATTATTAATATTTTGATTGCTTTTTTCATATATACCTCTCCTTCTTGTTTTTGATTATAATATATAATCTTTTATTTGTTAAGTTATTTATAGTTTTTTATAATATAATCTTTTATTTTATTATAATTATTAGGTAATTCTCCTAATACTACTTTCTTTTCTATATCAGTTATAATACTTTTTATATAATTATCTGGTTCTATATTTAATATATCTATAATATCTTTAGCGGTTATATTTAATTCTTTTAGGTTATGGATAGGTAATTCTTTATATATTTTATTTAATTCTGTTATGTTTTCTTTTTCTATTTGATATGCTACTGTAGAATTATATAGTCCATATTTATATATATTATATTTGTTTTTTATGTTTTTACTAAGTAACTCTCTTATCTTTTTCATTTGTTCTTTTTCATTTTTATTGAAAGGATATATATCATCTACTTCTAATTGGGTCCAGATTCCTATTAAGTCTCTACATGGAGTTATCTTTTTTAGATTGTTTAAACTTAATGGTTTATCTAGACCATATTCTAATAATAGTTTTATTCCTTTTTCATTATTGATACTTGAGAATATTTTATCTAATTCTTGTTTCTTTCTTTGAATAGATAGTTTTTTTAATAAGTTACTATAGGCTTTTATATATTTTTGGGTTTCTTCTTCAATAGAAAAATCTAATATAGCCGCAAAGCGTATTGCTCTTAATATTCTTAAGGAATCTTCTTTTAATTTATATCGAGGATTTCCTACTGTTTTAATTATTCTATTGTTTAGGTCATCCATGATATTTAAGTTATCTAATACTTCTCCTTTACTATTTATACAGATAGTATTAACTGTAAAGTCTCTTCTTAATAAATCTTTTTTTAAGCTTTTTATGTATTTTAATTCTATTGGTATTCTGTTATCTAAATATTTTATATCTTTTCTGAATGTTGTTATATCGAAAGTAATATTTTTATAAGTAATGCTTACTGATCCATAATTAACACTTGATGATGATTTAAAGATTTCTTTTACTTCTTTGGGAGTAGCACTGGTACATATATCTACGTCGTTTGATTCTATACCTAATAGTTTGTTTCTGACATAGCCACCTACTATATATGCTTCGTAGCCATTTTCTTCAAGTATTTGTAATACTTTTAGTGCTTTTTCTTCCATATATATTCTTTCCTTTCTATATATTTATTAATTTTTAAATAAAGATTTTCTTAATTATAATATATCAAATATTTTTAATTTTAAAAAGAGGGTAATCTATATTTTTATTTTATTGACATTTTAGATAGTCTTAATTGTAATATTTAATACTTTTATTTTTGGGGTATTTATGGATAGAAATGACGATTTGGATAAAGAAATTAGAAATTAAGAAGGATGCTTATGATAGGTGGAATAAGGAATCTTAATTTATTATTTAGGAGATAATGATAGAAAATGCAATTAATTGCATTTTTTTGTTTTTATTAAACAAATGTTTGGTATAATTTATTTAGGTGATATTATGAGGATTATATTACATATTGATGTTAATAATGCTTTTTTATCTTGGACAGCTGTATGGATGCTTAAGAATGGTAGTAAGGTTGATATTAGAAATAGATATGCTGTTATTGGGGGAGATGAAGAGTCTAGAAGAGGTATTGTTCTTGCTAAGAGTAATCCTTGTAAAAGGCGTGGTGTTGTTACAGCTGAATCTTTATATAGTGCTAGAAAGAAATGTCCTTATTTGGATGTATATAAGGGTAATTTTAAAGTGTTTAGGGAATATTCTGATTTAATGTATAATTATTTATTACAATATACTGATATTATTGAAAGATATTCTATAGATGAATGCTTTTTAGATTATACTGGTTCAGTTAAATTATTTGGAGATCCTGTTAAGTTAGCTTATAAGATTAAAGATGATATAAAGAATAAATTTGGTTTTACGGTTAATGTAGGGGTTGGTAATAATAAATTAGAGGCTAAGATGGCATCCGATTTGGAAAAACCTGATAAGGTTCATACTATTTTTGATAATGAAGTAGCTGATAAGATGTGGAAATTACCTATTGATGATTTATTTATGGTTGGTAAGAGTGCTTCTGTAAAATTAAAAGAGATGGGTATTAAGACTATTGGGGAACTTGCTAATTTTGATAGGGATAAATTGGTAAAGAAATTTAAGAGTCATGGTAAATTGATGTGGGAATATGCTAATGGGGTTGATAATAGTGAGGTTGAATATAAATATTATGAAGCTAAGAGTATTTCTTCTTCTACTGTTCTTCCTTATAATTATAGTGATAAGGAGGAATTATATAAGGTATTAAAATATCTTTCTTGTGAGGTAGGCAGACGTCTTAGGCATAAAGATATGTATGCTTATTCTGTTAGTATATGGATTAAGTATAGTAATTTTATTAAGGTTAGTAAGCAAATTAGTTTGAATAACGGTATTAGTAGTGATAAGGATATTTATAATAAGGCTACTATATTATTTGATAAGTTATGGGATAATGATAATTATGTTAGGGCTTTATGTGTAGGGGTTGCTAATATTAATAATAATCATGATAAGCAATTATCTTTATTTGGAGATAATAAAGATAATATTGTTGATGAAAAAAATGATAAATTACAAGAGGCTATGGATAAAATTAGGGATAAATATGGTAATAATATGATTACTTATGCTGATATGATAGATAAGAAAAAATAGAGGATTATTCCTCTGTTTTTTTTCTTGGTTTCATTTTAATATTCTTTTTAGTAAATTGTCTAACTATGATTATGGCAAAGATAAATAATATTACTATATAGATATAGAAAAATGCTGATACATATTTATTAGTAGATATAGCACAGAAATCAAATATTGTATGTAATTCTATGGGAATAATAATGCTATATAATAAGTATTGTTTTTTACCATAATAGTTTTTATTTATTTCTGATATTTTAGCTAGTCCTAAGAAGGATCCCATTATTATTCCTAAGGCTGTATGCGCTGGTATTGATAAAAATCCTCTTATTATTGCGGTTAAAGCAACAGTTTCTGAATCAACTACATATAAAATATTTTCTAGAGTAGCAAAACCTAATGATACAAAGATACTATAGACTATAATATCAAATATTTCATCAAATTCTTTATGATTATAAGATATTTTATAGGTTATTATCCATTTAGAAAATTCTTCTATTATTCCTATGGTTATAAAAATATTAATAAATAATCTAATACTAGAAATACTATTATTTATAATGGTTATATTTGGATATATTAATCTTAAGGATATTGTTAGTAATAGTACTATAAATGTTGATAATATTCCTCCTATAAAGAGTTCTATTAATAGTTTTAATGGTTCTTTATGTTTATCTAATTTATAAATAAAGATTGCTATTATTATTGTGGGTATTATAGAATATATATAATTCATAAACTCACCTACTTTATATTATAAGTTTATCATTTTTTTAGGTATTTTACAAGAATTTATTTGTAGTAAATTGTTATTCTTTTTATTATTTTTTTGATATAATATAAAAGTATATGTAACACATTGGAGGATGATTATGAATCAAGATATTATTAAAGAAATTGCTGTAGAGTTAAATATTAAGAATAATCAAGTAGAGAGTGTATTAAATCTACTTAGTGATGGGAATACTGTTCCTTTTATTGCTAGATATAGAAAGGAAGCTACTGGAGCTTTAGATGAGGAACAGATAAGAAAGATTAATGAAGTATATGAATACCAAGTTAATTTATTAAAGAGAAAAGAAGATGTTATTAGGTTAATTGATGAAAAAGGACTTCTTACTGATGAATTAAGAGATGCTATTAT
>CAZRJK010000019.1:14265-22025 GCA_964600615.1 uncultured Muribaculaceae bacterium | reverse complement strand
CTTCTGCTTAAGCTGGATAACATTATTAGTTGGATATATTCCAATGTTCTTAGCATTCTTAAAACTTAGAAAAACAGATAAAGAGACTAAGAGAATATATAAAGTGCCTGGTAGCGATGGTATGATTAAAGTTCTTACTTATGTACCATTTGTATTATTAGTTCTAGGTGTATTATTTACAATCTTTGGTGACTTTACATGGGATTATATCAGTGGTAACCTACCACTTATTATCGGTGTTATCATTTCATTTGTAATCGAGGAAGTACTTGTTGCTAGAGTAAAAGTTAAAAAATAAATTAATAAAGAGGATAAAAAGTGAAAAGATTAAAAACAAAACCAATTAAAGATGGTTATAGAATGCCAGGTGAATTTGAAGAGCACAAAGGTACTTATATGATTTGGCCAGAAAGACCAGATAATTGGCGTTTGGGTGCAAAACCAGCTCAAAAGGTATTTGCTAAAGTAGCTAATACAATAGCAAAATATGAACCAATTACAATGGTAGTTTCATATGAACAATATGCGAATGCAAGAAATATGTTAAATGACAAAGTAAGAGTAGTTGAAATGTCAAATAACGATTCTTGGATGAGAGATTGTGGTGCTACTTTCTTAGTTAATGATAAAGGTGGCTTAAGAGCAGTTGACTGGTGCTTTAATGCTTGGGGAGGACTAGTTTCTGGTTTATACTTCCCTTGGGATAAAGATGATGCAATTGCTAGAAAAATGGCTGAACTTGAAGACTGCGATAGTTACAGATTGGATGACTTCATTTTAGAGGGTGGAGCTATTCACGTAGATGGTGAAGGTACAGTTATGACTTGTGCTGAAACACAACTTCGTGCTTCTTCAGGTAGAAACGTACCAAATATGACAAAGAAAGAAATTGAAAAAGTACTTTGTGATTATTTGGGATGTACAAAAGTATTATGGGTACCTGAAGGAATCTATAATGATGAAACCAATGGTCATATCGATAACATTTGTAATTTCGTTCGTCCTGGTGAAGTAGTGCTTGCTTGGACAGATGATAAAAATGATCCACAGTATGAAATAAGTAAAAAAGCTTTAGAATATTTGGAAAGTCAAACGGATGCTAAAGGTAGAAAAATTAAAGTACATAAACTACATGTACCAAAACCAATTTTGATTACTAAAGGTGAAAGTGAAGGAGTCGATTCTGTCGATGGTACATTACCTCGTCAAGAAGGTGACAGACTAGCAGCTTCTTATGTAAACTATTATACTGGTAATGGTTTCGTAGCGCTACCTGTATTTAATGATCCAAATGATGAAAAAGCAATAAAACTATTGCAGGAATTATATCCAGATAGAGTTATTGAACCAATATATGCTAGAGAAATATTGCTTGGTGGTGGAAATATTCACTGTATTACACAACAAGTACCAATGAATAAATAAATAAAGACCTTAATTGATAAACTCAATTAAGGTCTTTTAATTGCATGTATTTTTTAAATATGATATAATTAATTTAGAAAGATAGTGATACTATGGATAAAAGAAATAGAGCTATAATTATATTAAGCATATTGACAGTAATATTTACTATAATGGGAGGAACTTTAGCTTACTTCCAATGGTCTTCAAATGCAGCTCAAAATACAGCCGTAACTTTTACGGTACAATCAGGATTTAGCTGTAGTGCCGATGGTGGAGGAAGTATCACTTCAAACGATAAAGTATTAGCTCCAGCAGCATGTACTAATACAACATATGCTATAAAAAGGACTATAACTGTAAGACCAACGATAACTCAGCCAAATAAAGATATATATCTAGATTTGTGGTTAAAAGTAAATTCATTAGGTACTGGATTATCTAATAGTGGTTCTATGTATTATTCTCTAACTACGAGTCCGTCTAGTTGCACAGCTGGAGTCGTTGCTTATGGCCTTTTCTCTGAGACCGATACGCAAATAGAATTGTTACATTTAAAAAAGTATTCAAGTACTACGACAGAAACATATTACTTGTGGATATGGTTAGATGCTAGAGAAACAAGTTCCAATACACAAAATCAGCCATTTGATATTGAACTTGGCGGGACTTGCACTGATGAAGTCCCAATAACCTTTAGTGGAACAATATATAGTTATGATAATAATAACATAAAAATAGGTAATAGAATAGATTTGCAGAAATTTCAAAAATGGTGTGCTATTCATCCAGAATATGGAAATAGTTGTGATTATGATTATTCATGGGAAACTGAATCAGACTGTAAACGTTATCTTTATAATCAAAATATGGAAGATGCAGTATGTGAGCTGATGAATATTTATAAGACAGATCCGGCCAATTTAATAAATAAGCCAATTTACTTGAAACGTGTGATTGTTGATGATATATTAACGGAAGCCTATGTTGGCCTTGCTGTAACAGAAGAAATGAAACAAGAAATTCCAGAACTGACAGTTGGCACATATTATTTGCGCGGAGTACATTCATACGATGAATATGCAAATGAGTGCATAGACCAATACTATGATTCAAATACAGGAAATTGTGTAAGTCCTTATTATAATGCAAATAGAACGGAATTACAAAGTATTTTTGGCAGTACTTATTGTACTGATTATTCTTCCTATATTTCTTGCTCTGTGTCTGGGCTGTTTGCGTTTGCAGATAGAGATGGTTATGTTTCTTTTGGCTTTGGCACTTCTGGCTGCTCTATCGACAAGCGTGGCGAAGGATACTGTAGCGGGTAGAAATTGATAGTCACCTGTTTTCAAGGTTTCTTGGTATCTACAATCCTTATTTTATAGTAAGTGTTTTGCATTTTATAAATCATATAAGTCTTATTTCTAAAGTAAATTAGTAATAAGGCTTTTTTAATTGTGTTAAATATGATATGATTAAATTGGTTATAATAATGTTTGAGTATTTTGGATATATAGCTAGTGGTTTAATTGTATTAGCATTCTTAGGTTATTTTTTAGTAATATTTATGAATAGAAAAAATAAAGTCACTGATGGGAGTGCTTTTGATGTTACTAAAGATATTCTATCTGATTACGATCATATCAATATTATTGAGAACAAGAGTATTTTTACAGTTTATAACATCAAGAGAAGAGTTATAAAATTAGCTAGTAAATGTTATTATGGGAATAGTCTTAGTGATGTTTGTGTATCTTTAAGCGAGGCTGGTATATCAGCAATTGATGATTATAAGAATAAGTTTATTAATTTCTTAAGAAATTTAATACCTAATTTAAAGTTATTATATGTTTTACTATTATTAGCTATTGGTATCAATAAGATGACTTATAATGTGAGTGATGCTAAAGTAAGTATTATCTTAATGTTATTATTTAGTGCTATAGAATACTTCTTAATAGATATAAAGACTAAAGCTTTAGAGTGGATAAATAAAAATTTTAAGAAGGTAAGTGAAGTTAGTAAAGGTAATAAGGATAAGGTAATATCTTTTATAAGTAATATGTTATTGATAGATAAACTTATTTTTATTGCAGAGTTATTAATTATTATTAAATGTGTAGCAATTGTTTTATATTAATTATTTGAAGTGGGGATAGGTATGGTATCATTGTTTTTTATAATTTCATATATATTTTTAATGTATTCTTTTTTAAGAGTTAAGAAAACTGATAAAAAAATAAATATCTTATTATGGATATTTCTTTTTGTAGTCTTATATATGGGTTATAATGCGATAATTGTGTATTTACTATCAGTTCTGAATATAAAGGCAACTTTACTTTTAAGAAGTATTATCAATTTAGTTATGGCATTAGGGTTATTCTTTTTAGTAAAGAAAAAACAGAAATATTATTTTGATAAAACTGATTTAGGAATAGTTATATTACTTTTTTATGCAACTTTTGTAATATTTTTAGTGCGTTTTGGATTTGGTTTTAATATTGAATTTGAAATGGATGATGCAGCTGTTCATTTTGCTTATGGGAAGGCATTTATGAATAGCGATATTTTGGGTAGTGAAATGACTAATATAGCTTATTCTTTAGCTAATCGTCATCTGTTTTTTGCTAGTGTTAATTTAGGGACATTAATGAGAGTGTTATTACCAATTACAGGGTTATTTGGAATATACAAGAGCTTTATTATATTTGAATTATTTTCATTCTTTTTATCGGGAGTGCTTTTATATTTTATTATCTGTAGGGAGAAAGAAACTAATAAAAAGTATTTACTTACAATATCATTATTATTTTTATATATGTTAGGTTATCCGCTTACTAATTTGCTTTGTGGATTTCACTATTGGGGTTTAGCAGTAATTGTTATAGAGGGTATTATTTTATTAATAAAGGAGATAGATAATAATAAATTATATGATAATTATTTAATTATAGGTATGTTATTTATCTTAACTGTTTCATTATTTATTACATATTACTTATACGTACCTTTAATATATTTAAGTATATTTATGTGTTATTTATACTTATGGCGTAGGAAATTAATTAGTATTAAACAATTAATTATATATACTGTTGTTACTTTAATTATTCCATTTATATTTGGAATATGTTATTTTGGTATTTTAGGAGAATACTTTACAAATACAGGTAGTACTAATTTAGAGATAGATGGGCCTAATTATAAGAATCTAATTGGTAATTTTATATTTCTTTTACCATTATTTATCTATAAATTAGTTAATGAAATAAAAGAGCGTAAGATTAGTTTTGTAAATATTTTAGCTATTTTAAATATTGTGTATATGATAGTTTTATTTATTTTAGTGATGACTGATAAAATGTCTAATTATTATTTTGCTAAGATTTATAATTTAACTTGGTTAATATTTTATATATATTTTTTTAAAATAATATATGATGATTGGAAAGATATCGTTAAAGTATATATGTTGTCATATATAGCTTTGTCATTATTAGCTTTATTTAGAATAGAAAAGATAATAACAGATTATGATAGTAAGATATCTGAAGATAATGCTATTATGAACTTAGGAAATGTCTATGATTATAATATGAAATATCTAATTAGAAAAGATAAGACGATGAGTAATGAGATATATGATTTATTAAAACATGTTTATAAGGATAGAAAAAAGTATCAAAATCCTCGTGGTGAAATACCATTTATTGCATCATATTTTAGAAAGATATGGATAGTTCAAATAATAGATACAATACCTAATAGTCATGATAATGCTGGTAGTAAAAAGGGGTTTGTAGTTAATAAATATTGGATTAATAATGATATTATCGATATTGAAAATAATGAAGATACACAATATTTTGTATGGATTGTCGATAAGAGTAATAATGATGCTCTAGATTTAGCTAATTATGATATAATGTATCAAAATAAAGCGGGGTATATTTTAAAAAAGAAATCTTAGCGGAGTGATAATATGATTAGAGTAATCAATATAATCTTTCTTATTTTATCTATAATTATGGTAGTTATTAGTATATTTATTAATTCAAAGAATAATAATAAAGGTAAAGATAATATATATAATATTCTATTGATAATAATACTGGTAATGGCGATAGTTATAAGACTATGGAAGTTTGGTATCATACCTGGTGGTTTTAATCAAGATGGAGCAATGGCAGCTGTCGATGGTATGGCATTGGCTAAATATGGTACTGATCGTTTTGGAACATTTATGCCAGCTCATTTATATGCTTGGGGATATGGTCAAATGAGTGCACTTTTATCATATTTAATAGCTATCTTTGTTAAAATATTTGAAATAACTCCATTTATTGTTAGACTTCCCCAATTGCTTGTAAGTATTATGGGTGGTATCTTCTTTTATCTATTTATGAAGGATAATTTTGGTAAAAAAGTAGGGTTAATTGCAGCCTTTTTCGTAGCGATAAATCCATGGCATTTTATGCAAAGTAGATGGATATTAGATTGTAATTTATTACCTCATTTCTTTATGGGAGGATTATATTTTTTCAGTAGGGGATTAAAAGATAATAAAAAATTGATATATATTTCGATGATATTTTTTGGATTATGTATGTATTGTTATGGAATAACTATATATACAATACCAGTATTTTTGTTAGGTATTTCAATATATTATTTTATAAAAAAGGAAATAACAATTAAAGAAATAATAATATCAGCTTTAATATATCTTTTGATTGCATGGCCATTTATACTTACAATGATGATTAATTATTTTAAATGGAATACAATTAGATTACCATTTGTAACAATGCAATATTTTAGTGATAGTATAAGAGCTAATGATATACTTTTCTTTTCACATAATATTGGTAGTCAATTAATTAGTAATCTTAAATCTTTATTAAATGTAACAATCTTTCAGAGAAAAGATTTACCATGGAATGATATTGCTGGGTTTGGAACAATGTATTATTTTACAATGCCGTTTGTACTTATAGGAATTATTAGACTTATTAGAATGAAAGATAATAAATGCTTAGTTATAAGTTCTGTTTTAATAGGTATCTGGGTAGGTCTTGTTACTAATAATGTAAATATAAATAGAATCAATATTATATATTATGGAATTATGATGCTATCAGTTATAGGTATATATCATGTTATGGAACAATTAAAATATGGTAAGTTACTTATTCCTGGAATGTATATGGTAGTTTTTATATTATTTATGGGAACTTATTTTACGAGTTATGCAAAAGAAATAGGTAAAGAGTTTTATAGTGGTTTTGGTGAGGCTTTACATAAGGCGGAAGCAACTGGTAGTTCTAAAATATATATTACAGCTGATTTACAATCATCAGGTAATTATAAGGTAAGCGAAATACTTACAATGTTTTATGATAAAATGGATGCTAAATACTTTCAAGGTAAGACAAACTTTAGTAATGGGAAAAAACATTTACCTTATTATGAACGTTATCATTATCAAACAATAACACCGGAACTTGTTGATAAAATGAAGGATGATGATGTAGTTTATGTTATTATGGATTATGATAGGCAGTATTTTAATGATGATTATGAGATAATATATTATGGCAATTATAGTACTGTTATAAAGAAAGTAGTATAAGTAAAAATATGTATAAAATACTTTATATATATTTTTTTTTGTGATATAATTATAATAAGAAGGAAGGTAGGAAATATGAAAAAAAGTTTAAAAGTAGCTATTATTGTGATTGCTATAGTGCCTTTATTAGCAACTTGGAAAGTTTTAAATGATTTATCATATAGTACAGTTACGGTTGTTGCAAAAACATATGCTACTGGTAATGGTACAAGTATTGAGGGAGACCTAAATAAAAATGGAAAAATAGATCTTCAGGATATTATTATTTTACTTAGAAAGTATTTAGGTATAGATGATGACGATGAAGATGAATTAAAAGCTCCGGTATTAAGCTATAATATGGTAGGTGTAGATGGAAATAATACGATAAACGATGTTGCAATTGATTATCCATCATATCGTATTGGCGAAAATAATGCAAATATTCTAGATGGCTGGGAATTATATGTTACATCAGATAATGCTCCTGGAAATGAAATGACAATCAGTGGAGTTGGTTATTTCTTCTATGGAAATCAAACAAATGAACAAATTGCGGTAGCTATGGTAGATTATGGTGATACTCATAGATATGTTGCTAGAGTATATAAAATAGTCAATAATGAAAAAATATATAGTGATTGGTCAAATGTAATAGAGATTTCAGCTGAATTAAAAGCTCCAGTATTAAGCTATAATATGGTAGGTGTAGATGGAAATAATACGATAAACGATGTTG
>CAZRJK010000019.1:0-14165 GCA_964600615.1 uncultured Muribaculaceae bacterium | reverse complement strand
TATATAAAATAGTCAATAATGAAAAAATATATAGTGATTGGTCAAATGTAATAGAAATAACTCCAGAACAATAATATTTATATTAATATTAAATGAAAATAAACATATACTCTACTAGGTGATGTTAGTGAGAAAAATATGTTTATTTTTTATTGTGTTATTTATGCCAATTACCATATATGCTGAAGATTTGAATTTAGTGGAAAATGCTAAAAGTGCTATATTAATCGAAGCATCTACGGGAGAAATATTATATCAAAAGAATGCGAACCAGAAATTAGCTCCAGCTTCGATGACTAAGATAATGTCCTTAATTCTAATTATGGAAAATATTGAATCTGGTAATTTAAATTGGAATGATATTGTGGTAGTATCTAAGAATGCAGCATCGATGGGTGGTTCTCAAATATATCTAGAACAAAATGAAATGATGAGTGTTGAAGATTTAGTTAAAGGAATATGTGTAGCTAGTGGTAATGATGTGACAGTAACCAAAAAGCAGTCTTATGTTATAAGCGTCAAAACGCTAATTTCTATGACGAAAGAAGCTACTATTTAGAGTATTATTATAATTTGTATCTGTGAGCCAAGAGATTGGCTTTTTTTGTTGGGAGGTGTAAAAATAATGGCAAAATTTAAAGTCGATTTTGAACAAGAAAATTTTACGGTAATGACTAATTATCATTTGAGAGATAAAAATCTCAGTTATAAAGCAAAAGGTTTATTATCTTTTATGTTTAGTTTACCAGACGATTGGGATTATTCACTTAAGGGACTAGTAGCAATATCTAAGGAGAGTAAAGATGCTATTAGATCTATCTTAAATGAATTAAAACACCACCATTACCTAAAAATAGAGCCCTCACGAAGCGAAAATGGTACTTTTGAATACGACTACCATATATTTAAAAAACCGTTCGTAGAGCCCCAAAAAACGAATATTTCACCGAATACGGATTTTCCGTATACGGTTGAACCGGATACGGATGAACCGAGTACGGATAATCCGCCCCAAATAAATACTAATAAACAAAATACTAAAGAAGAAATAGATATAATAGATAAAATAGATAAAAGCGAGCCATCTATCGATGAATCTAAATCTAAATCTTCTTCACATAATATTCTAACACTAGAACTAATTCAAATGAAGTATGTAAATGAAGATTCACCAGAAACATTTTATTATGATGAGTTATTTAAAAATTTTTTAGAAAAGGGAAAGTCGTATAAGCAATTATATTCCGTAGTTCACTATATAGTGGATAGAGTTAAATTAAGAAATTATATAGATGAAAATGGAGATGAAATTACAAATAGGTTTGGATATTTTAAAAGTGCATTAGAATCGAATTTTAGTAGATTTGAACATATGCCAGATGAATTATATCCAGATGATAAAGATATTATTTCTGATAATTGGTTAGAAACGGAGGTGAGATGATGAATAGATGTGAAGTAATAGCTATTGCAAATCAAAAGGGTGGTGTTGGTAAAACTACAACTACATTTAATTTAGGCGTTGCACTGGCTAAAGAAGGTAAAAAAGTATTATTGGTAGATGCTGATCCTCAAGCTGATTTAACAACTTATATGGGATGGCATAATGCTGACAATATTCCAATAACATTATCTACATTAATGAATAGGTCGATTAATGATTTAGACATTAATGCAAAAGAAGCAATAATTAAACATGATGAAGGTGTTGATGTTATACCAACTAATTTAGAGTTAGCGTCAATGGAAGTTAGTTTGGTAAATGCGATGAGTAGAGAATACACTTTAAGAAATTGTTTATCAGAACTTAAACAAAATTATGATTATATGTTAATAGATTGTATGCCTAGTTTAGGAATGATAACAATTAATGCTCTTGCAAGTTCTGATAAAGTAATTATTCCTGTTCAATCAGAATTTCTTGCAGCTAAAGGTATGAGCCATTTAATGAATACAATTTTAAAAGTTAGAAAACAGATTAATCCTAATTTAAAAGTCGGTGGAATTCTTTTAACAATGGTTGATGGAAGGACAAACTTATCTAAAGAAATTAGTAGTGAGTTAAGAGAAACTTATGGAACTGTATTTAAACTTTTTGATACGCAAATACCAAGAGGAATAAAGGCAGCTGAATCTACGAGATTAGGTGAGAGTATTTTATCTTATGATAAGAATAACAAAGTAGCTCAAGGTTATGTTGAGTTTGCAAAGGAGGTAATAGAGGGTGAACGAGAAGAAAAAACAAGAGATACCAATGCCATTCAATCTAGATGACTTTTATACTACACAAGAGCAAAGGGATGAAGATAACAAAGAAAAAATTGAAGATATTGATATATCACTAATAGATAACTTTAAAGAGCATCCTTTTAAAGTAGTTGATAATGATGAGTTAAAATCTTTAAAAGAAAGTATCAAAGTAAATGGTGTTTTATCACCAGCCATTATCAGAAAAAAAGACGATGGCAGGTATGAAATGATTTCAGGGCATCGTAGAAAGTATGCAAGTGAGCAATTAGGTTTAAATACAATACCATGTATAATTAAAGACTTAACGGATGATGAAGCTACTATATTTATGGTAGATAGTAATCTTCAAAGAGAAAAACTATTACCATCGGAAAAAGCATTTGCCTATAAAATGAAATATGAAGCTTTAAAACATCAAAGAAAGTATACTGCGAACCAACATGACACATCAGTGCGACAAGTTGGCGCAGTGGTCAGAAGTGATAATATTATCGGTGAAGAACATGGTGATAGTGGAAGACAAGTTCAAAGGTATTTGAGATTAACATATTTAATTCCAGAATTATTAAAATTGGTTGATAATTATGAAATTGGTGAAAGTCCTGCTATTGCTTTGACACCTGCGGTTGAATTATCTTATCTAAAAAAAGATGAACAAAAATTAGTATTTGATTATATTGATTGTAATTTAGTTACACCAAGCCAATCACAAGCAATACAGTTAAAAGAATTAAGTGAAAATAATAAATTTCTTCTTAATTATTTTATGGATATTATGAAAAAAGAAAAACCAAATCAAATACCACATTTTAAAATTCAAGAAGAAAAACTATATAGTGTTATTCCTAAAAATATTGGAAGAGATAAAGTTGAAGATTTTGTTTTAAAAGCATGTGAATATTATTCAAAAGTGCTAAAACAAAGAGAAAGGGATAGCAGGTGATGGTTATGAGATAGATTAATATCTAATTTGCATACTTGATTTATGTTTACTTGTTAATATAATGCAAGTTAGAAAGGGTGATATTGTGAGAAAAAAGAAAATATTAATGATTTTACTATATTCTTTAATATTTATAACATTAATAGTTACAATAGTATTAAAGGTAAAATCATTAAAAACTGAACCTAAAAGGATTACTGATGAATTAATGCAAGAAGAAATTAATGAAATTTATTATAATGATAAGGTTGATTATTATACTTATGAAGAAGTTAATAATCAGGAATATTTAGTTTCTTCTGATGAAAAAATAATATCTGATAATAATAGTAATGATAAAGAAATTAATAATGATACAAATTCTGAAAGAGAAAAACAATCAGTAGCAAAACCTACAGAACCTAATAGTGTTGAAGAAAACAATAATATTATTGAAAATAAAACTGATAAGCAAGAACAAACTATTGTTAATCAACAAGTAGATGAAACACCACAAAGCGAAATAGTTATAGATGATTCAGTTGATACTAATGGATTTGATTATCATATTCATAAAGGAAGAATAGATTGTATGGATTCAAAAAGTTGCATGGATATATCTATACCAATACAGCTAAAATATAAAAAAAGTATTTCCAATGCTTATTATCTTGAAGTAATTTCAAAGCGTGGTAATACACTTGGATATTTTATTGAATATGCTTTTGTGGAATATGACTATAAAAATGTAGAAAAGTGTAATGAAATTGGCAATTTAATTAAGGATTCATTATCAGATAGAGTTATCGGATTTACATGTAGTCCAGAAGGAATTTTAAAAATTAATACAGATTATTAAAAAACGAATATAGTTATTATTTTCTATATTCTTTTTTTATGACTTAATGGAGGGAAAATTATGTTAAAAAAAATGATAAAAATTATGTTATTGATAATCTCTTTAATGCTTATCAATAATTCAAAAATTAAAGCTGATGTAAATGACAGTACATTAGTTAGAAATTATTATGATGGTTATTATGCTGTCTATAATGCACCTGACAGAGTTAGACTATTCTATGCAGAACGATTAACTTTAAATGGTTTTACTGCTTATTGTATTCAACCTGGTGTTGCAATAACAACATATACATATTCATCAACAACTGATTGGAGTATAACAGGATTAAGTGACGATGTAATTAGATATATTAGATTAGTGGCATATTATGGTTATGATTATAGCGGACATCAAACGATGAAATACTATTATGCAACACAAGAATTAATTTGGGAAAAAATATCAGGTAGAGCTGTTGGCTGGATTTATGGTGAAGATAGATATGGACCTCAAATGGATATTGAAAACGAAAAGAATACCATTTTGAATTTGGTAAATAATCATACTAAAAGACCATCATTTGATGATGAAATATATAATGTAAATGTAGGTGAATCATTAACTATAAATGATGAAAATGGAGTATTATCACAATACGAAATATATAGTTCTGATTTTGATAATGTTTCAATAAACGGAAATACATTAACAATTAATGATATTTCTTCAGTAAAAACAGGCGAAATTAGTTTAGTTAAAAAGGGATATACTGATAATGTAAATTTAATTTATTATAATGGCGATAGTCAGAAAATTGTTAGAGCAGGATTATTAGATCCAGTTGCTGCATCATTCACTATTGATGTTAATGGTGGCTCAATTACACTAAAAAAACTAGATAAAGAAACTGGTGAAAATGCACAAGGAGATGCATCGCTAAAAGGTGCAAAGTATTATGTCATTAATAGTGCTGGAGAAACAGTTGATATACTTGTATCAGGACAAAATGAAAAGACAAAAGAGTTACCTTTTGATACCTATACAGTTCGTGAAGTATCGGCAGGAACTGGATATTTAGTTGATGATACAGTATATACTTTTACATTAAATGCAGATAATCAAGAGGTTGAATTTACTGCATACGATAAGGTATTTACTCAAGAATTTAAAATTTATAAAGTATATGCTAGTGATAAAACTGCTGAATTAGTTGGTGAACCAAATATTACTTTTGATTTTTATTTAAAGTCAAGCAACGAATTATATAAGAGTGCAACAACTGATAATAAAGGACATTTAAGTATTGTTTTGCCTTATGGAACATATATCGTAAAGCAAAAAAATAGCACTTATAATTATGAAAAGTGTGATGATTTTGAAATAACAATTGATTTTGATAATACTGATTTAACAAGAATGATTTCCGATGCAGAGATTACTGCTAAATTGAGATTGATAAAAATTGATAAAACTACAGGAAAGCAAATTGCAAAGAGTGGAATTAGATTTAAAATTAAAAATTTAGATGAAAACGAATATGTTTGTCAAGAAATAACATATCCTAATCATCAAACAATTTGTGAATACGAAACAGATAATAACGGGGAATTTATTACACCATATCCATTAAAACCAGCTAATTATCAAGTTGAAGAAATAGACCAAAAAATTGATGGATACTTGTGGAATAGAGAACCAGTTAAATTCACAATAAGTGAAGATAGTAATTTCATTTATGAAAATGAACAAGCAATTTTAGAAGTTAAGTTTTCTAATACTGAAGTAAAAGGACAGTTAGAGTTAACTAAATATGGTGAAGAATTTGCTATTAAAGGTAGTGAAAATTTATTAGAAGTAGCTGCTCAATTAAGAAATAGTAATAACTCTGATGAAATAAATTCTGATGAAGTAAATAACATTAGTTATCAAGAATTATTATTAGATGATGTAAGTTTTAAGTTAGTTGCGAATGAGGATATTTATTCAAGTGATGGAACATTAATTCTTAGAAAAGATGATATAGTTAAAACATTTAAAACAGTAAATGGAAAAGCAATAGTTAGTGATTTATATTTAGGAAGTTATTGCGTAGTTGAAGAAGAAACTGTTTTAAATCATATTTTAGATGATGAACCTCATTGTTTTGAATTAAAATACAAAGATCAATATACTGGCGTTATTAGTAATAAATTAGAATTACATAATGAATTACCTAAAGGAAATTTAATAATTTCAAAGACAGATATTTCTACTAGCGAACCAATTCCTAATACACTATTAGAAATATATACAGAAGATAATATGTTAGTATTCTCAGGAAGAACTGATGGCGGTGGTAATTTAGAAGTGAATGATTTAGTCGTAGGTAAATACTATTTTGTTGAAAAAGAAGCTGCTGAAGGTTATGTTCTTAATCCAGAAAAAATGTATTTTGAGGTAAAAGAAGACGGAGAAGTTGTTAAATCTGAAATTACAAATAAGATAATTACTGGAACATTAATCCTAACAAAGGTAGATATTTCTACTCAAGAACCATTACCAAATACATTAATAGAAATATATGACGCTAGAACTGATGAACTAATATTTAGTGGTAGAACTGATGAAGAAGGAATTATAACTATTGAAGGATTAAAATATGGCGAATACTATTTTATCGAGAAAGAAGCACCTGAAGGATATGAAATAAATCCAGAAAAGATGTATTTTGAAGTAAAAGAAGACGGTGAGATTGTTAAATCAACTCTTGAAGATAGCAAGATTATTGAAGTCCCTAATACATCAAAAAATGAAATAAGAATAATGGTAATAATTGGTATTCTGTTGGAACTAACAGGTTTAGGAGTTGTTATATATGCGAATAAAAAGAAAAATTAAGAATCGATTGCTATTAATCGGTTCTTTATTTTTACTATCTGGATTTATTATTATATCCATTGATTTTTTCCTAAATGTAAAACTAAAAGAAACAGAAAAACAAGCAATTGATAAATTCTATAAGGAAGAAGAAGTGATAGATATTGAAAGCTTCAATAACGATACATTCGAAGATGAAACGACATCAGATGAAGAATTAAACTATATAGGGATTATCAAAATACCTAAGATTAATTTGGAAAGAGGATTAGTAAGTCCTTATAGTTATCAGAATAATGTTGATAAAAATATAGCATTTGTAAAGCCATATACACTTCCAGATAAACAATATGGAAATGTTATTTTAGCATCTCATTCAGGTAATTCTTCTGTTTCTTTTTTTAGAAAATTAGATAAATTATCAATTAATGACGAAATAATTATTGATTTTAATAAAGAATCTTATTTCTATAAAGTAGTCAATATATATGATGTTGAAAAGACTGGAAAAGCAGTAATAAATAGAAATAGGTATAAAAATACATTAACTTTAATTACTTGTCGTGATGGAACTAATAAACAAATAATAGTTATTTCAGAGTTGGAAAGGAAAGAAAAATGGTAGAGTTAAATAATAAAAGATTAGGAAAATTCTATGTAATAAAAGAAAATAAATACTTTGATTATGCACTTGTATTTGCACCAGATAGTGAACAGTTTGTATTAGTTTATGGTTTAGATAAAGAACATGGATCATGGTTAGATGGGCATTATTATGGAATGAATATCGAATTGGCATTGAAGGAATATTTAATTCTATACAGAGAAATTATGAAAAGTGGTGATGTAAGATAGTTATGAAAAACGAAAAAATATACAAAGAAAGATTAAGAGTATTAGATAAACTTATTAGAGAAGGATATAATACTGATAAAAAAATAATTGACTTAAAAATTGAAGATTTAATTCAGCAAACAAGTTTTAATCGAACTGAATTAACTATTGCTATTGGTATAAAAAATGCTTTAGCAAATAAAAAAATAATTACATTTTTATGTAACAACGAAATAAATGAAAGTGAAAGGAAAGATAAAAATTATGAACAACAAATTTAGAAATGAAATATTAATAGAAGGATATTTATATGATAGAGATTTAGAAAATAAATCTTTTGTAATTAAAAGTAATGAGGATATTATTGAATTTAGATATAATGATAATTTCAATATTAATCTATTAGAAGAATTAAAAGGAAATGAACTAATTAGAATTAAAGGTGCATTTGATAAAGATGATAATGGAATATACTATCTTGCATTGGGACTATTAGTTATGCCTAATTTTGTGGAAGGAGATAACTAAAATGCATGGACAAGTAAGATTATCTTTATTTAAAAATGATTTTAATAAAATTACAGAATTAATAAAATTAGAATCTAAAAAAGAAGATGAAAAGAGTAAGGATTATGAAAAATTTTTTAATAAGATAATGACTTATTCATTCATTAGTGAGGATAAAGTAACAATTAATTTGTATCCATCAGAAGCTAGACTTCTTTTTTATTTATTGAATAGAAACCTTAATCCTATTGTAATAACAAATGATTGGATGCAAGAATTAATGTTAAAAAAAGAAAAATATAAAGCAGAAAAGGAGAGTGAAAATAATGCTTAATCAAGTTCTTTTGGTCGGAAGATTAACAAGAGATCCAGAAGTTATTGAAACTGAAAATGATAAAAAAGTATCAAACTTAACTGTTGCTATTACTAGACCTTATAAAAATGCTGATGGTGTATATGATGCTGATTTTATTGAAGTAACTTTGTGGAATGGAATTGCAGAAAGAACTGCAGAGTATTGTAAAAAAGGTGATGTAATTGCCGTAAGAGGAAGAATTCAATCAGATTCATATGAAAAAGATGGTGAAAGAAAATTTTCAACTAGGGTATTAGCTGAAAAGATTTCATTTTTACAATCTAGGGCAAAAGAAGAACCTGAACCTGCTAGATAATCATATATTTTTAAAGTGAAGTTATTCTTCACTTTAATTAGCAAGCATTGAAAAGTTCCTCCCACGAGGGACTTTTCACATATTATGGGGAAATCCCCAATCCCCTAATTATTTGAAAGGAGAGATACAATGGGATATAGATCTGATGTTAGAATAGTGACGACTAGAAAAGGATTTGATGAGTTAAAAAAATATACGGAAAAATATCTGAAAGAAAAAAACTATACTTTTGGTAATTTGTTAGATGACTTAGATTTAAATCATGAAACTAAAACCGCAAAATATTTTGGATGGAATGCAATTAAATGGTATGAAGATTGTGAAGATTATGAGGATGTAGATGCAGTTATGTCTGGATTAAGTCATCTTGAAAAAAATAATTTTTCTTATAGATATGCAAGAATTGGAGAATCGTATGATGATTATGAGGAACAATATTTTGATAGCAGTAAAAAAGAAGAACAAGGATTAGAATATCCTTGGCTAGATAGGAATTTCGATGATAAATCAATTATCACAAGAATGAATAATTCAAAAAATCGAGAAGAAAGTAGGGATAGATAATAATGAATGAATTTTTATTTTTTTTACTTGGATTAATTATTGGTGGTTTATCTGGTGTTGTTGTCATTTGTTTTGCGATATTTGATAGACTAGCAGACAATAATTTATTACAAGGATATTTGGGTAAACATGAGAAGGAAAATAATTAAGAAAAATTTTTGGTTGAGCTTTGAGGAAGATGAACAACTAAAAAAAATATCAAGCTTACTTAATATGAGCGAAGCTGATACATTTAGAAAATTACTATTTGAAACAAATGTTAAAGAAGCACCTAAAAAGGATTTTTATGAAGCAATTGATAAGATAAATAAAATTGGTGTTAATATTAATCAAATAGCAAAAGTTGCTAATACAAATGGTAATATTTATGTATATGAATTAGAAAAGCAATTTAATATTTTAAATAAATTGATTGAAGACTTAAAAGATAAATATATCTAGTGAAAGAAGGTGATAGAAATAGCAACGGTGGCGATATGGAATATAAATACTAATTTAGGACAAGTAATAAAATATACTACTGATAATAATAAGACTGATTTATCAAATTATCCTAATTTAGAAAAATCATTAGAGTATATCAAAGATGAATTTAAGACAGAAAATAAATTATATGTATCTGGTATAAACTGCCACCCTGATACAGCACTAAAAGATATGATTAGAGTTAAAGAACAATACAATAAAAAACAAGGTATATTAGGTTTTCATGTATATCAATCATTTAAAGAAAATGAGGTTACACCAGAACAAGCTCATAAGATTGGTATAGAGTTAGCAAAAGAAATGTGGGGTGATAGATTTCAAGTTGTCGTTAGTACTCATTTAAATACTGCTCATTATCATAATCATTTTGTTATTAATTCTGTGTCTTTTGTAGATGGAAAGAAATATTATGCTAGTAGGACAACATATGCAGAACTAAGAAGATTAAATGATTGTATATGCAAAGAAAATAATCTAAGTTATCTTCAAGAAAAAAAGACTAAAGCTGGAATTAATTATTTAAATTATCAAAACAAGAATATTCAGTACACAAATTATTACAAAACAGCAAAAGATGATTTAGACATTGCTATTTCTATATCACACAATTACAACGATTTTATTACCATACTCAAAAGTATGAAATATGAAGTTATAAATCGTTCTGGGAAGCTAAGTATAAGAGGAGAAAAATATAAAAGAAATATCAGAATTGAAAGATATTTTGGTGAAGATTATTCAATCGAGAATATAAAGAAACAGATTCAAGGGACATATCTTCCAACAAAAAAGAATTATTACAAACGAAGTAAAAAAATAGATAATTATTTTTCTTCGTTATTAAAACCTAAGTATAATAGTTTTTATGGTATGTATATTAGGTATTGTAATATCTTGAATATTTATCCAGAGTATATGCAAAAAAATAATATATCTACAAGTATGAAAGAGGATATTAAGAAATTAGATGATATAAGTAATCAAATGATATTATTAGCAAATAATCAAATTGAAACTGAAGAACAGTTTTTTTCTTTTTATAATGAACTTAAAAAAGAATTGATTACAATTAAGGGAGAAAGAGAAGAACTATGGCGATTATATAGAGAAGATAAGAATGTTAATAAAGATGAAATTAAAGAAAAAATAGATAAATTATCAAATAAGATAGAGCAAATTAATGATGATATCAATTTATGTAAGAAAATTGAATCAAAAAAAGATAATATTAAAGAAGATATAAAGAAAATTGAAGAAAAGGAGATGATTAATGATGAATTCATCAGGTGATGCAGCTGAACAAATTGTAAGGTTATCTTTAGAAGGATTTGAAGTAGCAGCTAGAATAACTGGTAATGGTGCAAAAGATGTTGCAGCATTAATTTATGCAATTATGAAAGATAAAAGGAAGACATCTGGTAAAACCAATCTTAATAATATGTTAAAATCAGGTAAAGAATTAAAAGTATTTTCTGTAAAGCAAGATAAGTTTGCCAAGTTTACTGAAGAAGCTAAAAGGTATGGTGTTTTATATAGTGCATTAATTAACAAAAAGACAAGCTCTAGAGATGGTGTTGTCGATATTATGGTTAAAGCTGAAGATGCTGCTAAAATCAACAGAATTGTTGATAGATTTAAATTATCTGATTATGATGAAGTTACTATTAGGAGTGATATTGAAAAAACTAGAATTGAAAAAAATAAAGGTGTCATAACTAAAACTATTGAACAAAAAGACAGTGAAGAAAAGCAAGATAAACCAATTAAGAAAGAGGATTATTCATTAAACCCCCATTTGGCAAAGACCGAAAAAAGCCCTCAGTCAAAGCCTTCCTTAGAAATGCAAAAGACTTCGGATCAGGGTACTAAGATAAATGAAAAACCTTCTGTAAAGGAAAAATTAAATAAAGCTAAAGAAGAAGTTAAAATTCGTGAAAAATCTAAGGTTATATCTGAAGTCGATAAAGTTAAAATCAATATCAAGGAGAAGAATAGGTAATGAAAGATGTTTATAAAATTTTGGAACTTGATAAATATGAATTAGGAATTATAATTAATGCCTTAAATGAATTTAGAAATAAACTAATAAGAGAAAAGAATGAAACTGATTTTGTAGATGAAGTTTTATTGAAGGTGCTTGATGCACCAGAAAAAAAAAGATACTTTCACAAAGACCATTTCGCAGAAGGTAGATGAAAGAAGAAAATAATTATACAATCTTTTTTATAATTGGATTTATTCCTGTTATATGGTTATCTTTAATAATAGCACCATATTATAACGATGGACTTTTTAAGATATTAGAAGAAATATCTAAACAAATTGAATCACCATTTAATATAGTATGGTGTGATAATTCTATTAAATCAGCTTTAGTATGCTGTTTTTTTTATGCAATTGGAATCATAGTTTATATGCTTACTAAGAGGAATTATAGAAAAGGCGAAGAACATGGTAGTGCAAAGTGGGGAAAAGCAAAAGAGATTAATAAGAAATATGTGCAAGAACCTAAATCATCAAATAAGATACTTACTAAACATGTTTCTATTGGATATGACGGAAGAATCCATCATAGAAATCTAAATACACTAGTTATAGGTGGTAGTGGTGCTGGTAAAACAAGGTTTTATGCAAAAGTAAATGTATTACAAGCAAATACATCATTTATAATTTTAGATCCGAAAGGTGAGATAGCAAGGGATGAAGGTTATTTATTAGAAAGAGAAGGTTATGATGTTAAAGTATTAGATTTAATCAATATGGATAAATCACATTGTTATAATCCTTTTGTATATTTAAAGACAGATAACGATGTTCAAAAATTGGTTACCAATCTTTTTAAATCAACTACACCAAAAGGTAGTCAAAGCAATGATCCATTTTGGGATACTGCTGCAAGTATGTTATTGTTAGCACTTGTTTTTTATCTATGGTATGAAGCACCAGAAGAAGAACAAAACTTTCCTATGGTAATGGAAATGTTAAGAGCAGGAGATGTCAAAGAGGATGATGATATGTATTTAAGTCCTCTTGATGTCTTATTTGAAAGGTTAGAAGCTGATAATCCAGAGCATATTGCTTTAAAGTATTATCGTGATTATCATTCTGGGTCTGCTAAAACATTAAAATCTATTCAAATAACATTAGCTTCAAGGTTAGAAAAGTTTAATCTTGAAAGTTTATCAAAATTAACAATGACTGATGAATTAGAACTTGAAAAACTTGGCGAAGAAAAGATGGCATTATTTGCATTAATACCAGATAATGATACATCTTTTAACTTTATTGTAAGTATTTTATATACCCAATTATTTCAACAACTATTCTATTCAGCAGACCATAAACATGGTGGAAGATTACCTGTTCATGTTCATTTTATAATGGACGAGTTTGCTAATGTTAGTTTACCAGATGACTTTGATAAGATTTTATCTGTTATGAGGTCTAGGGAAGTATCAGTATCAATTATTTTACAAAATTTAGCACAATTAAAAGCACTTTTTGAAAAACAATGGGAGTCAATAGTTGGAAACTGCGATGAATTTTTATATTTAGGCGGAAACGAACAGTCCACACATAAGTATGTAAGTGAACTCATGGGCAAAGAAAATTTGGATTTGAATACCTATGGAAAAAGTCATGGCAGAAATGGTAGTTATTCAACAAATTATCAACAAACAGGTAGAGATTTGCTTACACCAGATGAAGTTAGAATGCTAGATAATAAATATGCAATTTTATTTGTTAGAGGCGAAAGACCAATTAAAGATTTAAAATATGATATTTTAAAGCACCCTAATGTAGCACTAACAACTGATGGCAAAGCAAAACCTTATGTACATGGCAAAACAAATAATGCTATTGCAACTGTGGTAATTGATTACAATGTTAATAACTATAAGTTTGATTCTATCAAAGATATAGAAGATAACTATGAAATCATATCTAGTGAAGATATGGACAAATATTTAGAAGAAAGGAATGGTAAAAATGGTAAAAGAAATTAAAAAGAAAAAAATTGAAAGAATTTTAAAGAAAGGTTTTAAGTTTTATTCACTTGCATTAGTGGGAATTGGTGTATTATCAATTCTAACTCCAAATGTATTTGCAGCAGGGGATGATCCAATAAGTGTAGTAAATAACTTATCAGACTTTATATTTCAATTAACAAAGGTAATTGGTGGAATTATTGTAGGATATGCGATAGTTCAAATTGGATTATCATTTACAAGCC
>CAZRJK010000018.1:0-22246 GCA_964600615.1 uncultured Muribaculaceae bacterium | reverse complement strand
ATATATCCATCTATTTCATCTCTTATGTATGATACGTTTAATTGTTCAAATTTTCTTAATACTTTTCTGGCTAAGAAGTAATCTACTCCGTCTACTTCTTCCCCACCACAAGCAACGTAAACTGGTACAAATTTTTTCATATGGGCAACGATACGGTTACCAAAAGCAATTCTAAAGTGTTGAATTACATAGTCATCCATTTTTTCTATTTTATCTAAAGTATCTTGGGTTACTGGATTGGCATTTATTGCTTCAGTGAATTTTTGATCTAGATAAGAATAATTTATATCTTGTGCTGGGATATCTTTTGGTTCAAATACTTGTCCTTTATCATTTATATCTATTGGCATAGCACGGTCATATACTTTATCTGTTACCATAAAGGTAGAGTCATCGTTATTGATTGTGCCTATATACCACATGTTTGGTGGTATTCTTAATTTACCGTCGACAATATTTTTAGGGTCTGTTTTCCAAGGTGCACTTACTAGTTCTACTATCCATTCATCTTTATTGGGCATCTCAAGTATTGATAACATTTCGGCGAAATAGTACTCAACACGTGAGATGTTCATTTCATCTAGGATTATGGTATAAACATCATCAGTATAACCTGCTAGATACATTTCTTTTAATACTTCGGTTTCATTAAATTTTTTGGTAAATTCGTTAAAGTAACCAAATAACTCAGTACGGTCACGCCATGATGGTTGTACTGATGCTACGCAGGAATCGTGTTTTAAGAATTTTCCCCAAGCATAGGCTAAGGAAGTTTTACCGGTACCAGAGATACCTTGCAAGATTACTAGTTTTGTAGAAGCTAAGGCTGAGATAAATAATCTAATCATTTCTTCTTTATAATATAGGCCTAAATGTGATGCAGCAAAATTTCTAAAGTTATCAACTAATTCTGGTAAACTGAAGGAATTACCATAATTTTGTACTTTATATCCTGCAAATTCTTCGTCTAATAAGTGTAGTTTAGGAAATCTTATGCCTTCTCCATCGGCTACAGCATCATCTTTTCCTTCTCCTTCACCGCCACCTTCTTCTGTATCACTTTCTCCAGGTTTTAATCCTAAGTGAGATACTTTCATAGCGAGAATATCTTCTTTTTCTTTTAACAAAGATGATACTTCATTATTTAAATCAGATACTTCTTCTAATAAATCTTCTTGTTCTACTAAAGTTTTTCTAAATCTTATGTATTTTCTTATTAAGAATACTATAAGAAATATTATTAATCCTAATAATAAGGCGATTAGAAAAACTGCTATTACGACGAATAGCCATTCTGGTCCATTAAAATCTTCACGATAAAATTCTACTACTTTAGCATAGCCTTTTATATTAAACATTTGTTTTACACCATTAAATAGGCCAACAAATATCATAATTATTCCTTTGAAGAATTGCTCTAGGAATTCATATAAAAAGCGCATATATGTATCCATTTAATCACCCACTTAGGAATTTATTATGTTATCAAACTCCGAAAATTCCTGATATTTTTCTTTATCATCTACAATTATATATTCAAATACTTTGAATAGGTCTGTATTTAGTTTTTTTACGTTATCATATGTATTATCTATTATTATAGAGAATTTATACCCATCATGAATTAGTTCTAATATTTTGTCTTGATGTGGAATAAAGTCTTTATAAAATATTTTCATACTTGTTACATCTTTTATTAAATCATTATTAATAATATTTAATAATCTATTTATTTTATCTTTTTTCTTTAATATATTAGGATTAAATTCTAATAAATATTTATTATTATAATCACCTGCGATAATATTTTTTAATATTTTTACGCTTACCATATAGTACTCTATAAATAATTTGTCTTCGGCAATTAATCCATCATTAAAAACTTTTTCAATAGCAAATTTACTATATAGTTTAGGTATTGCTATATCATGTGTTATAGTCACATTATAGACATCTTGATCATAGATATAATCATATTCTACAGGGAATTCTTCACATTCTAAGGTGTCTATAAATTTTTGCTTTCTTTCTTTATCTTTTAGATATATATCTTTGAATTTGCTTGAGAAATCTTTTTCTTTTATTCCTAATTTTTCTATTCTAATTTTATTTATTATATCTATTATGTTATCAAGGTTTTTTGTTTCTAGGACATCATCTAAATAAAAAATAATATCAAATAATATTTTTATAAATTTAGCGGTATCTTTTTTTTCTTCTATATTATTGTATATTTCAGTTAAATTTTTATTTATTTTTGTTAGATTTCTACTATATTTATCGGTATCTAAGTCATAATATCTTATATCTATATATTTATTTACGAAAGTATTTACTAATTCTTTATCATAGAATTTTCCCATTATTAGTTCATAATATTTTGTTATGTTCTTTTTAGAAAAATCAGCATATTCTTTAACAATATTACAACTCATTTTTATCACCTACTAACTATAGCTTACTTGGATTATTGAACTTTGATTTGCAACGGGGAATGTATAATTCTGGGTTGTATCATTTTTATAAAATTTAACGGTTTTACTTGATAAAGCATCTATTTTAAATGATATGGAATTTACATAATTATAGCCATTTATTACTTGGGTTACAGTATTTATTGCTTCTTGATAAGCATCACTGGTCATATCCAATAATATTTGATTAGGATTAAAAGTTAAAGTTATTATTGATGAGGAGCATTTTGCTTGATCAGTTGGGTCTAAAGCAAGATACTGTTCCATACTTATTTGACTGTTTAGGGCATGTCCAGTAAAGGCTTCGTTTACTGTATAATAATCTAGTGTATTGGTTATTCTTATATTTAAGTATGGGCTGTTAACAGAATCTTCTATTTCATAACTTAGTCCGTAGTGTCCTACTACTAGAGTAAATGTTCCTGATAATTCTTTTTCGTATGGAGCTGTTGATGTTGCTGTTACTGATAATGTTACCGTATCTCCTCTATTGAATACAACGTTAGTTGGAACAGTTATAGTAATTATAAAACTATCTGTATTTGTGTTTGCTGGTATTTGGCTCGCTGTTTTATTATCTTCTACGGCACATGTTACTTGAGTTGAGCATTCAAAATCAACTTCATAGTCAATGTTATCATCGCTTACTAATTTACTATTTTTATAGCTATTCATATTAAACGTTATGGAATAGCTTCCTACTCCTGACCAGTTCTCTACTCTATATACTGAACCATTTTCTGTTAATTTATCACTGTTAAAATAGAATCTTTTAGTCTGCAGATAGGCATTTCTTAATCCTTTGTATACATATCTTCCAAAGCTACTTCCTATTAGAAACAATATTAATAACAGACATACCAAAAAAATTCTATGTTTTGGTATTATGTCTGTTATTTTTATTTTTTTATTATCTTCCATTACTTTCTTTTCTTAGATTTTTTTTCTGGTTCTTTATTTAATTCTTTACCAATTAAGAATATTTGATATACGAATGCTAATAATATTGGCAAAATTATTAAACATAGATATCCGGTTCTAGATGTTAATACAGATAATATTGCTCCTAATACTGCTACTTCTTGAACATTTTCTTTAGATGATATTATCATGCTTTTTTCTATTTCTTCGCTGTTTATAGTGTAGCTATTATTGTTAATAGCAGTTATTTGACCAAATTTTACTTTGTTTCCATTGTTGTCTTCTGAATAGAAGAATACTTCATCATTTAGTTTAACATTTCTTTTATCTTCTTTGATGATTAATAATTTGTTTTTAGGATAATCTCCTAATTTTTCTCCTGCTATTATCCATATTTTGTTACCAAATTGCATTACATTATAATCATTTGTTGATAATGTGCAAATTGTAACTGATACTGCTATAATAACAAATATAACCAAAACCATTCTCCATAATAATTCTTTCATTTTTCTCTACCTCTCTTTATTATAATTAATTATATCATAAGTCTTATAAAAAAGTAAATAATTTAGTTGTTAAAAATATAATTTGTTGTTATACTAATTAAAGTGGATGTGATTATATGGAGGAATTATTATCTATTAAGTTAAGGCCTAATAAGCTTAGTGAAGTTATAGGACAAAAGCATTTGATTGGCAAAGATAAAGTTATTAGTAATTTAGTTAAGAATAAGAAATTATTTTCTATGATTTTATATGGTACTCCTGGGATTGGTAAAACTTCTATTGCTAATGCTATTGTTAATGAATTAGATGTTAGATATAGGATGTTAAATGCTGTTATTAATAATAAGAAAGATTTTGACAATGTTGTAGAAGAAGCTAAATTATACGGTGGTATGGTTTTAATTATGGATGAGATTCATAGATTAAATAAAGATAAACAAGATTTATTACTTCCATATTTAGAAAATGGATTAATTACTTTAATTGGAATGACTACTGCCAATCCATATCATTCTATTAATCCTGCAATTAGGAGTAGATGTCAGATATTTGAATTAAAACCTTTAGATAATAAGGATATAGAGGATGCTATAAAGAGATTAATAAAATCTAACGTATTAAAAGATCTTACTATTGATAAGGATGCTATTAAGTATATTATTAATAATGCTAATAATGATTTAAGATATGTTTATAATTTAATTGAAGTTACTTATTATTCTATAAAAGATAAACATATTACTTTAGATGTACTTAAGAATATTGGTATGAATAGTGGTGTTTATATTGATAAGAATGGCGATGGATATTACGATACTATTAGTGCTTTTCAAAAGTCTATTAGAGGTAGTGATGTTAATGCTAGTTTATATTATTTAGCTATTTTATTAGAAGCTAATGATTTAGATATTATTACTAGAAGATTATCTGTTATTGTTTACGAAGATATTGGCCTTGCTAATCCTATTATGGGTGTTAAGGTAGATGCTGCTATTAATAGTGCTCTACGTTTAGGAATGCCTGAAGCTAGAATTCCTTTAGCTGAGATAGTTATAGAACTTGCTTTATCTCCTAAGAGTAATTCTGCTGTTATGGCTATAGACAAAGCATTAAATGATGTTAGGACTAAAAATACTGGTAAAGTTCCTAGTCATATTACTACTAATAGTCCTAATTATAAATATCCTCATAATTATCCTCATGATTATGTTAAGCAACAATATTTACCTGATAGTATAAAGGGAGCTATCTATTATACTCCTAAGGATAATAAGAATGAAAATATATATAAAGATGTTATTGATAAATTAAAAAATATAGACTAATTTGGTCTATATTTTTTTAGTATTTTTTTATTTGATATTGAATCTAATTCTCTTATTACTTTTTCTAATTCTTTATCTATTTCTATTCTATTAGCTAATGAAATACTTCTTCTTTGTAATAAATAATTATATTTTGCTAATAGTCTTTCTTTTTTTATTCTTAATAATTCTGGTCTATTATCTATTATTCCGTCTGTTTGTATTTGCTTTATAACTTCATAATTTTCAATTCTTTTTCTATCGTTATTTTTATTTAAGACATTATCAAAATTGTTTATTAAGTCGTAGATTGTTTCTATTCCTAGTGTTTTTAGTCTTTTTAATTTGGCATGGTTAAAATCAAGCCAATCTATATTACTGTTTAATACTTTTTCTTTGTTATTTTTATATTCATCACTTAGAAATTTATTTCTTTCTTCTACTGATATTTCATCAATAAATATTAAATCTAATTCATTATGTACTTTATCTATTATTTTTTTATATGATATTTCCCCTAGAGAGTATAAATTTTTAATTGATTCTTTATCTATGGTTAATAAATCTTTTAAAGAATATATTTCATTTTTTCTTAATATTCTATATATTTGTTCATCAAATAATTCATATGTAGATAATTCAATATTCTCTTTTTTATAATCTAGTACACTTAATTTATTTTTTTGTGTTTTTAGATAATTAATTCTTTTCTTTAATGCAATTTTAATTTCATAATAATTAATTCTACCGTCTTTATATTGAATGTATTCATTCCATACTTTTTTTCTTAAATAATCTGTTTCTTTGTCAGTTAGTGGAAGTGCTCGTTCTATGCTTTCGTCTTCAATATCTTTAGCTAATTCTAATAATTCTTTACTATCTTCTTCGTTTAATATTATTTTTAATCTTCTATATGCTATTTCTAGCATTTGTTTATTATTCATTTTTTCCCCCTTATAGTTTAAAAGAATTCCTTAAGGAATTCTTATTTTTCGATAACACTTACTTGTTTTCTATTTCTATTTAAGTGACTATATTTTACGTATCCATCTTTGGTTGCAAATAATGTATCGTCTGTTCCTCTTCCTACATTTTTTCCAGGATGTATTTTTGTTCCTCTTTGACGATAGATAATAGATCCTGCAGTTATATATTCACCATCTGCTGCTTTTGCTCCTAATCTTCTACCTGCTGAATCTCTTCCGTTTGATGTAGAAGATTGTCCTTTTTTGTGGGCAAAAGTTTGAATGTTAAAACTTAAAAACTTTATCATTTCTCTTCCTCCTTAGTTATTTTTATGTTTTTAGGATAGTCATTAGTTAAACTTTCAAAACAGTTAATCATATTGATTATTAAAGTATCTACTATTTTATCTTCTTTTAATACTTTTATTGTTTGTTTGTTTTTTTCTTGAATTACTTCTATAGCTTTATCATCTAAAGAAATAATAGCATTAGCCGTACATAACATAGTAGCACTAGCTGCTGCACAAACTATATCTTTTCCATATTCATCATAATTAGCATGTCCTAAAAATTCAACTTTTTTAATTTGTTTATTATTTTTAATAATATTAATCCTAAGCATATTAGTCACCTATTATATTTTAGTAATTTCTACTTTAGTATATGGTTGACGGTGACCTTGTTTTTTTCTAGTGCTAGTTTTATTTGGTTTATATGTAAAAATATGTAATTTTTTACCTTTGCCATTTTTAATTACTTTTCCTTCTACTTTAGCACCTTTTACATAAGGATTTCCTACAACACCATTTGCCATTAGTACTTTATCAAATACTACTTTTTTTCCTTCCTCTACATCTAATTTTTCAACGTAGATTACATCTTTTTCAGCAACTGTGTATTGTTTTCCACCTGTTTCAATGATAGCTTTCATATTTACCTCCTTAAATTTTATTTGGATTAAGACTCGCCTTTAAGGTATCGTTATAGATTTTTTAACCTTTTTAGTGCGGTTGAGTTAACAACTCGAGGTCTAAAACATATAGTATTTTACTATATTTTATTAATTAAGTCAATTAAAATTTATATTTTTATTAGTTAATAAAAAAAAAGCCCTTATGGGCTTATATTATTTCTCTTTTTTTTGATTGTACATTTTTAGGAATACTACTAAAGCTACTACTATTAATAATAAGATAATAGATAGTATTGGTCTAAATCTAAACCAAGCTATTGCTATTACAATTAATGATATAGCAAAACCTAATACTGCTGATATTAATCCTGTAGTTCCAGAAACGATTCTTCCTAGTATTGGTATTCTATCTGTTAAGTTAGTAATGAAGCTAAACATCGAATTGAACGCTCCTATAACTAATAATGTGCCTAAGATTCTTAAAATCCATTTCCATGTATTATTAGTTTTAGTCATTTTTTCTAAAATTTGAGCTCCAGTATAATTTCCTTTTAATATTTTATATACATCTTTTCCTTTTTTAGATGTAAATGCTTCAAAAGAATTTCCTACTTGAACAGCCATGATACTTACTGTTTCTTCATCTAAATAACTAAATGATATTCTAATGTTTCCTATTTCTGGATTGTTTTCTTTTACGTTTGTTAAATAATCACCTGATATTGTTATTCCTTCTACAGGTTTTGTATATTCATCTTTAAGATGCATATTACTTTTCTTTTTATTAGTGCTTAATCTATTAATTAATTCTTCTGGCAAGAAAAATGCTCCTACTCTTACATTGCTTGCTAGAAAAGTCTCACTTTCGTATGGAATGCTTGTTGGGTTAGTGTGTCCACTTTCTTTAAATGAACTTGAATCAATTAATCTATCTTCCCATACTTTTTCATAAGTGCAAGTTTCTTTATCATTATCATCGGTTGTGCATTCTTCTTTCCATTCATATACTTCTACTGTTCTTATTAATTTTGCTGCTTTAGCGTTTATGCCAAAGATGGAATCTGTTGGCGTAGATGATTCACTTAAATCAATTTTTCCTTTTGTAGAAATTAATTTTCCTTCATTTTTTTCATCTATTTTATCACTTGCTACATCTTTGTAATTTTTTCTTGCTTCATTAATAGTACTTTGATTTGCTACAGTTCTTCCCTCGTTATACCAAAGCAAACCAATACCTACTAATAGTAATAATAATCCGCCAACTATTCCCCCACCTTTTTTATTGGTTGTTTCTGTTTTACCCATTTTTTCACTCCTTCTAAATATTTATAATTTGATTATAGCATTATTTTTTCTATTTATCAATAATAGTTCTTTTCTTTGTTTTGCTATTTTTAGGTCCATATAATTCTTCAACTGAATTATTAAATAAAGGAGACTTGTTTGTCTCCTTATTTATATTCTCCTACTTCTACAACTGTATGTGGAAATGGTCCGCCAGTACCAATTGCCTCGTTTACTAAGCGAATACTTAATAATGTGTAATCGTATTTTATTTTACCATCTTGGATATATACTTTGATTATTTCATCTAATTTTGACTCTATGTTACTTATGAATGTTTCTTTATTATTTTTGTGTTCTTCTAAAGTAACTTCTATATATGTTTCTCTGTTTTTCCCATCATAATAACAAAAACCTTTACCATTAACGTCTTTGGTACATTCTTCTAATACTCTTTCATACTCTTTTGTGGCAATATCATTAAAACTGCTGTTACCTAATTTTAATAATTCTTCGTTTGTCATTACTTTTTTGCTTTTTAAATTAATATTTGTTACTGCCAACAAAGTTTCTGTTCCTATTTCTTCTACTCTTTCTAATTCATAATGTACTGTTAGTATGTCTTTATTTATTTGATACCAAATGTTTGATTTAGCTAAATTTTGTCCTCCTTCTATATAGTATCCAGATAATTCTTCCTTTTTATATCTGCTAGTAAAATAATCATAGGTTGTTTCAGCTGTTGCTATTAATTTGGCTTGTTCCTCTAAATATTTTTGTGTTAATGTAGAATCTAAATTCTTGAATACTACCCTTTCCACATTAATTGTTTCGTCACCAATATTTACTTTTTCTTTTGTAACATAATCTTCAACTTTATATGTATTAGATTCTTTTGTTGTGTCTTTTGTTGACTCTTTAAAATTAATATTTCCTGTTGTATATAAAGCTACACCTACAAGTAACATAATAATTATGCCTATTAATATTCCAATCAAGGTCCCATTACTTTTCTTTTTGTTTTCCATTTGATCTACTCCTTTATTTAAGATTAGCATAATTATATGTTATTATCAATAGTTTATTTTGTGTTGACATATATTTGATTAGTTGGAGTATTAATTATTTGGTTTTAGATAGGTATAGTTTTTTTATAAAACCATCAGCATATTTTTTAGATTCTTTATCATCAAAATAAGTTATTCCACAATAATTAGAAGTAAATTCTCCATTTTTATTTAGTCTAATCGTGTGATATAAAGATGTTTTTCTTTTCTTTTGAATGTGTACTTCTTCAAAAGAATATGGAATAACTAGAAAGTGATTACTTATAGTAATTAGTCCTTCGTCTTCATTACTGAATCCAAATGATTGAATAATTCTTTTTATTTCTTGTAATTCATCTTTGGAATTATTTATTATCTCCTGTCTTTTTTTCAATCTTATATTATATACGAATCCTCTTGGATTAAGAGAATCATAATATGATTTTTGGAACCAAAAATTATCATCATATTCACCAATAAAAACAGATGGATAATTTTTTGCTTTTGCCTTCATTAAATAGCTATCATTATTTATTGGTTGTATATCTTTACACCAAGTATTTTTTTCTTGAATTGATTTTAAAGGTTCGGCAATTAATTTGTCATATTCTTTCTTTTGTTCTTTTAACTCAAGTAAATAATTTTTTAATGATACTAAATTTTCTTTTTCACATTTAAAATAATCTTTTTCATCTAAAGGACTAGTAATAAATTTTTCAACTTCATGTTTATCAATAGGTGTTAAGTCTCCTATTTCTCCTTTTATGTACATAGCAATCCCTCCTTTTTTTATTATATCACATATTTCTTAATAATTAGTAAAGGATGTATAAATTTGTTATAAAAAATGAAGAGATTATTTTTCTCTTCATTTTAACTTAATTATTTATTAATTTTATGTATGTTTAAATATCATATTTTACCAACGACTATCTTTAAATTTTTTTCTTACTTTTTCATCTTTAATATATTCTAATTTTCTTGGTATATCTTTTGTTGTCTGTTCTTTTATGGAATCGATATTAGTATTATATAAAGCTACAATTATATTTGCATAATCTTGCTCAGACAAAATACTTATATTATTCTGATATTTATAAATCATAATGCTATATAAAATATTGGAAATGAATTCATCTTCTTTTGCTATTGGAATTCTAAGTATATCTTTATGTGAATTTATTTCGTTTAGATTTATACGGCATCTGGTATAATCTATAAATATATTTTCATATTTTTTAAAATAGGCTGTAGCATATTCCCCAACTGTTTTGTATTCATAGTATTTCATTGTTCTACCGTATTCATTTTTCTTTGATTGTTCTTCTTCCCATTTAGATGGAAAAGTTCTTTCATATGCTATTTGGGATACTGCTATTAAGTCTTCTTGGGGTTTATCGAATTTGAATTTATCAAGTTTTTCATAAAATTTTCCGTTATATTCTTCAAATTCTTCAAGTTTTTCTTTTGTGCCAACTATATAGTGCATTTGAGGATAAACATTACATAAACCTGGTATTTCTACCATGTTTCCAACTGTAAAAATATTATATTCTTTTCCTTTTTCAAATTGATATAATGTTTTTAATAATATTGCTAATTCCTCTAAGTTAAAATAACTAATAGGATATAGGCATCTTAAATTTTGGTTATCTAAGGGATGAATTGTTTTATCTATACCCCATTCATCTTTGGTGTCACAAAACTCCATATATGCTTTATAACTTTCAATATTAGGTAATTCATATAGTTTAAATTTTTTTTCTTTATCACTACTAAAATAATAATCATATTCCCATCCTATATTGCTAAGCTTTTTTTCTATTTTTTCTGCTTTTTCTAATAGCATTCTTCTCTTTTCTTTTAATTTAATTATTTCAATATTTTCCATTTATGATTTCTCCTTTTTTATAAATGCTTTTTCTTCTTGTTGGGTATGTATTATATACTCTTTTTTTATATATTGCAAGTATTAATATTTATTTAGTTTTCTTTAAGTTGCTTAATTCTCTTTCTAGTTTTTTTATTCTAGCTTGTTTTTCTCTTTCTTTTCTTTCTTCGATTACTTCCTTTGGCTCTTGTAAGCTTTTCTCACTATATCCACATCTTTTACATGTTCTTATCCAGTAGATTTCATCATAGTATTCATATGTGTTTGTTTTATAACTTATTCGGTATGGATTATAATCATAATAACTATTATCTTTTGAATTGATTTGACGAGAGGTTTTATATTCCACTTTTTCCCATTCGTCAAAAAGATGGCCATTTTGTTGACATATTCTTTCCCTTTCTTCATGTTCTTGTATTTTATAGTAATGTTGTATTGACGATACAATTGATTCTATTACTTTTGATTGCCTTTCTGGACTTAATGTTTGAAAACAACTCAAAGTTGTTTCTAAGGCTTTTAATTCTTGTTTTGTATTGGCGTTTTTTACCATCTTATTTAAGAACATTCTTACAGTTTGAGATGCTTCATTATTATATTCATCTTCGGCATTTAAATTTCTTTCATTGTCTTTTAATTCTTCTACTAATGCTCTAGCTATTTCTAATTGCTGATTTGGATTTAAACTGTTAAAATTATATATCCATTGTTTTGTTTTCATACTTAGATCTCTCCTTTGTTGGTTATATATTATAACATAAATATTTTGTTTTGAAATATTTTTTATTAGTTATCCAAGATTTTGGTTTAATTTGGCTAGATTTAATCCATTTATATTATTCACAAGCCTTCATTTAAATCATAATAATTCACTTATAATTCATTTTACTATTTATATATTCATCAAAATACTTTCTTGTTTGTTCATTTATGAAGCATAAAAAAACCAACTATTTCTAGTTAGTTCTTTTATTGTATCTCAGACTAAATGTCCAAGTTCCCTATCAATCTGGTGTCGATACGGTGCCTTTTTTACAGCTTAATAGTAAGCAATATACTCACTAACTGATATCATTATATCATATTTTCCTAGTTTAAGAATAGGCTATTTTGTCCCACTATCCGCAAATATATTTATTTATAATCCCTAAGAAGTCCCACGAATATCTAGTCTAAAATAAGACTTTTACATTTTATCTTTTTTTAAATACTTGCAAAAATTGCAAAAATATTGAAGATATGGTATAATTTAATCGGGGGGAAAGTATGAATTTAAAGGATATTTTTAATGTATTTGAACAATTAGGTGTTAAATGTGTTGTTGATAACAACAAAGCAACATTCTATGATGTAGAAAGTGGTCTTCAAATGGAAATATGGGAAGATAAAACCAAAGAACTTTCACTCGATAATCTTCAAATGGGTAGATATTATACATTGGCTTTGAAATCACCTAGCAAAATGCTTAGGTTTCAATTGACTAATCCTCGTATTGATGGAAAAATTGATAGAAGTCAAGTAATAACAAAACGTACATGTTATGGCAGTGATGATAATTTTCATATAGTAGACTTAGTGCCTGGAAGAAATATAGCATTTGAAGTTAAAACTGCTTATCTTGGTGGAGATGTAATACATGTTGAAAGCGGCAATTATATTTACTTTGATATAAATAATAAATCTGGCGAATATGATAATGGTTATGATGAAGGTTATTATTTAAGTGAAACTGAAATGAGTGAAGCACTTAATTCAAGTAAAGAAATTCAAATATTTTCAGAATACTATGGAAAAATATACCCAGAGTTATTGGAAACTTTACAAAGCGCTAAATCACATACTAAAGGTACAGCTAAAAAACAAATATTTAAAAGATGACTAATATAACTGTCATCTTTTTTATTAGTTGACCAAAATTATGGTTGAAATTATGGTCGATTATATTGCTATTCTAGAAATAAAGTTTTTAAAGTCTTTTTTATATTCTTCACAAGCACTCATTATGAAATCATATACTTTTGGGGTACATACTTTCTTTATTTCAGATACATCTAAAGTTATAATTCCAATTCTTAATTTATTTTCTCTTATAAGTTTTTTATCTTCAATAAGTATTGCTCTAATAACTGCTTCATTATTAGTAGCTGGATATGTTCCGTCCATAATATCACAATCAAATATCACATCATAATAATTTAACTTACAATTTATTTTACTATTCATATATTTATCAAGTTTATCAAAATACTTTCTTGCTTGTTCATTTATGAAGCATAAAAAAACCAACTATTTCTAGTTAGTTCTTTTATTGCATCTCGGATAAGTTGTCCGAGTTTCTTATCAATCTGGTGCCGATTGGCAGGATTGAACTGCCCTCTGAAGCTTACCATGCTTCTGTTCTACCACTGAACTAAATCGGCATAAATATGGTTTAGAACCATATTAATTTTATATATACTATTATAGCCATAATTACTCTATAGAAAGCAAAAATAGAGAAATCATGTTTTTTAATATATTTTAATAAGAATTTGATACATATTACTCCTACTACAAAAGATGTTACTACTCCTATTATTACTTCTTTTGTTAGGGCTAAATCTTTTATTTTTAGGATTGTAGCCCCTGCGATTATAGGTACTGATAATAGAAAAGTAAATTTTGTTATTGCTTCTTTTTCTATTCCTATTAATCTTCCTGCTAGAATTGTTGTTCCACTTCTAGAAAATCCTGGTAAAACAGCGAATGCTTGTGATATTCCTACTATTAACGCTTGTTTTAATGTTATGTCATCAAAGTCTGTTTCTTTTTTATAGTGTTTATCTGCCCATTTATCTCCAGCATAGATTAATACTCCCATAATGGCTAAGAATAGAGCTATTAGCCAAATTTGGTTTCTAAAGAAGTTTTCTACGATATCATCTAATAGAAATCCTACTAGGGCTGCTGGTATAGTTGCTATTACTAAATACCAGAATAGTTTTCCTTCTTTTGTTTTTCTTCTTTTACTTCTTTTTAAGTTCTTTATAGCTCCTATAAATAGATCCCACCATGTTTTAAAGAATATTACTAATACTGCCATTAGAGTTCCAAAATGTAAGGCTATATCAAAGGCCATTGAGGAATCATTCCAGCCTAATAAATATGGAATTAATATTAGATGGGCTGATGATGATATTGGTAAAAATTCTCCTATTCCTTGGACGATTCCTAATACTATACTATGAATTATATTCATATTATCACTCTTTCTTTTTTTATTATAACAAAATAGATTTTGTTTGTAAATATGAGAAAAAAATATTAGCAAATTATTGTTTTTTGCGTAAACTATATTAGATATGTAAAGGAGGTATTTTTATGTACTATTACGGTGGTGGCTATAATGGTGGTAATACTTGTGGATGTAATAATTATTCTTACCCTACTTATGGATATGGATATACTGGTGGTTATGGATATGGTGCTGCTATTATTTTGGTTTTATTTATATTATTGGTTATTATTATAGGTTCTAGAATATCTTTATAATTTACTAAAAGGGAATTTACCCTTTCTTTTTTTTATGTTTTGTGGTATTATATATTCGCTGGGATGTGATATTATGCTTTTAACTAAAGATATTTTAGATGAAAAAGATAAGAGATTAAGAAAAAAGAATGTTGATGTTAGTTTTCCTCTTAATCCTAAATATAAAAAAATGATTAATGATATGTTAGAACATTTGAGACTTTCTCAAATTGAAGAAGAGGCTGAAAAATATGATTTAAGACCTGGTATGGGGTTAGCTGCTCCGCAAGTGGGAATTAATGAGAATTTTTTTGTTGTTTGTTATGAAGAAGAAGAAGGTGTATTTAGAGATTATGTATTAATTAATCCTAAATTGGTTTCTCATTCTGAAGAACTAATTTACTCTTCTGGTGGAGAGGGATGTTTATCTGTTAATCGTGAAGTCGAGGGAATTGTTCCTAGATATGCTAGAGTTACATTTGAAGCATATGATGTTAATGGTAAGAAAGTGAGATTTAGGGGGCGTGAAGAATTAGCTATTGCTTTTCAACATGAGTTTGATCATTTGCATGGTATTTTGTTTTATGATCATATTGATCCTAAGGATCCTTTTAAAAATGCTGAATTTATGAGAGAAATATAAAAAGATATAGATTATTCTATATCTTTTATTCATTTATAGTATCATTTTCTGTATTTTCTTCTGGTTCTTCTTTTGGTTCCTCTTTGGGTTCCTCTGGGGGTTCTTCTTTTGGTTCTTCTTCTTTTTTTGTTATTGTTAATGTTTGTTCTTTTGTTATTGTTTCTTTATTATAAGTTATTTTATATGTTATAGTATAGTTTCCTTCTTCTAAATCGTTTGTTATATATGATACTAATTCTTTGTAATCTGTGAATGTTTTGTCATTAATTATTAATTCATATGTTGTATTATCTGTTACTTTTTCTTTATTGTATGTAGCTGTATATCCATAATAAGTGTACTCTTCATCTGTTGTTATGGTAATATTATCTTTTCCTAGTATTACTTTTAATCCTTCTTTAGGTGCTTCTTTTTTTTCTTCTTTTTTTGGAATAGGTGTTGGATTGTTTTTGGTAACTGTATTTATATTAGTGGGATTTTTATCATAAGATGATTCTAAAGTTTCTCCATTTATTACAGAATTTATTAAGTCTTTAGCAGTTTTTATACTTTCTGAGTCTGGTTCCATAACATATAGTTTAGATGCACTATAGGAATATGTGTAATTAGAAGAATTGCTTCCATCTAGACTATTTGCGGTTATTATCCATTGATATCTATTTTTTAGTTGCATTTTTAATAATGAAGTTATTCTATCGGTTGGCATATTGGTTACAAAACTTTTATTAATTGAATTAAGTAAATTGTTATACTTTGTAATTATAGCAGGACTAGTACATTTTCTAAACATAGCTTCTAATAATGCTTGTTGGTCTTTTACTCTTTGTCTATCACCTGCACTAAAGGCTTTTCTTTCTCTTGCAAATGATAATGCTTCTTCTCCATTTACTTTGTTATATCCTTTTTTATAATTATAGCCATCTATAGAAGTAAAATTATAATCTGAATATACTTCTACTCCACCTATTGCATCTACTATATCTATAACACTAGTGAAATTAACTTTTATATAGTAGTTTATTTCTATATCTAAAAAGTCTTCAATAGTTCTTAGAGATGTATCTACTCCATATAAGCCTGCATGAGTTAATTTGTCTTTATAACCAGTTTTTCCATGTAATTGGACATAGTAATCTCTTGGTATTGATGTTAATAATATTTGTTTGGTTTCTGGATTTACGGTTACTACCATATTAACATCGCTTCTAGATACTGAAGATATTTCTCCATAAGTGTCTATTCCACTTATGTAGATACTAAATGGTTTTTTAGTTACATCTATGTCTTTAGAAATGTTTTCTGTTTTTATTATTATTGTAAATCTATATATTACTTTAGTTTTATCATTAAAATCAGCAAATTTATTGGTTGTTTCTTCATTATTATTTTCTTCTAATACGTTTAGATGACTTTCTTCTATTAAAATAGCGTCTACTTTATTATTTAATAGGTCGGTAGCTAAAGATTCCGTATTATTATACTCAATATTATTAGTAGTTACAATACTTTCTAATTTATTAATAGATTTGGTTGTTTCTTTTCCTTCTGTTTTATAATACCCTAAGTTTTTGTCTTTTATATCTTCTATTTTTTTATAGTTATTACTTTTTAATACTACTACTGAATAATTATATGTTTTATAATTAAGATTTAAATTATTTAGTAATCCATCAGTTTTTAGAGTATAAAAAGACCCTAATAGCATTATTATGCTTAATAAGAATGCTATAACTGAGGGTATTTGTTTCTTTTTTATTACTTTTATTATTAATATCATTATGAAATCTATTATAGCAATTGCTACTGCTATATAACCTAAATATCTTAATGGCAAGATATCAATATATAATAATGATAATATTAATATTAATGATGATATTAATAATAAATTAATGATAAATCTTTTTCTTTTCTTTTGTTTTTTTCTTTCTCTTTTGGTCATAAATATCACCTTTTATCTATGTTATCATTAATTCTTAATAATTTCTATAAAATATTATCGATATTACACAATTAAATGTATATGTGTAAAGTTAATGATATTTGGTTATTATGAATATTATGGTTATAACTGATATTAAAAGGGAAATTAATAATATATTTATATAACCATAGCTATAAGCTCTTTTATTATCAGGAACTATATCATCTTCAATTATACAATTATTACTTAATTCTAATTTATATTTGTTGATATTATTTAGTTCGCTTATATATTTTTTAATATTATCTAATTCTTCATTATAATTTATTATATACAAAGTATCATTTATATTATATTCATTATCATTTATATTTTCCGTAGTGATTATATTATTATCTAAATAGAATTTTATTAATTCTGGTAAATATATATTATCAAATATTTTTTTATCATTATAATTATATTTTATATTTATTTTTCCTATTAATATTATTTGTCTATTATTTTGATTGTTTATTATTAATATTTTATTTGTTTTATTTTGATAATGTTTTTTTATTACGTCTTTGATATTAATATTATTTTTAGTATTATCAATATTAATATTTGATACTATCATATATAATCACCCTTTTATTATATATAGTATATCATATTATTTGTTTTTTAACTAGTTATTTTATTAACTTTTTTAGGATATCAAAATAGTCTGTTAATATTAGTTTGAAATATTTATTTAGTTTTATATTTATTTCTGATGTTTTATTAGTTAGATTACTTCTATAATCTGTGGTATTATCTTCTAGATATGGTTTTAGATCTATTTCTTTTCCTTCTTTTACATCATTCTCAAATTGTTTTATTTCTTTTTCAGTTAAATTTTTTTTGTTATTTAATTTATATTCGTAATATCCTGTTTCTTCTATGGTATAAGAGAATATAAATAGTATTAATATGGAATATATAATTGTTTTTAATATTTTTTTATGTTTCATTTATATATGTAGATAATGCTTCAGCGATTACATTAGTGGTGTTAAATACTTCTTCTATGGTATTATCTACTCCTCCTATTTCTATTAATATGCAATTAGGTGATACATCTTGATTATATATTCCATTTACATTTAATCCTGATTTTTTCATTATTCCTTTTGATAAGTTAGGATATTTTTTATTTATAATATTATTTAATTTAGTAGATAAATTATAATTTGGTTCCCAATTATCATGATCTAGTCCTATTACAAATAATATACTAGCATAGGTTTTATTATCTATAGTTATGGTTGAATAATCTTTAGTTATACTATCTCTATGGATATCTATAAAATATTTTAATGATTTGTATTTAGAGATTTTATTTGTTAGTAATTGTCTTGAGGCTTGATAAGAATAAGAATAATTCCAATTGTTTTCTTCTAATATTTTACTCATGTTTGTTTCTTCTACAATTGTTGGAATATTTAGACTATTTAGTTTTTCTCTTAGTAAATAGCTAGCCATTAAGACATTAGGAGTTATTCCATAAATATCGAGAGAAGCATTATTATAATTTTCTAATTGATGAGAGTTATATAAATATATTATGGGATTATCTATTGTTTTAGGATTAGGATCTTTTATATAAGCACTTACTTTTTTTAAGTCATCCATATTACTATAATCATCATTATATTCGATGGAAATAGTTTTTTCTATTTTTTTTATTTTTCCATATTTTAATATACTGGTATTTAAAAGAGTTTGTGGTTTTTTAAAATCAATATTTAATAAATATTTCATAGTATTATTTACAATAGTTGTTGTTTTATATTTGGTTATTATATTGGCATTACCTGATGATACTAGGATATTTATAAATTGTTCATTAGATATTTTATTATTATTTTTTATTATGTTATAAAATGTATAAGAAAAAGATAGATATATTATTAATATAAATATTATTTTTTTTAATTTGTTTTTTTTCTTTTTCTTTTTTAATTTTAATCTTCTAGTCATAATATCACCAGGATTATTATATTAATATTAGTAATAAAATAATGTCGATAAAAAAAGAAATACAAAGTATTTCTAATTTAAATATAAGATATCTATATCAACATAGGTATTTATTCCTTCTACTTTACCATCACTACATAATTGCCAAATATCATATTTACCTTGATATTTTATTTTTCCATAATTTGCTAACCAAATATTTTTGTAGTCTTTATTAAACCATACATTTTCTAAGTAATATTCACTGGAATATAGATTAGATTCATGTCCATTATTATTAATTTCGTTTAAGAATGTTCTAGCTATATTATTTAAAGTATTTAGACTGATATTATAAGAATTAAAATTTTGCCAATTTTCCCAATCAAAGGTTATTGGTAAATCTAAGTTATAATCTTTAATATTATCTAGAACAAATTTGGCTTGTTCTTTAGCTTCTTTAGTATTTTTAGCATGGGAATAGAAATATACTCCTACTTTTAAATTATTCTTTTTAGCATTTTCTATATTCTTTTTAAAGTAAGGATCTAATTCTGTTTTTTTATTTTTATCTGATTGGCCACCTAATTTTAAGATAACAAATTCAACGTTATTATCTTTTAATTTTTTAAAATCGACTTCTTCTTGCCATTTAGATATATCTATTCCTATTAGGGTGTTATTATTTTTATATTTTTTATAAATATCTTGATAAGAGATAAATTCTAAATTATTTTCTTCTTTTTGTATAGTAGGTTTTACTACATTTAGATTAAAGTTTTTAGTTGTTGTGTTATTACTTTTATCTTTGGCAGTTATAGATAAGGGATATATTCCTTCTTCATCTAGGTTATAACTTCCATTTATTTCACATTTTACATTATCATCATAATCATCTGCACATAATATTACATCTTCTAATTTTTTTTCATATCCTACTTCTACTGTATAATCATTATTTACTAGTATTGTAGGTTTAGTTATATCTTTTATTTCTAAGTTAAATTCTTTTATTTTATAAAAACCATATTTGTTTTTATAGATTATTTTTAATTTTTTTGTTCCTACATGACTAGTATCTACTTTATGATCGTTTTCTAAGGTGCCATCTAATGTTACTACAAAATCTTTTAAATATACTTTATCTCTAAAATTACATGATGGGTTTGGTTTTAATATTATTCCTGTAGTGCTTACTATTACATATAATACTATTGATAATAGCATTGATGTTAAGCCCGCTAAAATGATTAGTATTACTTGTTTATTCATTAGATACACCTCCTTATTCTTTTAATATTATAACATTTTTATTAGTAATAAAGATAGTGTTTTAGTAAATTGTTTTATATTTGTCATTTAAATGTAAAAAAAATATAAGTTTCCTTATATTTTTAGAATGGTAATTTAAAGTTTCCGTTATTCATCATTTTCATCATTTTTTTCATGTCTTCAAATTGATTTAGTAATTTGTTTACATCTGCTACTGTCATTCCTGAACCTTTAGCTATTCTTTGTTTACGAGAGGCTTTTAATACTTCAGGATGGGCTCTTTCATATGGAGTCATAGATAATATTATAGCTTCTATATGTGCCATTTGTTTTGGATCTATTTTAACGTTATTAAGTCCCATTTTTTTAGCTCCTGGTAATAGTTTAATTATATTTTCTAATGGTCCTAATTTTTTTATTTGTTTTAATTGATTTAAGAAGTCTTCTAAATCAAATGTTCCTTTAGACATTTTCTTTACTAGTTTTTCAGCATCTTTTTCATCTATTTCACTTGATACTTTTTCTACTAATGATAAGACATCTCCCATACCTATTATACGAGAAGCCATTCTATCGGGATGGAATTCTGTTAATCCATCCATTTTTTCACTAATACCTATAAATTTAATTGGGATATTAGTTAGATGTCTTACTGATAAGGCTACTCCACCTCTAGTATCTCCATCTAATTTAGTTAGTATTACTCCAGTTAGGTTTAATTTATCATTAAATCCTGTTATTACATTAATAGCATCTTGTCCCATCATAGCATCTATTACTAATAATACTTCATGAGGATTTACTGCTTCTTCAATATTTTTTAATTCATCCATTAATTTTTCATCTATTTGTAATCTACCTGCTGTATCGATTAAGATATAATCAAATTTATTTTCTTTAGCATATTCTAGTGCGTTTTTAGTTATTTCTACTGGGTCTTTTTTTCCTTCTGAATATACTTCTATATTTAATTCTTTACCTATAGTTTTTAATTGATCTATAGCAGCTGGTCTATAAATATCACACGCTACTAATAAGGGTTTCTTTTTATGATTCTTTCTTAAATAGTTAGCTAACTTACCTATAGTAGTAGTTTTACCTGAACCTTGTAATCCTACTAACATAGTAATGGTAGGATTCTTTGTTGTTTCTAATGGTACAGAGTCTCCACCTAATAATTCTGTTAATTCATCTTTTACTATTTTAACAAATTCTTCTCCTGGAGATAGTTTAGAATTAACATCACTACCTAGAGCTTTTTCTTTTACATTATTAGTAAATTCTTTTACTACTTTATAATTAACATCAGCTTCTAATAGAGATAATCTTATTTCTCTCATCATATCTGAAATGTTTTCTTCAGTAATTCTTCCATATCCTTTTATTTTATGCATTACATTTTGCAATCTATCACTTAAGTTTTCAAACATAATATCACCTATTAATGATTATATACTATATTTTGGTTTTTTTCTATAAATTTATTAAAAATACTTGATTTTTGGGTAAAGTTCCTTTATAATTATATACGTGCTCAAGAAAATAATTTTTATTTTCATGCGGGTGTAGTTTAATGGTAGAACTTCAGCCTTCCAAGCTGACCACGT
>CAZRJK010000017.1:0-29110 GCA_964600615.1 uncultured Muribaculaceae bacterium | reverse complement strand
CATCTGAACAAGAAACTGAAACCCCTGGAATAATGGAATGGGTACCAGGAAATATTCTTTCCGGATTAACTGAATATACCTTTAATGCTAACGGCCCATATCATAATATCATGCCAATATTTGAACAAGCAGTTTCATGTTCAAATGGCGTAGGACATAATAATATATGGACTATTACTGGTGGTAAAGTTGCTGTATTATATGAAGAGGGAGGCTTTGATGGAACTGACTTTAACGGTGGAACAGTAGTAGATTACTGTAACGGCGATGAAATAACAGTTAAAGCTCAAGCAGAACAAGGCTATCACTTTGTAGGTTGGTATGTATCTAATGTTCAACAAGGACCACAATACTACTATACAGATAAATTAGTTTCACAAAGTACAAACTATACTTATGAACCTGGAACAACTATGGTACAAGGAATTGATGAACCAATTAATTATCTAACTGCAGTATTTGCAGAAGATGAACCAGGAATATATACCGTAACATTTAATACTTATGGTGGAACTGAAATTTCTTCAGTAGAAGTTGAAGAAGGAAATACAGTTTCAAGACCAGCATCAGATCCAACTAAAGATGGTAAAGTATTTGGTGGATGGTACTCTGATGAAACATGCAGCTCAGAATTTAATTTCAATACCCCAATAACGGCTAATACCACAATCTATGCTAAATGGAAAAACAAAGTAACATTTAATACAATGGGTGGAAGTGCAATAGATCCAGTAGAATTAGAAGAAGATGAAAGATTAGCTGAACCAGCAGAACCAACAAAAAATGGATATGTATTTGATGGCTGGTATGAAGAAGAAGAATTAGAACATGAAGTTGACTTTAATAATCCAATAGAGCATAACATTACAATCTATGCTAAATGGGGAATAATATATGAATTAAGTGATGATGATGATAATGAAATAGCATTTGTAGATGAAGAAAACCAAAATCTTAAACTTGTTGTAACAGATCTAGAAACTTTATCTGACGATGAATTATTAGCATTAAATCCAATATTAGATCGTGAAACATTTAATGCCCTAGTAGAATCTCTTACAGAAGCTGCTAAAAAATATGGAACACTAATATCTTTCCTTGATATAAGTGTAGTAGATGCAAATAACAATTTTGATCCAATCGAAGTAGGAGAAGCCCTAGTTAAACTAAAATTAACTGACGAAATAAAAGGCTTTAAATCATATAAGTTAGTATATATTGACCAAGACAATAATGGTAATATAGTATTAAATGATGCCTATGACCTAACATTAACAAATGGAAAATTAGAAGGAGAACTTGAACACTTAAGTGCTTATGCTCTAATAGGAAGCAATGATGAAAGCACAACAGATACTTCTAACAATAAAGGCACTGCTTCTAGTCCAAAAACATTTGATAATATAATGACTTGGTTCATAGTATTAGCAATATCTGTAATAGGATTAGTATTTGGAATAATTAAAGCAAAAAAAAGAATAATATAAGGCGATAAATAAATTATCGCCTTTCTATTTAGGAGAGAAATATGAAAAAGAAAACAAGAATAATAATACCAATAATCATGATATTAGCAGGTATCATAATGCTTATATATTTATTAACAAATAATAATAGTAATAATGAAGAAACTCTAATAGGAGAGTGGACTACTGATGGAGTAACAATATATGAATTCTATAAAGATAATACTGGTAAACTAAAAACATCATTATCAGAATATGATTTTAAATATAAAATAGAAGAAAACAAATTATCAATCGATTTCAAAAATGAAAAATCAGAAGATTCTGAATATACCTATAAACTTACAAAAGATAAACTAGTGTTAGAAGGAAAAAACGGTAAATTTAATTTTAAAAGAAAATAATAACTTGACTAGCATATAACTAAGTGCTAGTCTTTTATTATATACATATAATTATAAAGAGGAGATAAAAATGAAAAAAATATTTATATATTATAGCCTAACAGGTAATGGAGATGTAGTAGCAGATTATTTAAAAAAGAAAAGTATTGATATAAGAAAAGTAGAAGCTAAAGAAGAATTATCTAAAAATAAAATCTTAAGAATATTACAAGGAGGATTCTTAGCAGGTATTAATCACAAAACTAAATTAATTAACTTTGATAGCAATATTGATAAATATAAAGAAATAATAATAGGTAGTCCTATTTGGAATGGAAGATTATCATGTCCCATTAATACAGTCATAGATAAATTAGATTTATCCAATAAAAAAATAACCTTTATTCTTTATAGTGGTAGTGGTAAAGCGCCTAAAACAGATAAAAAATTAAAAAGTCTATATAAAAATATAAATATAATTCATATTAAAGAACCCAAAAATAATAATCTAGATAAATACTTAAAAAACATAAGCTAAACATAGTTTAGCTTTTTACTTGCAATAAAACAAAATAATAGTATAATTAATATGAACTGGGTGTGATATTATGAAAGAATATTTAATAGATGCATTAATAGATAGCTTAAAGTTATTACCATATTTATTTATAACATTTATAATATTAGAATATATAGAGCATAAACTATCTAAAAAGAATGAAAAAATATTAACAAAAAATAAAAAATATGGACCAATAATAGGTTCTATCCTAGGAGCATTTCCTCAATGTGGATTTAGTACTATGGCTGCTAACTTATTCTCCAATAAAGTAATAACAATAGGAACATTAGTAGCCGTATTCTTATCTACTAGTGATGAAATGCTACCAATAATGCTATCACAAAAAGTAGATATCTTAAAATTATTAAAAATAATAGGATTTAAAATAATAATAGGACTATCAATAGGGTTATTAATAGATATATTATATAAAAAAGAAAATAACAAAACAAAAGATCATATTCACGAAATGTGTGAACATGATCATTGTAGTTGTAAAGAAGATGGAGTATTATTATCAAGCCTAAAACATACCATAAAAATATTTATCTTTATCTTAATAGCAAATATCCTAATAAATATTATAATATACTTTATAGGAGAAGATAATCTATCCAATATATTATTACATAAGAATATCCTAACTTATTTTATAGCAAGCCTAATAGGCTTAATACCAAACTGTGCTAGCAGTGTAATAATAACTGAATTATACTTATCTAAATTAATTACTATTGGACAATTATTCGCAGGATTATTACCAGGAAGTGGACTAGGATTATTATTACTATTTAAAACAAATAAAAATATAAAAGAAAATATTCTAATATTATCAATAATCTATTTCATAGGAGTTTTCCTAGGAATAATAATAGATATAATAATATAAAAAAACAAGTTTTTTACTTGTTTTTTTAAATATAACTAGTTTTCCTTATATCCTTAGCAATTTTTAAATTAGTTTCTTCAATAATTTTTAATATTTCTTCATTAGATTCCTTCATACCATTATTAATCCAAGTTGCAAAAATATTATAAACAAGGCCACCCCAAGCAATCATATGATAATTATCATTACTAAATTGCTTGTTAAACCTTTCTAATATCAAATATAAATGTCCATTTTCATTAATTTTCTTTAAATAAAATTCATTCTTTCTAAAAATCTCAATAACTGTTTTCCAATTAGAAGTATGATTAGCGTTTAAAGCATTAACAACTTCATTTATAGGTAAATCAACAGCATCCATTAACACATCATTAGTAGATTTATAATGTCTATAAAAAGACGCTCTTGAAACACCGGCTTTCTTAACTAAATCAACAATCTTGACATTATTAACATCATTACCATTTTCATCTAATAACACAAATAATGCATTTCTAATTAAATCCTTTGTAATAGTTTTCTTCCTATACATAACAAAAACCTCCAAAACGTATCATTTAATAAAACAATATTGATTAAAAACATCAATTATAATATAATTATAAAAGGATATGAGACAATTGTCAACATAAACCCAAAAAAACTATTGAATTAACAAGATAAATATGATAAAATAAATATGTATAAAATAGAAGGAAGGAAGATTAAAATGGAAAAAAACAAAAATACCCAAACTTTGGTTATTGCAATATTATCATTTGCAATATTATTCATGTCAGTAGGTTTTGCTACCTACGCAAGCAATTTAAACATCAATGGTACAGCAACAGTAAAAGCAAACAAATGGAGTGTTCACTATCAATCAAACTCATATAGTGAGACAACCGGAAGTGTTGCAGCTACAGCTAGTAATCTAACAAATACTGATTTTACTTTTACAGTAACATTAACAAAGCCAGGAGACTTTTACGAAGCTCAAGCAACCATCGTAAACGATGGAACGTTTAATGCTACACTAACATCATTGACAATGTCTACATTAACAACAGCACAACAAAAATATCTAAGATACAAGGTAATATATGATGGAACAGAATACACTGCAACTAATTCATCACTTAGTCTATCTTTACCATATACTGCTAACTCAAACACAAAAGTAGTAAAAGTAAGATTAGAGTATTTCCAACCAGAAGCAAGCACAGATTTACCACAAAACGATGATGTACAAGTTACACTAACTGCACAATTACATTATGACCAAGCAACTTAGTAATTAATAAATAAAGCCTGAAAAAGAGGTTAATATGAAAAAAAACACTAAAATTATTTATATAAGTGAAATGTTACTATTTTTATACATAGTATTCCTTTCATTATTTATAAATAAAATATCATATGATTTAAAAAATATTTCTGCGATAGTAGTGTTATTACTAGTATTAGTAATATTATTAGCTTTCTTTGGATATAAAAAAGATAAAAATTATTTAAAAGGAAGTTCGGCTAGAATTGTTACAGCATCTTTAATGACATTTATGATAATTATCTATAGCTTAGGTATTATTTTAGGTTTTACAAAAGGATACGTATATAATAACTTATATGGATTTCTAAAAAATATTAGTCCTTTACTAATAATAACTATAGAAATAGAATTAGTAAGGTATATTATTGCTAAAAATAGCTTTAAAAGCAAAAAAGGATTAATTATATATACTATATTAATTTCAATAATAAACATAATGCTTGAAATAAATATTGGTACATTAAATTCTACAGAAGATAAGTTTATCTTTCTAAGTACTATTATTTTACCAATATTAGCAGAAGAAACTTTATGCAGTTACATGACCTATAAAATTTCAATGCTGCCTAGTATGATATATAAATTAACAATAAAATTGTATATATATTTATTACCAATAATACCAAATTTAGGTAATTACATGTATTCTGTAGCTAATATAATGCTACCTTTTGCATTGTATTGCGTACTGAATAAAATAATAATTAGATATGAAAAAGAAAAACAAAAATTAAGAAAAATTAACAGGATAGTGTTTACTATTCCCATAACAGCGTGTTTAATTCTATTAGTATTATTAATTTCAGGTATATTTAAATATAAATTAATTGCCATAGCATCCAATTCTATGTCACCAACATATAGAAGAGGAGATGCTGTAATATATGAAAAAGTAAATGTTAAAGAATTAAAAGTTGGCGATATTTTAGCCTTTCAAAAAAATAATATTGTTGTAACACACAGAATTGTTGAAATTTGGAAAAAGAATAACACATATTATTTTACTACTAAAGGAGACAATAACAATGCTATTGATGGCACAAAAACTGCTGAAAAAGATGTATTAGGTAGAGTTCAATCATCTTTTAAGTATTTGGGCTATCCAACAGTGTTAGTAAGTGAATTTTTTGGAAAGGAGTAAAAAATGAAAAATTATATTTTAAATAAAAAACTTCAATTTTTATTTCCTTTCCTATTCATAATAGGAATTATTCTAATAATATCAGGCTTTAATGACAAAAAAACAGTTGATTTAAAATATAATGAGAATAATTCAATACAATACAATGTTTATCTAAAGGAAAATCCATTCTTTGATACCAAGTATTTACCAGAAGGAAGAACCTACATTGCTAGCTTAATTGATTATATAGATGTAAACTTTCATTATGATGTAGAATATAGTAGAAAACTAACAGGAATCTATAAATACAAATTAGTAGCTTTAGTAAGAGCAAACAAAAAAGAAGGAAATGGATATTATTGGGAAAAAGAATATGATTTGACTGAAGAAAAAACAGTAGATATAAAAGATAATGTAAATATATCTATTGATGATAATGTCAAAGTAAAATATAGTACTTATAATGAAATATTAAATAAATTCAAAAAGGAATACAATATAGATACAAATGGTGAATTAAGAATTATAATGAAGATTAATAATACATCAAAATTTGAAAAAGTAAAAACACCGGTAGAACTAAATTCCGAGATGAATTTAACAATTCCACTTTTAGAGCAAGCAATTGAAGTAGGAATAAATAAAGATGCTTCAAGTGAAAATAATATTTTACAAATAAAAGAAAAAAGTGGAAGACCAGCTTATTTAATATTTAAAATTACTGGATTTATATTAATAATAGTTTCAATATTAGGATTCATAGATGTAACTAAAACTAATTTGTTATTCAAAAAGAAAAATCTATATGAAATAAAACTAAATAATATTTTAACAAGTTATGATAGTATAATTGCTAATATTAAAACATTACCTAATATGAATGACTTTAAATTAATAGAAGTAAGTACCTTTGAAGAAATGCTTGATGTTTATAACGAAGTAAGAATGCCAATTAATTACTATCAAGCAGAAAATAATAGTACTTTCATTATTATCAATGATTCTATAGTATGGAGATATATATTAAAAAAAGATGCTATGAAATGGGTTGATAATGATGAAAAGAAGGAAGTTAAAAGAAAAGATAAATGATAAGAAAACTATTAGTATAAATATAGCTATGTCTATATTATTAGTAGTGGTCTTATCATTTATTTCGTTAGGTTATGCCCTATATGGACAAAACTTAAATATAGCTGGTACAGCGAAATTCCTTCCACAAGGAAAAATTGCCATAACAGACGTAACGCTAACTTCTTCAAAAAATGTACGAAGTGATAGTATTCCAGAATTTACTGATGAAGCTATAGATTTTAATCTAACATTTGAAAAAGCAGCTGGATCAACAGAACCAGATTATCAAGCAGTATATAGTATCACTATAGATAATGGCACATTTTATGATTATGATTTTAACCTAGCAGCCTTTCAACCCATAATAACTAATTCCACAACTGGAGACAATGTTGATCCAAGTGCATTAACTTATGAATTAGAAGGAATAGATTTAGGAGATTCAATTCCTGCTGGAGAAACAGTAACATTTACCTTAAAATTAGATTTTACACCACCAGATGATGGAACATATGGTGTAGAAGGAAATATGGGAACAGAATTAGAAGAACAACCCCATGGATCAGTTTTAGGAGCTATACCTGATAATTCATCAATAGATCTAAGAGAAAGTGAAAATAATAATTTAGCACCAATAACCGTAACAGTAATAAATAGTTATCAAACCCCAAGAACCTTTACATTAGGAATATCTGACTCAAGCCATTTTGAATTAGTAGATAGTGGGGGACAACCCCTAAGTAGTTATACTATTCAAGCTGGAGAAACAGTACCATACACTATTTATGTAAAAAGAGTAGATAACGCAGTGTTCTCTCAAGAATATTTTACAACGAATATTACTTTATCATATGCCGATGTAATAAATAGTAATTGTGGAAATTTAACAATAAGAGTAGATGAACAAGTAGTAAAAGATACAACACCACCAGAAATAAGTGGACTATCCGTTACTATCAATGATGCAACAAGTGAAACAACAACCGATAATGCAGTAGGTTCTTTAACCCTAAATTGGTCAGGAATAGAACCAGAAACAGCCGTGAAAAAGTATTATATTATCATTTACAAAGACGGAACACAATTAGGCAATGTTAGAAATACAGAAGATTTAAATCCTGAAAATCCTCTAACCCCACAAGTAACATTTACTGGTTTAGCAGATGGAAATTATTCATTTAAAGTATATGGAGAAAATAGCCAAGATATAATGCCAACAACCCAACAAATATCTGCATGTAACAGCAGCTATTGTGCTCAAACAACTAGTACTCAATATAAATGGCACTATGACATAAGCTTATCATCATCTTCTTCTAATATCAATAGCATAAGTCCAACAAAAGTTAATAGAGGAAAGAATGTTAACGTTACAATTACACCAGGATCATATCAACAACAACAAACATGTGGTGGAACTCAAACTGTGTATTATTCAATAAACACTAATAGTTTTGGTGTAACTATGGGAGGAACTGCAATGACTTCTGGAACTGGAAGAGGTCAATACAATTTAGGAAATGCAGGAACAAATAATGTAAGAACACTTACTCTATATGGGGTAACTGGTGATATACAAATAACAGCTATAGCTAGTTAATAAAAAAAGCATCTAAGATGCTTTTTTTCTTCTAACAAAATATATAATAATCGTAACAAAACAAAAAATAATACTAACTTTCTGATTATTAGATAAAAATTCATATATATGACTATACCTAAAGAAATCTAATAAAAACTTTAATAAAAAAGTAAGAAGTAAAGTAATATATATAATATTCTTATGTTTATTTAAATAATTACAAATATTAAACAAAATAATAAATGATATAGTTTCAACTAATTGAACAGGAAATAAAGACTCACTCATAACATGTGGATAAGTAACAGCTAAAAAACCATTATAAGGAATACCATAACAACATCCATAAAAGAAACAAGCTAACTTAGCAAATCCATACATCAAAGGTAAAGATAACACAGCATATTTAATAAATCTTTTATCTTTATATATCAAATAATATATAAAAGCAGATAACAAAGTACCAATTAATCCCCCATATCCAGTAACTCCAATCTTAAAGAAATTACTACCAGGATGTTCAATTAAAGTATAAACCTTTCCACCCATTATAATAATAATAAAAAACATTATAAAGAAAAATAATATATTCTTCTTAGGTATATTATCCTTATCAACACTCAAATAAATATATATAGCCCCCACTATAATAGAAAAAACAATTAATATATCATAGATAGGAAAATCTATTCTATTAATAACCATATAAACACCTCTAAAAATAATATATCATAAAAATAGTCCCTATACAATTATATAAATGTTGAATTAATAACAAAAAAATAGTAAAATATTTATAAGGAGTAGATAATATGAATAAAAAAACAATAATAGTTTTAATAATAACTCTAATAATAGGAATCATTATAGGATATTTAATTCCCGATAATAACGAATTAAATAAATTACCCAAACCAGAAATAACAGGTGGAGAAAGAGGAACGCTAGGTATTGATAAAAATATTAATGAAGAAACAATCGATAAATACTTAAATAGACCCGATTCTGTCTATAGAGATATGCGAATGCTAAAAGATCCAGGTAACTATGAAGCCATAGGTGGAGATTCATACCTATCAGGAATAATAGAAGGCTTTGAAGTAGTACCATATCCTTATCTAACTGAAGTAAAAGGATTACCAGAAGCCGTAGGTGATAGTTATAAAGGAAAAACACTATTTACTGAAAGTAATGGTATTTATAAAGCTAATTATAAAGAATCTCTAGATTATTTAGAATATTATTTTCCTAAAGATAAATATATCTTCTTAATTTGTGGTGGTGGAGGATATGCTGGAATGACTAAAAACTTACTAGTATCGCTAGGATGGGATGAAAATAAAATATATAACGTTGGTGGATACTGGTATTATAATGGAAAACATAATATTCAAATTAAGAATAATGATACCTATGATTTTTGGAAAGTAATCTATCATGATATAGATTTTAATACTCTAACAGAGGTATCATAATGAAGAAAAAAATAATAATCATATTAGGAGTAGTATTATTAATAGTAATATCAACAATATATCTATTAAGTAAAAATACTACAAAAGATAAAATCTATCTAACAGATAAATATTACAATAATAATAAATTCATAGAAGTAAATAATAAAGAATTATCTAAATTAAATAAAGAAAACTATATACTATTTACTTACAATAACTATTGTACATTACCAATACCATGTGAATATATCTTTGAAGAATTCATGAATAAATATAATATATCAATAATATCTATACCATTTAAAGAATATAAGAAAACTAATTATTATAAAAAAGTAAAATATGCTCCTACCATAATAATAATTAATAAAGGTAAAGTTGTAGCATATCTAGATGCCAATTCTAATTCAGATTTAAATAAATATCAAGACATAAAAGAATTTGAACAATGGATAAGTAATTATATCTATTTAATAAATAAATAAGGAGGAACTATGGATAGTAAAAAGAAATTAATAATTATAGGGGGAGTAGTCTTATTAATAGTATTAATAATAGTATTACTAAATCTAAAAACAAACAATGAAGTAGTACTAAAAACTAATGAAGGAGTATCTTATGTTTGGGAATACTCAATTGATAATGATGACATAGTAGAATATACTGAAAAAGAATCAATTGATAAAAAGAAAAGATTAGTAGGTGGAGAAATAGAAGAGCATTATGTTTTTAAAGGAAAGAAAGCAGGAACAACAACTATAACTTTTGATTATCGTAATTTTGTAGATAATACTATTGATAAAACTAAAAAATATAAAGTAAAAGTAAATAAAAGATTACAAGTAGATATTAAAGAAATAAAATAAATAATATAAGGAGTACCAACATGTTATTTAAAAAAGAGTTTAAAGAACAGCCATTAAATTATTGGGAAGAAAAATCAGTAATATTAGCCATACCACCTAAAGAAGATAAAGATTTTATCAAAGGAATCTTTGAAAGAGTATCTAAAATAAAAGAAATAGAAGTATTAGATACCAAACCAATAGAAATTAATAAACCAGGATTAATAAAAATATCTTATCAAAAAAAAGAATATGATGTAGAACTATTTGTTAATAAATTTACTATTCCCGTAACCTATATAAATAAAGCATTTTATTTTACAGAAGAAGAAATAAATAATATAAAGAATTCTGACATGGCTTTATCAATATTTATAAAATTTAAAGATAACCCAACAGAAGAATTTAAAATGCAATTAAAATTAGCACTTGCTATGGTACCAAATCTAGTAGGAGTAGTAGATGAAAGTGCCGAAAAATTATTACCAGCAAAATGGGTAAAACTAAATGCTGAAGCAAAAACAGAAATATCATCAACTGCTCTATACAATATTCAAGCCATATATGATAAAAATGAAGTGTGGTTGCATACTCATGGATTAAATAGATTTGGTATAACCGAATTAGAAATATTAGGTTCCAATAAAGAAAATTATAACAATCATTATCACTTAATAAATACCTATGCAAGTTATTTAATAGATAACAAAGAAAAAAAATTAAATCCAAGAGAAAAAAGTTCTTATATAGGTGTACTAATAAATAGACAACCCATAGTAGTAACTTGCCTCTCGTGGACTAAAGCCCTAAATTACTATAAAAGAATAAAAGTAGGAAATATAAAAGATAGAGAAAAAAGTCATAATGGAAATACTAGTGTTATCTTTATTTACAAAACAGAAAAAGATGAACAAAATAAAAAAGTAAGTAAAGTAACAGAATATAATAATTTATATGGAGACAATCCTATCTTCTTCATAAGTGATAAAGAAACTAAAAGAATGAAAGAACTAGCTAGAGAAAGATTTAATTATGTGATAGAAGAATCTAAAAATAAAGATAGCCAAATATTAATTAAAATAGGATTAAAAGTAGCTAAAGAATTTGGTAATTTTGAACACATATGGTTCGAATTATTAGAAGTAAAAGATAATAAATTTAAAGCTAAACTAACTCAAGAGCCATATAATGTTGAAAACATACATGAAGGACACATCGATTGGTATACCGTAAATGATGTAACAGATTGGATGATATTTAAAAAAGATAAAACCATAACACCCAAAAATGTTTATATATTAATGAAGTAATAGTAGTAAGAAGGAATATAATGAATAATTTAACTATCATAGCCGCTATAGGAAAAAATAGTGAATTGGGATATAACAATGACTTAATATGGCATTTTAAAGAAGATATGAAATTCTTTAGAGAACAAACTAATGCTAAACCCATAGTAATGGGAAGAAAAACATTTGAATCATTGCCCAAAGTATTACCTAATAGATTAAATATAGTTTTAACTAAACAAGATATAAAAATACCATGTACCATAGTAGTACATAGTAAAGAAGAACTATACGAATTGATAAGTAATTATAAAGATGAAGTAATGATAATAGGTGGATCTTCAATTTATAAAATGTTTATAGATGATGTAGATAGAATGCTATTAACAGAAATAGAAGATACTTTTCCCAAAGCTGATACCTATTTTCCAGAATTTAATAAAAATAATTGGAAAAGAAAAGTATTATCAAGACATTTAGAAAATAACATATCTTATAACCATACAGAATATATAAGAAAGTAATATTACATAATATTGCTTTTTTGTTAACTATTCTGTATAATAGATAACGAAAGGAGTGAAATTATGGATAGAAAGGAAATCAAAGCTGAAGCTAGAGAAAAAATAAAAGGAAATATTTGGAATATTTTATGGCCCATATTAGTAATAGGAATAGTAGGAGGAGCAATTAGTACTATATGTCAAAGATTATTTGGTGTTAATCCAGTAGATGAAACAACAGCACCAGCTGGATATTATTTATTATCATCAGTAGTTTCATTAGCGATTAGTATCGTTAGTGCAGGATACATAAAATATTTACTTGATTTTGTAAGAAAAGGTAAGTTTGATGAAAAAACTATTATTGAAACAGTTAAAACTAAATGGCAACCATTATTAGTAGCAACTATTCTAGGATTTATAATTATATACTTAGCAACATTATTATTAATTATTCCTGGAATTATAATGGGACTAGCTTATTCATTTATAGTATACATAATTTTAGATAACGATATTAACGGAAAAGAAGCCCTAACAAAAAGTAGAGAAATGATGAAAGGATATAAATGGGATTTCTTTGTATTCAATTTATCATTCTTAGGTTGGATTATCTTAGGAATATTTACTTTAGGAATTCTTTATATCTGGTTAATTCCATATATGTCTATCGCAGAAGTTATCTACTATGAAAGATTAAAAAAAATAAAAGAGTAAATCACATTTAAAGATTTACTCTTTTATGTTATAATAAAATAAATAGATGAAAGAGTGATTATTATGAAAAAAATAATCAAATATTTATTTATAACTTTATTAACTATTATAGTTTTAATATTATTAATCAATTATTATGTAATTTTTAGTACAAATAAACAAATAAGAAATAATATATCTAATGTAGATTGTATAATCATCCTAGGAGCAGGATTAAGACAAAATAATATGCCCAGTCTAATGTTAGAAGATAGATTAATAAAAGGAATAGAAGCATATAATAATGGAATATCTAAAAAAATAATAATGAGTGGAGATCATACTAGAAAAAATCATGATGAAGTGACTATCATGAAAGAATATGCTATTAATATGGGGGTACCAAGCGAAGATATCTTTATGGATCATGCAGGAATATCCACATATGATAGTATCTATAGGGCAAAATATATCTTTAATGCCAAGAAAATAGTAATTATAACCCAAAAATATCACTTACATAGAGCTTTACATATAGCTAATAAATTAGGACTAGAAGCGTATGGAATAGAAGCAGAAAAGAAAATATATTATGGCGATAAATACAGAGAAATAAGAGAAATACTAGCCCGAAACAAAGATTTCTTTAAAAGTATCATTAAACCAAAATCTAAATATTTAGGTGATACAATATCATTAGAAGGAAATGGAGATGTAACAAATGACTACTAAAAAAAGAAGAAAATTAAAAAAAGGAATATTAGGTATCTTAATTATCTTATTAGCAGCCCTATTAATATTTTTTATACCAATAGAAACCAAAAAAACTAATATAAAAATAAAAAAACAAGAACTACTAATGGAAAATTTCATAGGAAAAGATATAAATGATTTAAAAACATGGGCTAAAGATAATAATATATTAATTGAAGAAGAATATAAATATTCTAGTGATATAAAAGAAAACATAATTATTTCTCAAGACGTAGAAGAAAAAACTAAATTAAAGAAAAATGATACCATAAAAGTAATAGTATCCAAAGGAGAAGTACCAGTTTCTATCTATCAAGAAAATAATGTTAATGAATTAGGTAATGTACCAATTATGATGTATCATGGTATAGAGCACATGAATAATAGCGATACACCAAATACGGGAGGAAACGTAGATGTAGATGGCTATAATAGAACAACAGAAGCCTTCAGAAACGATTTAGAATTTTATTACAAAAACAATTATCGCATGATAAGATTAGTAGATTATATTAATGGAAAAATAGATGTTGAATTAGGTAAGAGTCCATTAATACTAACATTCGATGATGGAAAAGAAAATAATTTTAAAGTATTAGGAAAAAAAGATGGCAAATTAGAAATAGACCCTAATTGTGCAGTTGGAATATTAGAAGAATTTAAAAAGAAATATCCTGACTATAATGTAACAGCAACCTTCTTTGTCAATGGTGGATTATTCCAACAAGAAGAATATGACGAAGAAATATTAAACTGGTTAGTGGATAATGGATATGATGTAGGTAATCACACCTTAACTCATCCTGATTTTACAAAAATAAGCGGAGAAAATACTCAAAAAGAAGTAGGAGAAATGTATAAAAGATTAGATAATATCTTAAAAGATAAATATGTTCACATAATTGCTATGCCATTTGGTTCTCCATATAAAAAGAATCATCCTAATTTCAACCTAATGCTAAAAGGAACTTATGAAGGATTAAATTATGAAACAGAATCAATGCTAAGAGTAGGTTGGGAAGCAGAAGTATCACCATTCAATAAAGAATTTGATAAAACATTCTTAAAAAGAATAAGAGCCTATGACCATAACGGTACAGAATGTGATATTGAAATGAATTTTAATATCTTAAAAAATAATAGATATATATCAGATGGCGATCCTGATTTAGTAGTAGTAAAAGAACAAGACAAGAATAATGTAAATACGAGTAAAAAAGTAAGAACTTACTAAAATAATATGTTATAATCAATAAGAGGTGTTAATATGGCGTATACAATAAAAGAGGAAAAAATTCCCAAAGGAAGACAAAGATATTTCTTTGTTGCAATTACAGAAAATGATAAATTAGAAATAATTAACGAATTACCAACTCAAAAATTTAACGGTCAAAAAACTATTGATATTTATACATCTAGCCATACTAAAGAAGAAATTATAAAAGATATAGAAGAAAAAATACATACAAAAATAAAAGCTATAAGACTAGGATATAGAAGAGATGATGATGAAGTAGTATTATTAGGTATGGTTGTTGACAATAAAGAATTTGCTGAAAGTATCAAGAATTCTGAAAGAAAGAAAGTAGATCGCATTAACAGAAACTCTAATACTTTTGCTAAAGAATTACATGAATTTGAAAAAACTATAGCAAACGATATAGAAGAAATTGGACAAATATATGGCCCTAGAAGCGATTTATATACAAGAGCAGCTAATTACAAAGAGTATGGAAACTACTCAGAGGAACATAGAATATTATTAATAAAAGAATTTTCTAAATATATTAATTTCAGAAAATGGTTAATTAGAAAAACTGTGCCACTATATCCAACAATTGAAAAAGATCTCTATCCTGGCCAAATAACAATTGAAGATTATTTTAAAGAGGTTCCAAATTTAGATGCAAACGAAAACAATAATACCAAAAGGAGAGTAAAACAAAGAGGTAATCATGAAGAAAAATAGTTTTATAGAAGGAACGATAGTAGCAACACTAGGAATATTAATTGTAAAAGTAATAGGCTTAATATATGTAATACCATTTAATGCCATAATAGGTGAACAAGGAGGGGCATTATACGGATACGGATACAATATATATCAATTGTTTTTAGGAATATCAAGTGCTGGCTTTCCCTTTGCTATAAGTAAAATAACAAGTGAATATAATGCCTTAGGCTATAATAAAGCAATAAAAGATACATATAAGGAAGCTCTAAAAATAATATCTATCATATCTTTAATAGCCTTTATAATATTATTTGCCTTTGCCCCAAGCATAGGAAGATTAATAATAGGTAATGCTACGGAAGGAAATACTTATGAAGATATAGCCTTTGTAATAAGATGTGTATCATTTGCTATATTAGTAATACCTTTCTTATCAGTAACAAAAGGCTTTCTTCAAGGATATAAATATATAACTCCATATTCTCTAAGCCAAGTAATAGAACAATTAGTAAGAGTAATAATTATCCTAGTAGGTAGTTATATCTCTATCAAAGTATTACACTTACCAGTAAAATATGCCGTAGGAGTAGCAGTATCAGCAGCCTTCTTTGGTGGTTTAGTAGCATATCTTTATTTAAGAGTAAAAATAAAGAAAGCTAATTTAATTCCTAAAGAAGTACCAAATGATAAAGTAAATATTACTAAAGAAGAAATAATAAAAAAAATATTTATGTATTCTATACCATTTATTCTAATAAGCTTAGTTAACAATCTATATGTAAATGTTGATATGATTCTTCTATCAAGAACATTATCAGATATCTTAAAAGCTCCAGCTAATGTAACCCAATCAATAATAGGTATATATACAACCTGGGGATTAAAACTAAATAATGTTATATTAGCTGTATCAACAGGATTAGTAACAAGTTTAATACCAAATATTGTAACTAGTTTTACTAAAAATGATATGAAAGATGTAAATGATAAATTTAATAAAGCATTTCAATGCGTATTATTAGTAATAGTGCCAATAACAATCTTTTTCTCATTATTAGCAACACCACTTTGGACACTATTTTATGGTAGTAGTTATTATGGACCAATAGTATATAAAGCCTTTGTCTTTACAGCCTTATTTGGGGGAGTTTATACCATAATAGTAAATACATTACAAGGATTAAGTAAATATAAACTTGTAACCTATACCGTATTAATGGGATTAATTGTAAACGGTATCTTAGATATACCCTTTATGCTATTAGCAGATAAACTAAATATGAATGCCAGCTGGGGAGCAATCTTTGCAGCTTTCATAGGTTATTCTACCTCAATAGGAGTTTCTCTTTATATATTAAATAAAAAATATAAATTTGAATATCAAGAAACCATAAAAGTATTACCAAAATATATAGCGTCCTGGATAATATTTATAATATCAATAATATTATTAAAATTATTAATACCAACTAACCTAGATGGAAGATTAGTTCAAATACCAATATTAATTGCTTATGGACTAATAAGTTTTAGTATTTATCTATTCATATCATATAAAAATGGTAACCTCCAAAAAGTATTTGGTAATAGAGTAAATAAACTAGTAAATAAATTTATAAAATAATGTGCTTATACACATTATTTTTTTTATTGACAAACAATACAAACAAATTTATAATATATCTCATTAAAAGGAGGGGGAATAATGAATAATAACATTAGAAAAAAAGCAACTGCTATCGCTTTAGCCGGAACAATAGCAGCAACTTCACTAGCAGGTTGTGGATCAAATGACAAAGAAACATATCCCCAAGTTGCTGTTATCTTTGATGAGAATACTGCAACAATAATAGAGTATATGACAGTATCTGGAAGCTTTATAGATGGATTTATAGAAATAAAACAAAAAGATGGTAGTGTAATTACCGTGCCTTATAAAAATACTGATAACATGCTAATAAAGGATAAATCATATGAAGAAATAGAAGAATTAATAAAAGATAGAAAAGGCAATGATATAACTATTAATTATTATAATATAGAAAAAAATTTCACTAAAAAGAAGAAAAAATAATATTAGTTAAATAAGAATATTATTTTAATTTCTAATAAAGGAGAAAAAAATGGAAACAAATAATTTAAAAGTTAAAAAGACACTAGCTGCACTTACCTTAGCAGGAACTATAGCTACAACATCATTAACTGGATGTGGATCAACTGAACCTGTAAAAGAAAGATATCCCCAAGTTGCCGTTATATTTGGTGAAAACTCTGCAACTATAATTGAATGCGAAGATGTATCTTTTGGTAATTCAACAAACATTTCGATAAGAGAAATAAATGGTGGTTCTATAAAAACCAGTAGAATAGACACTAAAATATTCTTTAATATGTCTTACGAAGAAATAGAAAAATTAATAATAGATATAAAAGGTGAAGATGTAGACATTAATTACTTTAATGTAGAGAAAGCTTACACTAAAAAGAGGGAAAAATAATCCTCTTTTTTCTTTTTTATATTTTTAGCAATAAACTATTGACATTGCCAAAAAAGAGTACTATAATGACTTTAGCATTAAGAAATTCAGTTTGCTAAAGGAAGTGATATTATGCTTACTGAAAGACAAAAAGAAATATTAAAAATAATAACAGAAGAATATATAAAAAATGCTAAACCAGTAAGTTCTTCACAAATATGTGAGAAAATAAAATGTTCAAGTGCAACCGTAAGAAACGAAATGGTCTATCTAGAAGAACAAGGATTACTTGAAAAAGATCATTTTGCATCAGGAAGAACTCCAAGTGAAGAAGGATATAAATATTATGTTGATAACTTAATGCAACCAAAAAATATGACTGGTGAAGACATGTTAAAATTACAAACAATCTTTAAAAATAATTCTTTAGCCCTATCTGATACTATAAAGAAAAGTATAGAAATAATATCAGAAATAACTAACTATACAACAATATCTCTAGGAAAAAGTGCTAAAGATAATAGACTAAAGAAAGTAGAAGTTATCCCATTAGAAGATACCAAAATACTTACCATGGTTATAACTGATAAAGGAGTAGTAGAACATAAAAATTTATATTTACCAAAAACTATTTCCCTAGAAGAAGTAACTAAAACAGTAGAATTAATAAACAAACTAATAGTAGGAACTCCAATTAATGAAGTATCCGAAAAATTAGAGTATGAAATTAAACCAATCATAGGTAAATATGTAAAACAACATGAAATACTATATAATGCCTTTTATGATGCGTTCTCAGAAATATCTAATGGAACTAGTGATGTTCACTTTGTAGGAAGAAATAATTTCTTAAAACAACCCGAGTTTTCTAATATTGATAAAGTAAAAGAACTACTATCAAAATTTGACGATGTTAATTCTATTAAAGAAGAAGAAAATAATGGTATAAATATATATATAGGAAAAGATTCTGAAATATCTGATGATGTTTCTGTTATAAAAACTAAATATAATTATAACGGAGAAGAAGGAACTATCGCTATAGTAGGACCTAAAAGAATGGAATACGAAAGAGTAGTAAGTATCTTAGATTATATAAAAGAACATATTGGAGGAAATAATGAATAACGAAGAAAAAAAAGAAGTAAAAGATATTAAAAAAGAACATAAAGAAAAAAACAAAAATAAAAAGAATCCTAATATCTTTAATAAGAATAATAAAGAAATAGAAGACTTAAAAAACAAAGTATCTTTATTACAAGAATCCTTATTAAGAAATCAAGCTGAACTTCAAAATTATAAAAAAAGAAAAGATGAAGAAACAGAAAGAATTCTTAAATATAAAGATGAAGATTTTATTAAAGAATTATTACCAATAATAGATAACTTTGAAAGAGCTATAAAAATGGATGATAACGATTTAACAGATGAAGTATCTAAATTCTTAGAAGGATTTAAAATTATTTATACTAATACTATAAATATTTTAGAAAAATTCCAAGTAAAAGCAATAGATGCTGACGGAGTAGAATTTGATCCAACTTATCATCATGCAGTACTTACTGACCATAACGAAAATAAACCTGAAGGAGTAGTGCTAGAAGTATTACAGAAAGGATATATATACAAAGATAGAGTAATAAGACCTGCCATGGTAAAAGTAAATGAATAAAGAAGATATAAAGAAAATAGTATATAGTGTTATAGCAATATTAGTATCAATAATATTAGTACGTTTATTTATTTGGTTATTACCAGTAATATTAATATTAGTATTAGCATATTATCTATATACTAAAATGAATAATTATTCCAATAATAAAAATAAAACAAAAGAAAAATCTAAAACTAAAAAAATAATTATAATAGACGAAGAGAAAGGTGATTAAATATGAGTAAAATAATAGGAATAGATTTAGGAACAACAAATAGTTGTGTATCAGTATTTGAAGGAGGAGAAGCTAAAGTTATAGCCAATCCAGAAGGATTAAGAACAACTCCTTCAGTAGTATCATTTAAAAAAGGAGAAATGATCGTAGGAGAAAAAGCAAAACGTCAAGCCTTAGTAAATCCTGATACCATAAGTTCAATTAAAAGATTAATGGGAACTAAAAAGAAAGTAAAAGCTAATGGTAAAGAATATACACCAGAAGAAATATCTGCTATGATCTTAGGAGATTTAAAGAAAACAGCAGAAGCTTACTTAGGAGAAAAAGTAACTAAAGCCGTTATAACAGTACCAGCATACTTTAACGATTCACAAAGACAGGCAACTAAAAACGCTGGTAAAATAGCTGGCTTAGAAGTAGAAAGAATTATCAATGAACCAACAGCAGCAGCTCTAGCTTATGGACTAGACAAACAAGATAGTAATGAAAAAATCTTAGTATATGACTTAGGTGGTGGAACATTCGATGTTTCAATCCTAGAATTAGGTGATGGCGTATTTGAAGTATTAGCAACTTCAGGAAATAATAAACTAGGTGGTGATGACTTCGATAACAGATTAGTAGATTATATTATAGATGAAATAAAGAAAGAAGAAGATATTGACTTATCAGATGATAAAATGGCTATGCAAAGAATTAAAGAAGCAGCAGAAAAAGCTAAAAAAGATTTATCTGGTATGACTTCAACTAATATAAGCTTACCATTTATTGCTCAAGTAGATGGAGCTCCAGTAAACTTTGAAACAGATATAACAAGAGCTAAATTTGAATCTTTAATTTCTGATTTAGTAGATTCAACAACCGAACCAGTAAGAAAAGCATTAAAAGATGCTGGATTATCTAAATCAGATATCGATAAAGTAATCCTAGTAGGTGGATCAACTCGTATTCCAATGGTACAAGAATTAGTTAAGAAAGAAACAGGAAAAGAACCATCAAAAGGAGTTAACCCAGACGAAGTAGTATCAATGGGAGCAGCTATCCAAGGTGGAGTATTAACAGGAGATGTTAATGATATCGTATTACTAGATGTAACACCATTATCATTAGGTATTGAAACATTAGGTGGCGTAATGACAGTATTAATTGAAAGAAATACAACAATCCCAACAAGTAAATCTCAAGTCTTCTCAACAGCAGCAGATAACCAACCAGCCGTAGATATTCATGTATTACAAGGTGAAAGACCAATGGCTGCCGATAACAAGACATTAGGTAATTTCCAATTAACAAATATCCCACCAGCACCACGTGGAGTACCACAAATAGAAGTAACATTTGACATAGATGCTAATGGTATTGTTAATGTAAAAGCAAAAGATTTAGGAACAAATAAAGAACAATCAATAACAATTACTGCAACTAACACTCTATCAGATGAAGAAATAGAAAAAATGAGAAAAGAAGCAGAAGCTAATAAAGAAGAAGATGAAAAGAAAAAAGAATTAGCTGATGCCAAAAACGATGCTGAACAAATAATCTTCATGACTGAAAAAGCTATCAAAGACTTAGGTGATAAAGTAAGTGATGATGATAAAGAAGAAGCAGAAAAATTAATTGAAAAGACAAAGAAAGCAATCGAAAAAGAAGATGTAGATAAAATAAAAGAAGCTAAAGACAAATTATTAGAAAAAGCCAATGCCTTTGCTTCAAAAGTATATGAAGAAGCTGCTAAGAATAAACAAGAAGAATCTTCTTCTGAAGAAACAAAAGATGATGATAAAAAAGACGATAATGTAGTAGACGCAGACTACGAAGAAAAATAATTACAAACTAGTAAGTTCTAGTATCTAGAACTTACCTTTGTTTGTAAAGGAGGATTTATGGATAAAAAAGATTATTATGAGGTCCTAGGAGTCTCTAAAACAGCAACTGAAGACGAAATAAAATCTGCCTTTAGAAAACTAGCCAAAAAATATCATCCTGACGTTTCCAAAGAAGAAAATGCTGCAGAAAAATTTAAAGAATGTCAAGAAGCATATGCCGTATTATCAGACCCACAAAAAAGAAAACAATATGACCAATTTGGCCATGCAGCCTTCGCAAACGGAGCAGGTGGAGCCGGAGGCTTTGGTGGATTCTCTAACTTTGACTTTGGTGATATGTCCGATATCTTTGATGATATCTTAGGAGGACTAGGAGGCTTTGGATTCAGACAATCTAATTCTAGAAGAAGCAGTAATGGTCCTAGAAAAGGTAATGACGTTTTATATAGAATGACAATTGATTTTGAAGAAGCAGTATTTGGCACCAAAAAAGAAATAAATCTTGACGTAATAGAGAATTGTGATGAATGTCATGGTAAAGGTGGCTTTGATGAAAAAACTTGTGCTGAATGTCGAGGTTCTGGAACTATAACCCAAGAACAAAGAACCATGTTTGGAAGTTTCCTAACCAAAACAACTTGTCCATATTGTAACGGAACCGGAGTAACCTACGAAAAGAAATGTTCAAATTGTAAAGGTAAAGGTAAAGTTAAAAAGAATAAAACTATCGAAGTAAACATTCCAGCTGGTATTGATACTGAAAATAGATTGCGTGTAGCAGGCAAAGGAGAAGCCGGAACCAACGGAGGAAATCCTGGAGACTTATATATTGAATTTACCGTAAGAGATCATGAATTCTATGAAAGAGTAGATGACGATATTTATATAAACTTACCACTAACAATTCCAGAAGCTACGTTAGGTTGTAAAAAAGAAGTACCAACACCTTATGGAAATATAAATTTAACTATCCCCGCAGGAACTAACACCAATGATAAATTAAGAGTAAAAGGAAAAGGTATACCTAACGTATCAACTAAGAAAAAAGGAGATTTATACATAGTCGCCAATGTAATAATTCCAGATAAACTAACTAGAGATCAAAAGAAATTAATAGAAGAATTAAATAAAACAGATCTAGATAATTCTAGTGAATTTAAAAAATATAAAAAATATTTAAATAGATAATTATTTATCTATTTTTTTATTTACCTAAAAAATTTAATATAGTATAATTTATATGTTGAAGGTGATATTATGCAAAGATACTTTTCTAATAAAAAAGAAGATAATTATTTAATATTAAATAGTAATGATATGCATCATATAAAGAATGTTATGCGTATGAATATAAATGATAAAGTAGAATGTATCTATAATAAAGAATTATATATCTGTAAAATAATAGATTTATCTAATAATAAAATAGAAATACTAGAGAAATTACCTGATAATAATGAATTAAATATTGATATAACTATTGCTGTTGGATTAGTAAATGAACAAAAATTTGATTTAATAATTCAAAAATTAACAGAATTAGGAGTATCAAGAATTATTCCCTTAAAAATGGAGAGAAGTATTATTAAACTAGATAATAAAAAAGAAGCTAAGAAAATAACTAGATGGGAGAGCATTTGTAAAGAAGCATCAGAACAATCTAAAAGAAATATTATTCCTGAAATAACTAATATAAAAACAATAAAAGAACTAGCTAATGAAGAATATGGCCTAAAATTATATGGTAGTACAACTATTAAGAATAACTTAGTTAACAAGTATTTACAAGATAATAAAAATTGTGCTAAAATATTATTTGTAATAGGTCCTGAAGGAGGAATAAGTCCTAAAGAAGAAGAACAATTACAAGAATTAGATTTTATTCCCATATCATTTGGAAATAGAATTTTAAGAGTAGAAACAGCCGCTATTTATATCGCGAGCATTTTAAATTACAGCAGTATGGGGTGAAGAATATGCTTTATTTTCTAAAAGGAACATCAATCAATATAATTACAATAGTTCTATTATTAATATTATTAATTTATTGTATATATTTAATATCAAAAATAAATAGATTAAAAAAAGAAATAGAAGATTTAAATAATAAGAATGTTATTGAAATAGATAAAAAATTAACCTATAATGATAAAAATATTATTCCAATAAAAAATATCTCTAATGAAAGAAAAATTAATAATAAGAATCAACAACAAAAACCAAAAATAGAACTATATAAACCAGAAATACCAAAGAAAAAAGAAGAAAGTAAAGCTTATAGTAAAAATGTCTTAAAAGAAATAAATAGAACTACATCACCTATAAACATTAATAATATAGAATTTAATATAGATGAATTAGTACCTAATAAAAAAGAAATAGAAACTAATTATTTAGAAGAAGTATCTAAAAAAATTCAAGAAGAAATAGATAATAAGCCAATAGCCTTAACCGAATATGAACAAGAAGAAGAATTAAATGCCATAATTAGTTACAAAGAATTATTAAATTCCAATGAAAAAAAATCTTCAATAGAAGATGTAGATTCTGAAGATTTTCTTGAACAATTAAAAAAATTAAGAAGTAGTTTATAACTACTTCTTTTATTCTACAGTTACACTCTTAGCTAAATTTCTAGGTTTATCTATATCGCAGCCTCTTTTTTTAGCCACATAATAAGCAATTAATTGTAAAGGAACAATATTTACCATTGGTTGCAATAAATCATGTACAGCTGGAATAGCAATAACCTTATTATAACATTTCTTATCAATATCATCTATTAAATTATCTTTTAATAATAAAATAACATAAGCATTTCTAGACTTAACTTCCTTAACATTACTAATTAATTTAGAAACAATATTTCTATCAGTTCCTAAAGCAATAACACAAGAAGATTTATCTATCAAAGCAATAGTTCCATGTTTTAATTCACCAGCTTGATAAGCTTCACTATGAATATAGCTAATCTCTTTAATCTTTAATGCTCCTTCTAAAATAGTAATATAATCTATATTTCTACCTAAATAAAATAAATAATCCTTCTTATATAATTTATTAATAATAGAACTATAGTCTATATCAAACATACAATTAATTAAACCAGGTAATCTCTTATAATGTCTTTTAACAGTATCTAATTTAAGCATATCATTGTTAATAGCAATCTTTAAAGCAAGCAAACTAAAGATATATATCTGAGAAATAAATGCCTTAGTAGAAGCAACAGCTACCTCTGGACCAGCTTCCGTATATATAACTCTATCAACTAATCTAGCAATAGAACTATTCTTAACATTAACGATACCTAAAGTTTCACAACCCAATTCTTTAACTTTCTTTAAACAAGCCAAAGTATCAGCAGTTTCTCCAGATTGTGATACAAATATAACTAAAGTTTTATTATCAACAAATATTTTTTGATATCTATATTCAGAAGCAATATAAACATTTACCTCAAAACTATTATATTTCTCCATCAAATGCTTACCAATTAAACCAGCATGATAAGCAGTACCACATCCAATAATATGCATCTTTTTATATTTCTTTATATCAAATAATTTTAAATCATCATCTAAATATAATTTATTTAACTTATCAACTAGAATAGCTTGTTCATGTATTTCCTTAAGCATATAATGCTCATATTTCATATTACTATTATCAGTATCTGTAATATCTATTGTTTTAACCTCATTTAATATTTTCTTCTTTCCTTTATATATAGAAACATCATTACCACTAACAACACCAACTTCATTATCATTTAAATAAATAACGTTATTAGTATAATTAATAAAAGCAGAAGTATCAGAAGCAATATAACATTCATCTTCTCCAATACCAATAACTAAAGGACTATCTTTCTTAATTACAAATAACTTATCATTAGTATCAGAAACCATTATACAAGAAGCATAACTACCCTTAAATACCTTAAGACATTTATTTAAAACATCTATCATATCTTTATCTTTACTCTTATTATATTCATAATCAATATAAGCACATAATACTTCCGTATCAGTTTCTGATTTAAAAACATAACCTAATTCAATTAACTTATCTTTTAATTGCTGATAGTTCTCTAATATACCATTATGAACAACAGTAATATTTCCTACATGATGAGGATGAGAATTAATAGTATTTACTTTCCCATGTGTAGCCCATCTAGTATGACCAATACCAATAGAAGTTGCAACACTATCATCAACAATATTCTCTAAATTACTAATTCTCCCAACACATTTCTTAATATCTATTTTATTTTTGTTAAAATATGCTATGCCAGCAGAATCATACCCTCTATATTCTAATTTTTTTAATCCTTGTATTAACTTGGATATAGCTTGATTATTTTTTCCAACATATCCAACTATTCCACACATTATGTTCATCCTTTCAAATAGATATAACTTTGTTACAATTTTGATTTTGCTTTTTGTATATATCCATACTGTAGTAATCCGCCGAAATTTCGATAAACTACAACCTCGTCACCTCTTATTAGGTCTGGCGCTAAATTATGTCTAAACCTCCTTCTAACATAACCTTTAAAATAATTATATATTAAAATAATATTTTTAATCAATAAAAAAAATAAATATTGTCAAAAAAACTATTAATTGTTATAATTGTATACATGAAAGAAGTGATACCATGAAAAGAATATTAACAGGATTACAACCAAGTGGAGAATTAACAATAGGCAGTCTAATTGGTGCGATAGAACAAATGAAAATAAACCAAGATAACTATGAATCATTTTTATTTGTAGCAGACCTACATGCCATAACAGTCCCACAAGATCCCCAATTATTAAGAGAAAGAGTAAAGAAAAATGTTGCTCTCTATATAGCAAGTGGAATAGATCCTAAAAAGAATATTATCTATATTCAATCTGATAATTTATATCATGCTAATCTTGCATGGATACTAGAATGTAATACTTACATGGGAGAAGCATCACGTATGACCCAATTTAAAGATAAATCAAGCAAATATCAAAACATACCAGTAGGATTATTTACATATCCAATCCTTATGGCTGCAGATATTATTCTATATGATGCTGATTTTGTACCAACTGGAGTAGACCAAAAACAACACGTAGAATTAGCTAAAGACATAGCAGTAAGATTTAATAATAGATATGGAAAAACATTTAACTTACCAGAATCATTAATTCCTAAAAGTGGAGCTAAAATAATGGACTTACAAGACCCAAGCAAAAAGATGAGTAAATCATCTGAAAACAACAAAGGAATAATCTTTATGTTAGAAGAAGAAAAATCAATTAGAAAGAAAATAATGTCGGCCGTAACTGATTCAGAAAATAAAGTATACTATGATCCAGAAAATAAACCAGGTATTTCTAACTTATTATCTATTTATGCAAGCTTCAAAAAGATAACCGTAGAAGAAGCAGAAAAACACTTTAAAGATTATAACTATGGTAACCTAAAAAAAGAAGTAGCAGATGCAGTAGTTGAAACCTTATTAAAAATCCAAGAAAAATATTACAAACTAATTGATAGTGAAGAACTAGATAAAATACTAGACGAAGGCCAAAAGAAAACTACAGAACTAGCCAAGAGAAAATTTGAAGAAGTAGCACATAAAGTAGGTATAGGAAGATATTAATGATCTATCTAGATTATTCAGCTACTACACCAGTAGATAAAAAAGTCCTAGAAACATTCAATAAAGTATGCATAGATTATCCAGGTAATTCTAATTCCCTACATAAATTAGGAATAGAAGCCAAAGAATTAGAAAACTATGCTACAAATAAAATAGAAGAAATATTAAAATTAAAAAATAAAGAAATTATCTATACTTCTGGATCATCAGAATCAAATAATCATATTATAAAAGGATTATGCTTTAAATATAAAAAAAGAGGTAATCATATAATAACTACTAACCTAGAACATTCCTCAATTAAAAGCACTTTAAAATATATGGAAGAAAACGGCTTTATAATAGATTATGTAAAATTAAAAAAAGATGGAACAGTAGATTTAGAAGATTTAGAAAGATTATTAAACAATAAAACTATTCTAGTAACTATCTGTGCTGTCGATAGTGAATTAGGAATAAAACAACCAATTGATGAAATCAAAAGTATTTTAAAAAAATATCCTAAATGTTTCTTTCATTCTGATTGTACCCAAGCTATAGGTAAAATTAATGTAGATTTCAATAGTATCGATTTAGCAAGTATATCATTACATAAAATATATGGCTTAAAAGGAATAGGATTAATAATTAAAAACAAAAATATTGTCTTATCACCATTAATCCATGGTGGAAAAAGTACTACTATCTATAGAAGTGGAACACCACCACTACCATTAATAGTATCAAGTATGAAGGCTATAGAATTAATTATACCTAACATAGATAAGAATTATGAACACGTAAATAATTTACATAAAATAATAATAGATAAACTAAAAACATATAAAGGTATCCACATTAATAGCACTAATTTCTCTATACCACATATAATAAATATAAGTATAGATAGCATAAAACCAGAAACATTCGTACATGCTTTAGATGAAAAAGATATTTATATATCTACTAGAAGTGCATGCTCCATATCCAATACAATGTCTGATTCTGTGTACGAAGTAACTAATGATAAAGAAAGAGCTATGCATAGTTTAAGAATTAGTTTATCTCACTTAACAACAGAAGAAGAAGTACTAACATTTTTAAAAGTTTTTGAAGAATGTTATCAAAAATTAAAAATGTAATACTTCTTTTCATATTATTATAATAAATACATATAATAAATAAGAAAAAGCTTGACTAATAAAAAACATTTTGTTAAAATACAAGCATACCAAAAAGGAAAAGAATAAAAAAATGACAAAAAGTTAAAAAATGTCTTGACTTTTCTAATGTTTTTTGGTATTATATGAGAAGTCTTTTGAAAGAAAGGCTTTTATAAAGAGAAATTGTTCTTTGAAAACTGAGCAAAACGTCGATTTTTGAGTAGCAGGTTAAATATAAC
>CAZRJK010000016.1:0-32802 GCA_964600615.1 uncultured Muribaculaceae bacterium | reverse complement strand
AATCAATTCCATTTCTAGAATTGATATTTATTAGTAAATTGAACCAAAGTTCAACCAGATTCTTTAATGGTGCTGGAAACAGGAATCGAACCTGCGACCTATTCATTACGAGTGAATTGCTCTACCGACTGAGCTATTCCAGCATATTTCTTGGTAATTATATTATAACATTTTTTTATAAAAAAAAAACATTCTAAATTTTAATTAGAATGTTTTTATTATTTTTTTGTTTAGTAATTTGGTTCGTGTTTCTTGTCATATAATAATATTTGTGTAACTTTATCTCTATTATCATTTTTAGTTAAGTCAGTTATATTTAAATATCCATCATTTATATTTTCATTATTAATGTAATAAAAATATGACCATGTATCTTTTGGTAAGTCTTCTCTATAATTATGTAGTTTTCCAAAACTATTTTTCCCTGGCGTTCCTAATAGTTTTAGTGTTTCTTTTTCTGTTGCTCCTTCTTTTATGCCATTTATTTCAAATCCGGTTCTTTTTCCTTCTTTGCAATAATCAACAGCTGGTGATATCCAATATATTAGATTTGTTTCTTGATTCACCCAAAATAATATGAAGGAATCTAGTGATTTATCGGAACCATAATATGATAATTTATATGATATGTATTTTGAATGTTTTGATTCTTTATAATATTCCCATCCTTCTGGTAAACCATCCATTAGTTCTTCTAGTGTTAATGGTAGTTGTTTTTTTACTCCATCTATTGAAAATTCAAATTTTCTCCAATCTGTTTTTACTACGTTTTTACTATTATTGTTTTTAGTTGCTGTTTCATTTGTATTATTTGTTGTATTATTATTTAATTCTTTATTATTAAAGAATTTTAGAAATACTATTACACCTGCTATAATTATTAATCCAATTATTATAATTATTATTATTGGGTTTTTCTTTTTTTTGGGTTGTTCAATATTTATTTCTTGATTTTGTGGTATTGGCGATTGCTCGTTAATTGGATTTGGCTGATTTGACGCTGTTTCAGGTTGAACTGGGTTATTTAATCGATTTGGATTATTAATATTCTGAGGTTCTATTGGTTGCTCATTAGTTGGATTGGGTTGATTTGGTATTATTCCAGGTTGTACTGGTTGATTATTATTTTCATAGTTATTCATATTTATTCCTCCTATTTTTTTAATTATAGCATTAAATTATAAAAAAAAGCACTCTTTTGAGTGCTTTTTATTAACAATATTTATTGGAAGTCATTCTTCTTACTGCTGAACCTATAGCTTGTCCTATTGTATATAGTGTTGAGGCTGCTCTTGCTATAGCGTTTAGCATGGTATAGTTAATTGCTCCTCCATTTATATTGTATAATTCTGTTTGTTTTATTTCCGTCATATTCTTCTCCTTTCTTTAATTGCATCTTTTTAAATGTACATAACCATCAACAAATCCGGCTACAAAGGTAGCTAATGCTCCAAGGGCAGCATATATTCCCCATCTGGCTGCGCCACCTTCTATGTTATATAAGTCTTCTTTTCTTAATTCTGTCATTTTACTCCTTTCTTAGATATAAATTTAGATTATTTTGAGTAGTATGAATAATGAAATAATGAATATTATAAAGAGGTTTAATAGTAAATAGTAAATTATGTATATATTTTTTATATTTTTATTTAAAATAATGTAACATTTAAGCATATTTGATATCTTCTTTTATTTTTCCTTTTTCTAATTTTATTACCCTATCGTATAGATCTATGTTTTCTGTTCTATGTGATATGATAATAATTGTTTTGTTTTTAAAATATTTGAATATATTTTTTATTATAATTCTTTCTAAATTTATATCTATGGCATTTAATCCTTCATCTATTAGAATGATATTAGCGGGTTTTAATAATGATCTTGCTAATATAATTCTTTGCCTTTGTCCCCCTGAAATATTTTGTCCATTTTCTTCTAATTTAGTATTGTATCCTAGAAACATATTCTTTACTATTTTATCTATACATGTTATTTTGCATATGTTTTGAAAATCTTTATCTTTTATTTTTCTATTTATTATTATATTGTTCTTGATTGTATCATTTAATATTATTTCTTCTTGTGATATCATTGTTATGTTATTTTTTATGTTGGTTATAGATATATCATTTATATCAGTATTATCTAAATAGATTGTATTTCTTTTAGGAGTGTAGTATTTTGATAATATTTTAAAGATTGTACTTTTTCCACTACCAGAATTACCTAAAAGCAATATTTTTTCTCCTTTCTTTATGTTTATGCTAATATTATCTAATACGTTTGTGTAATCATTATAGCTGTAAGATAAATTTTTAATTTTAATATTTCCTTTTATGGAATAATTTGTTTTTGTTATTAAGTCTGTTGATTCAATATCAAATAAGTTATTTGCTCTTTTTAAAGCATTTAGGGCATAATAATATTCTTTGTTTAAATCAATAATATTTCTTATTGGTTCAATAAAGTATGCTATTAGTGTAGTATATGTTATTAAACTACCAATAGTAAGGAGGTTTTTTCTTACTAAATTAAAGCCAATAAATTCTATTATTAGGATATTTATATAAGTTATTAAGTCTTTTATGAATATTTCTAGGTTGATTATGTGTTCATATTTAGTATTCATATTTATACTATCAGCATATAATGAGTCTATTTTGTTATTCATAATCTTTTCAATATTTAAATTTTTGATTGTTTCAAAACCATTAATTAATTCAATCATATTGCTATTAATTAAGGCATTGTTCTCTTGATTTATATTGGTATATTTTTTTAATATTGGTTTAAATAGATAAAATAATAATATATAAATCAAGATAGTTATTATTAGTAAAATAAACATGGTTTTATTTATAAATAATAATATAATACCGCATACTAAGGATAAAATTAAATCTAGGAATACAGTGAGAATTATTTTGCTTAAGATGTTTCTTATATAAGTTAAATCATTTATTCTAGATATTATTTCTCCTGTTGTTTTATTTTTATAATAACTATAAGGAAGTAAAAGAACTTTTTTGAAAGAATTTATGAATATATTACAATCTATTTTTTCGTTTATATATATTAGTAAAGTGTTTCTAGTATAATTGGTTATTAGTCTTATTATTAGTATTAATCCGAATATTATTGTTATTATTGTTAATTTGTTAGGAGTATTATATATTATATTATCTATTATTAGTTGAAAATACATTGTATAAAAGCAAGATAATATTGTAAATATTATAGATATTATAGTGATATTTAAAACAATGCTTTTATTTTTTATTATTGTTTCTTTTATTATTTTATTTAGATATTTATCTTCTTTTATGTATGGTATATCACTTTTTTTAGAAAATATTAATATATTGCCTGTCCATATTTGTTTGAATTCTTCTATCTTAATTCTTTTGAAACCAGAGGCGGGATCCATTACTATAACTTTTTCTTTTTCTATTTTATATATTACGATAAAGTGAGTATAATTATTCTTTATTATTTGACATATAGAGGGCTTTTTTATTTGATTGAATAATAATATATCTTTATTTTCTATTTTAAATGCTTTGGTTTCTAATCCTATTTTTTCTGCTGTGTTTTTTAAATTATAAAAAGTAGTTCCTTCTTTATTGGTACGAGTTAATTCTATTAATTTATTTATAGGTATATTTCCTTGATAATATCTAATAATTGATAGTAGACAGGCTGCTCCACATTCTTTAAATCCATCTTGTTTAACTATTAATTTTTTTTGCATCTTTTACCTCCTCTAATATTATTATTAGACATTTATTATATAAACTCCTGCTTTTTTTTAAAAAAATTTAAAAAAATAAAACAAATACTATTTTAGTACTTGTTTTATCGCGATTAGTTTATTAATTCTTATTCCTTTTTTGGTAAATTTTTTTTCATATTCTGTCATTATGTTATCTATTGTATTTTCTTTATGTAAATCATTTGTTTGATATGTTATTTTATATCCGTGTTTTTTTAAAGTTTCTATTGAATAATTAAATAAGTTAATATTATCTGTTTTCATGATAATTTTATTATCATTTTTAAATACTTTATCATAAATATTTAAAAATATTGGACTTGTTAATCTTCTTTTTGCGTGTCTATCTTTTGGCCATGGATCAGAGAAATTTAAATAGATGGTATCTATTTCTTTGTTAAAGATATTGGCTAAATTTATGGCATCCATTCTTATTATTTTTAAATTATTTAATTCTAATTCATTTGATTTTTGAATTGCTCTTACAATTACGCTGTCGTATTTTTCTATTCCTATAAAATTTATGTTTGGATATTTTAGAGCATTTTCTATAATAAAGTCTCCTTTACCTATACCTATTTCTATATTTATAGGATTATTATTACTAAATATTTTGTGCCAGTTATTTATATTATCTTCAGGGTTTGGTATATAATATTTTCCTTTTATTATTATTTCATTAGCACCTTTTACATTTTTTAATCTCACGCTATCACTTCTACTTTATTATTTTATATATTAATTCCTCTTTTTCTTTTTTAGTTTTATTTATGGTAAATATTGGAGTATTCATAATAGAGGCTTTAATACTTTTATTGGTATATAAAGTCATTAATACTTCTCCTCTTTTTATATAATCTCCTATATTTTTATTAATTACTATTCCAGCTCCATAATCTAATTTATCATCTAATTTTTCTCTTCCTGCTCCTAATTCCATAGATAATTTTCCTAATTCTAAGGCATTTATATTATTTAAATATCCTTCTTTAGGACTTTTTATTTCATATTTTTTGTTTGATTCTGGTAATTTAGTAATATCTCCATGTTGATGTTCAATAAATTCTAAGAATTTTTCATAAGCTAATCCATTATCTAAATTTTCTATTACTTTTTCTTTGGCTTCTCTGTAATTAATATCTAATCCTATGCTTACCATGTAACTTGATATTTCGATGCATAATTCTCTTAGATTTCCTTCTTTTTTATCTCTTAGTACTTCTATTGTTTCTTTTATTTCTAGAGCATTACCAATATTATTTCCTAAAGGAATATTCATATTAGATAGTATGCATATTACTTTTATATCATTCTTTTCTCCTATTCTAATCATTAATTTAGCTAATTTGGTAGCATCTTCAATTGTTTTTATTAGAGCTCCATTACCAACTTTTATATCTATTACTAATTTTTTAGCGCCACTTGCTATTTTTTTGCTCATGATTGATGATGCTATTAGGGCAATTGATTCTACTGTTCCTGTTACATCTCTTAGGGCATAAATTTTTTTATCAGCTGGTACTAGGTTATTAGTTTGACTTACTATTGCCATTCCTATTTCTTTTATTTGTTTTAACAATTCTTCTTCAGTTAAATCTACTTTCATGTTAGGAATTGAGCCTAGTTTATCTATTGTACCTCCAGTATGACCTAATCCTTTACCACTCATTTTGGCTATATTAATACCACAGGATGCTACGATAGGAGCAACTATTAAGGTTGTTTTATCTCCTACTCCGCCAGTTGAATGTTTATCTACGACATTTTTAAACTTTGATAAGTTTAATTTATCTCCACTATTTAGCATATGTTTAGTTAAAGAGAATATTTCGTTATCAGTCATTCCTTTAGTTGCAATCGCCATAAGTAGACTACTCATTTGATAATCTTCAATATTATCTTTCATGTATTCTTCTATTATATATTTTATTTCTTTATCACTTAATATTAATCCTTGCCTTTTTTTATTAATTAATTCTACTATATTCATAAAATCCCTCTATTCTTCTTTATAACTTGATTTAAATAAATCTTTTTCTTCATCTTCTATTACTAATTCTTCTATTTTAGGTAAATCTTTTTTGGAAGATAAGCCAAAATAATCAAGGAAATCATCTGTTGTTTTATATAATATTGGATGTCCAGGAGTATCACTTCTTCCTGCTTCTTTTATTAGGCCTTTTGCTAATAAATTACGCATTACATAAATTGATTCTACTCCTCGCATTTCATCTATTACTGATCTTGTTACTGGTTCGTTATAGGCTATTATAGCTAGTACTTCTAATGCTGCTTGTGATAATGTTCTTGTTGTTTCATTTGTTAGTAATTTTTCATAATATTTTTTATGTTCTTCTTTGGTTGTTAATTTATATGTATTACCTAAATAGTTTATTCTTAATCCTCTATTTTCTTTTTCATAATTGTTTTTTAATTTATCTATCAATTCTTTAGCTTTGTTATCATCTATTTCTAGTATTTCGGTTATATCTTTTAAAGTTAACCCTTCATCTCCTGTTACAAATAATAATCCTTCTAGTATTCCTTCCATGCAATCACCTACATATCTTTTAGTTCTATATATATATTATCAAAATTATCTTTTTGAATTATGTTGATTGTATTTTCTTTAGCTAATTCTAGTATTGATAAGAATGTTACTATTATATAGCTTTTGTTATAATTATCAAATAATTCTTTAAATTCTGCTTTTTTCTTTTCTTTTAGTATTTTCTTTATATCATTTTTTCTTTTATTAACACTATATTCTTTATTAGTGATTTTAGTGTTTATTGGTCTTTCTTTATCTTTTCTTTCTAAAAATTTAGAAAAAGCATCTAGTAGATCGTCTATTGTTATATCACTGTTGTTTATATATTTTTCGTTTGTTATATTTGTTATTTTGGTTGGTGCTTTGGTATAAATATTTTTTCTTTCTAATTCTAAATCTTTAAAGTTTTTGGTTAATTCTTTATATTTTTGATATTCTATTAATTTATTTATTAATGCTTCTTTGTTTAATTCTTCTTCTTCTATTTCTTCTTCATCTTTATTATTTGGTAGGAGTGATTTTGATTTTATAAGCATTAATTCAGAAGCCATTACTAAATAACTTGAAGCTATTTCTATATCTAGTTTTTTCATACTATTTAAATAATCTAGATATTGTTTAGTTATTTCTTCTATGGAAATATCATATATATCAATATTGGATTCTTTTATTAAATGTAGTAACAAATCTAGTGGCCCTTCAAATTCATTTATTTTAATATTGTAATCCATTTTAACACTCCTTATACTAATAAGTATAGCATATTAAATGAAAAAAAGATAGATTAATCTTATGATTATCTATCTTTTATTTTACATCATATCTTCTAAATCTTCCATTGTTTTTTTGGTTTCTATTTTTACTTTATTCATCATTCTTTTCATGTTACCATTTCTAATATTTTGATATATTAGTGTACCACCTATACCCATTGCTACTAATGCCATACTACTTTTTATTCTCATTGTAACCACTCCTTTAGAATATATGATATTGATACTTTTTTAGTATCAATACTATTATTTGCTTATTTATGATAATTATACTTGTTTATGATAATTTCTTTTAATGTAGTTTTTCTATTATCGATATAATCGTTTTTTACACCATTTATAAAGCATTTTCTATCTCCTAATAGTATTAATGATTTTTTGGCTCTTGTTACTGCTGTATATATTAATTTGTTATAAAGCATTCTATTATAGTTATTTACTATTGGCATTATTACCATAGGAAATTCACTTCCTTGGGCTTTATGAATACTTATGGCGTAGCCATGTCTTATATTAATAAATTTATCTGGGGTATATGTTACATAATTGCCATCATAATTTACGATTATTTCATTTTTTTTGCTTTCGGAGCTTTTACTTGGTATGATATTTTCTATATAGCCTATATCGCCATTGGATAATCCTACTTCCGTATCATTTACTAATTGTAATACTTTATCATTTTTTCTATAGATTACGTCTGTTAATTGTAATTCTTCTTTGTTTTTAGATGGGGGATTAAATATTCTTTGTAAGCTTTTATTTAAATTATCTATCCCATTTATACTTTTATAGATAGGTGCTAAAATTTGAATTTCTTTTTCAGTATAACCTTTTTTTATGGCTTTTTCTACAATATATTCTATAGTTGGTATTACTTCAGTATTATCGCAAGGAATAAAATTATAATCATCTTTTTTCATTAAGAATGATTCACTTATATCTTTATCTTTTATTTCTCCTGCTAATATTGGTATATATGATTCTTCATTTTGACGATATAGATATTCTAATTTTATTACATCTATTAATTCTGAGTCGATTAGATCTTTTAATATTTGTCCTTGTGCTATACTTGGTAATTGGTAATAATCACCTACTAATATTAGTTTTACATTTCTTTTTATTCCTTTTAATAATGAATAAGTAACTATTGTATCTAGCATACTCACTTCATCTACTATTATATATTTTTCTTTATTGGGATTGTATTCGTTTACTAGAAATTTGTTTTTTTCTTTATCCCAATTTAGATATTTATGAATTGTTTGAGCTTTTAGGTTAGTTGTTTCATTTAGTTTTTTTGCGGCTCTTCCAGTGGGTGCTAATAAAGCTATTTCTTCGTTTTTTGCTTTTAATACTTCTTTTAGTAGATCTACTATAGCTTTTATAATAGTAGTTTTACCGGTACCTGGTCCTCCTGTTATGATTGTTAGATTATTGTTTATGGCACTAATAATTGCGTTTTCTTGGATGTCATCATAGTTTATATTATTTTTTTCTTCTAAGTTTTCTATTTTTTTCTTGATATTAGGTAATTTGCTTCTTTCTAAATCATTTAGAAAACATAGTTTATCTGCTATATAGTGTTCAGCTTCATAAAATTCTTTTAGATAGTATCTTTTGTCTTCTATTATTATTTTATTTATTTGATTTAGTTTAGATATATTATATTCTAATATTTCGTTATCAATGTTTTTATTATATTCTATTATCCCCTGATATATTTCTTCATATTCTAGGTAAGTATTTCCTGAATTAAATGTTAAATCATTCATTAAATATATAATTAGGGCTTGTAATCTTCTATCATCTAATTCATCTATTCCGGTATTTAGGGCTATTAAATCAATATCTTTAAAATTAAAATCCATATCTTCTATTAAATTATAGATATTATCATTTATTATATCCATAGTTTTGCCTTTATATTTATTTACTATTGATAAGGATTTTTGTGTAGAAAAACCCAAGGACGTTAAATCCATTACTATTTGGCTGGTGTTTTGATAATTTGAAAGAACATTATGTATTTTATCTATTCTTGATTTGGGTAGTTTGGGAATTAATTGAAGGCTATCAGGATTATCTTTTATTACATTTAATGTTTCTTCGCCAAATCTATCTACTATTTTAGTAGCAGTTTTAATTCCTATTGGGAATAGATCACTTGATAAGAATTCTATTAACTCTTCTTTTTTAGTTGGTATTAATATTTCATATGTTATTACGTTAAATTGAATACCATATTTTTGGTGATTAATTAGTTCTCCGTGCATTGTATAATTGCTTTTTTCTCTTAAATCATAGAAATTACCAGTAAAATAGATTGTGGATTGGATTATGTCTAGGTCAGTTTCTTTTATTCTTAATACTCCTACTAAGTAATTGTTTTCTTCATTTTTATAAATGTTTTTTACATATGTTCCTTTTATATAACTCATTTTCTCACCACCTTAGTTGTTAGTTATTTTATTATAACATTTTTCTTTATAAAGTGATACTATGTTTACATATTATTTTTATAATAATGCTTAATTTTATCTCGTGGTAAATTTAAGAAAAAAAATAATAAAAAATTAAATTTTAGTATTGACAAATAAATAGTTATAGATTAGTATATAAATCACCAATTCAAATTTACATGAATTGGTGCTAGTATCACACTAGCCAACCCCTTTTTATTCTTTTTGGGAGACTGTCCTCAGGGAACAGTCTCTTTGGTTTTTTATAAATAATTATTAAATAGTTGATTTTATTTTATAAATATGTTAAAATTATATTCGTTATGGCGGATGTGGTGAAGTGGTTAACACATCGGATTGTGGTTCCGACATGCATGGGTTCGATCCCCATCATCCGTCCCATATGTTTAATTAAACCTCTTATGAGGTTTTTTATTTTTTTAAATATAGAGTTTTATGAAAAAAATACTTTTTGTGCTAAAAAGTATTTTAATTTTTATTTATTATTTCTAATAATTTATCTACTTCATTTTCTTTATATTTTATTTCTTCTACTACTTCTCCTGTTTTATAATTTAATATCCCATAGACATTATCTGATTTTACTATAACATCTTTGGTATTATATCCTGTTAGTTTGCTGTTTTTATAGTAACCTATTTGGGTATATTTGACTTCTAGTGTTATATTATGATTACTATCTATCACACCTTCTTTATTATTCTTTGTTACAATTATGTACTGATCATTTAAAAATTTATATTCATTATAGTCTTCAGCTATTTTTAATCCCTCTTTGTAGTTGTATAATATATATCCATTTTCGTTTTTTAATAATGCATAATCTTCATTTATGGTGCCTTTATATTGAGGACATGCTGTGTAACATATATATTCTGAGTACAGTTCTTTGTTTAATTTTTTGCTTGATGTACATATTTCTCCTTCACAATTATAAAAATATATTTTATTATTGCCACTATTTGAGTATTCATAATTAATTTTATAGTCCATTACCATTATCAATATTACTATTAACAGAGCAAATATTGATGTTATCCATATTATTTTAGGAAAATTTATTTTTTTTTCTTTCATTTTGTACTCCTTATTCTTTAGGCACGCAGTAACCTTTTAGTGTTAAAGTCTTATTTTGGCATTCACTTTTTGTATATGTAAAAGAGCTGTATTGGGTTAAATCTGTACCTTCTAGGAGATATGTATAGCATTCAATTGTATTATCTGTATATATGTATTTACCTTTTTTTGGTGCGCTTGTTAGTTTTGTTATATCATTTTCGGGATCTATTTTACTATAAATTCTCATAATATCTTCGTTCGTTAAGCAATCCCAATTGTATTTTTGCTCTATTGTATCAATTGATTTTTCTAACATTTTATTTCTTGTATTTAATCCTGATATAATTGATATTAGTATTAATGAAAAAAGAATTAATAATGTATATAGTATTGCAGTTATGGCAAATCCTTTATTATTTAATTTCATTTTACACCTCTTTTTATCAATTTAATATGAATAATTCTATTGCTATTTTTTTATCTATTAACCCTGTTTTTATGTCATGATCGATTCTTGCTAATTGTTTTATTTTTTTTATGAGTTCGTTTTCTGTATAATTAGCTAATTTTTTTAAAGTAAATTTTATTCTATATGGGTTTGCTTCAAGTATTTGCGCTATTTCATTATAGCTTTTATTTTTGTTTTCTAATCTTTTTACTTGAAATAAAAATCTAAATTGACTAGCAATTAAATTTATTATGGCTATTTCATCATAGTTTTTATTTAAGAAATTTTCTAATAATTTTAATGATAGTGTTGTTTTGTTTTCAATTATGGCATCTGTTAGGGTAAATATTTCTTCTTCTATGTTTTTAATACATATTTTATCTATGTCATCATTTGTAATTATTTTATTATTTATTTTGTACATAAATAATTTATCTAATTCATTTTTAATATTAGATAAATTATTTCCTGTTGTATTTAGGAAATAATTTAAATCATCTATTTTGTACTCGTTTTCTTTTAAGTAATTATTTATGTAGCTAATTATATAGTTATTATTGTTTTGACATTCTATTATTTGTCCATTTTTATTTAGTAATTTATATATTTTTTTTCTAGTATCTACTTTTTCTGTGTTTGCAATAAAGATAATATAGGTATTAGGATTATAATTATTTAAATAATTCTCTAATAATTCTTGATTATTGATAGTTTTATTAGCACTAAAGAAACTGCAATTATCTAATACTATTATTTTTTTATTAGCAAACATACTTATTGTTGATGCATCTTCAATTATTTCTTCTATAGTAGTATTATCTAACGAATACTTTATTATATCAATTTCATTATTTTTATTTAGTAAGTTATTTAATTCATTTTCTATTATGGTTTTATCATTACCATATAATAAATAGAAATTTGTCATTAATTTATCACTTTTTCTTCACAAATATAATTTTCATCTTTATAGTAAGATAATACTTCTTCATAGTCTGTTGGCTTTTTATAACTGATATCTATTCTTTCTATTTCTATTGTTTTATATGTATATGTTGCATCATCTTTGTCCCAACCACCTTCAGTATTATTCTCTGGCATATATTTGTAATATGCTCCTGTATTTATAAAGTCGTAATATTCTGTTTCATTATTAAATTTATATATTTTTGTTATATCTATTTTTTCTAATTGATCATTTATATTAAAATTAAATACTTGTTCCTCTTCTATGTCTGCTTGTAATGTTTCGTGTTCATATGTTTTATTACATATGATTTGTTTTATAGTTGTTTCTTTGTTAAAATAATTTGTATATAAATAGTAACCACCAAAGCCTATAATTATTAATATTAGCAGAAATAGTAGTGTCTTAGGTGATTTTTTCTTATTTGTTTTTGTGCTTTCTTCTTTTTTTTCTTCTTTTGGCATTATTGTTTCTATTAATTTATCAATGATTTCTTTTTTTAGTTCTAATTTGTTTGAAGATATTATTTCAATTCCTTCTGTATTATCTAATGGTTGCATTTCATAGTTGTCTAAATTTTCATTATTTGTAACTTTATAGATATATTCTTTTATTATTTCTTTATCATTTTGATCTTTACATTCCATAGATAGTGCTGTTGTTCCTTTTATGTATGAACTACCATAATATATGATGTTGTAATTATTATTATTGGCGTCTGTATATATAATATATAAACTATTATTCTTTTTGTAACGAAATAAACCTAAAATATTTACTAATCTAGCACTTGATCCAAAGGTTAAGTTATATTCTATTACTTTTACTTGCTTTCCTTTCATTCTATCACCTATCTTATTATTTTATTATATCAAAATATTTAATTTAAAACAATATTTAGACACTTCTTTTAAACATTTTTTCTAATTCATAAATTGTAAATTCTATTATTGTTGGTCTACCGTGGGGGCAGTTAAAGGGATTATTGCATTTTCTTAATTGATTTATAATGCTTTCCATGTCTTCAATTGTAGTTCTGGTGTTTCCTTTAACACTTGCTTTACATGCCATAGTTGCTGCTAAATGGTCGTTAAATCTTTCTAACTTAAAATTACTTTCTTCTTTTATTATTTGTTCAAAAATGTTTCTTATTATTTTGTCGGTATTGTTTTTAGGAAACCATGTCGGATGAGAACTTATACGATAGGAATTTGCACCAAATTCTTCTATATCAATATTTAGATTTTTAACTATATCAATATTTTTTTTGATAATTAAAAATTCATTTGTTGGTAGTTCTATTATGGTTGGTATTATCATATTAGTTATATTTTCTTTTGGGTGTGACAGATAGTAAGAATATTTTTCATAATTTATTCTTTCTTGAGCAGCATGTTGATCAATTAAGTACATGCCTTTTTCATTTTCACAAATAATATAAGTTCCATGTACTAATCCAATTGGATATAATTCTGGTAGTTTTTTTTCTTCTTTTATTTCTTCAATATATTCTTCTTCTTGATTATTATTAAAATTTATTAAATTATATAAATCTTTTTGATAAGATTCTGTTTCTTCTTTTATGGTTTTTCTTTCTAGTTCTAAGCTATAATTTTCATATTGTGTTGGTTCTTCTGTTTTAATCTCTATTTTTGGTATTAGTAATTTCTTTTTAATATTATCTTTTACCATGTTTGTTATTAATATTTTTAATTCATCAAAATTACTAAATTTTATATCTTGTTTAGATGGATGAATATTTACATCTATTAAACTTGGATCTGTTTCTATATTTAATACTGCTATTGGGTATCTTGTATCTTCTTTATAGCTAGAATATCCATCATTTAGACTTTTATTTAGACTCGAGTTTTTTATTACTCTTCCATTTACTATTGTAGTAATATAATTTCTACTTGCTCTGTTTACTTCTGGCATAGATATATATCCTTCTATTTTGTAATCATCATTTTCAGCATTTACTGGTATCATTTTTTTTGTTATATCGGTTCCATAGATAGATTTTATTACTTTTAGAAGGTTTCCTTTACCATCAGTATTTAATAGTTCTTTTTCGTCGTTTATTAGTTTGAACTTTATATTTGGATATGATAAGGCTATTTTATTTAAATAGTCTGTTATATGAGCTAATTCGGTGTAATAACTGGATAAATGTTTTAATCTTGCAGGAGTATTATAAAAAAGATTTGATACTGTGATGGTTGTTCCTTGTCTTGCTTCACAACTAGTATTTTCTAGTATTTTACCCCCTTTTATGTGTATTAAAATGCCAATATTATTTTGGCAGGTTTTTAATTCTACTTCTGAGACACTGGCGATAGATGGTAATGCTTCACCACGGAATCCTAGTGAATTTATGTTAAATAGGTCGTCTTTGTTGTATAATTTGCTGGTTGCATGTCTTTCAAAGGCTAATAAAGCATCTTTAGAATCCATTCCTATTCCATTATCTATTACTTTTATTTCTCTTAATCCTGCTTCTTTTAGATAAATTGCTATTTCTGTGCTTTGAGCGTCAATACTGTTTTCTATTAACTCTTTTACTATTGATACACATTTTTCCACTACTTCTCCTGCTGCTATTTGATTAGATAGTAGTTCATCCATTACTTTTATTTTGCTCATTTAATCACCTACTTGTTTTCTATTTCACTTAAAATATTTTTTAATTCTATTATTGTGCTTTCTGGGAGTATTTCTTTTAATTCTTCTATTGGAGCTTCCTTTATTTTACTGAAGGTATGATATTTTTTTAATAATTTTTTCTTTCTTACTGTACCTATTCCTTCAATATTATCTAAAATACTTGTCAGACTTCCTTTACTTCTTATTTGTCTATGATAGTTTATAGTAAAATTATGAACTTCATTTTGCATTTTAGTTAATAACAAAAATAAATTGCTTTTTTTATCTATTATTATTTCTTGTAGAGGGTCTAAACCTATTAAGATGCTTGTATTATGTTTATCATCTTTTTTTAGACCTGCTACCGGTATATTTAAATTTAATTCATTTATTACTTCTCTAGCTACATTTACTTGTCCTGTTCCACCATCTACTATAATTAGATCTGGTTTCTCTAATTTATCTTTTAGGACTCTAAAATATCTTCTATAGATTACTTCACGCATTGTACCATAATCATCATTTTTATCATTAGTTATTTTGTATTTGCGATATTCATTTTTTCTTTCTTTTCCATCTACAAATACAACCATTCCTGAAACATTAAAGCTACCAAATAAGTGTGCATTATCAAATAGTTCTATTCTATTTAACTTATTTAGTTTTAATTTTTCTTTTAATTCTTCTAATGATTCTTCTAATATTAATTCATTTCTTGATATTAAAGTTATTTGTTCATTGTAATAATTTTTGGCGTTTTCGCAAGCTAATGATAACATTTTTTTCTTTTTTCCTTTTTGTGGGATAAAGAAATTTATATCAAATGCTTTATTTAATAATTCAGTATTTATAAAATCTGGAACAATTACTTCATTTGGTTTTATTTTATGTTTGTCATAGAATTTAGATATATAGGTTGTTATTTCTTCTTCTTTGCTATCAATCATTGGATAGATATCACTTTTATGATCTAATAGTTTCCCTCCTCTTATAAAGAGAATTGCTATTGATAAGTAGTTGTTCTTTTCATAATAACCTATAATATCTCTATTTAGATTATCATCTAATTCTACTTTTTGTTTTTCTAGAGTAATATTAATATAATCTAATAATTCTTTATATTCTTTTGCTTTTTCAAATTGTAATTTTGATGAATAGGTTTGCATTAAATTCTCTAGTTTTTTTGTTATATAGGTATTATTACCGTTTAAGAAAGATATTATTTCTTGTTTCATATTGCTTAATACTTCGTTATCTATATCTTTAACACAGTATCCTAAACATTCTCCTATATGATAATATAAACAAACTTTTTTTTCGTAATTACGGCATTTTCTTAAAGGGTAAATTCTATTTATCATATCTACTACACGTCTAGCTGCTGTTACATTGGGATAGGGCCCAAATAATTTTGTGTTTCTATTCTTTTTTAAATTGGGATTTCTTACTACGATTAATCTAAATACTTTATCATTTGTTACTTCTATGTAGGGATATGTTTTATCATCTCTTAATAAGATGTTATATTTAGGGTCATGTTTTTTAATTAAGTTTATTTCTAATAGTAGAGCTTCTAATTCTGAGGAAGTTATAATATATTCAAAGTCATATATATCTCTTACTAGCATTGCTGTTTTACCAGTATGGTTTTGTTTAAAATATGATGTTAATCTATTTTTTAAATTTTTTGATTTACCTACATAAATTATAATACCATTTTTATCTTTCATTAAATAACAGCCTGGTTTGTGTGGAACTAAGGTTAATTTTTCTTCTATCATTATATTTCTCTCCAAATTTCATTCCATTGTTTTAGCTTTTCTGTATCTATTCCAGATATATTTTTGATGTAGTTCCATGATATATAAAGATTCCCTTTTAATTCTTTTAGATCTTTTTTTGCTTCTAGACAAGCTTCTTCTTCTTGATTACATATTTCTTCTGTTAGATTTAAATATTTTTCTACTATTTTACTTTTAATATTTTTATAATCTTCAGGGATATTTTCCTTATATTCAGGTAATATTTTGTTCATTTTATTGTCTATTGATATAGCTATTTTTAATAACTTTAGTTTTGTTGAAGCAGTTAATTCATTAAATTTTTTGTTATTTATTTCTTTATCATAGAACATAAAGTCTACTATATTTACATAGTTTGTTTTTATTGTTTCAATAATTGTTTTATCATCATTATAATTATTTAAATCATTATCTAATTCGTGAAAATAGTTTTCTATATTATCTTCATTACTATCTGCAATTTTATTATTATTTTTATTTATTATACTAATACTTTTTATGCTCGCTTCTTTTGGGTCGCTGTTATTATTTATTTTGTATAATTTTATTTTTACTTGATCTTTTAAATTATAGTTTTCAGTATTTGTTTTTATTTTGTATTCATTTTTACTGTTATCGTCTTTTACAATTATATAAGTTTTATTTTTATAGCTTATTGTTCCTATTATTTCAATTGTTTTACTTAAATTAATGTAAAATAATATACCAATTAGTATTAATAGTAATATTGGTACACTTATAATTAGGGTTATGGTCCCAGGGTTAACTTTATTTTCCATAATATCCTCCTTTACTTATATTTATTATAGCAAAAAATGCGCATAAATAAAAGAGTGATTGCTCACTCTATTTTTTAAAATTAAATTTATTTATTATTTTTCCAACAACAAAAGTTATTTCATCACTTTTCTTAACTGCTATTCTTTTGCCTATAGCTTTTCCTCCAACAGTTAATGCTGATATTATAGCTGTTATTAGAATTAAATATATATCATTATTTTTTAGTAATAATATTACTAGTGTTGTACCAATACTTCCTGATATTATTCCACATATATCCCCTATTACATCATTGCAGATACTACTAGTTTTGTTGGAATTTTTGATTAATCTTATTGCTTCTTTGGCACCTTTCATTTTGTTGGCTGCTTTGGCATGGAAGGTTGCTTCGTTACAACTTAAAACAGCTACTCCTATCATATCAAATATTATACCTATAATTAATATTATGATTAATACTCCTAATAATATAAAAACATTTATATTTGATGCTAATTTTGATGCCGCACTAAATATAAATGATAATATAAACGTGAGTATAAATATTTTTAAGATCCAATTGTCTTTTTTCATTATATCACAGTCCTAAATATTAAGTTAATGGTATATTATAAATTAATTTTACGGCTGTGGTCGAGTTGAATTTCTCTACTTCCTACCTTAGGTTACCCACCGGCTATTTCTATTTAAAGGAAGCAATTAAGTGTTGCCATCTTAATTACTCGATTGCCATTCGGTCCGCACTTCAATACTTATAATATATACATTCTAGAGGTTTTCCCAAACATTTACTTACTAAATTTATTCGCTTTTGCAAATATATTTTCAAAATATCCCATATATTCACTCACGACATGTCTTATCTGTTGGAACGATGTAGAAAAAGGAGTCCATTTATATGCCATTATAAAGTTCCTTAATCTTTAAATTGTATATTCACCCTAGTCTGGGCGAAAAAAGCAAATATACAAAGTATCTTTCTTTGACAATTGATAGATTTTTAGCCCTATCTTCCTTTAGTGTAAATGACTAGAATAATGCACCACACTTTCATAAGTATATCATATTATATGTCTTATGTCAAATCTGCGTATACTTATTGTTAACTATTTTTATAGAAAAAAAACCTTTTTAGGGTTTATATATCTAGTGGCGTCTCCATGGTGATTCGAACACCAGACCGATCGCTTAGAAGGCGATTGCTCTATCCAGCTGAGCTATGGAGACATAACGCAACTAGATAAATTATACAGCAATATTACTTTTTATTCAATAGTTTTTGTGTTTTTTTTGTAAATTTCTTTATTGTTTACTTTGAATACTATTTCTTTTATATTATAATTATCATTTAATGATAGACTTATAGCATAAATTACTTCTTCTAATATTTGTGTGTTATTACTATAAAGTGAATTATCAAAATTTAAAGTTAATATTTCGTTTTCAAGTTTATAATTTATTAAATTAATATCTTTATTTACATAACTCATTAGATTATTTTCGTATGTTGGACTTGAAGATAATTCGTCAATTATTACTTTTATTTTGTCTTTGTTCTCGTTATTAACATATTTAGTTACTGGTACATAGTATTCTTCATTTTTATATTTACTTACATAATATACTGTATATGTATCTATGTTGTACGGAGATGCTATATCGTATGTTTTATTTATTCCATAGTTTTTATCTAATACTGTTTTTAATATCTTTCCACTTTGGGGTAATTTTTCTAACGTTTTTCCTTCTACTTTTATTATAACTTTTTCTATTCCTTCAATACTTGTTAGAGTATAAATTATTGATTCAATCATCTTTTCTTCGTATTCTTTATTTATGTCTAGTAATTCTTTTGAGAAATTTATAGTTAATACTTTATCTTTTAGATCTAGATTCAGTATTTCTGTTCCTGATGGCAAAATTGGTCTAAAACCATTGGGAATAAGATTACTGTTCTTTCCTTCTATTATTAATGATTCAATATTATTTTTTATTTTTTCTTCTATATTATTGTTATATCCTTTTATTGTTGCTCTTGCTACTAGATTATTTTTATCTAGAGTATATATTACTTCTTTTGCGTTGTCATATACATAATTTATATTATTTTTTGATAATGAATAGTTATTTTCTTGTTTATCTGGCATTATATATATTAATAATAAAGCAAATAAAGCTAAAGATGATACCATAATTTTTCTTATTGATATTTTTTTTAACATATAACCACCTACTAATATTTATGTTTTAAATTGTATTATATGAAAAAAAGTCACTTTGTGACTTTTTATAAGGTTATATTTCCTAATCTAATTAATTCTACTACTGCTTGAGCTCTTCCTTTTACTCCTAATTTTTGCATAGCGTTTGATATGTGATTTCTTACTGTTTTTTCACTTATTTTTAATTCGGCTCCTATTTCTTTTGTTGATTTATTTTTAACTAGTAAAGAAAATACTTCTTCTTCCCTTTTGGTTAATATCTTTTTATTCATATATTCCTCACTTCCCAAAGGGTGGATATTATATTTATTATATTTTATGTTAGTGAGGTTTTTTATGTGAGGATTATTTTGATTTAAATTGTACTGAAATATACATTTTATCTTTGAAGTTTTCTTGTACTAATCTCATTATATTGTTTGCTAAAGTTTTACTGTTTTCACATTTGTCTACTATTACTTTTACTGTAGTGTTTTCTATTTTAGTAAATGTTTCACAATTATATTCTTTTTTTATTTTTTCTTCTATAGTATTTTCTAAACTGCTGTTATTATTTAATGTTTTTATTTCTTCATAGACATTATTTTTTTCTTCTGTTTTTATATTACTATCTGTCAATTTCTTTTGTAATTCGTTTATTTTTTCTTTTGATTTAGCTTCATCTTCAACTTTTAATGCTGCTATAGCGTCTATTTCTTCTATATTAGTTTTCAATTCTTTTTCAGGGTTATATGTGGAAGCTTGTAATAAATCATTTGGCATTGTGATGTAGTATATACTTAGTACTAATACTAAACTAAATAATGTTAAAAACCATAAATTTTTTCTATTTATCATATATTTCCTCTTTTCTAATTAAATATATGATAAATAATTTAATAAATTCCTAATAATTTATTTTTTTGCTCTTCATTTAAATCATCTAGTTCCCATTTTCCTTTATTGTTTTTTGTTAGAGTAAATTCTATTGTATAAACTATTGTATCTTTTACTTTTTTTAAATTATTTATTATTTCTTCTTCATTTGTATAATTATTTAGAATATTTTTATAATTTAATACTTCTATTTCGGTAGTTACTGTAGCGTAATCACCACCTATTTTTCTTCTTTTATTTCAAAAGTCATATTTTTATATTGTTTTTTTATTAATTCTTTTATTTCTTTTTTATTATTTTCTAATCCTAGATAATTATAATTTATTTCTATATCTTTATTTAATGATTGATATTTCCCCATTAATTCTTCTATTTTTGATGTTGGAGTATTATTTAAGCTACAGGATATTAATAATATTATTAGTATAATTAAATTTTTTATTTTATTCATAGTATCACCTATAAATATTGTCTACATTTATTATTTTTTTATACAAAAAAAGATTATTATTTTTTTAAATAATCTTCTTTAATATTATTAGTTATTTCTTTTTCTATTTCTTCATTATAACTGTTATCATCTAAATTATCCCATGGTTCTTCTGTTTCTTCTACTGCTACTTTTATTTTAGTATCTCCTACTATTTCTATTCCTATTTCTTTTTCTATCTCGATTGATATTGTTTTTTCTTTTATTTCGGCATTTATACAATTTGGTTGTTTTAGACTTCTTACGATAATATCTTTGGTTGTACTATCTGTTGTTTCTCTTTGCCTTACGTTGGCTTCTTCAGAATATTTTATTTTTTTAGTTATTACAGTAGTTTTAGTATCATTGTCATATGAATACCATATATTTACATCGAAACTACCATCTACTACTATTTTTTCTCCTACTTCTGAACCTTTAAATTTATGATTTATTACCCAACATCCTAAGACAGTAGTAGGTTCAAATTCTGTATCTATTGTATAAGTATTTTTGTAATACTTTTTTCCTTTTCCTATGATTGCTTTAGTAACTATTTCTTTAAATACTGACAATATTATCACCCCTTTACTGTAATGTATGTTTTAGATAAAATAAAAATGAATAATAAATTATTATTCATTTACTTTCTTTTAAATAAATATTTTATTAAATAATGTATAAAATAGCAATAAATTATAAATAATATCCATACTATTACTGTATTTAATATTCCAGATGTATAATAATTTATTATTGCTTCTAGGGAACTTGGTATATATTTGTGAATTAGTTTTGTTACTGGTTTTATATCTAGGAGAATAGTAAATTTATGCAATAATCTAAATACTATGTCAAGTATTCCTATAAAATATATTTCACTTTTAATATCTTTAAAATATAGTGCTACTGCTATTATAGCTAGTACTAATATTACTAATAACATATCCATCTTATCACCTACTATGCTGTAATTATATCATACTTATTTTTTTCTTGCAAGTTAATTATTTAGTAGAAGTTTTTCCTTTATTATGATATAATTAGTGTGAAAGGAGTAATACTATGGGTTACAATTATAATTATGGTGGTAATAATCTAGGTTCTACTTTAACTTCTACTGCTAATCAGGGAATTGGTAGTTTAATTTGGGTTATTATAGCTTTTGTTGTATCTTTAATTGGATGTTTCGTTATTTATTTTATTTTTGTAAATAATAAAAATGAAGAAAAAAACAAATATCTTGCTTGGCTTAAGAGCTTTCTTAAATTTGATAAGATGCTAATTGAAACTATATTAAAGATTGCTTATATTTTTTGTGCTTTATTTCTTACTTTAGGATCTTTTGCTCTTATTAGTAGTAGTTTTGTAAGCTTTTTAATCGTTATTATTTTTGGAAATCTTATGGCCAGAGTTATGTATGAATTGTCTCTAATTAGAGTAATGACTTGGAAAAATACTAACGAGATTAAAGAGAAATTAAAAAAATAGACGACTTTACAGTCGCTTTTTTTATTATATATAATTTTAATAAAAAACTAATCACTTTGGATTAGTTTTAATACTCATGGTAGCGACGGGGGGGATCGAACCCTCGACCTTCCGGGTATGAACCGGACGCTCTAGCCAGCTGAGCTACATCGCCTTAAACAGTAACGTATTAATTTTAACACAATATGCATTTTATGTCAATTATCTTTTTCTACTACTACTATAGTTTTATTTGTTAAATTTAAACTCTTTATTATACTGTTTAATTCCTTTATATTTATGCTTTTTATTAGATCAATCATATTACTTTCTACATGATTATCAAAAATTATATTATCTATTATCGCTTCATTTATTATTTCTATATTTTCATAACTAAATATTTCATTACTTATTAGTACTTTCTTCTTTCTTTCTAAATCTTCTTCATTTATTTTTATATTTTTTAGTTCTTGCTCAATTTCTTTTAATAATTTTTTATGTTGATTGGTTTCGTTTATTAATGATATTAAAGTATGAGTATCACAATTTAAAAGATTTATATATAATGAGCTAGTTATTATACCTTCTTTTTTTAATCTTTCATCAAATGTTGAAGTATCATCAAATAATAATGAAAAAATTATAAATAAGTATACGTTAAATTTTTTCTTTGATATTTTTTTGTTTAAAGGGATTTTAATATTAAAAGAGAATTTATCTATATTAGTATCTTTTTTTATGATTTCTTTTTCTTTTACTACTGAATCTATTTCGTTATATTCTTTTAATTTTAGACTATCTAATTTAGTAAATTCTTTTTTTGATTGATTTTCTTCTATTTCTTTTATTATTTCGTTTGGATTAAAATTACCTGTTACTACTAAAAACATGTTTTCAGGATTATAGAAGGTATCATAACAAGTTTTTAATAATTCAGGTGTTATTTTGGCTATGTCTTTTTTTGTTCCTATTATACTATTTTTAAAGGGATTGTTTTTGAATGCGTTTTGTCTTATATGTTCATACAAAACGTCTGTTAAATTGTCATTGCACATATTTATTTCTTGATTTATTATTCCTTTTTCACTTTTAACATTATCTTTAGTGAAATAAGGACTTTGAACAAAATCTAATAGATAATTGATATTTTCTTTCAAGTTGTTTGGTCCGGAAAACATATATGTAGTATTTTTAAAGGTGGTGTATGCGTTGCAATATGCTCCACTTTGAGCAAAAAATTCTTCTGGTTGAGGATTTTCTTTTTGGGCAAATACTTTATGTTCAAGAAAATGTGCTACTCCATTAGGAATATTAATCATCTTATTTTTATTTATTGGTATAAATTTATTGTTTATTGAACCAAATTTTGTAGTAAATGTTACATAATTATTTGATATATTATCTTTGGTATATAGATATACTTCTAATCCATTATCTATTTTTTTGTAGTATATTACTTCATTTATTCCTTTAATATTAATTTTCTTCATTTTGTGATCCCTCCAAGATATATATAGTATGTATATGTATTTTTTTACTTAGATTAATTATATCTTCTTTGGTAACTTTTTTTATGTTTTCAATTCTTTCTTCAAATAGTTTGGAATTTACTAATTCTTTTGTATAATATGCATTTGTTATTCCTTTAGGAGAGTCTTTAGTATTTTTTATACTTGATATAATTGTTTCTTTAGCATTTTCTAATAATTGATTGGAAAAGTTATTTTTGGTTATGCTTTGTAATGTTTTTTTAATTAATTTTATTACTGGTTCTTCGTTATTTGGTTCTATTCCTGCATATATTAATAAATTATTATCATATGGTTTAGAAGTTGAGTTTATGTAATAAGCATATGAGTTTTTTTCTCTTACTGTATCAAATAACAAAGAATTAGACGCTCCTCCTAATAATTCATTATATACCAGCGTTACATATTTTCTTTCAAATTCAGTTAATTTATTTAAGCTACAAAGTAAGGTTAACTGAGTTTGATTAGCGATATCTTTTTCTTTGTAGGTTTTAATTTTTTTACTAATTTTTAATTCATTTACTAGAATATCATTTTTTATTTTTTTGAATGTATTTATCTTAAATTCTTCTTTGAATTGTTTTCTTATTTTATCTTTGTCTATATCTCCTACTACGAAGACATCTACATAATTGTTATTTAACATTTTTTTATAATATTCATATAAGTTTGTTTCGTTTATTTTTTCTAAATCTTCTAGATAACCATATGAATTATATGAATATGGTTTGTTATTAGTTGTATTTAATAATTGTAGAAGACTATATTTTAGTTTGTTATCTTTAATACTTTTAATACTTTTTTCTATTTTACTTTTACATTTTTCTATATTTTCTTTTTTGAAGGCATTATTTTTTATATCAGGATTAAAAATGATGTCCATAAGAAAAGAAAGGGAATAATTATTCATATTCTCTTCAGTGTATTTTTCATTTAAAAATTTTATTTCGAATGAAAGGTTACTATAGTTGCCTATTCTCATGTTTGAACTTAAAAGTTTCAAATCATATAAATTTTCTGTTTCTTTAATTAAATCTTTTTCTGTTTGATATTTTTTTGTTGTATTTAAAAGAATTGATTTTAATAAATTTCTTTTAGTTATATTTTCTTTTATTAACTTTTCACGAAAATTTACTTCAACGGTTATTGTTTTAAATTTTGTCGTTTTAATTAGATGGAGATTATACGCCCCCATATTTATTTTCTCATAATCCATAAAATCACCTTCTAATGTTATTATATCTACTTTTTATAGTTTTAAACAACTTTTTAATGCTAATTCTATCATTTGATTTAGATTTTTTTCTCTGTCTTCGCTTGTTATTGTATCATCAGGTTTGAATCTTGAGTCAACTACTGACACAACACACGCAGCTTTTTTTCCTAACATATTTGCTATATAAAATAGGGCAAATGCTTCCATTTCAATTGCTATTATGTTCAAATCTTTGGGGAAATTTGCTACCATATCTTTGTGTTGCTCTTCATTTAAATATACATCGAAGATTTGACTACATACACCATAGCCTTTTTTGTATTTTATATGTTCTTCTTGGGCAGTTTTTTCGATTATTTCATTTACTTCTTTATTAGCGTATGCTAAATGTGTATCCTTGTCTCTATTTATTGCTAAGGCAAAATTACTTTCGGTGTATGATCCTTCTAATAATACTGTATCTAATATATCGATATCTTTTTTTGATGCCCCGCAAGTTCCTGTTCTAATTATTATTTCTACATCGTAGAATTTATATAATTCATAAGCATAAATACTTAAGCTAGACATTCCCATTCCCATTGGAAAGACAGTTATTCTTTTTCCTTTGTAATATCCTGTATAGGCTGTCATTCCCCTAACTCTATTTACTAGTTTTATATTATCTAGATATTTTTTAGCAATGTATTCACATCTTTTGGGGTCACCTGTTGTAAGTACTATTTTCGCTATATCTTCTTTTTTCGCTTCGTTATGTGGTGTTGGCATATTATCCCTCCAAATCATTTTCTTCCGTTATTGGTTTTATTATTTTTGTTATTTCTATATTGTAAGTTATTATATTGGCTTCTACCATTTCTTTATATAACCCTTCTATTTCATTTTCGTTGTTTAAAAAATCATTTACATATTTATCTATTTCTTCTCTTTTTTCATTTTTTAACCTTTTTTGGGTTGCATAAACCATGATTTTAAATATTTGGTTAAAAATTTCAGTTTCTTCATCTATCTCTGTTTCTAATAGATTGTTATTGTATTTATAATTATATTCTTTAGTTATATTTTTTTCTTTATAATTTACTACTATTGTATCGTTTTGTAATTTTGCTTCAATTACTATATTTTCTTTTAATTTTTCTAATGTTAAAGTGTCTTTGTTAAAATTATTAGTTATTTCATTTAATTGTTCTTCTATTTCCGAATTTAACTTTATATCTTCTGGATAATAGATTTTTTCGTTGTAGAAATATTTTAAATATGTTAATCCTGCTGCTGTTGCTAAGAGTACAATTAGTAATAACCATAGCCCAATTGTACTTTTCTTTTTTTCTTTATTATTCTTCATCAATAACCTCACTTTCTTCTTTCTTTACTAATACTTCCCTTGGCTTAGATCCATTAGGAGGTCCTATTATTCCTCTTTCTTCTAATAGATCTATTATTCTAGCTGCTCTGTTATATCCAAGACGATATTTTCTTTGAATTAGTGAGGCACTTACTTTTCCAGCTTGCATTACGTAATCAACTATTTCATTATATAGTGGGTCCTCATACTCTTCTTCTGAGGAATAACCATCGTTTTGACTTCCAGAATCATTTTTCATTTCAGTTAGGGAATTGTCATACTGAGCTTTTTGCTCATGACAGACATAGTTTACAACTTTTTGTATTTCTTCTTCACTTACAAATGCTCCTTGAATTCTGGTAGTGTGATTTTCTCCCATTGGTAAGAATAGCATATCTCCTTTACCAAATAGTTTTTCTGCTCCTGCTGAATCTAGAATTGTTCTTGAATCTATTTGAGATGATACAGCGAATGATATTCTAGATGGAATATTGGCTTTTACAACACCGGTTATTACATCTGTTGATGGTCTTTGCGTTGCTACTATTAAGTGTATTCCTGCTGCACGAGCCATTTGGGTAATCCTCATTATAGAATCTTCTACTTCTTTGGCTGCTACTAACATTAAATCTGCTAACTCATCAATTATTACTACAATATAAGGCATTTTTTCATATTCTGGATTATTTTCACAGAATTTATTATATCCAGCAATATTCTTATTTTTTGTCCTTTCAAAAACATCATATCTTTTTTCCATTTCAGCGACTATGTTTTTTAAGGCAATAGAAGCTTTTTTAGGATCTGTTACTACTGGACATAATAAGTGAGGTATACCATTATATATGCTTAGTTCTACTTTTTTAGGGTCTACCATAACTAATTTTACTTCATCTGGTTTAGTTCTCATTAGTATTGATGTAATGATACAGTTCATACAAACTGATTTACCACTACCAGTAGCTCCTGCTACTAAAAGATGGGGAGTTTCATTTATTTTCATCCATTTTACTCTACCCATTATATCTTTTCCTAATCCTACTTCTAATATAGTTTTTTCACTAATTGGCTCCATTTTGGTCAATACTTCTTTAAACGATACTGAACTATTTACTTTATTTGGTAATTCTACACCAATTGTATTTTTTCCAGGAATTGGTGCTTCTACTCTTACGTTCTTTGCTGCTAGGGCTAGGGCTATTTCTCTTTGAATAGATAATATCTTACTTACCTTTGTTCCTGCTTTTATTTCTAATTCAAATTGCGTTACGGTAGGTCCTATATTTACTTGAACAACTTTACCAGTTATTTCAAAATCACTTAATACTTTTTCTAGATTACCTATATTTTGTTTTGCCCATTCTTCATTTGCTTTGTTACTAGCATTTTTTACAGTATTTAATAAATTTATTGAAGGTAGTTTATAGTTTACATTACTGCTATTTATTAAATGACTATTTTCTTCTTTTATTTCTTCATTTGGATTAATCTTTGCTATTGGAACGTCGTTGTCTATTACTTCTATTTTGGTTGGTTCTTTTATGTTAGCTGGTTCTTCTTCTATTTCGTTTTCATTTGGTGTATTTACTTTTATGGTTGATACTTCTTTTACATCTGCTTCTTTTTCTTCTTCATCTTCTTCTGTTCCTTTATTAAGCATATTTGCGATATTTGGCTTTATTCTATTATACATATTTTGAATGCTTACATTTAATACTAATACTATTCCTAAAATAAATAATGTACAAACTACTATTTTAGCTCCACTTCCAAAGGCGGTTACAAATATATAGCTAAACAAGGCACCAATAAATCCACCACCTGAATTACTTAGTGCACTGTTGTTTTTAAAGGCCATCATTAAATTATCTAATGTTTCTGTAATAATTTTTGTTCCTGATTGTCCATTTAATTCAATATATTTAATATGCAATAAAACTAAAAAAGTTATTACAATTATATATATTCCTATCATTCTACTTGATAACATGTTTGGTTTTTCTTCTTTAAATATTAGCATTATTCCTGCCACTACTAATAATATTAATGCTAAAAAATAAATTGCTCCTACTAAGAATATAGAGAAGTTTTTAACAATATTTCCTATTATTCCAGTGCCTAGTATGCCAATTATTCCTATTAGAATTATTATTACTCCTATTATTTCATTACTATATTCAAATTTTGTATTACTTTTATTTTTTTTAGTTTTCTTTTTAGTCATTTTATCACCTACTATTACTTTATACACTAATTAAATTATATAATAAACTTTTATTTTAGTCAATTAATCTATATAAAAAGAACTAATTAATTTAATTAGTTCTTATCTATATTAAAACGCAAATTCTTACGAACTCGCGACTAACTTAGAAAGCTTTTTATAGCTTTCTAAATTATTATATTCATTTTATTGCAAATTATTACATTTTAATTAAAAGCACTAGTCTTAGCTAGTGCTTTGTAAATACCATGTATTATAGGTTTGATTGCCAATAGTTGTTGTACCTGATGCAGGTGTGCTATTTGCTTCAATTGCAGTTGTAGTTCCGTCTAATGGTGTAGTTATACTTTGTAGTATTCCGTCATATATATATAATGTAGAAGTGCTATATACACCTTTTCCTGTTCCTCTTATAACTGGAGATGTAGTTGATATATTTCCATCTTCTGTTCCAATTGTTAAAGTTCCCTTATTTGTTACTGCAATTCCATTTGTTGCTGTTGAGATTATTGTTCCACCTGTTATGTATATATTACTTGATGCTGATTCACTTTGAACGGTTGCTCTTGGTTTTCCTGATTCAACTTTGGCGGTTGAGCTTAGTACTGTTGTACCACTGATTCTTACTGTTCCACCAGTATCATAAACTGCTTGTCTTGCTCCTGTTGCTGTAATTGTTCCACCAGTTATTTCTAGTGTTGCTCCAGATGTATTATTTATTGCTGATGCACTTGTAGATGAAGTGTTTATTGTTCCTCCTGTCATTGTCATTGTTTTGTTATTAACTATAACTGATTTTGTTCCAGTATTTTTAAATGTGCCACTTATTATTGAAAGTGTTCCATTATTTGTTATTACGTCAGTATTACCTGTATTATTAAGTGTATATGATCCAAAGTCAAATTCTATATTTTTGTTACTACCAATCGTTATTTTTTCACTTGTATTTTTAAGTAGTTGTATTGTTGTTTTTGTATTTGCTGGTGCTGCATTTATTGCTGCTGTTAATGAAGAATATGATTCTCCGGTACTTACTATTGTTGCTACAGTTGCTTCTTTCCATCTTGCAGTTAATATATCTGCAGCAGCTATAATTGTTCCAGGTTGTACTAATTGATTATTACTATCATACCAGCCTACTAAATCATAACCTACATATGTTGGTACTGGTAAAGGCCCTATTGCAGAACCAGTAGCAACTTGTCTTGTAAGTTCAGATGATGATAAGGTTCCTCCGTTAGGATCAAATGTAATTGTAACAGTTTCTCCTAAAAATGCTGTATGATATTCTTCATTTTCTATCGTTTCTCCTGAATGTGCTATATCATATCCTGTTTCTATATCAGATATTTTGCTTTCATCATTAAAGGCGTTTGTTATTCCTTTTACAACACCATCATAGAAATTGAATGTTGTTCCCGTTTTTATGTATACTCCTGTATCTTTACTAATAAATGAGGGGGTTGTTGTTCCTACCGTACCGTCTTTAGTTCCAATTGTTGTTGTAGATTCAGATGTAAGTGCTATTCCGTTAGTACCTGCCGCTTCAATTGTTCCTCCAGTTATTGTTAATGTCCCTCCAACATTATGTACGGTTCCTCTATAATTAACATTCCCAGTTAATACCGGCTCAGCCGTTGCTCTTAGATGAGATGTGCCGCTAATTTCTGCAGTACCTCCTGTTTTTATATAAAGTGCTTGCCTGTTGCCACTTGCTAGAATGCTTCCTCCTGTCATTATAAACGAGCCACCTAATTCAACATTAACTGCTCCTTGATTGGCATCTGTTATAATTGATCCATTTATCATTTTAAAAATTGCTGTTCCTACAGTAGATGTATCATTGTTAGAGTGTGCCTTATCTCTTGCTCCAAATATTTCTACAACTGGGTCACCAATATTATCGGTGAATTCTTTGTTGTGCAGTACTAGATTAGGCATATCTAGGACGATGTTATTTCCACGCCATATTTTAATGCGCTGATAGACATTTTTTAATAATACTATTGTTGTTTCTGTTCCATCTGTTGGGGCTGCATCTATTGCATCTTGTATTGTTAGATAGTATTGACTGCCTATTCTTGCAGTATAAAGCATCTCTTCAAAGTCGAGTGTTAAATTAATATTATAGTTAGTTGTTGTTCCATTATATCCATTTTCTCCATAGCCTATTGTTAAGTGGATTGTTGTTACTGAACCTAAAGTACATTTTGAATTATTATTATCATCACATAACGCTGCTTCCATGGTGTATCCTGTTACTACATATTCTAAATTACTAGGTAGTCCTGTAATTGTCTTTATTCCCATTTCAACATTACCAAGATTGGTTATTGTAATGTCATATGTTATTGTTGAATTTGCATTTGGTAATACAATATCACTAACTACCTCATCTATTCCAAAGTCTACTACAGTGTTAGTAGCTCCATTTGTTCTATTACTTACTCTAATATCTGTTATTCTAATATCGCTATATTCTAATACAGTTGCACTAATACCATTTAGTTCGAGTACTGCGTTGGGTGCAGAAAAACCTATTGTTAGGAGTAATATACATATTAAAACTGATAAAGTACTTATATTTATTATTTTTCTTGATTTCATGTATACTCTCCTTTCTGTTACACTTTTTCCTATTATGTTTGATTATATCATATTTTTTATTTTTTTTAAAGATTTTATTACCATAATTTTGAGAAAAAAACTGCATTTTTTAATGCAGTATACTTTTTATAAATATTTATTTGACTTAAGATTCTTATTAGCATCTGTTAAAAAATTTGTAATGTTTTCATTTGGTTTCATTTTTTCTAATCTACCAATAAGATCATTCAAAAGATTTGTTTTGTATAAATATGTACATTCATATTCATAATCATAAACATCATCAAATTTTTCGCGCTTAATTGTATTGTATTTGCTTTTTTCAAAGAAAGTTTGTAAATGAAATAACTCACTATCATTACGTATGTCGTTACATTCAATGCACCAAAACTTTTCCCCTTTATTTTTAATTTTATCAATTAATCCCTCAATGACTAATTCATATAATTCTTTGAATACTGCATAGTCACTTGTGTCTAGATTGGTTAAGTCTTTTTTAATAAATCCATTTTTCATTAAGTACTTTTTATAATCAACATTTTCTTTCAACAAGAAGAATTTTTCATATTTTTCAAAATTTGGTAATACTTCTTTTATTGCTAATAGTGTTTTCGCTTTAATAGCATACTCCAATTCATTTTTTTTATTTTCTTGTTCGTTTGTTAATTTTTTATCATATTCTACAGTTGATGAAATTTGAATTGGGTTGGGAATTCTATATCTTAATGCTTCAAAAACTTTTTTTATGTCATTTGCATCAAACATATAATCTTTTTTGTTATCTAAAAAATCGATAAACCAAAAGCCACTTTTTGAATCATAAAATAAATTTTTGTTTTTTGCCTCATATCCCATTTCAAATAGTTCAAAGCCATCTTTAAATAGTTTTTTATAGTGTTCAAATGGAATATTTAATACAAATTTTAAACTTTCACACATTTCATCAAAAGTGACACCATATTTTCTCAAGCTTCCGCAATTAATACCGGAGCATTTTTGTTGCAATACGTAACATATATCATTTTCACCTTCTATTACTCTTTTTATTGCTAAATGTCTTGGTGTATTTACACCTTTATCTACTTTGGTGTCTATGGCCTTCATTATCTCTTCAGACTTTTCTCTTGAGCGCTCACCGTTTTTTAAATATTTTCTTAAACAAGCATATTTTACTAAAACTACATCTTCAAAGTCAAAGCACATACTTCCACCATCACTAATATTTTCTTTATTTTTAGATTCTTTAATTGCGCTATCTATATCTATCATATAAATACCTCCGTTATTATTATATCATATTAATCTCTTATGCAGAGTATATTCTTAATTTATTTGTATAGTCTCCTTGTGATACATACATTTGTATATGTAAATTTTGTAAAAGAAAAAGCGTTCAAAACGCTTATCAATCTTTTAAGTTTTTAAGATACTTACTGACAATACCATAAAGTTCATTTTTTTTATTATATTTTTCTGCTATCATTGGATTTATAATTTTTCTTCCAAATATTTTGGAAAGCAACTTGCTCTTTGAAATTTTTGCATTTATTTTGTTTT
>CAZRJK010000015.1:0-33019 GCA_964600615.1 uncultured Muribaculaceae bacterium | reverse complement strand
CACGATAAACTTCAGAGTTGGTATGATAAAGATGATAAATATATTGATGTAGTTAATGAAATGTATGAAGATAATGTATTAGACGATGAAGATATTGAAGAGTTAGATTTAAGTAAAGAAAAAGATGACTTTGAAAGATAAGCCATCTTTAAAATACATTCTTAAAAATTAATATCTGCAAACATCAAAAACGGTCCATTTATTAAATTCAGGTTTTAATGATAGTCTTTTTGCTCTGCTTTCTTTTCTTTCATCACTTACTTTAGTATCTCTTATATTATGAAGAGCAACTTTTAAATATTTTACTGCAGTCTCATCATCAATATCAGGATGAACTTCCTTTATTTTTGCATATATTGCCTTTGCTAAATCTAGATCACAAAATAAGTTTGTATCTATTCCAGACTTATAAGAATGATTTTCCATATAATCATACATTATTCTTTGATCCAATGTTAACCAATCTTGACTATGAAATCTTCCCTTTAAATTAAAAACTCTTTTATCTAAGCCACATTTAACACATCCATGATAATCATATGAACGACCTTTCAAAATATCATAATCAAGTAATGTAATAACCCATATATGGTTACATGAAGAATACTCTCCAACTTTTATTTGCTTATATAAATCCTTTTGTTGACTAGCTAATTTATCATTTTGTTTGCATAAAGCAAAATATTCTTTTACTGTTTCATTTTCTGCTAAAACATTGATTTGATCTATAATTGTTTGTCTTTCTGATACAATATGATTATACTGTTCTTTTAAATCTTCCATAATTTAAAACCTCCCCTTTGCAAGCATATTATATCATATTTTTAATTTTTTTGTTAAAATTAACGAAATTTGTGTTATATTATATATAGAACTGATATTTATTAGTTGTTCTTTTAGATATAAGTGTTCAAAATAGGATCTTGTATTGCACCATTAATTAAGGAGGATGAATAATGAGTTTATTAGGAAAAGACCTTGAAAATGAAATAACAGGAAAAAAAGCCAAAATATATGTTGCTTTTGGAACAGAATTACATGGAGGAACAATTCCAAAAGTATATGAAGGAATAGTAAATTGCTTTGTATATTGTCCAAGTAATGCATTCATTCAGCTAGATAATGGAGCATTAATAAATATAGAATATATACAAACAATAGAATTATAAAAAAAGAGAGTAATCTCTTTTTTAATTTTCTGCTTCTTCTAACATATTAGTAATAAATATACCATATCCTTTTGTACAATCATCTACAACTACATGAGTAACAGCTCCAATAATATTATTTCCTTGGATAATAGGACTACCACTCATACCTTGAACAATTCCTCCTGATATATCAAGAAGATCTTTATCAGTAACTTCAAATAATATATTTTTAGTACTATTAACTTCACTAAAAACTTTTAAAATATTAACAGAGTACTCACTAATTTTATCACCAGAAGTGACAGTCAGGATAGAGGCATCACCTAACTGAATATCTTCAGGATTAGATACCTTAAACAACTTAGTATCAGGAATATTAGATGTATACTCACCAAAAATACCTGATTTAGTATTCTCTTTAACATTACCGTATATATCATTTGTATTATATCTAGCATTCTTTTCTCCAGGAATACCATCATTAGAAGGATTAATACCTATAACTTCTGAAGAATATATTTTACCATCTTTTATTTCAAACTTTTGACCAGTAGTTTTCTCAATAATTTCATGACCTAAAGCGCCATATAGCTTTGTATTAGGATCTATGAAAGTTAAAGTACCTACACCACTAATACTATCTTTTACATATAAACCAGTTTTATAAATATTATCATCATCTAAAACTAATTTTAATGTTGTAGATAATTTCTTATTACCACGATAATAACCAATAGAAATATTACTTTTATCAGGTGAATTATTAATAACATCTAACATTTCCTCAATTGAAGAAACAACAATATCATTAACAATATAAATCTTATCTCCATTTTGTAAATTAGCATCCATTGCTGGATCAATATTTCCAACCTTATAAGTATCAACAATAATAATACCCTTAGATTTTAATTCAATACCAATATTTTTACCAGAAGCTATAATATAATCTGAATATGCTAAAACATTTAAAGGAATGAATACATTAGTTAAAAGAAGCAATAACAATGTTGTAATCTTATGTTTACTAAACATAATCACATCTCCTTTTAATCTATAACAGATTACATTATTAGTATAAGAATAAAACAAACTAAAATACTAATTAAAATTTGGCAGAATAATTTATGTATATAAAAAAAGAAAATAGAAATATTATAAATAAAGACTATAATTAATAGTAATATTACAATTATCTATTTCTTTTAATTTATTGTAAATATCTTCCTTAACATTTAAAGTATAAATAACATTATTTTCAAATTTTTTATCAATAATATTTATATCTTTTAATAAATAATCAATTTTTTTAATATTATCATAATCAAAACTAATAGTAATATTATAACCAGGACTAAGCTCTATAATATGATTATCTAAACATTCAGTAACACTTCTTGTATACGCCCTAACTAAACCAGATGCACCTAATAATATTTTACCAAAATAACGAACTACTATACATAAAACATTATTTAAATTATTCATTTTTAATACTTGTAACATAGGAATACCAGCAGTTCCAGATGGTTCTCCATCATCTGAACACTTACTACTATTATTAATAATATAAGCATAACAATAATGCGTAGCATCCTTATATTTATCCTTAGCATATTCCATATATTTATTAAAATCATCTATATTATTAATATGTCTTAATATACATATAAATTTAGAATTTTTAATAACAATCATATTTTCATTATCAATAACACTAATCATAGTCCACCTCAAAAAAATTATAACATAAAATAATGTAAATATAAATTAATAATATTGCAATTTACTAGTAAAATAATATATAATATAAATAGTATTAAAAGGAGAATTTAAATGAATAAAGTAGTATTAATAACAGGAGCAAGCAGAGGAATAGGTAAAAGTATTGCTATAGAATTTGCTAAAAACAATTATAATGTTGTAATTAATTATAATAATAGCAAAGACAAAGCTAATGAATTAAAAGAATATCTAGAAAAAGAATATAATATCGAATGCTTATCTATTAAAGCAGATGTATCTAACGAACAAGAAGTAAATAACATGGTAGAAAAAATAATTAATAAATTTAATCATATAGATGTCTTAGTAAATAATGCAGGTATAGCAATAGATACAATCTTTGAAGATAAAACTAAAGAAATGTTTAAAAAAACATTAGAAATAAATCTAATAGGTACTTTCCTAGTAAGTAAAAAAGCATCTAAATACATGAATAATGGTTCTATAATCAATATAAGTAGTACTAATGGTATAGATACCTATTATCCATATAGTATGGATTATGATGCCTCAAAAGCAGGAGTTATCTCACTAACTAAGAATCTTGCTGTAGAATTAGCACCTAATATTAGAGTAAATACAGTTGCCCCAGGTTGGATTAATACTGAAATGAATAAAGAATTATCAAATGAATTTAAAGAAAAAGCAATAAAAAAAATATTATTAAATAGATTTGGTAAACCCGAAGAAGTAGCAAAAGTAGTATATTTCTTATCTACAGAAAATGCAAGCTATATAAATGGAAGCATCATTAGAGTAGACGGAGGAAACTATCAAAAGGAGTAAATTATGTGTGGAATAAACGGAATAATAAGCAAAAATAAAAATAAAGAAATAGAAATAAAAAAGATGAATGCTAGAATAATTCATCGTGGTCCAGATAACGAAGGAATATATCTAGATGACAATGTAGCCTTAGGACATAGAAGATTAGCCATAATAGACTTAAAAACAGGTAATCAACCAATTTATAATGAAGATAAAAGTATTGTAATAGTCTATAACGGAGAAATATTTAACTTTAAAGAATTAAAAGAAGAACTAACTAATCATGAATTTAAAACTAATTCAGATACTGAAATGTTAGTCCATGCCTATGAAGAATGGGGTAAAGACTTTGTAAAAAAATTAAGAGGTATGTTTGCCTTTGCTATTTATGATAAGAATAAAGATGAAATATTTATCGCTAGAGATCATTTTGGTATAAAACCATTCTATTACTATCAAAATAACGATACATTCTTATTCTCATCAGAAATAAAAGCATTTATGGATCATCCAGATTTTAAAAAAGAATTAAACGAAGAAATGTTAGGTGCCTATTTAACATTCAGTTTTATCCCAGGACCTAAAACAATCTTTAAAAATGTCTATAAATTAAAACCTGGACATACTATGACAATAGATGTTAAAACCAAAGAATATAAAATAGAAGAATTCTTTAAAATGGAATTTACTAGTACTAATGAAACCTTTGATGAATTAGTAGAACAAATATCTGATAAAATGAAAGAATCAGTAAAATATCATTTAGTAAGTGATGTCGAAGTAGGATCATTCTTATCCAGTGGTATTGATTCTTCATACATCGTGAGTCTAGCTAAACCAGATAAAACTTATACTGTAGGATTTACTAATAAAGAATATAGTGAAATAGATAACGCTAAAGAATTATGTAACATATTAGGTATAAATAATACCTCTAAAATAATAACTAAAGAAGAATACAAAGATATCCTAAGTAAAGTTTATTATCACTTAGATGAACCAACTACTGACGCTTGCTCTATAGCAGTATACTTTTTATCACAGCAAGCAAGTAAAGATCTAAAAGTAGTATTATCAGGAGAAGGAGCAGATGAATTGTTTGGTGGATATAATAGTTATGATGATAATATCTATACTAAATTACCATTAGGAATAAGAAGATTTATCGCTTCTATCTGTAAACCATTACCTAAAAATAAATATACTAATTACTTAGTAAGAAGAGGGATGTCACTAGAAGAATCATATGCTAGTGTAAATAGAAATTTTTATGATGATGAATTAGATGATTTATTAAAAGAAAAAAAATATTTAAAAAATTATGATATTCTAAAAGATACTTGGGAAGAATATAAAAATGAAAGTGAAATAAATAAAAAATTAGCTATTGATATAAAATACTGGTTACCAGATAATATCTTTAATATCGTAGATAAAATAACTATGGCTTTTTCAATAGAATCACGTGTACCATATACTGATATTGAAGTATTTAAAATAGCAAGCAAATTAAAACAAAGTGATAAAATAAGAAATGGTATGACTAAAGCAGCCCTAAGAGAAGCAGCAAAAAAAGATATACCTAACGAAAGCTATAAAAAGAAAAAATTAGGATTCCCTGTACCAGTAAGAGAATGGATAAAAGAAGATGATTTCTATAACGAAATAAAAAATACATTTAATCTTCCAATAGCCGATAAATTATTTAATAAAGAATATATTTTAAAACTATTAGAAGACCATAAAAACAATAAAAAAGATAATTATAGAAGAATATGGGCAGTCTATAGCTTCTTAAAATGGTATGAAGTATATTTTAACGAAGATAAAAAGAATAAAATAAAAGGGCATAAGATATATCTAAACAATTAAAAATGTAACTATTGGTTACATTTTTTTAAATTTGTAAAAAAAGTTAATTCATGGTATAATAACCTCGAATTGGAAGTGATTACATGATTACCATAAAAAGCAAAAGAGAAATAGATCTAATGAAAGAAGCAGGATTAATGGTTTCTAAAACCCATAGATATTTAAAAAACTATCTATATGAAGGAATAACTACCAAAAAATTAGATGAACTAGCCGAAAAATATATAAGAAGTATGGGAGGAGTACCTACCTGTAAAGGATATGAAGGATTCCCTGCAACACTATGCACTAGTATAAATGATGAAGTAGTACATGGTATTCCATCAAACAGAAAATTAAAAAATGGCGATATCATTACAATAGATATGGTTATAGGTTATAAAGGATATCAAGCAGATGCAGCTTGGACTTATGCTATAGGAGATATTTCAGAAGAAAAAAAATATTTAATGAAACATACAGAAGAAGCACTTTATAAAGGAATAGAGCAAGCCAAACCAGGAAATAAAATAGGAGATATCTCTCATGCCATTGAAACATATGCAACAGAACATAAATTAGGAGTTGTAAGAGAATTAGTAGGTCATGGTATAGGAACAGAAATGCACGAAGATCCAGATGTTCCTAATTATGGTAAACCAAATGAAGGCCCGTTATTAAAACCAGGTATGGTAATCTGTATTGAACCAATGCTAAACTTAGGGGAAAGAAATGTAGGAATATTAGATGATGATTGGACTATCGTAACCGAAGATGGAAAACCATCCGCTCACTATGAACATACTATCTTAATAACAGAAGATGGTCATGAAATATTAACCCCAAGATTAGATTAATATGCTAGAAAAAATAGAAACATATGCCAAAGAAAATAATATTCCTATAATGCTTCCAGATGGAATAGAATACTTATGCAATTATATTAAGGAACATAATATTAAAAAAATACTAGAAATAGGTTCTGCTATTGGCTATTCAGCAATTAAAATGGCACTAGTAAATAAAGATATAACCATAACAACTATTGAAAAAGATGAAGAAAGATATAAAAAAGCAATAAATAATATTAAAGAATTTAATTTAGAAGATAGAATTAATATTATCCTAAGTGATGCTACAAAAGTAGAACTAAAAGATAAATATGATTTATTATTTATAGATGCCTCTAAAGGACATAATATAGATTTCTTTAACAAATTTAAAAATAACTTAACCAAAGAAGGAGTAATAATAACTGATAACTTATCCTTCCATGGCTTAGTAGAAAATGAAGAATTAGCAATAACTAAAAATCAAAAAGGATTAGTAAAAAAAATAAAGAAATTTATAGAATTTCTAAATAATAATAAAGAATTTAAAACAGAATATATAAATGTAGGAGATAAAATAAGTATCTCAAAAAGAAGGTGATAATATGAAAAAAATATTAGTAATACCAAAAGATTTAGATAATTTAGGAAAACTATTAAAAACTGATATAAATGGTATAATCTTACCAATAAAAGACTTATCAGTAGGTTATAGCACTTACTTTACTATAGAAGATATAAAAGATATAATTAATCTAACTAGTAAAGAAATATGTGTCATTATGAATAAAACAATGCATAAAAAAGATCTATCTTTACTAACATATACTATAGTAAAACTAAATAAATTAAACATAACTAAAATAATATTTACTGATTTAGCAGTATTAAATATAGCTGAAAAAGAAAGAGTAAGTAAAGAATTAGTAATCTATCAAGAGCATTTAAATGCTTCAACTAACAGCAATAGATTCTTCCAGAAAAGAAATGTAAAATACTCATTAATTACTAACGATATAACAAAAGAAGAAATAAATGAAATAAGTAAAACTAATAAATTAATGCTAATAAGTTATGGATATATACCAATATTTTATTCAAGAAGACATCTAATAACTAACTATTTAGAACACATCAACGAAAAGAAAGAAGACGTTATGTATTATCTAAAAAGTAAAGAAGATAGATATCCAGTCTTAGAAGAAGAAGATGGTACAACTATTTATACTAAAGAACCAATAAATCTAATTAATGAAATAAATGATATAAATGTTGAATATATAATATTAAATGCCTTTAACATAAATAACAAAGAATTTATGGATAATTTAAAAGACTATCTAGACAGTAAAACAACAATGAAAAATACTTACACAGGCTTTATTAACAAAGAAACGGTTTATAACATAAAAGATTATGAATAAAATAGAATTATTAGCTCCTGCTGGTAACCTAGAAAGATTAAAAATAGCCTTCCTATATGGAGCAGATGCTGTTTATCTAGGAGGAAAAGATTACTCTCTAAGAGCTAACGCTATAAATTTTTCTAATGAAGAAATAAAAGAAGCCTGTGAATTTGCCCATAAACTAAATAAAAAAATATATGTAACAGTAAATATAGTATTTCATAATGAAGATTATAAAGGATTAATAGAATATTTAAAAGAATTAGAAAACTATAAAGTAGATGCTATTATAGTATCTGATCCAAGTATTATTGATATAGTAAAAGATAATAATATTAATTTAAAAATACACATTTCTACCCAAGCATCTACTGCTAATAGAGAAGCCGTAATGTATTGGAAAGAATTAGGAGTAGAAAGAGTAGTCTTAGCAAGAGAATGCTCTAAAACAGATATTAAAGATATTATAAATAATACGGGAATGGAAGTAGAATGCTTCTTACATGGAGCAATGTGCTCAGCCTATTCAGGAAGATGCGTATTATCAAATTATTTTACCAATAGAGATGCCAATAGAGGAGCATGTGCCCAAATATGTAGATGGTGCTTTCCATTAGAAAAAGATAATAAAAAAATAGATAATAAGAATGAATTTACTATGTCAACCAAAGACTTATCTATGATAAAATATCTACCTGATATGATAGATTTAGGAATAACTTCTCTAAAAGTAGAAGGAAGAATGAGAAGTTTCTACTACATAGCAACAGTAATAAGTACTTATAGAGAAGCTATAGATAATTATTACAATAAAACCTTAACTAAAGAAAAAATATCTTACTATAGCAAAATATTAAATAGAGTAGCTAATAGAGAAAGTACTGATCACTTCTTCAATAAAAAAACCACTAAAAGAGAACAATACTTTAGTGGTAGAAAAGAAGAATCTAATCAAGATTTCTTAGGTATTATCTTAGATTATAATGATAAAACCAAAGAAGTAACTCTAACTCAAAGAAACTACTTCAAAAAAGGAGATAAAGTAGAAATATTTGGACCAAATATCAAAACATTTACTTTTACTATACCAGATATATATGATGAAGATAATAATAAAATAGAAGTAGCAAATCATCCTGAACAAATAGTAAAATTTAAATTAGATAAAAAAGTCTATAAAGATAATATAATGCGAATAAAAGTAATATAAAAAAAGAAGGTAACCTTCTTTTTTTATTTTAAAATTAATTTATCTTCATCAATATCAATCGTAATAGAACTATTGTATTTAATATTATCACTAATAATTTCATTAGCAATTAAAGTTTCTACATTCCTTTGAACATATCTCTTTATAGGTCTAGCTCCAAATTTCTCATCATATGAATTATCAATAATATATTTCTTAGCCTTATCAGTAATATTAATACTAATACGTTTATCACTAAGTCTTACTTCTATATCATGAATTATCTTATCTAAAATAGAATAAACTACCTCTTTAGATAAAGAATTAAATATAATTATCTCATCTATACGATTAATAAATTCTGGTCTAAAAGTATTTCTTAATTCTTGCATAACTAAATCATCACTATTAGACTCATTCTCTAAAATATAATCACTACCTAAATTACTAGTCATAATAATAATAGTATTCTTAAAATCAACTGTTCTACCTTGACTATCAGTAATTCTACCATCATCTAATATTTGTAATAAAATATTGAATACATCTTTATGAGCTTTTTCAATTTCATCAAATAAAACTATAGAGTAGGGATTTCTCCTAACAGCTTCCGTTAATTGTCCACCATCATCATATCCTACATATCCTGGAGGAGAACCAATCAAACGTGCTACACTATGAGCTTCCATATATTCACTCATATCAATCCTAATCATATGTCTCTCATCATCAAACAATTCATAAGCTAAAGTTCTAGCAACTTCTGTCTTACCAACACCAGTAGGACCTAGAAATATAAATGAACCAATAGGCCTATTAGGATCTTTAATACCCGCTCTAGCTCTAATAATAGCTTCACTAACTAAGTTAATAGCCTTATCTTGACCCATGACTCTTTTCTTCATATTAGCTTCCAAATTAAGAAGTTTATCCTTCTCACTACCAACTAATTTACTTACAGGAATAGAAGTCCACTTAGAAATAATCTTAGCAATATCCTCATCATCTACAGTATCAGATAAAATATCAGATTTATTTTTCTTTTGTAATTCGTTAAGTTCACTTTCTAATTTAGGAATAACACCATGTCTTAATCTAGCAGCATTATCTAAATCATAATTATTTAAAGCATTTTCTAATTTATAATTAGCTTCTTCTATCTCTTTCTTTTTATCACTAATTAAACTATTAATATTTTTTTCATCTTCCCAATTATTTCTTAAAGTATTTTCCTTATCTTTTAAACTATCTAATTGCTTATCAATTTCTTTAATTCTATTAAGAGATATATCATCAGATTCTTTCTTTAAAGCTTCTTTTTCTATTTGTAATTGCATAATATTACGCGTAAGAGTATCTAATTCCGTAGGAACAGACTCCATCTGTACCTTTATAGTAGCACAAGCTTCATCAACTAAATCAATAGCCTTATCGGGTAAAAATCTCGAAGTAATATATCTATCAGATAGAGTAGCAGCCGCTACTAAAGCCTTATCCTTAATATTAACACCATGATATACTTCAAATCTAGATTTTAACCCCCTAAGAATAGTAATAGTATCTAATACCGTAGGTTCATTAACCTGTACTTTTTGAAATCTTCTTTCTAAAGCACCATCTTTTTCAATATATTTACGATATTCATTTAAAGTAGTAGCTCCTATACAATGTACTTCACCACGAGCAAGCATTGGCTTTAACATATTACCAGCATCCATTGCTCCCTCTATAGCCCCAGCTCCTACAATCATATGAATCTCATCAATAAACATAATAATATTACCATCAGATTCTTTTACTTTTTTTAATACAGCTTTCAATCTGTCTTCAAACTCACCACGATATTTAGCACCTGCAATTAAAGCACCCATATCTAATTCCCATATTGTCTTATCTTTTAAACTATTAGGAACATCACCCTTAATAATTCTATTAGCAAGACCTTCTACAATAGCTGTCTTACCAACACCAGGTTCACCAATTAAAACAGGATTATTCTTTGTTTTACGAGATAATATTCTAGTAATACTTCTAATTTCATCATCACGACCAATAACAGGATCAATCTTTCCATTTCTAGATTGTTCTGTAATATCGCGACCATATTTCTCTAATACATTCTCTAAATTTTCTTCATAAGGATTATTATTATTCATCTTTACATCTCCTTCCTAAAATAGATTATAGCACCATTTTAGCAATTGTCAATATAGATTGCTAAAATAATAACAAAAATACTTGACAAAAAGTAAAATAAATGTTAACATATTAAGCCAAATTTCAGGGAGGTATAATTATGAAAGGAAAAATTAATAAAATAAGCACTTTAATGAAGAAAATAACACTAAGTATACTAATAATATTAATAGGAGTTAACAACGTATTTGCTGCTACAGCTCCAAATACAATTAGTATAACAAACCATATATTAGAAAATACTCCAACATCTTTTCCTCAAGACTTTCACGTAAAAAATACAACAGAAGGAAAATATGTATATTGCATGGAATATGCCAAAGCAGTACCAACATCAGTAAGTTACACTAAATCAGATGAATATACTGATGCTGGTATAAATTACATCTTAGAAGAAGGATCAAAAGTATCAAACGATAATGATTATTTCATCTATCAAACAGCATTATGGATATATATGCAAGATAAAGGATTAATGGAGTATTCATATACTATTAATACTTTTAAAGAAAATTTAGAAAGCAACCAAGAAGTAAAAGATAGAATCTATAATATCGTAAATACCGCTAAAAGCAAAACAGAAAATAATACAAATAATCCTACTATTAAATTAGAAGGAGAATTAACGTTTAAAGAGGAAAATAACTATTATATATCAAATGAAATAGCAATAAATAGTACAGAAACTAATTATAATATTTCAATTGATAACAAAACAGAAAATACAACTTATGAATTAAACAATAATAAAATAATAGTTAAAATACCTACTAACGAAATAACTAAAAATTTAAATATTATTTTAAATGTATCAGTAAGTAAAGATATATATAGATCTTATAAATATGTACCAAGTAATAGTAATTATCAAATAATGGCTGCAACTTATAAAGAAACATTAACAGCAAATGATAAATTAAATGGTACTATAGCATTAAATAAAGTATTAATTAGTAAACAAGATATAGCAACTAAAGGAGAATTACCAGGAGCTAAATTAGTAATAAAAGATGAAAATGGTAATATTATAGAAAGTTTTATATCTACAAATAAACCACATGAAATATATTTAAAAGATGGAAATTATACTTTAACAGAAATACAAGCACCTTATGGCTATAAATTAAGTGAAGAAACTATAAAATTCACAGTAAAAAATAATAAAGTAGAAACAAAAGTAGTAATGTATAATGAAAAGAAAAAAATACCTAAAGAAGTAATACCTGTTCCACCAACTGGAACACATAAAACAATAGCATCTTCATTAATAGGTACATTACTATTAGTAGTAGGTACAATATTCGTTGCTAAAAATTATAAAAATGAAAAATAACTTAAAAATAAAAATAGCTTCAGGATTAATACTTATCGTAATAGGTTTTGGCCTATTATTAAGTAATTATATAAGTGATAAAAGAGAACAAGTATTCAGTGCCATGAATATGGAATTATCAATACCTGAAGAAAATTTAGTCGAAGAAGAACCACAAGAAGAACAAAAAGAAGAAGAAGAGGAAAATAGCAATGATACTACCGAACAAGAAACACAACAAGAAGAATACTATGAACCTTATATAGGTACCTTAGAAATACCTAAAATAGGATTAAACAAAGGATTTTATAGCAAAGAATCATCACTTAATAATGTTAAGTTTAATATAAAAATATTAGGAGTATCTTCTTACCCAGATGAAGAGAAAGGTAATGTCATCATTATCGGTCACTCAGGAAATTATAGTAATAGTTACTTTGCTAATCTTTATCAATTAGTAAAAGGAGATATAGCAACAATTACATATAATGGTAGAAGATATAACTATCAAATAAATAATATTTATACTGATGCCAAAGATGGTACAGTAACTATATATAGAGATAAATCACAAAATACATTAACACTAATAACATGTACAAAAGACGATGAAACAACCCAAACTATATATATAATGAATTTAATAAATATAGAATAATAAAAAAGGGGGGATAATATGAAATATACATCAATAATAGAAAAGTTAATTTGCTTATGGAATATAATAAGTAAAAATACCTTTTATTCAGTTTTTATAATAATAACACTAATATTAACTCTATTATTAATTACTAAAAAATTAAAAAGAAAAAAATATTTAATCTTTTTAGTATTAAATTATATAGCATTAGGAATAACAGGTATTGTAACTAACTTCAAAGAATTAGGTAAAATACTTGATAATATATCAACTAATTTCTTTACTAATATCTATTTCCCATCAATATATACATACTTATTTGTTATATTAACAATGGATATAATAACTATTAAAAGTATTCTAAATAAAGAAGAAAAACCATATAAATTAACTAACTATATTTATTTAGGAATAACACAATTTCTATTTATCCTAATAACAAATATAGTAGCAACTAATAAAATAGATATCTTTGTAAAAAAATCATTATTCTCTAATACAAGTTTAATAATATTATTAGAATTAACTATGATTGTATTTCTATTATGGATCCTAACAAGAACAATAATCTATACAACAAGTAAAATAACTGAAGCTATGGAACTAAAGAAAATAGAAATACCTAATAATAACATAGTATTAAATAATACACTAGTAGTAGAAGATATAAAACAAGAAGAACCTCAACCAGAAGAGCCAAAAGAAAAATATATTTATGCTACTGAAGAGTCAAAAATATTAGAGGATACATTCAGTTTAAATGATTTAATATTTGCTTCTAGACCAGAAGAAAAAGAAGAAATAAAAATAGAAGAACCAAAAGTAAACAGTGAAGAATTATTAAATCAATTATTAAATAATGGATTACCTATAATACATGAAGTAGAAGAAGAAAAAGAAAAAGATAATTATACCTTAAATGATTATAGAATCTTTAATAAAATCTTAAAAGATATAAGAGAAACTAATCATAGTAATATAATATCAATAGATAAAGAATTAGAATATAGATTAAAAAATAAATATTCTGAAGAAGAATATAATTTATTCAAATTAATGCTAAAAAATTATTCTAATTAAAAGGAGTAAATATGGAAAATATAATAAGTTTTATTAAAACAATAAATATAAATTATATAATAACCTGTATCTTACTATTAATATCATTATTATTAATGGTAAACAAAAAAGAATTAAATAAAACTATAAAACTATTCTTTATCTTAATATATATATTATTAACTACTATAGGATTATATTTCTTTAATGAAACATTTAACTATATCTTTGCCTTAAAACTAATATCATTAAGATTATATATAGTAATATTAATAATAAGTAATATCATAATGCTTATAACAGTAAACAAAAAAATTAATAAATCATATAAAATCTTAAATAAATCATTATATGGAATAAATACTATTATATTATTATTAAATCTAATACTAGTAACTGGAATTAAAAGTAATTACTTTATTACTAATCCATTAATAATAGTAAAACTAATAAATATTAACATAATAGCATTTATAGTATATTTAAACTTAATATGTTTAAACTATATAAGTAAAAATATTATCATAAATATCTATAATAAAAAACATAAACTAATAAATGGTAAAGATTGTAGTATTATCTTTGAAGATAAAAACAAAGAGAATAGAAAGAAAAATTACAAAATATTAAAACATGATATAAATGCTAAACTAACTAATGGTTATACCCTAGATGAAACTATATCATTAAAAAACATTATAAATAAATTACAAATAACAGATATAAATAATATAAATCTAGATATTAATAAATTAAACCATATAACAGAAGAAGAATATATATTATTAAAAAGATTCATAAATAGTCATAGTAATTATAATATTAAAGCTGAGTAATCAGCTTTTTTCTTTTACTTGAAAAAATATTTATTTTATGGTAAATTTAATAATAGATAGTGGTGATATAAATGTATCTAAAAAGTATTAAAGCCTATGGATTTAAATCATTTGCAGATAAAACAGAAATAAATTTAGGTAAAAACATTAATGGTATAGTTGGCCCAAACGGATCAGGAAAAAGTAATGTCGTAGATGCAGTAAGATGGGTACTAGGAGAACAAAGCATTAAATCTTTAAGAGGAGATAATTCTACTGATGTAATCTTCTCTGGAAGTAAAAGCAGAAAAGCCCTAAATAGTGCTTCTGTAACATTAATATTTGACAATACTGATAAACAAATACCAATTAACTTTACTGATGTAGCTATAAAAAAAGTAATGTATAGAACAGGAGAAACAGAATATTACCTAAATAATGAAAAATGTAGACTTAAAGATATAACAAGTATCCTAACTGATACTGGAGCAGATAAAGAAGCATTTAACATTATATCTCAAGGAAAAATAGACGAAATCCTAACGACTAAACCAACCGAAAGAAGAACAATCTTTGAAAGTGCTGCCGGTATAGTAAAATATCGAAAAAGAAAAGAAGAAGCAATAAGAAAATTAGATAGAACTAATACCAATATTGATAGAGTAAATGATATTATAACTGAATTAGAACAAAACCTAATACCACTAAAAAAACAAAGTGAAGATGCTAAAATATACAAAAAGCATAAACAAGAACTAGATGAATTAGAAATATCCTTAATAACTCATGATTTAAATAACTATAATCATGAAATAAAACACCTAAAAGATGTAATAGATGAATTAAATGATGAATTAATAGATTTAAATTCCAATAATACTACTTACGAATTAGATATAATGAAATTAAAAGACGAAAACAAAGAAACAGAAGAAAGTATTACCGAAAATCAAAAACTATTAATAGAACTAACTAAAAATATTGAAAAAATAGATGCTAATATGCGCCTATTAAAAGAAAGAGAAAAGAAGAAAGAAAGTAAAGAAGAAACTATAAATAATATTCTAAATATAAAAGAAGAAATATTACAAAAAGAAAATACTATAAGTAATATAAATCTATCTATTCAAAGAAAAGAAGAAGAATTAACTAATATAACCACTATTACAGATAATATTCATAATCAATTAGAATCTTTAAAAAATAAACAAAATAATATTACTAATAATATAAATAAAAATAATAGACAAATAACTAATTTAAAATATAAAATAGAATATTTAGAAAATAGTATTAAAAATAATAATTCTTTACCTAATTCTATTAAAAATATCTTAAATAATCCTAGATTAACAGGAAAACACAATGTAATAGGTAAATTAATAGAAGTAGAAGATACTTATAATACCGCTATAAATATAGCCTTAGGTAATAGTTCTAATTACTTAGTAGTAGATAATAGAAGTAATGCTAAAGAAATGGTTAATTACCTAAAAGAAAACAATTTAGGAAGAGCAACTTTCTTCCCATTAGATGTAATAAAACCACGAGAAATAGATCCAGATAATTTAAATAAAATAATAAATATTAAAGGTTTTATAAGTACTGCTGATAAATTAGTAAAATACGAACAAATATATAATAATATAATATTAAATCAATTAGGTAATATAATTATAACTGATACTATAGAAACAGCTAATAACATAAGTAATATAATTAATCATAGATATAAAATAGTAACATTAGATGGCCAAGTAGTTAATGTTGGAGGTTCAATAACTGGAGGTTCTATAAATAATAACTATAATATAATTAAAGAAAAATATGAACTAGAAAACTTAAATATTGAATACAATAATCTAATTACCATAAATATAAATAACGAAGAAGAATTAAATAACTTAAATAAAGAAATAAATACTTATGAAAATAACATCAAAAATAATAACTTAGAAATAACTATTTTAGCAGAAAATATATCTAAAGAAAAAAATAACTTAGAAGCAGAATTAAATAACTTAAATAATTTAAATAGAGAATTAAGAGATTTAGAAACTATAAGCAATAATAATACGAATAAAGAATTAGAAACATTACTAAATACCTATTATGCTGCTGTTAATAATAAAGATAACTTAGAAAGCACTATAGAATCACTAATGAGAAAAAAAGATAGTATTAATAACAGCATTATAGAACTAGAAAACTTAAATAAAAATAGTCATAGTCATATAAATCAAAGAGAAAAAGAATTACAAGAAAGAGAATTAAGATTAAATACTCTAAATATTAAAATGGATAATCTATTACTACAATTAACAGAAGAATATAATATGACTTTTGATAGTGCTATTAAGAAACATAAATTGGAAATAGATGAATCTATAGCTAGAGAAAGAGTAAAAGAATTAAAATCTATTTTAAAAGGAATAGATAACGTCAATTTAGGAGCTATAGAAGAATATGAAAGAATAAATACTAGATATGAATTTTTAAATAAACAAAAAGATGATCTCCATAATGCAGAAGATACTTTATTAGAAATAATAAATGAAATGGATAGTATTATGAAAGATAAATTTATAATAACTTTTGAACAAATAAGAAAAGAATTCAAAAAAGTATTTGTAAGTATGTTTAAAGGTGGAAGTGCTGAATTAATACTAACTGAACCTGATAATCTATTAGAAACAGGAATAGAAATAGAAGCAGTACCATCAGGTAAAAATCTAAAAAGTATTTCTTTACTATCAGGAGGAGAAAAAACATTTACAGCTATATCACTACTATTTGCAATACTAAATGTAAGGCCAGTACCATTCTGTATCTTAGATGAAGTAGAAGCAGCTCTTGATGAAGCTAATGTTGAAGCATTTGGTGATTATTTATCTAAATATAAAGATAAAACCCAATTTATTCTAATTACACACAAGAAAAAAACTATGGAATATGCTGATACATTATATGGTATAACCATGCAAGAATCAGGAGTAAGTAAACTAGTAAGTGTAAGATTAGAAGATATAGAAAAAAATAATGACAAATAACTAAAAAGTTTGACAAAATCAAACTTTTTTTATTATTTTATGTTATAATTAACTAGTGCTTGTTGGAGGTAAATATGAAAACAGATGATTTTGATTATGAATTGCCAGAAGAACTAATCGCGCAACATCCCTTAAAAGAAAGAGATAGTTCTAAATTAATGATTGTAAATAAAGATAATGGTAATATTAAACACGAAATATTTCATAATATAATTAATTACTTAAATGAAAATGACGTACTAGTCCTAAATAATACTAAAGTAATACCAGCTAGATTAATAGGTATTAAAGAAGATACTAATGCCCATATAGAAGTATTACTATTAAAAAATATTGAAAAAGATAATTGGGAATGCTTAGTTAAACCTGCTAAAAGAGTAAAAATAGGTACTATTATTAATTTTAATAATATATTAAAAGCAAAATGTATAAAAATAGGGGAAGAAGGAATAAGAGAATTTACATTTATCTATGATGGATTATTTTATGAAATATTAGATAAACTAGGTACTATGCCACTACCACCATATATAAAAGAAAAATTAAAAGATCAAAATAGATATCAAACAGTTTATGCTGATATAATAGGTAGTGCTGCCGCTCCAACAGCAGGACTACACTTTACTAAAGAATTATTAGATACTATTGAAAAGAAAAACATTAAAATATGCTATATAACACTACACGTAGGATTAGGCACATTTAGACCAGTAAATGTCGAAGATGTAACAAAACATAAAATGCATAAAGAATATTATAGTATGAATGAAGATGTAGCTAATACTCTAAATAAAGCTAAAAAAGAAAGCAAAAACATCGTAGCAGTAGGTACTACTACCGTAAGAACTTTAGAAACTATAATGACTAAATATAATGAATTTAAAGAATGTTCTGGAGAGACAGACATATTTATCTATCCTGGATATGAATTTAAAGCTATCGATAAATTAATAACTAATTTTCATTTACCTAAATCAACATTAATAATGTTAGTAAGTGCTTTTAGTAGCAAAGAAATAATATTAAACGCCTATAAAGAAGCAATAAATAACAATTACAGATTCTTTTCCTTTGGCGATGCAATGTTTTTAACAAAAAAATAAAAAAATTTTAAGAAAAAAAAGGGTTTTTTAATATTTATGTAGAATATTAATATTAGAGGGTGATTTTTTATGGCCTATATTGATGATGCAACTATAAATGCAATCAGAAGAAAACATCCTATTAAAGAAATAGTAGAAAGATATGTAAGTTTAACCAAAAAAGGTGAAGATTATTGGGGTCTTTGCCCATTTCATGCTGATAATAATGCTTCTATGTCAGTATCTACTAGATTAGATATGTTTCAATGCTTTGCTTGCCATAAAGCAGGTAACATCTTTAATTTTATTGCTAATATGGAAAATATTAGTTATGGAGATGCTATAAGACTATTAGCAAAAGAAGATGGTCATAATATAGGTAATGTAACCAAATATGTAAATCCTCATTTAAAAGATTATGAAATAATGAATTTAGCTATTAAATTCTATCAAAATAATATTAATAGTACTCTAGGTACTAATGCCATTAAATATCTTGAAGATAGACAAATAGATAGAGATACTATTAAAAAATTTGAAATAGGTTTATCTATTACTAGACAACCATTAACTGATTTTTTAAAAAATAAATATGATATAAATGAATTAATAGATATAGGATTAACTAACGATAATGAAAAAGATGTATTTACTGATAGAATAATGATACCAATACATGACTTAAATGGTAATCCCATAGGATTTGGAGCTAGAATTTATCAAACTAAAGATGGAAGTAAATATGTAAATACTAAAGCTACTAAAATATTTGATAAAAGTAATATTCTTTATAACTATCATAGGGCCCATAATAAATTAAATAAAGATGAATCAATAATAATTATGGAAGGATATTTTGATGTCATAAGAGCAAGTACCGTAGGTATAAATAACTGTGTAGCTCCTATGGGTACAGCCCTAACTAAAAATCATTTAAAAATATTAAAGAAAATTACTAATAATCTAATCTTATGTTTTGATGGCGATAATGCTGGTAAAGAAGCTACTATAAGAGCAATACCTCTAATAGAAGAAGAAAATATTAATGTTAAAATAATAAGACTAGAAGAAAAAGATCCTGACGAATTTATCATTAAAAGAGGTAAAGATGCCTTTATTGAAAAAATAAATAATCCTATGTCCGTAATGGACTTTAAAATGCAAGTATTAAAAGAAGATAAAAATCTAAATGATACTAAAGATATAAGCAAGTATATTGATGAAATATTAAAAGAATTAGCTAAAGAAAAAGATGAAATAACAATAGAATTAAATCTAAAACAATTAGAAAAGAAATTTAATATAGAATATAATACTTTAAAAGAAAGATTAAATAAATATATAACTAAAAATAAAAAAGAAACGCCTAGTAACGTTAAAGTAAATAATAAACCTAAAAACCTAATAAATAAGTATGGACAAGCTACAAATAATCTGCTATACTATATGGCCGTATCGCCAGATATTATAGATGAAGTAGAAAAAAAAGTAATTATGATAATAGATGATAAAAAAAGAAGATTATTTAATGAATTAATTTATTATTACCATAAATATAATACAATAATCATTGCTGATTTTATTACTTATTTAAATACTAAAACAGATGTAGCCGATACATTTATGGATATAATAAATCTTAATTTAAAACAAAAATATACAAAAGAAGAAATAGAAGATTATATAAAATGTGTAAATGAATATTATCAAAATAAAAGAATAGAAAAATTAAATATAGAATTAAATACCGAAACAGACCCTATGAAGCAAGCTAAAATAGCCATGGAAATTATGAAAATAAAAGGAGTGAATCAAAGTGATAGAAGAAATTAAAACCTTTGAAGAAAGAAAAAACGAATTATTAGAATTAGGAAAAGAAAAAGGTTATATTACCTATGAAGAACTAGCTAATAGATTAAAAGGATTAGATATAGATTCTGACTCATTAGATGAATTATATAACTCATTAATAGAAAATAACATTGAAATAGTAAATGATGAATCAGAATTAGGTGGTAATGAAGAAGACGATGGTGGAGATATTGAAGATATCCTAAAAGATAATACCATTGCTAAAGAAATATCAATAAACGACCCTGTAAGAATGTATCTAAAAGAAATAGGTCGTATTAGCTTATTATCATTAGAAGAAGAAACAGCCTTATCCGAAAGAATAGCTAATGGTGATGAAGAAGCTAAAAACATCTTAGCTGAATCAAACTTACGTCTAGTAGTAAGTATAGCCAAAAGATATGTAGGAAGAGGCATGCTATTCCTAGACTTAATTCAAGAAGGAAATATAGGTTTAATGAAAGCTGTAGAAAAATTTGATGCTAATAAAGGATATAAATTCTCTACATATGCTACATGGTGGATAAGACAAGCCATAACCAGAGCTATAGCCGATCAAGCAAGAACCATAAGAGTACCAGTACATATGGTAGAAACAATCAATAAACTATCACGTTTCCAAAGACAATTAACTCTAGAATTAAATAGAGAACCAACTGATGAAGAATTAGCTAAAAAAATGGGTCTACCAGTAGATAAAATAAGAGAAGTAATAAAAATAGCACAAGACCCTGTATCATTAGAAACACCAATAGGTGAAGAAGATGATTCTCACTTGGGAGATTTCGTTAAAGATGAAAGAAGCATGTCACCAGAAGAATATACTATACATGAAATGCTAAAAGATGAAATAAGTGACGTCCTATTAACTTTAACTGAAAGAGAAGAACAAGTATTAAGATTAAGATTTGGTCTAGATGATGGCTCTTGTAAAACACTAGAAGAAGTAGGTCAAATGTTTGGAGTAACCAGAGAAAGAATAAGACAAATAGAAGCAAAAGCTCTAAGAAAATTAAGGCATCCATCTAGAAGTAGAAAACTAAAGGATTTCTTAAATGATTAAAATATCTAAAAGATTAGAATCTATAGCATCATTAATAGATAATAATAATAGCATTATTGATATTGGATGTGATCATGGATTACTAGATATATATCTAATAGAAAATAAGAAAAATATAAATATCTTAGCAACTGAAATAAATAAAAATGCTCTAAATAATGCTAAAAACAATATAAAGAAATATAAATTAGAAAATATTATAAAATTACAAGAAAGTGATGGTTTAAAAAATATAGATACAACTAACTATAATACAATAATCATCGCTGGTATGGGTTCTCATACTATTGTAGGTATACTTAAGCAAAGTATAAAGAAACTAAAAAATATAGATAATCTTATTTTACAAAGTAATAATGATAATTATTTCTTAAGAAAAAAAGTATTAAAATTAGGATTTTATATAGAAAAAGAAATATTAATAAAAGAAAAAAATATTTATTACACAATCATAAAATTCAAAAAAGGACATAAATATTACAATAAAAATGAATTACATTTAGGTCCATATCTAATTAAAGAAAATTCTAATTTATTTAAAGAGAAGAATAAAGAAGACCTAAAAAAAATAAAATTAATCTATAAATTAATACCTAAAAGATATATTTTTTACCGTTTAAAAACTATATCAAAAATAAACATTTATAAAAAACATGTCTAAAAACTTGCAAAAATTGCAAAAATATGGTAAAATATCAACTCTGAAGCAAGAAAGAGGTGATAAGAATGAATTATACATTACCATACTACGGAAAAAAAGGAACAATTAAAAACATTGAAGAAAAAGAAAAAAACTACCAAGTAACTCGCTATGGAATGAATAAAAGCAATACTTATCAACTACAAGTAAAAAAGAACAAACAAAATGAAGAATTATTAATAGAAAACTATTATAATGATTTATTAGAATACTTAAATGTAAACAAAAACAAATATAATAATTATAAACAGAATAATAATAAAATAAAAAGTTCAACTATAAACTTATTAAAAATAACTGGAATAGTAATGATAGCGACATCAATACCACTAATACAAAGCTATGAAACAGCTGGATATATAGGTATAGCACTAGATATCTTATCAATACCAGTAATAGCAGGAATAATAAAACTAAGTATCGAAGAAAAAAAGCAAAATAAAAGAACAGATTTTATAAATAAATATGATGAACTAAAACATAAATTAAAAATATATACTGAAAAAGAAACAAAAAGTTTAGACTTAACTAAATACAGCACTGTCATGAAAGATGACAAAGAACCAAAAAGAGATATCAATAAAAAATTAGAAAGAAAGAAAGTAGCTTAATCAGTTGCTTTCTTTATATTTATACCAAACATACTACCAAAAGTAGATACTAAAATAATAATTAAATAATAAAGTAATAATCTATATTCAAAACTAGAAAAAATAAGACTAATAACAAAGAAAAAGAAAACAATTAAACAACCTAATTTAATACCTTCTATATATCCTTTTTTAATACTATTCTTACCAAGAATAAAAGAACTAATAAAAGCACTAATTAAAGCAATAATAAACTTAACATAAGAATTATCATATAAAATATTAAAATAATTTAAAAAAGTATAAATAAAAACTAATACTAATAATATTACATAAAAATATAATAAAGATCTAAATAAATTTTTAACCATATAACCACCTAATAAATAATATGTTGCATAAATAAAATTATAATTACAAATAATAATTATAGGTGATTACATGGATATAATTATGATAGTAATAAGAACAATATTCTTTTATTTCTTTATATTTCTAGTATATAGAATAATGGGAAAAAGAGAAGTAGGACAATTAGGAATAATAGATTTAATAGTTTCAATCTTAATAGCAGAATTAGCAGTAATAAGTATTGAAAATTATGATAATAATATTTTTAAATCAATAATACCAATAATAATCCTATTAATAATACAATTATCTCTAGCATATATAACATTAAAAATACCAAAATTAAGATTAATATTAGATGGAAATCCCTCCATAATAATTAAAGAAGGTAAAATAAATTATCATGAAATGACTAAACAAAAATATAATTTAGACGATTTAATATATGGTATAAGAGAAAAAGGATACAAATCTATAGAAGAAATAGAATATGCTATATTAGAAAAAAACGGAACATTATCTGTATTTCCCATTAGTAAAGAAAGTAAGAAAAAAATCTTACCATTACCATTAATCTTAGATAGCAAAATACAAAAAGATACACTAAAAGAAATAAATAAAGATGAAAAATGGGTAATAGATAATTTAAAAAGTAAAAATATAACTCTAGATGAAATTTTTTATGCCTTTTATAAAAATAATAATATCTTTATAATCAAAACAAAAGACCTACTATAACACTTTAATAACTTATTAAAGTGTTTTCTTTACAACTAATTAAAACTATTATATAATTAAAATGTAGACAAAATTGAGGTGAAAAAATGAATTTAGCAGATATGAATTTTTTTAGATTTTTAGGATTCAAAAGCAAACCAAAAGCACCATGGGAAAAATATTACAGAAGAAGTGATACCAATATAACTCCTCCTAATAAATCAATATATAGATTTCTAAGAGATAGAGCTAAAGAAAATAATTATAAAGATAATATTGCAATAACATACTTTAAAAACAAAAGAACATATGCCGAATTATTTAAAGAAATAAATATAACAGCTAAAGCATTAAAGGAAATAGGCGTAAGAAAAGGAGACGTTGTAACAATACTATCTGCTAATATTCCAGAAGCCGTAATTTCCTACTATGCCATAAACAAAATAGGAGCAGTAGCCAACATCTTACATCCTTTACTATCAGAAAATGAAATAAAAGATGCCTTAAATAATTATTCTACAGTCGTATTAATAACTATGGATATATGCTATTCCAAAATAAAAAACATTATAAATGAAACGCCTGTTTACAAAACAATAATAATGTCAGCTAAAGATTCCATGGACTTTATAAGTAAAATAGGTTACGAAATAACTCAAGGAAGAAAAATAGAAAAACCAAAAAGTGATAAATTATATATTTATTGGAAAGATTTCTATGATAAAGGATTAAATTCTAATGAAAAAAGCATTGAAGTACCTGGTATGAGAGATACACCAGCTGTAATTTTACAAAGTGGAGGTACAACCGGGACACCAAAAGGAATAGTTTTATCAAATGGCAATTTCAATTCAGCAACTATAGCAATTACTAAAGTATATCCAGATCTAAATAATACTGATAGAATATTAGGAATATTGCCAATATTTCATGGGTTAGGATTAGCAGTAGGTATAAACGATGCTTTATTTGTAGGAGCAGAAATCGTTTTAATACCAACCTTTAAAGCAGCAGAATTTGATAAACTATTAGTAAAATACAAACCAACCGTCTTAGTAGGCGTTCCAACATTATTTGAAGCACTAACAACAAATGAAAGAATGGATAAAGTAAAACTAACTAGATTAAAATACGTAATAGCTGGAGGAGATACTTTAAATAAAAATAGAGTAAACAAAATAAATGATTTCTTACACGAACATGGAGCAAAAACAAATATGATTCAAGGATATGGAATGACTGAAGCAGTAGCAGCTGTTTGTGTTGATTTAAAACATGCGTCACGTCCTGGAACAATCGGTATACCATGGCCAGGTATATATTTAAAAATAGTAAAACCCGGCACTGATGAAGAAGTAGAATACGGAACTGATGGAGAAATATGCATAAGTGGTCCAGTAGTAATGCTAGGTTACTATAATAACGAAAAAGAAACAAACGAAGCCTTACATTTACATAAAGATGGAAATATTTGGCTACATTCAGGTGACATAGGTTGTATGGATAAAGATGGCTTTGTATCATACAAGCAAAGACTAAAAAGAATGATTGTAACATCAGGATATAATGTTTATCCATCACAAATAGAAGAAGTATTAGAAACACATAGAGCAGTAATAAATGCATCCGTAGTAGGAATACCACATCCTTATAAAGTTGAAGTAGCAAAAGCCTATATAGCACTAAAGAAAGGATATCATCCAACTAATACTTTAAAAGAAGAACTATTAGAATTATGTAAAAAGAATCTAGCTCATTATGCTATACCAAAAGAATGGGAATTCAGAAAAAGTCTTCCTAAAACTATTATAGGAAAAGTAGATTTTCATAAACTACAAGAAGAAAATATTAAAAAAAGAGATAAAGAAAAGAATAGTAATTAACAAAGAAAAGACAAATAAACTAATAGATGTCTTTTTTTTTACCTGTAAAATAAGAAAAAACTTGACAAAATTAACAAAAAGTGATATCATACAAAACTATTCAGGGGGGATAAAAATGAAAAGATTAAAACAAATAATAATGCTTATGCTTACTATAATATTTTCAATAGGAATATTTGCTAATGACGCAATAGCAGATACAGCTCCTAACAAATTAAAAATATATAGTAACACAAACAACAATATACCAATAAAATTCCCACAAAACTTCCATGTAAAAACTACTAGTGATGGAAAATATGTATATTGTCTAACATACGCTAAAAATAGTCCGTATGGTGGTGTAACATACACCAACAGTAGTTTAATTACCGATAACGGAATAAACTACATCTTAAATCAAGCATATATAAATGCTAATAACACAAGCAACTATTTCATTTACCAAACAGCATTATGGGTATACATCCAAGATAAAGGATTAGCTTCTTATTCAAGTAGCATAAACAAATTCAAAAACACTCTAAAAAATAATAATACCGCTGCTGGTAAAAAAATAAAAGATTTAGTTGCTAAAGCAAAAAAAGCTGGAAAGAACGATACAACAGCCGCTGACTTAACATTAACGCTAAACAATAAAGCAATGAAATTAAGTGGTTCAAACTACGTATCAGAAGGAATAAAAGTAACTTCAAACACAACTGTTACTGACAAAAATATTACCTTAACTGGTGCTCCAGCTGGATCAACAGCAAAATTAAAAAATGGTTATATTTATGTAACAGTACCAGCTAACAAACTAACAAAATTAAAAACTGATATAACTGTTACAGTAAAAGTAGAAAAGAAAATCTACAAAAGTTATAACTATACACCAAGTAATAGCAAATATCAAAAAATGTCAGCAACCTATGGAACTAATACAACAAAAGCTAAAAAAGTAACATTAAATATTACAAAAACAGCTAGCGTAAAAGTAAACAAAATAGATGCTGAAACTAAGAAAAACGTAGCTGGTGCTAAATTAGTAGTTAAAAACTCAGCCGGCAAACAAATAGCAACATGGACATCAACTACTAGTGCATATAATTTAACTGGTTTAAGTGAAGGTACATATACTCTAACTGAAACCCAAACACCAAATGGTTATATATTAACCAATACAAAAGTAACATTTAAAGTAGATGCTAACGGAAAAATAAAAGACTCTAATAATAAAAACATAGTTTCTATTAGTTATTCAAACAAAAAAAATAGTGTTACAATTAGCAAACAAGATATTACAAGCAAAAAAGAATTACCTGGAGCTACATTAGTAGTTAAAAATTCAAGTGGTAAAGTAATTGATACTTGGAAATCAACTAATACAGCTCATATAATAAGAGGATTAGCTAAAGGTACATATACATTATCTGAAACTATCGCACCTGCCGGTTATAAGAAAACTACTACTACTATTAAATTTACAATAGATGAATATGGTAAATTAACTGATGCTAATAAAAAAGCTATTAGTAAAGTAGTTATGTATAACGAAGTAAATAAAGTAAATATCAGCAAACAAGATATTACAAGCAAAAAAGAATTACCTGGAGCTACATTAGTAGTTAAAAATTCAAGTGGTAAAGTAATTGATACTTGGAAATCAACTAATACAGCTCATGTAATAACTGGATTAGCTAAAGGTACATATACATTATCAGAAACTATCGCACCAGCTGGATACAAAAAGACAACTACTACAATTAAATTTACAATAGATGAATACGGTAAATTAACTGATGCTAACGGAAAAGCAATTAGCAAAGTAGTAATGTATAACGAATTAACAAAAGTTAATATCAGTAAACAAGATATAACTACATCTAAAGAATTACCTGGTGCTAAATTAGTAGTAAAAGATTCTAATAATAAAGTAATTGACTCTTGGATTTCTACTGATAAAGTACATGTAATAACTGGATTAGCTAAAGGTACATATACATTATCTGAAACTATCGCACCTGAAGGATATAAAAAATCAACTACTACAATTAAATTTAACTTAGATGAATATGGCAAATTAACTGATAAAGATGGTAAAACTATCGATAAAGTAGTTATGTATAATGAATTAACTAAAGTTAATATCAGCAAACAAGATATAACCACATCTAAAGAATTACCTGGTGCTAAATTAGTAGTAAAAGATTCTAATAATAAAGTAATTGACTCTTGGATTTCTACTGATAAAGTACATGTAATAACTGGATTAGCTAAAGGTACATATACATTATCTGAAACTATCGCACCAGCTGGATACAAAAAGACTACTACTACAATTAAATTTACTCTAGATGAATATGGTAAATTAACTGATAAAGATGGTAAATCTATCGATAAAGTAGTTATGTATAATGAATTAACAAAAGTTAATATCAGTAAACAAGATATAACTACATCTAAAGAATTACCTGGTGCTAAATTAGAATTAAAAGATTCTAATAATAAAGTAATTGATTCTTGGACTTCTACTGATAAAGTACATGTAATAACTGGTTTATCAAAAGGTACATATACTTTATCTGAAACTAATGCACCAAAAGGATACAAATTAAGTACTGAAACAATTACATTTACAATAGACGAGTATGGTAAATTAACTGATAAAGATGGTAAAACTATCGATAAAGTTGTTATGTATAATACAAAAGAAAAAGAAGTAAATATCAGTAAGCAAGATTTAACTAATAAAAAAGAATTACCTGGAGCAAAACTAGAAGTAATAGATGCTGAAGGTAATATTATAGATAGTTGGACATCTACTGATAAAGTACATACAATCAAAGATATTAAAACTGGAACATATAAATTAAAAGAAACAATGGCTCCAGATGGTTATATATTAAATATAGAAACTATAGAATTCACAGTAAATGAAGATGGTACAATAACAAATAAAGATGGTAAAACTATCGATAAAGTTGTTATGTATAATGAAATAGAAAAAGAAATAGGTATAGAAATAAGTAAACAAGATATTACAAGCAAAAAAGAATTACCTGGTGCGGCATTAAAACTATTAGGTGAAAACAATACTATAATAGATACATGGATATCTAGTGATGAAGCACATGTAATAAAAGGAATAGATGAAGGTACTTATACTTTATCAGAAACAGAAGCACCAAAAGGATATAAATTAAGTACAGAAACTATAACCTTCAATGTAGATAAGAAAGGTAATATTACTGATATAAATGGAAACAAATTAGATAAAGTAGTATTATTTAATGAAAAAGAAGACAACGTAGTAAAAATAAGTAAACAAGATATAACAACATCTAAAGAATTACCTGGAGCTTCATTAGAAATAAAAGATAGTGATGGTAATATAATTGATTCATGGATATCTACTGAAGAAGTACATAATATTAAAAACATGAAAGAAGGTACTTATACATTATCCGAAACTATCGCTCCAAATGGTTATAAATTAAATACTGAAACTATTGAATTTAAAGTAGATAGTGAAGGATTATTAATAGGTAAAGAACAAGTAGTAATGTATAATACACCTATAAAGAAAATAGATGTTACAATAAGTAAACAAGATATAACTACATCTAAAGAATTACCTGGAGCTTCATTAGAAGTAAAAGATAGTGAAGGTAATATAATTGAATCTTGGACATCTACTGAAGAAGCACATGTTATAAAAGACTTACCAGAAGGTACTTATAGTTTAACTGAAACTAATGCACCAGATGGCTATATCTTATACACAGAAACAATAACATTTACCGTTAATGAAAAAGGTAACTTAGTAAATAAAGATGGTAAAAACATCGATAAAGTTGTAATGTACAACGAAAAAGAAGTAATTCCATCAAAAGTACCTATTGTAAAAATTGATGCTAAAACAAAAGAAAATTTAAGTGGAGCTACATTTGAAGTAAAAGATAGTGAAGGAAATATTATAGAAACCTTTGAATCAACTAAAGAAGCACACTATGTAGAATTAACAGAAGGAACATATACTATAACTGAAACTAACGCACCAGATGGTTATATATTAAATGAAACACCTATAACATTTATTGTTACAAGTGATAACAAAATAACTGATACTGAAGGAAAAGAATTAAATACAATCATCATAGAAAATACTAAAGAAGAAATAGTTACAAAAGTAAGTATTAGTAAACAAGATATAACTAATGGTAGTGAAGTACCAGGAGCACACTTAACAATAAAAGATAAAGATGGTAATGTTATAGAAGATTGGATATCAGGTACAGAACCACACTTAATAGAAGGATTATTACCAGGAGAATATACATTACATGAATTAATTGCACCAGATGGTTATATCTTAAGTGATGAAATAGTTCCATTCACAGTAAAAGAAGATGGATCTGTAACAAGTGTAGTAATGTATAATGCACCTAAACCAACACCAATTCCAACTCCAGAAGAACCAAAAGATGAAGGAACTGAAATAAGAGTAGAAAATACTTCATCAAAAGAAAATATTGGATTATCAATTTTAGGAAGCATATCATTATTACTAGGTATAAAAAGAATAAAAAGAAAAGAAGTATAACTAAAAACTATTAACTAAACAGTTAATAGTTTTTTTCTAGTCAAAATATAAAATATATGATATAATCAAAATAGAAAGTAGGAAGATATATGAGAATAGGCGTAGATATAGATGGCGTATTAAATGATATAGGACAATGGCACTATTCATGTGGCTATAAATTCTGTATAGAAAATGATATAAACAGAGGATTTAACCCACATGAATACATGATAGAAAAGCAATTCTATCTAACCGACAAAGAGAACAATAAATTCTGGAAAGAATATATCTTTGATTTAATGGTATCAATACCAACTAGACCATATGCTGCTAAAGTATTACATGAATTAAGAGAATTAGGACACGAAGTAGTAATATTAACCGCAAGAGACAATAGATATCTAACTAATCAATACGCTAATACTATGAATTTCTATGTTGAAGAATGGTTACTTAAAAATGGAATTGAATACGATAATATTATATCAGGAACTGGCAACAAAAAAGATAAATGTTTAAAGAATAATATAGATATAATGATCGAAGACAAAGCTAATAATGTAGAAGAAATAAGCAAACATATACCAGTATTATGTTTTGACGCCCCATATAATAAAGACGTAAATAAACCAAATGTAGAAAGAGTATACAGCTGGTATCAAATATATAATTATTTCTTAGAAAGAGAATAAACTTGTATAATTTACATAAAAATGCTATCATATAAATGGTGGTGATAGAATGAAATATATGGGATTAGATTTAGGTACCAAAACTTTAGGTATATCTTTATCTGACACTACAAAAACAATTGCTAATAGTTATAAAACAATACATTTTGAAGAAGAAGATTATGATAGCCTAATAGAGCCACTAAAAGAAATAATAGAAAAAGAAAATATTGAAAAAATAATATTAGGATATCCTAAGAATATGAATAATACAATAGGCCCAAGAGCAGAAATAACTGAAGAATTTAAGCATAAATTAGAAAAGAATTTAAATATAGAAGTAATATTACAAGATGAAAGATTAACATCTGTTATTTCTAATAACATTCTAATAGAAGCAAATATATCTAGAAAAAAAAGAAAGAAAAAAGTAGATAGCATTGCAGCAACTATAATATTACAAAGCTATCTAGATAAGAAAGGAAAGTAAAAATGAAAGAAAATAATAAATTTACTGTTTTAGATGAAAATGGCAAAGAAGTAACTTGTGAAATACTATTTACATTTGATTCAGAAGAAACTAAAAAAAGTTATATTGTATACACAGATAATACTACTGATGATGAAGGAAATGTTAAAGTATATGCTTCAATATTTGATCCAAATGCCAAAAATACAGAATTAATACCAATAGAAACAGATAGAGAATGGAAAATAGTAGAGACAATACTTGAATCCATTCAAGAAGATAAAAATAACTAATATGGCAGAAGGAAATTTAATGAAAATATACAATAATATATACCTAGCATTTTTAATACTAATAACAAGTTCAATAGTTTTCATATGTACTTTATTTAATTTTGAATTAGCTAAAGTAAGTAACGATAAAACATTAAAAGAAGTAACAATAAAACAAGGAAGTATATCACAAGTAGCAAATACATTATATAAAAATAAACTAATTAAAAATAAAAAAGCTTTTAAAATATATGTAAGATTAACAAATAAAACTAATTTAAAAGCAGCTACTTATAAATTAAGTGAAAACATGGGAACTAGAAAAATAGTAGATATTCTAAGTAAAGGTGATGGATACAATAACGACATAATATTAACATTTAAAGAAGGTATAAATATTCGAAGAATAATAAAAATAATAACAGAAAATACCAATAACAAAGAAGAAGATATTTATAACTTATTAAAAGATGAAGAATATTTAGATAAACTAATAAAAAAATATTGGTTTTTAACAGACAAAATTAAAGATAAAAATATATATTATTCTCTGGAAGGATATTTATATCCAAACACTTATGCCATAGCGTCAAAAGATACAAAAGTAGAAGAAATAATAGAAAAAATGTTAGATGAAACAGAAAAACAATTAAAACCATATAAAGATAAAATAAATAATAACAAAATGAATATTCATGAAATAATTACTTTTGCATCAATAGTAGAATTAGAAGGAGTAACCAAAGAAGAT
>CAZRJK010000014.1:0-33667 GCA_964600615.1 uncultured Muribaculaceae bacterium | reverse complement strand
AAATAACCTATACCTTGTTTGGATACTAGTAATTCTCCCATTATTACTCCTATTAGGGACATACTTATATTAATTTTAAGACTATTAATGATAGTTGGATAATTAGCAGGAATAATTAGATATTTTAATATTTGAAATTTTGTTGCTTTTAGTGATTTTAAGAGATTTATTTTATTTTTATCTGTATTATTAAAACTACTATAAATATTTATAATAGTTATTATTACTGATACTAATATAGACATGGTTATAATTGATTTTATGTTGGCTCCTATCCAGATTATGAGTATGGGACCTAGTGATACTTTTGGCAGGGAATTTAATACTGTTAAATAGGGATCTATTACTTTAGCAATAAATTTGTTATACCAAAGAATTATGGCTATTATTAAACCAATTAATGTTCCTAAAAGAAAACTTATTATAGTTTCATAAATAGTTATTCCTATGTGATTAAAGAGATTTTTTGTTTTATAGAGATGTATAATCGTGTTTAATACTTTTTTTGGTGATGATGTTATAAATGTATTTATTAGGTTTTTATCTGCTAGATATTGCCAAATTATTATCAATAGTACTATTAATAATAATTGACAAGTTAAGACTAATAACTTATTTATTTTTAATCTATTTAAGTATTGTTTATATTCTTTAGACATTATGATCAATACTTTTCCATATATCTTTATAGTAAGTATTAAATTCTTTACAGGTTCTATTGTTAATTGGTGTTGTTGAGTTAGTTAGTTTTATATTATATATTTTTTTTATTTTAGCTGGTCTTTGTGATAAGACTATTATGGTATCTGCTAAGGAGATAGCTTCTGCTATGTCATGGGTTATTATTATTGTTGTTTTGTTTTCTTTTTTGATTATTTTATAGACGTCATCTGATACAGATAATCTTGTTTGATAATCAAGAGCTGAGAAAGGTTCATCTAATAATAATAAGTCTGGTTTGGTTGCTAAGGTTCTAATTAAAGCTACTCTTTGTTTCATACCTCCAGATAGGTTTTTGGGATAACTATTTATGAATTCTTTTAGTCCATAATTTTTTAATAAATCTTTTACATAGTTAATATTTTCTTTGGTTAATTTATTTTGTATTTTTAATCCTATTAAGCAATTATCTAAGATTGTTAACCAAGGAAATAAGCAATCAGTTTGGAACATATAGCCTATTTTATCTTTTTGATATGTTATTGTTCCTTTTGATGGTTTATCTAATTTTCCTATTATGTTTAAGAGAGTAGATTTTCCACATCCTGATGGACCTACTATGGCTGTTATAGAATTTTCTTTAATGGTTAAAGAAATATTATCAATTGCTAATATTTCTTTTTCTTTAGTATAGTATTTTTTTGATAGGTTATTTATTGTTAGAATATTATTCATTTATAAAGTATTTGGTGTATATTAAGTCTTTATATGGAACATATGTATCTAATTCTTTAGCTGCTATTATTATTTCTTGGATATGTTTCCATTCTTCTGCTGTTATGTTTATATTATTTCTCCAAGCATCACCAGTTTTATATCTGTCAATTATAGTAGTTAAATCAGTTATATTGGTATCTGGGAAATAATCTATAATGTTTTTGGCTATATCTTCTGCTTTGTTTTCTTGGACATATTTTAAGGCTTTATTTATAGCTTTAGTAAATGATTTTATTATTTGAGGATTATTTTCTATATAGCTTTTTCTAGCATTGTAGGCTGTATATGGTACTTCTCCTCCTAATTCTCCTAAGTAGGCTACGATGTAACCTAGATTTTGTTTTTCAATGGCAGTAGCATTTGGTTCAAATAGGGTGACAAAATCACCAGTTCCTCCAATGAAGGCACCTTCCATAGCAGCAAATGCAATAGAGGTATCAATAGTTAAATCTTTTTTAGGGTCTATATTATGTTCTCTTAAAGTCCATTCTAGTGTCATTTCTGGCATTCCTCCAATTCTACCACCAATAATGTGTTTTCCTTTTAAATCTTCTAATTTGAAATTGTTTATTTCAGTTCTTGATATGATGAAAGAACCATCTCTTTTTGTTAATCCTGCAAAAGTCATTGGATAATCTTTTTCATTTTTGTTGTAAACATATGTTGTTATTTTATTTAGAAAAATAATTGACAAAGTATTAGTTTTATTTTAGAATATTTTTTCACGAGGTGATACTATGAATAAATATAGATTTAATTTATTTTTAATTTGTAGTATTGCTTTTTTTGTTTTGTTATTTTTGTTTGTAGAGGATGATGTTTTATATTATTTTAATGATAATTATGGTGATAAATTGGTTATAAATGAAATTGATACTGTGGTTAAAGAAGAAGTTGATATTGGGGAAAGTTTAACATTTGTTAGTAATAATAAATGGATTTTTCCTGTTAGTGGTAATTATAGCATTACTACTTATTATGGATATGGTCATAATGCGATAGATATATATAGTTATAGTGGATATGGTAGTTCTATTTTAGCTGCTAATAGTGGAACTATAGTAAGTGCTATGGGAGGATGTTATAGAGGAGATATTTATTGTAATGGTAGAGGGGGAAATTATGTGATTATAAAACATGCAAATAATTATTATAGTGTTTATATGCATTTGGCTAGTATTAATGTTAAAATTGGTGATTCTGTTACTTTTGGTAATGTTATAGGTACAATGGGAAATACTGGGAATGTTATTCCTATACCTAATGATATAAATCCTTATCTTGGTACTCATTTACATTTTGCTATATATGTTGGTGAACCTTACAAGGGGGGGTATGCTATTAATCCATTATCTATGTATTAGGCATATTTCTTTTTTTTTGGCATAATAAGTATTATGAATATTAGTGATGATATATTTAATATGAATTTAAGAGTTACATATTATGCTAGAGTTAGTACAGATAGTGTTAGTCAAAATAGTTCTATTATTAATCAGGAAGATTATTTTTATAATTATATTAATGGTGTAAAAAATTGGATATATATTTCAGGATATGTTGATTATGGTATTAGTGGTAAGGAGGTTAGTAAGAGAAGCAGTTTTCTTAGAATGATTAGGGATGCAATGAACAATAAATTTGATTTTATTCTTACTAAGAGTGTTTCTAGATTCGCTAGAAATACTATTGATAGTATTAAGTATACTGATTTACTTAAGGACAAGGGGATAGGAGTTTATTTTATTAATGATAATATAAATACATTTAGTAATGATAGTGAATTTAGGTTAACTTTAATGGCTAGTATTGCTCAAGATGAAATAAGAAAGCTTAGTGAGAGTGTTAGATTTGGACTTAGAGAATCTGTTAGGAGAGGAATTGTTTTAGGTAGTAGTAATATATTGGGATATAATAAATATAATGGTAGACTTATTATTAACGAGAAAGAGGCTATGATTGTTAGGGAAATATTTAGTTTGTATGTTAGTAATAAATATAGTTATAGAAAAATAGCGTTAATTATTAATAAGAAGTATAATAGAAAATTAGATAGTAGTTCTATAAAGAGAATTCTTACTAATTATAAGTATAAGGGTTATTATTGTGGAAGAAAAAGTAAGGTTATTAATTATAAGAGTAATAAAAGAATTAATTATGATAAAATTGATTGGATAGTATATAAGGATTATGATAATGTTCCTCCAATAGTGAGTGAAGATTTGTGGAATAAGGTAAATACTATTATAGATAATAAGATAAAGAATATTAATAAATATAATGTTATATGTGGTATTCATAATAGGAAATATAGATATGTTATTAAGAAATATAAGAATAGTATTTATAGATATTATTATTGTAGTAGTTGTAGTAGTGTTAATGAATTAATATTGGATGTAATGTGTAAAGGTAGAGGTATTAAAAATATTTATGTTTATAATTATGTTAATTATAAAAAAATTAAGATAAATATTTATAAATAGTTGTAAATATTTATTTTTTTTTAATTTTTGTTTTACTTATTTTTATTATAATGTTATACTAATTACTGAAATTGTTTTTTAAGGGATGATGTTATGAGTAGTAAATATAATGTAATAAAACAGAATAATGATAATTATGATATTTTTCAAATAAAAACTTCTAATGGGAAGAAATGTATTTTTTGGAAGAAGAAGGATGCTAAGGATATTAATGAAGTAGTTACTATATTTAATAATGATAGTGTTAGTGCTATTACTGATAAGCAAATGTTTTTATCATTTCATGGTGTTACATTAAAGGAAGATATAGATGGGCTTATGGTTGCTTTTGGAACAGAAGCTTATAAGAATGGTTTGGATATTACTAAGGTTAATTTTAAGTTTGTTGTTGATAATAAGGAAGAGGAAGATCTTGTTAATGATTTTATGAAAAAATATAGGCTTAAAGGGAATGTTACTCATAGTGAAAAATATAGTCAACTTACGGAGAATTTAGAGGATGCTATTAGTAAGATTGCTACTAATAGTGAAGATAATCAAATTGTTAAAGAAGATAATGATGAAATAAAGAAATATACTATTCATGAAGATAAGGTTTATAGTGATAATGATACTTTATCAATTGCTGAAAAAAAGAGAATTTTGCTTAGTACTTGGAGACATGATCCTATAAAGGCTAAGGAAATATATAATTTGTCTAGAGAAGAATTAGATAAAATGTTGACTGAAGCTGTTACTAGTAGTTTAAAGGTTAATAATCTGGAAGAACCTATTAATAGTGATAATTTAGATGATAATTTTAGTAAAGTTAGTAATGATAAAGCTATTAGTGAGGATGGTAGGGTAAATAGAGATTTGGGTATTATTAAGAATAATCCTGAAAAAGAAAATAAATTTTCTGTGGTTGAGAAAGATGGAGAGAATTTAAATATTGTTAATCCAACTGTATATAGAGAGAGTATTGATTATACAAATAATATTTATAAGTCTAATGATAATTCTGCATATCATGTTGATACTGTTACTACTGGTGTTGATTCTTCTTTTTGGGATGATGATGATTTAGGTTCAATTAATAGGGATGTTGTTGAATCTAGAGATGATGATTTGCCTGTTTATTATGTTGGAGATAAGGAAAAAATATATAATCAATATGGTAAATTTGTTGGTATAAATGAAGTTGGGGGAAAACAGATTGTTGGAGATAAATTGACTTCTACTGTAAATGGAGAAGTTATTGGACAAATTGATAGTATTGATAATATGGAAAGAAATATAAATAAACCTAAAGGTAAAGTAAGGGTATATAAACCTAAAAATAAGAATACTTATTCTAGAGATAATGATTCAGGAAAAATAAGTTTACCTATTATAATTTTTATAATTTCTTTGTTTTTGCTTATTGGTTCAGGAGTTATTTTATATTTTATGAAATAACTTTTTTTCTTTTTTTAGTGGCAACATATATTGTTGCTTCAGTTCCACAAAAACCAATATTAACTTCGTTAGATAGTACTGATGCCATTACGGCGTCTGCTCCTGGGGTTAATATTATTTCTACGTCTAATCCTTCTTCTTTAAAATATCCTAAAGAGTCTGCTAAATATTGTGGGGCATAGAAAATGCTGTGAGCTACTTCTGCAACTTTTATTTTAGTTAAATTATTATTTTCTTTTTTGTTTTTATAATTATGGATGATTAAACTAGTAAATAATAATACTAATATAATAATAAATATAGTTATCTTTTTTGTCATAGAAACTCCTTTCGTCATATTATTTTATTCTAATAATTATTTATTGTTCTAAATAATATTGATAAATATTAAAATATTTGATACATTATTTATAGGAGAGTGATAGAATGAAGAAAGTTGCAATAAATGGGTTTGGTAGAATTGGAAGATTAGTTTTTAGAATAATGGAGGAAAATCCTCTTTTGGAGGTTGTAGCGATAAATGATCTTACTGATAGTGAACAATTAGCATATTTACTTAAGTATGATACTAATCATAGAGTCTATAAAGTAGATGAGATTGGTTATGATGATAATGGTATAATTGTATCTGGAAGACATGTTAATGTTTATAGTGAGAAAGAACCAAATAAGCTTCCTTGGGGAGAATTAGGTGTTGATATTGTTTTTGAATGTACTGGTGCTTTTACTGATAAGGATAAAGCTATGGCTCATATAGAGGCTGGAGCTAAGAAAGTTATTATATCTGCTCCTGCTAAAGGGGATTTAAAAACTATTGTGTATAATGTTAATGATGATATATTGGATGGCAGTGAAGAAGTTATTAGTGCTGCTTCATGTACTACTAATTGTTTGGCTCCTGTAGTTAAAGTGTTAAATGATAATTATGGGATAGTTAAGGGATATATGACTACTATTCATGCATATACTAATGATCAGGTTACATTAGATGTTGCTCATAAGAAGGGAATAGCTTCTAGGAGAGGAAGGGCTTGTGCTGCTAATATAGTTCCTACATCTACGGGAGCTGCTTCTGCTATAGGTAAGGTTATACCTGAATTAGAGGGAAGAATGCAAGGTAATGCTATGAGAGTTCCTGTGAGTGATGGTTCTTTAGTTGATTTGGTATTAGAATTATCTAAAAATGTTAGTATAGAGGAAGTTAATAATTTATTTAAGGATAGTGTTAATGAGACTTTAAGATATACTGATGATCCTATTGTATCATCTGATATAATATCTTCTTCTTGTGGCGCTACTGTAGATGGCAGTTTGACTGATGTTTTAGAGGTTGATGGAAAACAATTAGTTAAGGTTGTAGCTTGGTATGATAATGAAATGGGTTATTCTTATCAGATGGTAAGAACTGCTACTAAGTTATAAAAGAAAAAAGCAATGTATTTATTAACAGTATGTTGCTTTTTTTCTTTTAATTATTTGTTATAAGTGCTATAATATTATTGCCGGAGATGATGTGTATGAAATTAGAAATAAAGGATTTATGTGTAGAAATTGATGGTAAAATAATTCTTGATAAATTAAATCTTAAAATAGGTGATGGGGAAATACATGCTATTATGGGCCCCAATGGTGTTGGAAAAAGTACTTTATCTAGAGTTATTATGGGAGATCCTAGGTATAAAGTTATTAGTGGAGATATATTATTTGATGATGAAAGTATTTTAAAATTACCTGTTAATGAGAGAAGCAAATTAGGTATATTTCTTGCTATGCAATATCCTATGGAAATAGATGGTGTAAGTAATCAAGATTTTTTAAGGACAGCTATTAGTCAGAAAAATAATAAGAGAATAGGTTTATATGATTTTATTAAAAAGTGTGAAGCTGGTGTTAAAGATTTATCTATGGATAAAGAATTAATTCATCGTAGTTTAAATGTTGGTTTTAGTGGTGGAGAAAAGAAAAAGAATGAAGTATTACAAATAAAATTATTAGAACCATCATTAATTATATTAGATGAGTTAGATAGTGGTCTTGATGTTGATAGTTTAAAGATAGTTAGTAAGAATATTAAGGATTATATTAAGGAACATACTGATACATCTCTTATTATAATTACACATTATCCAATGATTCTTAATTATTTGAAACCTGATTATGTACATATTATTGGTAATAAGAGAATTATTAAGACTGCTGATGCTAATATTATTAGTGAAATAGAAAAAAATGGTTATTCTAAGTATACGGGTAATAGTATAGACAAGGATAATGTTGATGAATAAGATAGTTATAGATAGTAATAAAGATATTATTATAGATAGTAATGGGGATTATGATATTTCTTTTGCAAACGGTAATGATATTAAGTTAGTTATTAGTGTTAGTGATGAAATTTCTGCTAAAGTTTTTATTCATAGTAATAGTATAAATATTAGTGGGAAGATTAATTATTCTTTGGGTTATAATAGTAAACTTATTATTAATAGATTTTCTTTTAATGATATTTGTAATTTGGAAGAAAATATATATTTGAATGGTAAATATTCTAGTATTAAATATAATTTTTCTTGTATTTCTAATGATGTTAATAATTATAAAATGAGAGTATTTCATAATAATAGTAATGTTAGTAGTTATATTAGTAATAAGTGTATAGGTAATGATGGTAGTGAAATAGTGTTTGATATAGATAGTATTCTTAATAAGGGGAATGTTTCTTGTGTAATGGATCAGACTAGTAAGATAATGTGTTTTGGTGATGTAAAGGCCAAGATAAGTCCTAATATGTATATTGATGAAGAGGATGTTACTGCTAGACATGGTTCTGTTATTGGCAGATTTAGTGATGAAGAGATATTCTATGTTATGAGTAGAGGTGTTGATTATAAGAGTACTATATCTTTACTTATAAAGGGATTTATTTTATCTAATTTAGAATTAGATGATGAAAGGATTAAAGAGATTATAGATATTATAGATAATAATTGTAAATAGGAGGTGAATTATGAATAGAGAAGATTTTCCTATGTTAAATAAAGATATTATATATTTTGATAATGGGGCTACTACTTTGAAACCTAAGTGTGTTATAGATAGTATTGTAGATTATTATAGTAATTATTCGGCTAATGCTCATAGAGGTGATTATAAGATTAGTCAGAAAGTAAATATTATGTATGAAGGTGTTAGGGAGAAAATTAAAAATTTTATTAATGCAAATGATGTTAATGAGATTGTTTTTACTAGTGGTAGCACAGATTCTATTAATAGAGTAGTATTTGGTTATTTTAAATATAAATTAAAAGCTGGTGATGAAGTATTAATTACTGAAAGTGAGCATGCTAGTAATATTCTTCCTTGGTTTGTATTAGAAAAGAGTATGAATATCAAGGTTAAATATATTCCTTTAGATGATAATAATGAAGTTAATATAGATAATATTAAGAGTGTTATTACTGATAAAACTAAAGTTATATCTTTAGCCTATGTTACTAATGTTGTTGGAGATATTAGACCTATTAGGGATATATGTAGGTTAGCTCATGATAATGATATATTAGTAGTAGTTGATGGGGCTCAGAGTGCAGGACATATAAAGATGAATATGCAAGTAGATGATATAGATTTTCTTGCGGTTAGTGCTCATAAAATGTATGGGCCTACAGGAATTGGTTTTTTATATGGAAAGTATAATTTACTTGATGAGATGGTGCCTATTAATTATGGTGGAGGTATGAATGCAATGTTTTTACCTGATGGCTATATGGAACTTAGGGAAGTACCTGTTAGATTTGAAGCTGGTACTCAAGATATAGCAGGTATAATCGGTATGGGTAGTGCTATTGATTATTTAAATAAGATTGGTCTTAAAAATATTGTTAAATATGAGCATGAACTTAGAGAGTATTTTGTTAGTAAATTAGAAAAATTAGATAATATAGTTATATATAATAAGAATACGATTGGTAATATAGTTGCATTTAATATAAAAAATGTATTTAGTCAAGATACAGCTATGTATTTGGATAAATATAATATTTGTGTTAGAGCAGGTAATCATTGTGCTAAGATATTAAATAATGTTTTTAATATAAATAATACTTGTAGGGTAAGTTTATCTTTTTATAATACTAAAGAAGAAGTAGATAAATTAATAGAGGTATTAAGGAATAGTGCTAATTTATATAAGGAAATATTGTAATAGGAGATATTATGGATAAAGAGCTTAAAAGAAGTATAATATTAGATAATTATCAAGATAAATCTAATAGAATAAGACATGATAATGATGGTAGTTATATTAAGACTAATACAAGGATTAATACTTGTATTGATAATTTAGATTTATATATTAAGATTAATAATGATGTTATAGAAGACGTTAGTTTTGAGGGTGAAGCTTGTGTTATTAGTACTAGTAGTACTAATATACTTATTAATTTGATAAAGGGAAAAACTGTTGATGAAGCTATTGATATTATTAATAATTATAAGAGTATGATTGATGAAAAAGAGTATGATAAAAATATTATTGGAGAGAGTATAGTGTATGATGATATATCTAAACAACCTGCTAGAATTAAGTGTGCTACTCTAAGTTATGATGGTATATATGATGTGTTAGTAAAATATAGAGATAGTAATTTAAAATAATTACTATCTTTTTTTTTTATTGTATGATATAATTCTTTTAGAATGGAGGCAGTATATTGATGAAGAATAAATTTACTGCTGTTATTAATAATGTAAAATATAATGCTTATGTGATATCTAATTTTAGTATTTTAGGTGATAATTATTGTGTTTTTGCTGTTGATAATGCTAAAGATGTGAATACTGTTTATTGCAATAAAATAGTTAATGATAATTTAATTGAAATTGAATCAGAGGAAGAAAGAAAGTTAGTTAGTAAAGTAGTTAATACTATTTTAGACGCTGTGAAAGGGAGAGATGTAAATGGATAATGAAGAAATATTTGTAATGCATGATGAAAATGGGATGGAAAGAGAAGCGAGGATACTGAATGTAATAGAGATGGAAGGACATGAGTATCTTGTTTATTCATTATCTGTTAATGAGGAAGAAGATGCTATATACGTGGCTAAGATAGTTAAAAATGGTGATAATGAAGATATAACTTCTATTGATGATGAAGTTGAAAGAGAAAAAGTCTTTTCTGTTATTGAAGAAATGTTTAATAGTGTAGAGGAGGAATAAATATGGCTAGTTATGAAGAATATCAAAGTACTAAAGATAAAGCAGCTTATTTTAGAGGAATTAGTAGTTTTGAAGAGAAACAAGCATTATGGGATAAGTTAAGTACTGCTGAAAAAAGAAGTTTATTTTCTCGTATGCCTATTAGTGATACTAAAAGTTTTTTAGATGCAATGAAAAGTGAAGATAGGAAGTTTGTATATAAATTTTTTGATGAGAAAAAACTAAAAGGTTATTATAAAGGTTTAACAGATGATGAAAAGAAAGCGATGATGTCTGAAATAAATGCGATGAATGCAGCTCAAGATTTAGAAAGAGAGGCTACTAAAGATGAAAAAAAGGGGTTTGCAGTTTCTTATAAGGAAAAAAAGTCAGACTTGTCTAGGTTGAAAAAAGAAATTAAAAGGAATGAGGTTCGTATTAAAAGAATTTCTAGAAAAAGAGATAGACTTGTGAAGGAATTAATGAAAGCAGGAAATTCTGGAGAGTATGTCATTAATTTTAGGAGAAAAAAGGTTAATGCAGTTTTAGCTGAATTAGAAAAATATAAGGAAAGAGGGAAAAAATTAGGTTCTATGCGTGAGGAACTACATGATGAAGTTGCTGCTTTAGGGTATAGATCTGATAAAAAAATTAGTGATGAAGGGGAAGTAATTGTTACTTTAGAGGATTTTGTTATTAATTCTAGGAGGGCTGATGAAGAGAAAGAAAGAAGGGCAACTGCAGCAACTGGACAGGCTCAAGCAAGTAATGATACTCAAAAAGCTAAAAACGATGAATATGTTTTTTCAAATGACAGTGTTGAAAAGTTGGATCATAAAAGAGATAAACTGTTAAGAAGTCAATTATTAAGATTCGCTGATCAAGCAACAGCAGTAAAGGCTGCTTGGGAAAAATGGGATAAAATGAAAAAGGGTTTAGATGATACAATATCTCAATTTGCAAATAATAAATCAGCTGCATATAAAGAATATGAGGATTTAAGAAAAAGTTTTGTTGATGCTGTTCTTGAAGGGAAAACTAGTTATCTTGGTGGAGAGATGGATGAAAATGATATAAATCTTGCTGAAGAAATGAGAAACTTTAAAGGGGAAGGATCTCATTTAGAAGCTATTAATCAAGAAATAGATAAAAGGGTTGAAGAACAAGATTTTTCAAAATTAAGTGATGTAGAATTAGAAGAAAAGAGAAAAAATTATTTGGTTGGTAGATTATTGTTATTAGCAGAACAATCTACAGCTTTAAAATATTCTAATTTTGATAAAAGTAATCCTAATCAGCTTAAAGAATATGATAAATTAAGGATTAATTTTGTTAAAGCTGCTCTTGAAGGGGAAACTACTTATCTTAGTAGACAAATGGATGAAAATGATTTGAAAGTTGCTGAAGAAATTAGAAAATATAAGGGATCTGGAAAATTCTTAGAAGCAATTGATAGTGAAATAAATAGAAGAAAAGGTAATAGAATAGAAGAAAGAGATGAAGAAGCCAATACAGAGACTATGGATGGACAAGTTAGAGATTCTGATACTAGTGTTATTGTTGCAAATGTTCAAACTAGGGTACAAGACTTAGAACAAGCAGGAGTATATGCTGATGGAAATGCTCCTGTAGTTGGTGAAGTGGTACTTAATGAAAGAAGTGTACCTGTAAATACTATAACTAATAGAGAGTTATTAATTGCTGTGAATTTTTTTGAAAATCAAATGAAGCAGAAGGGAAGAGAAGCTGCTATGGATAGAGAAAGAGGTGTAGCTAGGGCTAGAACTCTTACTCCTGAAAGTGGTAATGAAGGTAATGTAAGTTTTGGATTACTTGTTAGTATAATTGTATTATTACTTACTTTATTGTTTTTTGTTTTTTAGTGTAAAAGTTAAGAAAAAATTATTTTTTTCTTTTTTTTTGTTAATTAGTATGTTATAATTAATTTATGATTTGAGGTGTTTTTGTTATGGTAAAAAACGTTAAATATTTTGCTATATTTATTATATTATTTATGACTTTATCTTTAAATGTTAAAGCGGCTGAGAGTTGTATTTATAATGCTACTCATGATCAAATTGGAAGTAATGAAGCAAATCGTGAAGGCTTGAGTATTATGATAAAAATAGGTGAAAATGAAAATATGTTTCATTATGCTAATAAATTTATAACAGATCCTAATTCTAGCGAATGGATAGATGCTGTTGGTTCTGCACCAAGATTAATTCTTGAAAGACCTACAAGTAGTGATACGTTTGTTAGTGGTAATAAATGGAGAGTTTGTCCAAAATATTTGCATTTTGGCGAAACGGTGGGTGATGATGATGGTGATACCTATCTTTTGTTTTCAAATTCTGATACTGTTTCTGGTGATGATCATGTTAGATATCAGGTTAGAGTTGAAGAAGGGTCAGACGGTGAAGTTGTTTCGTCTAATGCTTGCGCTAATACTACCGATTGGATTGAAGCACCAAAAGGAACTCATGAAGAATTGGTAAAAGCAAAGGAAGGCTATTGTTTATATGCGGGTTCAGCTAATGGTAGTGCTAGTGGAACTGATTGTTTTAAGGTTGAAGTTCACTATGTTGTTGGAGCTCCTGATCAATTTGAGATATGGGCTCAAAGTCCTGAAGGGACTAAAATGGAAGTAGAGACAGGTTTAGCTGATTGGTTTTCCAAAAACGGTTGTACTTATTTTTTAGGAGCTGGTAATGCTGGTGCTGCTAGCACAGAAAAATTTATTGGAATTGCTTATACTTCATATAACGATCATAAGTATATGATTAATGGAAAAGCAGTTGATTTGCATGTAGTTACTCGTATTAAGACAATTGGTGGTATGGAAGTTGAAGATGTTATAGTAGATAAGGTAATTAAAAAGTATTCTAATTGCGGAGAATTATTAGGTGAAAAATTACAAAATATAATAAAAAACATTATTAATGTTTCTAGAATATTAATTCCTATTCTTTTAAATGTTTTTGGTATTATTGATTTTGGGTCTGCTATTTTTGCTGGTGATGAGGAAAAAATGAAGACTGCTCAAAAGAAATTTATTACACGACTTATTATAGGTGTAGTTATATTTTTAATTCCTTCTTTATTGAAGTTAATATTAAATGTTGCACATGGAATTTGGCCTGTTGTTGATAATACTGTATGTGGTGTTTTAGATTAGGGGTGAAATTATGAATTTAATCTTTTTTGCTGTTGATATTGATATAAAGACTGCTGCATTAGGTGTTTTTAGAAATATTATTTATACTTTAGATGAACTTATTTATAAGCTTATTATAGATTTATATGATGTTTTTAGATGGATGTGTGGCGCTAGAATAATTGAAAATGATATTTTTAATGAATTATCGGTTAGGATTGGTTTTATTCTTGGATTAATTATGTTCTTTTATATATCTTTTGATTTTATTCAAATAATATTGGATCCTGATAAACTTAATGATAAGGATAAGGGACCTTTAAATATAATTAAAAAGTTTCTTATTGTTATAGTTCTATTGGGAACTTCAAGATATATTTTTGATTTAATGTTTAATTTTCAAAATATTTTATTAGCAAGTGATGATGATAAAGGATCTGTTATTGAGAAACTTTTGCTTCCTTATGAGATTAAGAGCAAGAGTTTTGGTAGAGCTATTAGTGCTAATTTTATGGCTCAGTTTTATCAAATAACAGATGATGTTCAAGATGGTGATACTTTAACTAATTTAGATGATTATGATTATGAAACTTGTTATGATTTTGCTGCTCAATTACCTTCGGTTGTTGCGACAACTGCGTCTTTTGATTTAGGTTATGAGTGCTTAAATGCAAGATATAAAAAATCTGAAGGTGAAAATGGTAAAAATCCAACAAAGTTTTATATTGATTTTAACTATTTATCTTTACCTGTTGGTATTTTTGTGGCTTGGATGTTATTTATTTATTGTGTTTCTGTTGGTATAAGAGTTATACAATTAGCTATTTTACAAATTATTTCACCTGCTGCTATAATTTGTTATTTATCTCCTAGTCAAGAGAATACTTTTACTAAATGGTTAAAATTATACTTTTCTACTTATATTGATGTATTTATAAGGGTGGCTATTATAGATTTTGTTGTTTTATTATCAGGATTAATTTTAGATCAAGCTAATTCAAGTGCTTTTTGGACTTCTGCTCCTGGTGCTGTTCCTTTGGGATGGACAAAGTTTTGGATTAAGGTATTTATGATTATGGCTTTACTTTCTTTTGCTAAGAAAGCTCCTGATTTAATTAAACAATTATTACCTGCAAATCTTTCTAGTGGAATTGGCTTTGGAATAGATGCTAAAGATTATGCTGGTATTGGTATGGTAGGTAGAGCTGCTGGTACTGCTGCTGGTATTGCTGTTGGTGGTGGCGTAAATGCTATTGCTGGTGGCGTTGATAGAGCTATAATGGCTAAAAAATTAGGGAAAAATGCATTTCTTGCTGGTTTATCAGGTGCTGGTGGAGGTTTGTTTAGAGGAATAGGACATGGCTTCCAAAATAAAGGTAATTTTTTGAAAAATATTCCAGCGGGATTTAAAGCTCAGCATGAGGCTGATGTTAAATATGAAGAGTTAATTGCTAGTGGTGGTTCTGCAAGGGGAGTTTTAGGTTCTAAAGTTAGTGAATTTTTTGGTGAAACTAAAGGGCAGTATTATCAGAGGGTTTTAGCAAATGCTGATCAAATGGATAAATTTAAGAGTGATATGCATGCTGCTGCTGATGAAATAAAAGAAGTACAATACTTAAAGAATGCTGCTGAAGAAATGACACAATTTGATAATGAAACATCTTCTAATTTCTCTACTAGACAGCAACTTATGAGTTCTAATTATAGGGCTGCAAGAAAAGCTGCCGAAGCGTTAGCTACTGGTGGAGATGGAAGATATACTACTGAAGAAATTATGTCTGAGGAAATAATGGAAGAGATTGAAGTTGATTCAAAGATTCTTGGTGCAGATGGCAAACCTATGAAAATAAAGAAAAAGGTTGGTACTGGTAAATATAAATTTAAAACTGACGAAAATGGTAATTATGTTACTCAACAAGTTGAACATACTGTCAATATTGCATCTGATGATGATGACAGAAGGTGGGCTGAATCAATTAGAACTGTTGTTGCTCAAGCTGATGCTTATAGTACTTCACATAATGTTGAACTTTATGATCCTTCAAAGGGTACTTATGTTCGAGTTGGTAAGATTAAAAATAGTAGTCAAATCGGAGATGCTAGCAATTTAGCTAATTCTACAAGATCATATGTTAATTCTAGACCTGATTTTCCTGGTTCACAAGCTAATGATGCTGCTGCTGGGGTTAAATCGAGAAGTGGTAAAAAATAATAAAGGAGTGTGATATTAGATGGGTGGATTTTTAGTTCCTGCTAATGCTAAGAGGGGTACATTAATATTTAATATATTTAGACCTTTTGATTTAATTTTATTTCTTAGTGGCGTTTCTGTATCTTTCTTGATGTTGGCATTATTTACGACTAGTAATATATTTTGGGTAATGCTGGCTATGTTGCCTGGGTGTATATGTGGTTTATTAGTTTTACCTATACCTAATTATCATAATGTTTTATGTGTTTTGATTAGTATATATAATTTTTATTCTGGTAGAAGAAGATATTATTGGAAGGGTTGGTGTTTTTATGAGCAAATCAAAGAAAGTGAATCAAAGTAATGTAAAAAGTAATGTTAGTAAGTATACTGAGGATTGGATTCCTATTAAGGCTATAGAGAATGGTACTATACTTCTTAATAATAAGAGTAAGGTTACTGGTGTTAAAATTAGGCCTAGGAATATATTTATATTAAGTCCAGGTACTCAAGAAAATGTTATTATTGCATTAAAGAATTTTTATAATACTATTGATTTTGAATTTTGGTTAGTATGTGCAGATAGGCCTGTTGATATTAGTGGTTATTTGGCAAGATTACAATTATTATTTAATCAGGCTGGTTCTCCTGCTATTAGGAAACTTATTAGTCAGGATATAATGAAGGCTAATAGTTTTATGGAAAATAATGTTACAGATACAGAGTATTATATTTTATTTAAAGAAAAGAATAATGATATGATTCAAAAAAAGATTAGGACTTTGATTACAGGACTTGCTAATTGTGGTTTAGATTGTACACAAACTTCTAATGATGATTTGAGGATAATAATAGATAATTTTTTAAATGGTGGAATGAGAACTGATTTTGGAACGGTGGTGAGTGATAATGTTTAAGAGTGAGATTGCTCCTAAGGGACTTCAATTTAGACCTGCTGATTTTTCTATCAGTGATAAATATGCTACTATTTTAACTGTTGTATCTTATCCTAGGTATATTGGACCTGGTTATTTGTCTAGTATTACTAATATGTCTGGTATTAAATTAGTTGTTAAACATATACCTTTGGAATTTTCTGTTTTATCTAAAATGTTAAATAAGGAAATAGCTGATTTAAAGGCTAGGTATCAACAAGAAAAAGATGTTACTATTCAAGAGAGAATAAGACAAGATATAGATAGTTTGGAATATTATATTCAACAATTTACTGCTAGTCAGACTAAAACATTTGATTTTCAAATGCATTTATTGGTTACTGCTGATACTAAGGATCAATTGGAATCTAGAAAATTAGCTTTAAAGAATTATTTGGATGCTATGGAAATGAGAGCTATTCCTATTAGGTTTGAGCAAGAGAATATTCTTAAATCTATGTTGCCTATATTTGAAAAACAAGTTATAGAAGAGAGAATAGGTACTCCTATGCCTTCATCTACGATGGCTGCTATGTATCCTTTTGTTTTTGACAGTATTAAGGATGAGGGATTATCTACTTTACTTGGTGTTGACTTTTCTGGTGGTGTAGTATTATTTAATCAATTTTTATATCAAATAAAGAAAGAGAATAATAGAAATAATGCTAATATGATTATTTTAGGTGCTAGTGGATCTGGTAAGAGTACAGCTGCTAAGATGATCTTAAGAAGTCATATTAGAAATGGTTACCAAATTGTTGCTATTGACCCTGAGGGTGAAATTAGTGAAATGACAAGAAATTATGGTGGTGAAGTAATTGATTTGGGTAAGGGTGGAGCTTACGGATTAATTAATCCACTTGAGATTATTGTTGATGTTGATGAAGAGGATTTGAAAAATGGACAGAGTTATACTGTTTTGAATACTACTTTGCAAAATTTAAAAGCATTTATGAAATATTATTCTCCTGATATAGAAGAGGATGTTCTTAATATGTTTAGTGAAGTTGTTCAGGATACATATGCTAGATTTGGTATTAATTTTAATAGTGATTTTAGTCAATATTCTTCTAAAGATTTTCCAATTATGCAAGATGTTTATGCTACTATTGTTGGTAGATTAAGGTCAATGACTGAGAAAACTCGTGAAAAAGATATAATGGAAAGATTAGAGATTAAGATTAGACCTTTTACTAGAGAACTTAAGTATTATTTTAATGGACATACTAGTATTAATGCTAATGGTGATTTCTTGGTATTTAATATTAAAGAATTAATGAATAGTGATGCTAATATTAGAAATGCACTTTTATTTAATGTGTTGAAGTTTGCTTGGGGGTTATGTTTAAATCCTGAAGTTAATACTGTTTTATCTGTTGATGAAGCTCACGTTTTATTGGGTACTAAGAATATTTTAGGTGCTGAATTTTTAGCTCAGGTTCAAAGAAGAGCTAGAAAATATAATACGGGGACGATAATTATTACACAGCAACCTAGTGATTTTGTTGGACAAGATATTATTGTTCATGGTAAGGCTATTTTTGATAATTCATCTTATTATTTAGTAATGGGACTTAGAAAACAATCTGTTGATGATTTGTCTTTGTTAGTTGATTTAAATGATAATGAGAGAGAGAGTATAAAGAGATATAATCAGGGTGATGCATTATTTGTATGTGGTTCTAGGAGAATGCAAATAAATGTTATTGTAAGTGAAGAGGAATTAGAATCTTTTGGATCAGGTGGAGGTTTATAATTCTTTAGTTTAGGTGGTGGTATAATTGGAAGATGAATCTATGGGTAGTGGCTTAACAAGAGCGTTAATTGTTAAATTTATAATTGGTTCTTTACCAACTATACTATTTTTTGTTGCAATATTTGCAGCAGCATTGATTCTTTTAGAGATAATTAAAATAGATTTTTCTGATAAAAAAGAAACGGTTATTTGTACTGAAAGTGGTTTCGTTATTAATAAGACTTCTTTGACTAAGACACAATTTGTGGAAAGTGTTACAAATTTTACTTCTTCTAGTGGTATTGATTCTGTTTTTTCAGAAAATGCTGGGCAAATATATGATAAGGCAGTTGAAAAATCTATTAATCCAGAACTTGTTGTGGTTAGAGCTTATGCTGAATCAGAATGTTTGGAAACTAAAACTACAGGTGGTTATAATTATTGGGGCATTGGTTGTACAAATACTGGTGGTGGAGCAGATTGTGAAAAATTTGATTCATTTCTAGCAGGTGTAGATAGATTTTTAGAAATTGTGTCACAATATTCTTCTTTATCTGATATGATGGCTAAATATAGTTATATTGGTGAATATTGGTATAATCCTGGTTCTGATAATGATGGTGGTTGTTATTATAAGGATTACATATATCCTGATGGAGTTCCTTCTAGAGTTCAAAATGCTTGTGAAAGAGAATGTTCTGTTGCTAATACTACTAATTGTGTAGCGACGACAGAAGACGATCAAAAGGCATACATGGAATGGCAAGTTAAGACTAATATGGGCGGTATTAGGAAGACAATTTTTGGATTAGATACTGGTGAAGGTATTGTATGTACTGGTAATAATGGTTCTTTAGTGGAATTAACTGATTATCCTTTAGGACATGAGGGGTTAACTGTTGTTAATTCTCCTTTAAGTGAGGATATTATTAATGAAGTAAATGTTTATATTAAAGATATGGTTAATAAATCTGGTTATGGTACTGGTGCTGGAGTTGCTGCTGCTGGTCAATCATTGATTTATGGTCTAAGACAAAAAGGTTATTATTTGCCTTATTATTGGGGTGGTGGCCAAAATGATGGAGCTTTTACTATAGGTATTTCTAGTTATTTAGGTACTTATGGGGCTAGTGAGGAAAGCTCTGGTGGTAATGTTTATTATTATCATAGTTATGATTGTTCAGGCTTTGTTTCATGGGCTATAAAGAATGGTTGTAAATCTGATTTTCATGCTAGAACTACTAGTTCTTATATTTCTAATGAATATGGGCCTCCTATTTCTCTTAGCGAAGCTAAACCTGGTGATATTATGGTTTATCGTACAGAAAAGGGTGGACATATTCGTTTAGTTGTTAAAAATAATGGTGATGGAACAATTATTACTGCTGAGTCACATAGTAGTGGTGTTGATTTTACAAAACAGACATCAATGGGGATTTATACTATTCATGATATGACTGATTGGTATGCTAAGAATTGTACTGTAAATGCTTAGGTGATAATATGAAGAAAAGAATTTTATTATTATTTTGTTTATTTTTAGTTACTGGTTGTAATGCTACTTATAATTTAGAGATAGAAGATGATGAATTTAAGGAAAAGTTAGAAGTTGATAGTGTTGTTACTAATATTAATAATTTAATTTTGCCTCTAGTTTATGATGTTGATGAATATGATGCCGATGTGAAGCCTGGTAGTGAAGGTTTCTATGATGCTAGTATGAATGATAATGGTTTTTCTTTGTTTCATACTTTTAAATATAGAGAGTTTTTAAGTAGTACTATGCTTAATAGTTGTTATGATAAGGTAGATGTTAAATATAATAAGAATAATATATATGTATCTACTGTTGGCAGTTTTAGTTGTTTTGAACGTTATGATGATTTACATAGTTTAACAGTTAAGATAAGTAGTAAATATAAATTGGTTGCTAGTAATGCTGATAAGATTGATGGATTTGATTATATATGGTATATTGATAATAATAATTTGGATAAGGGTATATATGTTGAATTTGATACTACTGGTAAGAAAAAGGATATTATGGGATGGTTAAATGATAATGGTATACTAGTATTTATATTTCAATTTGTTTTAATTTTACTTCTAGCTTTATTTATGTTATTTATGAAGAAAAAAAATGATGAAGATGAAATGTTTTAACATTTCTTTTTCTTTAGGTTAAAATATGAACATTATTTTATTAAATCCATAGAATATGAGTGAATAGATAAAAAAGGGGGGTAGAATATGAATAATTATGGATCTTCTGCAGCTATTGTTTTGGTATTATTTATTTTACTTATAATTATATTAGGAGCTTGGATTTAGTAAATAGGGGGTGATTATATGACAAATACTAATTGTGATCATAATTGTAAGAGTGGGAATAGCTTTTTAATAGTTGTTGTTTTATATATATTGCTTGCAATTATTTTAGGTTCTTGTTTTTTTTAGGATGGAGATAGCTGTTTAGTTATCTCTTTTGAAAAAAAATAAAAAAAAATTAAAAAAGTGTTGCAAAAAATAAAGAAGTATGGCATACTATTACTTGTTAGTTTAATTAGTGCGAAAAAACCTAATAAATTAATTAAATTTAAATTAACAAAAATGTAATTGTAAGTGAGGGATTTTATATGTTAATTGGAAAAAGAATTAAAGATATGAGATTAGAAAAAGGAATGAGTCAACAAGAATTAGGTGATTTAATAGGTGTTACTAAGGTTTCTATTTGTGGTTATGAGAACGGAACTAGAACTCCTAGTTTAGATACGTTTTGTATTCTTGCTGATATTTTTGAAACAACAACTGATTATTTATTAGGTAGAGAAGTTCCTGTTGTTAGCGAAGATGGTAATGAGATTATTGGTGTTGTATCTAGAGATGATATAAATATCATAAATGAGATTAAGCATTATCCTAATTTGTATGGTAAGTTAATTAAGGATGTTAAAAGATATGTTAGTTTAATCGTAAAAAAAATGAGATAATAAGTAGAAATACTTATTATTTTTAATAATATCTGGTATAATAGTAAATGGATGTGATAGTATGGACGTAAGAGATTTATTTGAAAAAGATTATATTGGAAAAAAAGTGAAATTAGAAGGATGGATTAGAAATCATAGAAAGCAAAAGGATTTTGGATTTATTGATTTTTCAGATGGTACTTGTTTTTCTAATTTGCAAGTTGTTTATGATAATAAATTAAAGAATTTTGATGAAGTAGCTAAATTTTTAGTTGGTTCTGCTATAGAAGTAGAAGGTAAGGTAGTAGAGTCACAGGGAAACCAAAAATTTGAATTAAAGGCTAGTAAGGTATTATTACTTGGTGATTGTCCTAGTGATTTTCCTATTCAACCTAAAAGACATACGAGGGAGTTTTTGAGAGAAGTTGCTTATCTTAGACCTAGAACAAATTTGTTTCAAGCTGTATTTAGGGTTAGAAGTGTTGCAGCATATGCAATTCATAAGTATTTCCAAGAGAGAGGTTATGTATATTTTCATGCTCCAATTATTACTGCTAGTGATTGTGAGGGAGCAGGTGAGATGTTTCAAGTTACTACTTTGGATTTAGAAAGAGTAGCTAAGAGTGGTAAAGTAGATTATAGTAAAGACTTCTTTGGTAAAACTACTTCTCTTACTGTTTCTGGTCAATTAGAAGCAGAAACTTATGCTATGGCTTATAAAAAGGTTTATACTTTTGGTCCTACTTTTAGAGCGGAAAATTCTAATACTAAAACACATGCTAATGAATTTTGGATGATAGAACCGGAGATTGCTTTTTGTGATTTAGATGGTGATATGGATATTATGGAGGAACAACTTAAATATGTTGTGTCATATGTTTTAGAACATTGTTCAACAGAGATTGATTTTTTTGATAAATTTGTTGAAAAAGGTTTAAAAGAAAAATTAAATAAACTTATTAATAGTGATTTTATTAGAATTGATCATGAAGAAGTTATTTCTATTTTAAAGAAAGCTAAGGTTAAATGGGAATTTGAACCTGAATATGGTGAAGATATTGCTAAGGAACATGAAAAATATATTACAGAATATTTTAATGGTCCAGTATTTATAAAAAATTGGCCTAAAGATATTAAAGCTTTTTATATGAAACAAAATTCTGATGGTAAAACAGTAGCTGCTGTTGATTTGGAGGTTCCAGGAGCTGGTGAATTAATGGGTGGTTCACAAAGGGAAGAAGATTTTGATAAACTAGTTAATCGTATGAAAGAATTAAATATGCCTATGGAAGGAATGGAATGGTATTTAAATCTACGTAGATTTGGTGGATGTGTTCATTCTGGATATGGTATGGGATTTGAGAGGTTACTTATATATTTAACTGGTGTTGAAAATATTCGTGATGTTATTCCTTATCCTAGAACTCCTGGTAGTTGTGATTTTTAGAAAGTATTTATACTTTCTTTTTTTTGGTAAAAATTGGTAATATAATTATTTTATTATTTGGGTATATTAAATAATGATTGGAGGGAAAAAATGAAAAAAATATTAATTGTATTTGGTATAGTATTTTTTATGAGTGGTTGTGGTATGAAAACTGATACTTTGACTTGTACTTCTACTACTGAAAGCAATGGCTTAACTACTAATACAAAGTATAAAATAGAGTATAGTGATAATGATGTTAAATATGTTACTATTACTTATGATTACAATCAAGATATGACTACTACCGATAATGTTCCTGATGGTGTTAATGCAGATACTGATGGAACTACTTCTGATAGTGGTGTAGTAGGTAATGATGGAAAAATCACTTCTGATGAAGTAGTAGATGGTGCTGTTGGAGATGCTATTGATGGTATCGCAGATGGTGTAAGAGATACTATATTAGATTTAGCTGGAGTAAGAAATAATTATCAAAATCAATTTAGTACTTATGATAATATTAAAGGTTTTTCTTATGATGTTGATGTTGATAATGATACTGAATATAAGGTTATTTATAAGATTGATTTTGATAAGATAAGTGATTCGGATTTAACTAGGTTTAATGTTGATAGAAATTTTGATAATTTACGAACTAGTTATGAAGATTTAGGATATACCTGTGAATAAAAAAAGAAAGTTAATTTTTAACTTTCTTTTTTATTCTGTTAATTCTATTGTTTTTGTATGTCTAGCTTTATTAATTATTTTGTATGTAGCACTATAATTTATAGTATATTTTCCAGGCTCAGTTATTTTATTTATTTCTTCTTCTAATGCTTCTTTTGTTGTCTTACTAATTGTTTTGTTTCCAATTTTAATACTATAATTAATTGTACATTCTTCAGTAACATCTTCACCTTCAAATTCTACTGTTAATTCTCCATCGTTGTAGTGTCCTATTGTTCCTGTTCCAGTAGAAGCTGCTTTGATGACTAATTTATCTGATTCTTCTTCAGGAGCTAGAACATTGGTTTTTACTGAAACACCATTTGAAGCAGTTCCTTTAAAGTTTTGGTATTCAGTTTTAACTGTTATAGTTACATTACCTGATTTTGTAGGTTTATATGTATATGTTTTGTCTTTAGTGAAACCAACTGATTTGCCATCGACATATATTCCATAGCCATAAGCTCCTAATATTCCTTTTATTCTTTCAGTCATAGCATTTCCACTGTTGCCAAAGGCATCTTGAGCAAAATATTTGTTTAATACTTCGTCGGAATTTGGATCTGAACCGCCACTTTCCCAAGTTATTTTTGTTCCTGATATACTTGGACTTGCTTTAAGGTTTTTAACATCTGATAGTTTACTACTAAATCTAGTTGATACTTCATTTGGTTCTGATCCTTCAGCAAACCATTCGGTAACTCTTAACTCTCCAGGAGTATTATCACTAGGTAATTGAGGAGGATAGGTTAAGTTTTCTACGGTTATTTGTTTTACAGATGATGGTATGTTAAATGGTTTGGTAGTTACTGGTATGGTTTTCATTACGGCATACATTAAGTTATCTTTTGGAGCACTAGCACCGCCTAAATAATAGTCTGATGAAGTTTTTTCATAACCATACCACAATGATATTGATAATTCAGACGTGTAGGCTACAGACCATAAATCTTTTACGGCACTACTTGGTAGTCCATATCTTGCTAATTCTTCAGAACTAAAATTTGATGTTCCGGTTTTTACAGCTTTTGTTCCACCATATCCGCTTGTTCCACCAGAGAAACCATGGTGAGCAGCATATTCTAATACATTTGTCATTAGATAAGCTGTTGATTCTTTCATAGCTTGTTTCTTTTTATAATTAAATTCTGTTGTTTCATCGGTACCTCTATATTTTATTGATTTTACTGTATGAGGCTCTATGTAGTAACCACCATTTCCAAATGCGGCATATGCTGCTGCCATTTGAACAGTAGTAACACCTTTTGACAAACCACCTATAGCATAAGCTTCATAAGCTACATTATCTTCTAATTCTATTCCTAAATTATTAACAAATTTTACAATTTTATCGTTTCCTACGTCTTTATTAACTCTTTGTAGAGCTTTAACTGCAGGAACGTTTCTTGATACTGCTACAGCATTTTTTAAAGTCATTAATCCTTGATATCCACCATCCCAGTTTCCAAATTCTGTTCCATCTGAGTAGTGCCAAGGTTCATCTACAAATGGTTCATAAGTAGAGAAATTATCAAATTCCATTCCTGGGCCATAGGCAAAGATTGGTTTTGCTGTTGAACCTGGTTGTCTTTTTGCCATTGTAGCATAGTTATAAGTTCTTTCACCTTGTCTGTTTCTTCCAGCACCTAGAGCTTGTATTTCACCTGTATTTATGTCTAATACAGTAATTCCAGCTTGAACTTTTTCATCTGGCCAATTAAATGTTTTTCCATCTAATACATCTTCTAATCCTTTTTGAATATCAGGATTTAATGCTGTGTATATTTCCATTGAAACTAGATACGGATCATTTTTTGTTTTTTGTTTTACTTCATCTATTACAGCGTCCACGTATCCTTGATATAATGTTTTATCATTGTTTTGTGTAAGTAGACTTTTTACATCAATGCTTCCAGCTATTTCAGCTTCTTTTTTATTGATGTATCCATGTCTTACCATTAATTTTAATACTAATTTTAATCTTTCTTGAGCTGCTTCTGGATGTAGGTAAGGATTGTATCCATTAGGTGATTGGAAAAGTCCAGCAATTAAAGCAGCTTCAGGTAGGCTTAATTCTGATACATTTTTATTAAAATAATATTTTGATGCTTCTTGTACACCATAGACATTTCCACCTAGTAAGCTATCATTTACATAGAATTCTATAATTTCTTCTTTAGTGTATTTTTGTTCCATAAAGAAGACTGATAGATAAATATCTTTAAACTTTCTGATAATTGTTTGATCTGTTGATGTAAGATTATTTTTTACTACTTGCATGGTTAGAGTAGAGGCTCCACCGGCTGAACTATTTCCTGTTAGTTGTCCAATTGATGCTTTTAAAAATCTAGCACCATCTACACCATTATGTTCAAAGAATCTTGAATCTTCGGTAGCAATTATAGCATCTACTAGAACTTGAGGTAATTGATTGTATTCAATTGATTCTCTTTTTTCTATTCCTAATTTTGCTATTATATTATTTTTACCATCATATATTATTGTTTGATCTTGATTAGCTAATTTGTTAGGATCAAATTCTCCAGTTGTAGATACAATGTATAGAAAGAAACCGAAGACAGCAAATATTCCAAAGGAACATAGGACTATGAAAAGACTTAATAGTTTTTTCCATAGTTTTCTTTTTTTCTTTTCTTTTCTTCCTTTTTTCTTTCCTCTTTTATCATCTTTGATATTATTATTTTTTTCTTCTTTTAATCTTCTTTTTTCTTCTTTAAGTTGTTCTTTTCTTTCTTTTCTTAATCTTCTTTTTTCTTCTTTAAGTCTTCTTTTTTCTTCTCTTGATAGTTTTTTCTTGTCTTTATGCTTTTTTATATGTTTCTTTTTTACCATACTAATTACCATCCTTTTTATTTATAATTTTATCAATTACTTTGATATAATCTAATCTAGGAGTATATTTTGTTTCTACAATATAACCTTTTTGATTGAAATAATCTATAGGAAGAGATTTTCTTTTATTGCTATTAATAAAAGTTAATAAATCAGTTCCATTTAATATATATGTTTTATTTAGATTAGTAAATCTAATTATTAAAAAAGCAATTCCTCCAAATTCTATTATTCTTTTTATGTGTTCTAATTGATGACTATGAATGTTTTGAATAGGGAAACTTGTTTTACTGGTTGTTTCTTTAGCATCAAATTCGATATATTTTCCTTGATATATACCATTATAGTCTAATGTAGAAGGTTCATTAAAGTAGGCTTCTTTGATAACATTACTAGGATATTCTACTTTAACTATTTTTATTGGAGTTGGTTTTTTGTAGATTATGGCAATGTTATTATCAAGATAATATTTATTAGTTCTATTGATATCATCTTCTAATATCATGCCTCTTTTTGCGTAAGTGTTTTGTTTAAAGTATTTAGCAGATATCATAACATCACCTTTAATTAATTATACTATAAATAAGGTTTTTTTACTATAAATTATAGTTATTTGTTTATATTTTTTTTGTTAAGTGTAAAGTAGTAAAATAGTTTTAATTTCATATTATTATATATGAGAAATAATAATAAATTAACTATTGTGTTATATATATTTTTAATTAGTTTGATTATGTCTTTTTTTCTTATTAAATATTATGGAGATAAATATGGAAAGTTATTATTATCATATGGGGAGAAATATGCGACTAGAATTATAACTTTAGTGGTTAATAATTCTATTTCTGTAGATAATAATGATTTGTTTATTATTGATAAGATTAATAATGATATAAAGAGTATTAATTTAGATAATTATAAGGCTAATATATTATTGAATAAGATGAATAATAAAATAAATAATTATTTAAATAGTATAGAGAATGGTAATATTAGTGATATTGATTTAAAGGGATTATCTAATATAGAAATTAATAATTTAAGAAATGGTTTTATATATTATGTACCTATAGGTAATTTAACTGGTAATGGTCTTCTTAGTAATATAGGCCCTAGTATTCCTATTAAATTAATTATAATTAATGATGTTATATCTGATTTGGATAGTAATATAAAAGAATATGGTATTAATAATGCAATGATAGAAGTAAGAATTAAGGTTAAGGTTAATGTTTTAGTTAGTGCTTTATTTATTTCTAAGAATAAAGAAATAGAAATTAGTAGAGTTATTATGATGAAGGTTATTCAAGGTAATATTCCTGATTATTTTATTAATAATAAAAATTAGTATAAAATATTTGTAAACAGTAGGGAAAAAATAATTCTTTTTTTAATTAGTTTGTTATAATTATATATAGCTTAGAGGTGGTAATATGGATAATAAATTAGAAAAATTACTTAATCAGATTGGTATTGATGAGGATTATATGAGTTATTTTAGTAATTGTTCTATCAAGAATATTGTTGTTGATAAGAAGAGTAATAGTTTTAATTTTATTATTAGTGTAGATAATATATTACCTAAGAATGTTTATGATAATGTATTAGCGTGTTTAAAGGAAGAATTTAATGATAGGATTAGCTTAACTATTAGTTATGAAGGAGAAGATTATTCTAATATATTGGAATATATTGATTATATTATAAAATGTTATGCTAAAGATAATGTTAGATATAATGTGTTTGTAGGTAGAAATATAAATGTAGGTGGTAGAAGTATTGTTTTTGATGTATTTAACAACGTAGAAGAAGCTAATTTAAATGACATTAAGGATGATTTAGTAGATAGATTAAGAGTATATGGATTTAATGTTGATGTTGAGATTAATTTAGATTTGAGTAAAGAGAATTCTCTTATTGAACAGATAGAATCGGAGAAGATAGTAGATAAGATAGAATTTAAAGAAGTAGAGGATAAAAAAGAAGATGTAAAGCCTAAAAATTATTATAGAGCTAAGAAGAGTAGAGAAGTTACTAAAATTAAAGATTTATTATATGAAGTTGAGAATATAAATATTGAAGTTCAAGTATTTGGAATTGATATATTTGAAGCAAAAAGTGGCTATAAGATTTTTACTCTAAAGGTTACTGATTTTTCTGATAGTATGTATTGTAAGATATTTACTAGGGATGATGAAGAGTATGCTAGACTTAAGGCGTTACTTAAGAATGGTAATTGGTATTCTATGTATGGTAGAGTAAAAGAAGATAATTTTTCTAATGGGGAACTTGTTTTTATGACAAGGTTAAATGATATTATTTCTATTGATCCTAAATTAGATTGGGTAAGTGTGGATAATAGTGAGAGAAAGAGAGTAGAACTTCATGCTCATACGATGATGAGTCAGATGGATGGGGTAATAGATGAAGTTAAGTTAGTTAATCAAGCTATAAAGTGGGGGCATAGAGGTATTGCGATTACTGATCATGATGGATGTCAAGCTTTTCCACATGTGTATAACGAGGTTGTGGGGCATAATAAGAAAATATTAGCTCCTTATAAAGATAAGATTAAGGAATTAGAAGAAAAGAAGAATAGTATTGATAAGGATAATGTTTGTGATATAAATTTAATAGATGAGGAAATATCTAAAGTTAAAGATGAGATGAGTAAGGCACCTACTTTTAGGGTTATGTATGGTACTGAATTAGAGATGAGTGATGATAATTTAGATATTGTTATTAGTCCTAATGATAGTGATATTAATGATGCTACTTATGTTATTTTTGATACTGAGACTACTGGTTTTAATCCTGGGTTACATGATACAATGATTGAAATTGGTGCTGTTAAGATGCAGCATGGTGTTGTTTTGGATACTTTTAATGAATTGATTAATCCTGGCGTTTTAATTGATACGGAGATAACTGAATTAACTGGTATTACTAATAATATGGTTAAGGATTGTCCTAAAGAAGAGGAAGTTGTTCGTAAGTTTAGAGAATGGATTGGTGATTTGCCTCTTGTTGCGCATAATGCTAGATTTGATATTAATATGTTAGAGAGTGCTTATTATAGATATAATTTAGGTGAGTTAAAGAATACTGTATTGGATACAATGATTATTTCACAAATTATAAATAAAGATTTAAAAAGACATAATTTATCTGCTTTAACTAAAAATTATGGTATAGCTTTTGAGGAATCTGATGGTTCTGCTGAAGGGCATCATCATAGGGCTTCTTATGATGCTGAGTTTACGGGTTATGTATTTTTTAAGATGTTAAAACAATTAGATGATAATATTAAGACTTTTAATGATTTATATAATTTGCCTACGGAAGCTGAAATAAATAGTTGGAATAGGGAAATGCATGTTAATATGATTGCTAAGAGTAGAGTGGGTCTTAAGAATATGTTTAAGCTTGTTAGTTATGGTTCTACTAAATATTTGGTTAAATCTGCTAGAGTTCCTAGGCATTTAATTAATGAGCATAGAGAAGATTTACTTATTGGTAGTGGTTGTTATAATGGAGAAATATTTAATATAGCTTTAACTAGAAATGATGAAGATTTAAAGAAAGTTATGGAATTTTATGATTATATAGAGGTACAACCTCCTAGCAATTATAGTCATTTAGTTGCTAGACATGATATTAGTAGTAATGAGGAAGTTATTTATGCTTTAAATAAGATTATTAGATGTGCTAGAGAAATAGGTAAGATAGTTGTTGCTACTAGTGATGCTCATACTTTGACTAAAGAAGATAAGATATATAGGGAAATAATTGTACATCAGAATGTTCCTGGTAAGGGTAGACATCCTTTAGCTAGATATTTGAGTTTAAAGGGATATGAAACTATTCCTGATCAATATTTTAGGACTACGGAAGAGATGCTAGAAGAATTTAATTTTTTAGATGAAGATGTTAGAAATGAAATTGTTATTGATAATACTTATAAGATACTTGATATGTGTTCTGATTATGAGGTTATTATTGATACTGATGGTATTCCTTTTTCACCTAAAATTGATAAATCAATTGAGACTGTTATAGATTTAGTTTATAGTAAGGCTAGTGATTGGTATGGTGAAGAATTACCTTTTAATATAGAGGAGAGAATTGCTAAGGAATTATATGGTGATGCTGTTTTAACTAGTATTAAGAATGTTTTAGATAAGGAAGGTAAATTAACTGGAGAAGAATATGAAAAAGAAGCATTTAAGAGATTACATGAAGTTATAAATAAGGGTGATAAGGCTGTTAGAAAATTAGTTAGTGATGATATAAAGAATAGTAGTGATAAAAAATATACTAAAGAAGAATTAGGAAGCGCTGTTAATAAAGCTTTGGGTGGTATTATAGGTGGAGGATTTGATGTTATATATTTAATAGCTCAGAAGTTGGTAAAACACTCTAATGATGAAGGTTATTTAGTTGGTAGTCGTGGTAGTGTTGGTTCTTCATTTGTGGCTACGATGATGGGGATTACGGAAGTTAATCCTTTAGCCGCTCATTATAGATGTCCTAAATGTAAGTATAGTATATTTGATGATGAAGATGGTAATTCTTTGGGTTCAGTATATTCATCTGGTTTTGATTTACCGGATAAGAAATGTCCTAATTGTGGTACTGCTATGATTAAGGATGGTCAAGATATGCCTTTTGCTACTTTCTTAGGATTTAATGCTGATAAGGTTCCTGATATTGATTTGAATTTTTCTGATTTGAATCAAGCTAGTGCTCATAATTATACTAAGGTATTATTCGGGGAAGATAATGTTTATAGAGCTGGTACGATTGGTACAGTTGCTGAGAAGACTGCTTTTGGTTTTGTTAAGGGATTTATAGAAGATCATGATATGAAGATGCGTAGTGCAGAGATTGAGAGAATTGCTATTGGATGTACTGGAGTTAAGAGGACTACAGGACAACATCCTGGTGGTATAGTTGTTATTCCTGGTTATATGGATGTGTTTGATTTTACTCCTTATCAATATCCTGCTGATGATCCTACTAGTGCTTGGAGGACTACTCATTTTGATTATCATGCTATTGATCAGGATGTATTAAAATTAGATATTTTGGGTCATACTGATCCTACACAATTAAGATTTATTCAAAATTTAAGGGGTGTTAGTGTTGTTTCTGATGTTCCTTTAGATGATAAAGAAACAATGGGAATATTCTTATCACCTGAGCCTTTAGGGGTTACTAAGGAACAAATTATGAATGAAACTGGTACGTTAGGAATACCAGAATTTGGTACACCTTTTACTATTGGTATGTTAGTTGATACTAAGCCTAAGACTTTTGCTGAATTAATTAAGATATCAGGTTTATCTCATGGTACTGATGTATGGTTAGGTAATGCTCAAGAACTTATTAGGAGTGGTAAGGTAGCGTTTAAGGATGTTATTGGGTGTCGTGATGATATTATGGTATATCTTATGTATCATGGATTGGAACCGCTTAAGGCTTTTAAGATAATGGAATTTGTGCGTAAAGGAAAAGCTAGTAAGGAACCTGATGCTTGGAAGAAACATGTTAAAACGATGGAAGATGCTGGTATTGAAAAGTGGTTTATTGATAGTTGTGCTAAGATTAAGTATATGTTTCCTAAGGCTCATGCTGCTGCTTATGTTATTAGTGCTTTTAGAATAGCTTATTATAAGGTACATTATCCTGCTATATATTATGCTACTTATTTTTCTACTAGATTTAGTGATTTTGATATTGTTAGTATGATAAAGGGATATAGTTCTATTAAGTCTAGAATAGAGGAAATTAATAATAAGGGTTATGATGCTACTAATAAAGATAATGCTGTTTTAGAAACTTTAAAGCTTGCTTTAGAGGCTACAGCTAGGGGTTTTGTCTTTGGTAATTTAGATATTATGAAGAGTGATGCTAAAAACTTTATTATTGCAGATGATGGTAAGACTTTAATTCCACCATTTAGGACTATTGATGGTCTTGGGGATACAGTTGCTCAGAGTATTTGTGAGGAAGCTAAAAAGAGAGAATTTATATCTATTGAAGATTTTCAAAAGAGATGTCATGTTTCTACAACGCTTGTGGATAAGATGAGAGCAATGGGAATGTTTGGTGATTTGCCAGAATCTAGTCAATTGAGTTTGTTTTAGGAGGTAGTTATGATTAAGTTTACGAAAATGCATGGATTAGGTAATGATTATGTATATATGGATGCTATAAATCAAAAGATAGATAATCCTAGTGAATTAGCTAAATTCGTTAGTGATAGGCATTTTGGTATAGGTTCTGATGGTTTAATTCTTATTTGTAATAGCGATAAGGCTGATTTTAAAATGAGAATGTTTAATGCTGATGGATCTGAGGCTGAGATGTGTGGTAATGGGATTAGGTGTGTTGGTAAATTTGTTTATGATAGGAGATTTACTGATAAAAAAGAAATTACTATTGAGACTTTAGCAGGTATTAAAACTTTAGTTTTAAACGTTATTGATGGTTTAGTAGAAACAGTTAGAGTTGATATGGGGGAACCTATTTTTGACGCAGGAAAAATTCCTGTTATTAGTGATAAAGAGATTGTTAAGGATTTATCTATTAAAGTTTTGGATAAAGAATTTAAATTTACTTGTGTTTCAATGGGAAATCCCCATGCGATAACAGTTGTTGATAACGTTAGGGATTTTGATGTTTCTAAATATGGTAGTTTAATTGAAGTAAACGAATTGTTTCCTAAAAAGACTAATGTAGAATTTATTTCTATTGATGATAAAAAAAATATAACTATGAGAGTATGGGAAAGGGGAGCAGGAGAGACTTTTGCATGTGGTACTGGTGCTTGTGCTTGTGCTGTAGCTTGTTGTATTAATTCTTTTACTAATAGAGAGGTATGTGTTCATTTATTAGGTGGTGATTTAAATATAAAGTGGGATAGTGATAATCATGTTTATATGACTGGTCCTGCTACAACTGTGTTTGAAGGTGAATTAATAAAATAAAAAAAGGAATCAATTGATTCCTTTTATTTTTTAAATGGTGTCCCGTTGGAGATTCGAACTCCAGACCCTTTGATTAAAAGTCAAATGCTCTACCTACTGAGCTAACGGAACATGATAT
>CAZRJK010000013.1:0-33790 GCA_964600615.1 uncultured Muribaculaceae bacterium | reverse complement strand
TATCAATTCTTTTAAGAACCTCTCCAATATTAGCACTTCTCATATGACCAACATGTAAAGCCTTAGCCGCATTTGCATTACCATAATCAATAACAATAGTCTTTCCTTTTTCCTTATCTACATGAGTATTAAAATCATTAAGACATTTATTCATATAATTAATAATTATATCATCACTAAAAGATAAATTAATAAAACCAGGACCTGCAATATTTACATTAATAAATCTATCATCAAATTTACTAACAATTTCATTAGCAACATCACGAGGATTCTTATGATATTTTTTGGCAAGCATCATCGCTATATTAACTTGAAACTGTCCTAAACTAGGAACAGAAGAAGTAACTAAAGTAACTTCTTCTTCATAACCCAAATCTCTTAATATACCATTTAAATAAGTCTCAGTCTCCTTAATTAAACTCATATTATCACCTATTTCTTAACAATATCACATATCTTATCTATATCACTAATATTAACCTCTATATCATTTGAATTATTCATATCCCTAAGTTTTATCTTACCAGTATTAACTTCATCTTCTCCAATAACTAAAACATAAGGGATATTATTCCTACTAGCCCAATTAAAAGCCTTCTTAATCTTTTTATTATTAAATTCAACAATTACCTTAACACCATTACTTCTTAATTTAGAAGCAAACTCCAAAGAATATATTTCTGTATTCATAGGAACAATATATAAATCATATAATCTATCCTTAGTAATGCCTTCATCTAAAGATAAAATCTCATATATAGGAACCAATCCAAAAGTCATACCAACAGCAGGATAAACATTACCATCATCAATAAAATTAGTAATGATATTATCATATCTACCACCACCACCAATAGCAGAATTAATTCTCTTTTCCTTATCAAATACTTCCCATACAGTACCAGTATATATATCTAATCCACGAGCAAGATAAGGAGTAAAAATACATTCCTTTAAACCTAATTCACTTAAATAACTATTAAGTTCATATACTTCCTTAATACCTTCTAAAAGAATATCATTATTACTATCTTTAAAAGTACTTTCTATATCTTTAATATCTAATTTAAAATAACTAAATAATTTATCTAAAGAAGAATTATCAATATTATATTCCATTAATTCTCCCCTAACACCATCTTCACCTATCTTAGCAAGTTTATCAACAGATAGTATTACCTTATTAACAACATCCTTATTAATACCAGCTTCCATAATTAAACCAGATAAAAACTTTCTATTATTCCATAAAACTTCTATATCAATACCAAGTTCTTTATAACAAATAGAAGATAATTGCAACAATTCAGCATCAGCAAGTAAACTACCAATACCACACACATCAACATCACATTGATAAAACTCTCTATCACGACCTAATTTAACAGGACCATCTCTATATACCTTACCAATCTCATATCTTCTAAAAGGAAGTTCAATCTCTTTATTTAAATTCATACTAATAATCTTAGAAAATGGAACAGTTAAATCATATCTTAACCCTAATTCCCTATTACCTTGATCCTTTAACTTATATACTTCTTTTAATATTTCTGCTCCACCAGCATACTTAGAAGCAAGCAAATCATAATAACACAAAGTAGTAGTCTCAACAGGTAAATATCCAAAAGATTCAAAATTATTAGTTAAAATTTTAATAATTTTATTCCTAACTAACTGTTTATTAGGTAAATAATCACTACTACCTTTAACATTTAATAAATTCATAATATCACCTTAATTCATAAATATGACTTAATATTTTAACATCTAACCATTATAAAGTCAACTATTGCTTAACATACCAAGTACCAGAAATATCAACATTTTGGCTAAGTGGAACCGGATTAGGTTCATCCACCTTAATTATAACTGGCATCTTAAAAGCAGAACCATACGCTACACACATACCAGAATGAAAAGTCTTAAGTCTCGCAATAAATTCATCATTTATATTAGGTAACAAAGATGAAATAAACTCCAAATCTGGCTTATGAAACATCTTAAATATTAAGAAATTACTACACTGACTAATAGCCGTTTCAGATAACTCAGAAGGTCTCTGTGTAATTAAGCCTAAAAGAATACCATACTTTCTTCCCTCTTTAGTAATTCTTTCAAATATATTATAACCAAGTAATCTTACGTCAATATCATCTTGAACATATCTATGAGCTTCTTCTAATAAAATATGAAAAGCAATAGAACCCCTATTCTTTAATTTAGCAACATAATCAAATAATAATTTAGAATATATCTTAACTAAATTCTTAGCGAATCTATCATCAACATAATTAATATTAAAATTAATAATCTGGGCTTTTCTATTACCAGAAACAGTTAATATTTCCCTAATAAATCCCTCTCTATTAACAAACATAGGATACTCAAAATACTTAGAATAATCACTATTAATTAAAGTATTTAACCTAATCTTTAACACATTAGCATAATCAAATATCTTCTCGCTAGTAAGAATACCCTCGCTAATTAAAGCAAACTCTAAAGCAAGTTCAAATTCCTTAAGACCATATGAAAAACTACCATCAGGCATAACCAATTCAAATTCCTTAGTAGTAAATCCTTCTAAATAATTAATAACAAGCTCTATATCAGCAAATCTACCAGACTCTTCTATATATAAACATTGCCTAATAGTTCTAGTCCATCCACCCTTAGTTAAAGATATCTCCAAATTAATATCTTTAGTTTGAAACTTAGTCAAAACAGAAGTAAGCTGATTTCTAATCTCACTAGGACTCTTACCAGAAAATATAATATCTAATATACTCCTAGCAATAATATCATTCTTCTGTTCCAATACTTTCTCTTCATCTTGAGTAAAGAAAGCAACTAACTTCAAAGCTTTTTCAATAATAGGTATCTGATTCTCATTATCAGCATTTAATAATAAAGCTATATCATCAGTACCTAATAACCAAAAAGGAATAGATAAATGAGGATGCTCACTATTATTCAAATCAGTAGTAATAACCTTATAATTAATATTAGAATTATTCTTTCCTATCTCCATAAAAGCAGGTTGATATTCCCCATAGGCATCAAATAAAAATATATTAGTTTTAAAAGGTAATTTTTCTTTAGCTTCATAAAATATACTCTGTAATATATGAGAAACAGAATAACTCTTACCAGCACCACTATTACCTAAAATAGCAAAATGATTAGAGAAAAAAGAATTAACATCTAAAGATATCTTATATCCCTTATAAATAACAGACTCTCCCAAAGATATCAAATTAGTATTAGGATCATTTTGAAAAACAATATCCAATTCTTCCTTAGTAATAAATCTACATACATCATTAAAAGAAGGCTTAATCATACTACCATAAATAAAACTATTATTAGATATCTCTCCAATAATCTTAATATTTAAATAAGTATAATCCCCATCTTCTATCTCTCCAACAATCTTAATATCCTTACTCTCAAAAATAACATTTTTTCCAATAACGCCTTCCATATTATAAACATTAGCTTCTAACTTAATCTTTACAATATTTCCAATCACACTAACTATTTTCCCTAACATATTATCACCTATAATATTATTATACAAAAAAAATATCTAAATTACTAGATATTTTTTTATTTTCTTCTAACTCTATTCTTACTATCTACTTTATAATCTCTAGACATACAATCTCTAAGAATATTTATAGCTCTCAAAATAAACTTATTTCTCTCTTTATTATAAACAGCCTTAACATTCTTATTAGAAGCTACACTTTCATTAGATTGCATCTTATATACAGATTTTAACAATTCAATATAATCATTACATCTAGAAATATCATAATCACCTATATACACAGAAGCAAATGGAAAATCAGTAATTTCTTCAAAAGTCTTCTGATCCATAACCCTAAAAAGACTAGCTTCCGTTTCAGATAAACCAGCAGCATCAGCCACCCTAGCCTTCAAACCTAATAAAGTAGCAGTAGCCATAATACTATAACCTTCACCTCTTAAATAAGCATTAATTAATTTGTTTTGAACATATAATTTACTTCTAATTTCATCTTTAGAAACCTCAGTATAGTCTTTATCTTTATAATTAGTAAGTAAAGAATATATTTCATCAGCATAAAGTAAACTAGTATTACTATAATCATCAATAGTAGTATTATCTTTTAAATTCATACTATCTAAAGTATTAGATAAATAAATATACTTCTCTAACTCATCAATCTTATCAAAATAATCATCACCAATTAATTCATCAAAACAAGTATTATTATTTCTACCTCTCATTGTATCACTAAAATAATTACTGTTTCCCTTACCACATCCAGTTAATCCAACAGTAGTAGATAAAGCCACAGTAAAAGCTATAGTTTTTAATCTCTTAATTTGTTCTTTCTTAGTCATATTCTATCCCCCTAAAACAGTGAAATATTTTACCACAAATTAACTCTTTTGTCAAATAAAAAGCATCTTTCGATGCTTATTACTTACTTTCCTTCTTAGTAGTAGTTTTCTTTGTAGTTGTAGTCTTCTTAGCAGTAGAAGTAGTTTTCTTAGCAGCAGGCTTCTTAGTAGCCTCTTTCTTAACTTCTTCTTTCTTTTCTTCTTTAACACTAGCTTTTACTTCCTTAGGAGTATAAGCTTTACCATTTAAAGAATCCTTAGCTATAGTAACTAAATCACTAAATGTTTCCTTATTATCTATAGCAAGCTCTGCTAACATCTTTCTATTAATAGTAACTCCAGCTTTATTTAAACCATTAATAAATCTAGAATAACTAATCTCATTCTCACGACAAGCAGCATTAATTCTTGTAATCCATAACTTTCTAAAGTTTCTCTTATTTTGTCTTCTATCTCTAAAAGCATATTGACCAGAATGCATAACTTGTTCATGAGCAGTCTTATATAATCTATGTTTACTTCCAAAGTAACCCTTAGCTTCTTTTAATACTTTCTTTCTTCTTGCACGTGCAACAGTGCCACCCTTAACTCTTGTCATCTTACATCCTCCTCTACTTAATCAAACTCTTAACTCTCTTTAAATCAGAATTATTTAAACCATTATTTTTTCTCTTTTGTCTACTTCTTTTAGCACTGTTCTTACCAGTATTATGACGAGTACCTTGACTCTTAACAGAAATAGAACCACTTTGTCTAATATTTAACACTTTCTTAAGACCTTTATGTGTCTTCATCTTATTCTTTTTCATTTTAACTTTCTTTGCCATAATTAATCCTCCTATACTATTTTTTTGGTGTCATTTGCATAAAGATACTTCTACCTTCCATCTTAGGCTTAATTTCAACTTCAGCCACATCACTCAAAGCTTCTTCAAATTTAGCTAAAACATCATTAGCAAGCTCGGGATGCGCTATTTGACGTCCCTTAAAACGAATAGAAACCTTAACTTTATCACCACGCATAATAGCTTTTTTAGCGTTAGTAACCCTAGTATCAAAATCATGTTTATCAATTGTAACAGATAATCTAAACTCTTTAATATCAACAATAGCTTCTCTTTGTTTCTTTAAAGCTTCTTTAGCTTTCTTTTTCTTTTCATACTTAAATCTGTTATAATCCATAATCTTACATACAGGTGGATTAGAATTCTCATTCATTAACACTAAATCAAATCCAGCATATCCTGCTAAAGTTAAAGCATCCTGTCTACTCTTAATACCTAATTGTTCACCATTAGGCCCAATAACCATCATTTCCTTACACCTAATTTGTTCATTAATTAAGTTATCTTTATTATTTACTATAGTAAACACCTCCAAAATAAAATGAATACTAGAAAGCCTAATATTCACCTCACCAAAAACAATAAATTATAATATTTTATTGGCTTTTTACCCATCATCTAAAACAATCGGGTGAGATAAAATCTACTTTCCTTCACTTCAGTGAATAATTATATTATAATTTTACTATTTTGTCAACAAAAAATACCACTAAAATATATTAAATTCACATTTAGCATCATTATCTAAAACATTAATATAACTAACTAACTCTTCTTTAACACTCGTTATATCTTCTTTACTAATACCAGGAACACCAAAAATAAAATATAAAATATGCCTACTATTATCATTCAAACAAGTCCTATTATCAGCACCAGATATTAAACTAAGAATAATACCCTTATCATCTCTACCAGTAACATCCCCTGGATAAGCATGAGCTTCTCTATCTCCCATACCCATAAAAACTTCTTTATCATTTGAAGAATACAAAATAAGATCTCCCTCTATCTTAGATACATCATGACTACCAAGTAATATATGACTCTTTAATTCAGATAGAAAAGGTATACAATTAAGATAATTATCCCTCCTAAATTCTCTATTCTTTAATATAAAAGATTCTACCTGCATCATAACAGGATAAGTCTTCTTATATTTCCTAAAATATCTAAAATAAGGATCATTCCTAAATACACTTTCCCTATCATAAGAACTATTCTTAATCTTATTTAATTCATTATTTAAAAACTTATCAAACTTATCTATATTCCAATTATTAGAATATTTAACCTCTAAAATACCAATATACCTATCTTCCAATCCTTTTTTAACTATATTAATCATTTTACACCTCTAACACTTATTAGGATCAATATCTATTTCAATATTAATCTTATTATTATTCTTATAATGTTTATCTAACATAAGTAAAGTATTCCTTAACTTAGGATCTTTCTTATACTTAATTATACACTGTTGATGATATATATTATTTATCTTAAATAAATTAGCCATCGTAGGCCCCAAAACATATGTATCACCACTCAAATTATCTCTCAAAAATTCCCCAATTTTCTTAGCCTCAACAAAACTATATTCATAATCTCTACTACTAATATTAACTAAAATAATATAATAATAAGGACTATAATTTAACTGCTTTCTTAATTTCATCTCTTCCTTATAAAAAGATAAATAATCATGATTCCTAGCTAACATAATACTATAATGTTCATTATTATAAGTCTGTATAATAACTTCTCCTTCTTTATCAGATCTTCCCGCTCTACCACTAACCTGACATAATAACTGAAAAGTTCTCTCACTACTCCTAAAATCAGGAATATTTAAACTAGCATCAGCATTAATAACACCAACTAATGTTACCATAGGAAAATCTAATCCCTTAGATACCATCTGAGTACCAAGTAATATATCATACTTATGATTACCAAAATCATTAATTATTCTTTCATGAGCTCCTTTTCTAGAAGTAGTATCCATATCCATTCTAACTACTCTAGCTCCATAATTCTTTATTATATATTCCTCTAATTGCTCAGTACCCAATCCATAATCCTTTAAATCCTTACTATGACACTTAGGACATATATTATACTTCTTTATAGCATAACCACAATAATGGCATCTAAGCATCCCACTAGACTTATGATAAGTTAAACTAATATCACAATTAGGACACTTACTAACAGCACCACAATTACTACAAGTAAGCATAGAAGAATAGCCTCTTCTATTTAAAAACAATATAATTTGTTCTCCCTTACTAAGTTTTTCCTTAATTTTTTTATCTAACAAAGAAGAAAATATATAATTACCTTTCTTTATTTCTTTCTTCATATCAACAATAGTAACTATTGGAAGACTACCACCACTAGCACGTTTTTTTAAAGTAAGAAGTTCATATACCTTATTACCCGCTCTAGCCATACTCTCTAAAGAAGGAGTAGCACTACCTAATACCAAAGGACATTTATAATATTTACTTCTTAATATAGCTACATCCCTAGCATGATATCTAGGATTATTATCTTGCTTATAAGTACTAGTATGCTCTTCATCAATAATAATAACTCCAATATCTTTTAAAGGTGCAAATATAGCACTCCTAGCACCCACTACAATAGAAACATCCCCATTAACTATCTTTCTATATTCATCATATCTCTCCCCATCAGATAAACCAGAATGAAGTATAGCTACATTATTACCAAATCTAGACATAAATCTTTCAACTATCTGAGGAGTTAAACTAATCTCAGGAACCAACATAATAGCACTCTTACCACTATTAACCACCTTATCAATAATATGCATGTAAACTTCCGTCTTACCACTACCAGTTACACCATATAATAGAAAAGTCTTAGATATACCAAAACATTCACTAACTCTCTTAACCGCATATTCCTGTTCATCATTTAACGTAACCTTAATATCCTCACTATTATTATCATATTTATATCTATAAGCTTCTTTCTCAATAATCTTAATTAAACCATGTTTAATTAAAGTCTTAACCGCACTATCAACACTATTAATCTTTATTTCTCCATTAGTAATAATATTATTTAATAATTCTTTCTGTTTATCAAATCTACACTTACTAATATAATCAAGAACTATATCATTATCACAATCTAAAACTAAATACTTATCTTTCTTAATATTAATATTGGTATTATAACTAGCCTTTAAAGCCTTGGGTAACATTACCTGATAAGCAGATATCTTAGAACATAAAGTATAATTACTAATCTCCTTACCTAACTCTAACATTTCTTTATTTAAAATAGGTTCTATATCCACTAACTCAATAATATCTTTAATCTCATAATCAGACTCTATCTTATCAAATATATCTAATACAAAACCCTCTAATAATTGTCTACCAAAACTAACCTTAACCCTAGCCCCAATCTTAACCTTACCCACCATATCAGAAGGTATTCTATATGTAAAAGTTCTATCTACATTCTTAGCACCAATCTCTACTATAACACTAGCATACATATATATAATACCTCCTATCAATAAAAATTATAACATAAGAATAATTTATTATTAAATAATTTACTAAAAATTAATAAATTAAAAAGGATTTCTTTTATTAATGTCGAATAATAATATTAGAGGTGGTAATATGAACTATTATACAGAAATAAAAAATCAATTAATAAATAACGAAATAATAAAAAGAATAAAAGATTATAGTAAAAATAAAAGTGATCTAACTACTTACTATAATGTAGGTAAATTATTAAGTGAAGCAGGTAAACACTATGGAGAAGGAATAATAAAGAACTATTCTAAAAAATTAACAGAAGAATTAGGCAAAAAATATTCATATAGATCATTAAATTACATGCTAAAATATTACAACTTTCAGAAAGTGCAGTCGTTGACTGCAAATTTATCCTGGGGACATTGGATTGAGTTATTATCAATAAAAGACATTGATAAAATAAAATATTATATTTATCAATGCAACACGATGTTACTTACCACAAGACAACTAAGAGAAAAAATCAAAAACAAAGAATATGAAAGATTACCAGATAGCACTAAAAACAAATTACTCAATAAAGAAAAATTAGAAATTAAAGACTTAATACCTAATCCCATAATAATTAAGAATACTAATAATTATAAAATAATATCTGAAAAAATATTACAACAACTAATATTAGAAGATATACCATCATTTTTAGAAGAATTAGGCAATGGTTTTACCTTCATAAAAAATGAATACAAAATAAAATTAGGTAATACCTATAACTATATAGATTTACTACTCTATAACATAGAATTTAATTGCTATGTAGTAATAGAATTAAAAATAACAGAATTAAAAAAAGAACATATAGGTCAAATCCAAATATATATGAACTATATAGATAATAACTTAAAAACTATTAATCAAAACAAAACCATAGGAATAATCATTACCAAAAAAGATAACAAATACATAATAGAATACTGTTCAGATAAAAGAATAATATCTAAAGAATATATACTAATATAAAAAAAGAAAAATAAATTAAATTTATTTTTCTATCTATCAGCCACTATATAAGGATTATTACTAGATCCATCCCCATCACTAAACTTAATACCATGTTTAAGTGAAACGACAGGACGAACACCATTTGCGAGATTAACACGATTGTTACCCAAAGAACCAGATGAATAAGAAAAAAAATCGTTCACAATGCTTCTGTTTACACCACGAGGAGAAGCCGACCACCAAATGGTTCCACCAGATGAACCTCTTGGTCCGTTGTATAAATAATAATTATAGTTTTCATTGCTTGATGCACCCGCCATTCTTATCTCATCAGCACTAAGTAATCCTACTGGATAATCTAAGTCACCATTCCCTATTCCAGGTGCCACTGTAAACTTATCGATATCTCTTGGACAAGTTACTATAGGATTAGTAGTTCTTCCGGATGCTCCAAAATTTAAATTAGTACTTGTGCTTCCACCATCTGGATTCCATCCTGATGCACTATAATTACTAAAACTTCTATCATTACAATAGATTGTATCTTCAATATAGATACTATAACTATTGCCTTTACTATCATTAACTTGGTCAATATTATTATAATACCAATAATCAACAGTCCCAGAAGTTGAATTATCTCCTTTTATGGTACTCGATGCAGTATTATAATCTAACATATCAGACAGCGCATCACTTACTGATTTGCCATTTGTTAAAGTTATATAGTATGCATAATTGTGATTTGTCCAATATAAATAATAAATTGATGGACATGTACCTGTTGTATTAAAACAGGTATAATGAGCGTTATTTAGAGTATTATAATCACTGCTCCATGTTCCTGTAGATGTTATTGTGTTAGTTAAAGTATAATTATCTCCAATATAATTAAAACTCTTTCCATATACATAAGCAGTTGCTAACTGATTATATGTTTTATATACATGAGGATATATTGTACCATACATATATCCTACATCAGATATACTTTCAGAATTTGTGTTAAAGGCACTAGTACCTATTGTAGTATCGTCTCCAGTATTATTACAAGCTCCATTAGATGGTACACCATTATATATCATTTTTATGCCACCTGTATCAGTGGTTCTTACTATTTTAAAACACATGTTAGCAAAGATTACATTATTATTATCTATATCCCCTCTATAGTAATAGATGGGATATGCTTGATTTTCTGTTCCTGCTCTTATATATACTCCTTTACCATTAGTATCAGAGTTTATTGCATCAAAATTAATTCCCGATGATGATGATACATAAGTACTACTAGTATTATCTAATGGAGCATTATTTATCATTGTTCTATATAAAGATGATGTCTCATCTACAGTAGATTCACATATAGCTTTAGCATATATATATCCTGAATATGATGTATTACTATATAATCCATGAGATAAATTAGCATCTACCCATACATAGACATCATAAGTTCTGCTTGTTGCAGTTAAAGGAATAGTTGCTAACAATTGATCTTTATTACTTTTAGTAATAATACCTCCCCCAATAATAGTGCTTCCATCTAATACTACATATTTAAAAGCATCATATCCTTCTGCTCCAACATTAAAAGGTACAGAACCACTATTATTATGAATAAATATATCAGCTTCTACATAACCACTATTAGCAGTTTTACTAACAGTAACTGTAGAATGTGCACCTTCAGTATAATTAGTAGTTGTATTTAAATTAGCTCCAATAACATTAGTACCATTATAACTAACATTACCACAAGAACCAATACCATTAATAGAATTATTATTATTTCCTATAGCTAAATAAGCATAAGTAGATCCAGTTATAAATATTATATAAATTAAAAGAATCATTATCAAGCTAGAAGTAATTCTTATTTTACTAAATACTCTATTCATATACTCACCTACTATCTATAAAATATTATACAATAAAATAATAAAAAAAGAAACAAATTATAAAAAATTGTTCTTTTTTTAATCTATATATTCTATTTTAGTAATAATTGGTTGATTTTCTTTTAAAACAGTACCATTATTATCTTCTACTTTAACTTCTTTAGCTATCTTATCTACTACATCCATCCCTTTAGTAACATGACCAAAAGCTGCATATAAACCATCTAAATGAGAACTATCTTGTTGTACTATAAAGAATTGACTACTAGCACTATTATAATCATTAGATCTAGCCATAGATATAACACCTCTTACATGTTTAATAGAATTATGATATCCATTAGCCTCAAATTCACCCTTAATAGTTTCATCTGAGCCTCCCAATCCAGTACCTTCAGGATCTCCTCCTTGTATCATAAAACCATCTATAATTCTATGAAAAGTAAGTCCATCATAAAAACCATCTTTAACTAAAGATATAAAATTATCTACTGTAATAGGAGCTACATCTCCATCTAGTTCTACTTCTATATCACCATAATTCTCTACACTAATCTTTACATGATGAATATTATTACTATCTGAACAACTACAAATAAATATAGAAATACAAATAATAAATAAAATATTAATTATCTTTTTCACTAACATCACCTATATATCCATTAACTAAATCAATAAATTCTTTCTTAATTATTTCTAATCTTTCTTCACTCTTAGCTTCAAATCTCATTGTAATATTAGGTCCCGTATTAGAAGCCCTAACTAAAGCAGAACCATCTTCAAAAAACACTTTAACTCCATCAATCGTAATAATCTTATAATTATTATCTTCACAATATTTTTTAATTTTATCGATAATATCAAACTTAATATCATCAGAAACACCTACCTTAAGTTCAGGAGTACTATAATATTTATTAATACCAGATAATAATTCTACTACATTTTTATTAGTATTAGTAAGTATTTCTACTAATCGTAAAGAAGCATATATACCATCATCATAACCATTAAATTTATCCCTAAAAAATACATGACCAGATAATTCCCCACTAAAAGGATAATTACCTTCATAACTCTTTAATTTAGTATAAGAATTACCCGTTCTATAATATTCATTTTCTATACCTAACTTATCTAATTCATCCTTTAAACATAAACCACACTTAACATCATAAAAAGTCTTCTTAGGAACATCCTTATTAACTAAATCTCTCCATATAATAATCATATATTTATCAATATCTACCATATGACCTTCATTATCTACAACCCCAACTCTATCTCCATCTCCATCATAAGCTACACCTACATCAGCACCTACTTCTAAAACTTTAGCTTTTAATTTTTCTAAATTTTCTTCTACCGCAGGATCAGGATGATGATTAGGAAAATCAGGATCACTATCATTAAATAAAGGAACTAATTCTAATTTATCACTAAATTTATTAAAAATATCATCTGCTACTATAGAAGTAGTACCATTACCGCAATCATATACTACTTTTATCTTTTTATTACCTAAATTAATAGAAGAAATAATCATCTTAATATATTCTTCTCTAATATTTACATCTCTAACACTACCTAATTCTACTTTAGGAGCAAATTTATTATTCATGATAATATCATATAATTCTAAAGAACTCTTTCCAAAAGCATTATGAATACCATTATAAGAAAACTTAAAACCATTATCATCCTTAGGATTATGACTAGCAGTAATCATTATACCAGAATGTATATCAAGTAAATCCCACCCATAATAATACATCGGAGTAGTAACTAAACCTAATCTAACTACATTAACTCCACACTCTCTAATTCCTCTAACAACATTTTCTTCTATTATAGGTGAACTCCTTCTATTATCATATCCTACTAAAGTAGTATCTATATTCTTTTCTACTAACTTAGTTCCAAAAGCCCTACCAATTAAATAAGAAATCTCAGGATCTATATCTTTACCATATACACCCCTAATATCATATTCCCTAAACATATACTTATTAAGTTCCATATTAACACCTCTATAATAAGTATAACAAAAGAAAAGAATTAAAACAATATAATTAACTACACAAAAAAATGAACATTAAAGTTCATTTTTTATATTTTCTATATCATCAATAGATTTACCAGTTATAGAAGAAATATATTCATAAGAATCATTATGACTAAGCATAGCCTTAATAATTTTTTTAGTATTCTCTTCAATACCTTGCTTAACTCCTTGCTCAATACCTTGCTCAATACCTATCTGTATTCCTTGTTGTATACCATCATTAAGACCAGTTTCTAACGCTAAATCTTCTATCATCTTAAATCTCTCTTCCATAGTATTTTCTAGTTTTATTGCTTCTAATACATCTTTATCCTTAGCACGTTTTTCTATCTCTTTTAATAATTTCTCTTTTTCTTTCTTATCCATAGATTTCATTCCTCTTTCCAAGATAGAAGCAATATCTTCTAGATAGTCACAATATAAGATACTAGATAATATTTCTAATTCAGATATTCCTTCCAAATTATCATTATTATATACTAATTTATAACAACTTTCAATATCTATATTCATTATACTAAAACTATTTGATAATCTATTTTCTATATCATCTATATCGATCATATAAAACTTATTTATATTTTTACCATTAGGATTACCATAATTATTAAAATTTACTTGTAGTAAAGTATATTTGTTAAACTTATCATACTTATCACCAGATCTAAAATGATCATAATATATCTTAAAACTATACGTTAAATTTCTTTCAGTTACTCCAATATATTTAGATCTATTTATTTCAATATTTACTTCTGTATTATCATCTAATTTAATAATATAGTCACATATAAGTTGTCTATCCTGATAATTATCTATAGGTATCTCATTATTTTTAATTATTAATTCCTTACCCTTAATATCAATATTTATTTTATAATAATCTAATATAACTTCAACTAATTTAGATAATATATATTTATTATTAGAAAATACTGCTTTAAACATAGCATTATATGATAAATTAGGTATCTTATGTTTCATATTTCACCTCCTTTTAAGGCATAATATCAAACTAATATTCTTTAATCAAATTACAAAAATAAAAATTTAGAAGCAAAAAATAATCAAAACTTAATTTTTGAACACTTTATACCCTACCAAAGATAATATTTTATAAATATATAATTAACCAAACAATATTTTTAGCTAAATAATCCATAAAATTACACTTTACAAAAATCATGTAAACAAAAAAAAGGATAGTATAACTATCCTTTTATTACTATATTAACAATTCTATTAGGTACAACTATAACTTTAACTATTTCTTTACCTTCAATATTCTTCTTAATCTTATCATCAGATAAAGCCATTTCCTCTACTACTTTCTTATCTTCATCTTTCTTAATCTTAATAGTACTTCTTAACTTACCATTAACTTGAATACCTATTTCTAATTCGTTATCTTGAGTTTTAGTTTCATCATAACTAGGCCAAGTACTCTCAGTAAATTTATTTCCTAAATTACATATTTCATTTAATTCTTCTGTAATATGAGGAGCAAAAGGATTTAATAATTGCAATAAAACTCTATAATCAGCTCTACTTATACTAGATACTTTATCCGTTTCATTTAATAATATCATTAATGAAGATATAGCCGTATTATAATTCATATTTTCAATATCATTAGTTACTTTCTTAATAGTCTTATGAATAATAGATTCCAATTCAGTAGAATATTTATCATTATCATTTAATTTATCTTGTAAATTCCATACCCTATTTAAAAACTTAAAACATCCCTTAAGACCATTTTCACTCCAAGCTGCATCTTTAGTATAATCACCAATAAACATCTCATATACTCTTAAAGCATCTGCACCATATTCATGAACCATATCATCAGGATTAATAACATTACCCTTACTCTTACTCATTTTTTCTCCATCAGATCCTAAAATCATACCATGAGAAACACGAGTCCAAATCATCTCTTTATTAGGCACTAATCCAATATTATATAAGAATTGCACCCAAAATCTAGCATATAATAAATGTCTAGCAGTATGCTCCATACCACCATTATACCAATCTATTTTATTCCAATATTTCATAGCATCCATAGAAACAAATTCTTTATCATTTCTAGGATCCATAAATCTTAAGAAGTACCAAGAAGAACCAGCCCATTGTGGCATAGTATCAGTTTCTCTTTTAGCATCACATCCACATTTAGGACATTTGCAATTTACAAAACTATCTATCTTAGCTAAAGGACTTTCCCCAGTATCAGTAGGTTCATATTCTGTAACATCAGGAAGCATTACTGGTAATTCAGAATCTGGTACAGGTTGCCATCCACACTTATCACAATAAATCATAGGAATAGGTTCTCCCCAAAATCTTTGTCTTCCAAATACCCAATCTCTCATCTTATAATTATTAACTCTTCTAGCAATACCCATCTTTTCTAATTTATTCGTAATAGCCTCTTTAGCTTCTTCTACAGTCATACCAGTAAATTCATCAGAATTCATTAGTTTAATTCCTTTACCTAAGTAATCTTGTTTTTCTAAAGCACCATTAGAAATATCTCCTTCAATAACCTGAACTATAGGTAAATCATGAACTTTAGCATATTCATAATCACGTGCGTCATGCGCAGGAACTGCCATAACCGCACCAGTACCATAATCGCCTAATACAAAGTCCCCCAAGAAAATAGGTACCTCTTCACCATTAATAGGATTTATAGCTTTAACTCCTTTAACAAGAACACCACTTTTACCTTTATTAAGTTCCGTCCTATCCATGTTAGATTTTAAAGAAGTTTCTTTAATATAAGCTTCAACTTCTTTTTTATTCTTAACTCTAGGCATTAATTCTTTAATTAACTTACCATCGGGAGCTATAACAAAAAATGTAATACCAAATACAGTTTCAATACAGGTAGTAAATATAGAAAATTTACCACCTCCAACTATATTAACATCCATCTCCACTCCTACAGACTTACCTATCCAATTAATTTGTCCCAATTTAACTCTTGGAGCAAAATTAGTATCCTCTAATCCTTTAAGCAAATCTTCAGAATAAGATGCCATCTTTAACATCCATTGACTCTTCTCTCTTTGAGTAACAGTAGTTCCACATCTCTCACATACACCACCAGCAGCATCTTCATTAGATAACACCATCTTACATTTAGGACACCAATTAACTTTAGTATTATCTTTATAAGCCATTCCATGTTTAAAAAATTGAATAAATTGCCATTGTGTCCATTTATAATAATCAGGATCTGTAGTAGAAAACTCTCTACTCCAATCAAAAGAAAAACCTAAAGATCTCATCTGCTTACCAAAAACTTTAATATTATCACGAACAACATTCTTAGGATGCATATGAGTCTTTATAGCATACTCCTCAGCGGGTGCCCCAAAAGCATCATAACCCATAGGATATAAAACATTATATCCCTGCATTCTCATCATTCTAGCTCTAGCATCTTGAGCAGTATAACTTCTTACATGACCAACATGTAATCCTGAACCAGATGGATAAGGAAACTCTACTAAAATATAATAAGGTTTATCCCCGTTATTCTTAACTTCAAAAGTTTTATTTTTTTCCCAATATTCTTGCCATTTCTTCTCTATTTTCTTAAAATTATACATCATCTTTTCCTTCTTTCAACAAAACAATTCGAGCAAACAATCCATAACAAATTATTATTAATAAAATAATAATAATTATACCAAATATAAATCTTAAAATAATATTATTAAGTAAATATATAATAATTATATAAGTAGTATCAATAACAAAAGTATTAATAAATGCAAATATATAAATATATTTCCCATATTCTTTCTTAGTAATACTAATACCATATAACTTCTTTAAATAAAAAAGCAGTGGAATTTTCTTATTTTTTTTAAACTTTCTCTTACCTACAGTTAAAATAAAATAATTTATAACATATAGTATTACAAACATAATTAAATATTCACGAATAAAACTCATATAATCACCCTTTCAATAAAAAACACTCCTAACTTTAGGAGCGTTTATACGCGGTACCATCCTACCTTATAACTTAATTTGATAACGGAACTACCCGACCTATGCAACTAGAAAAACAAGTTCATAAACATAATTAATAAGTTTTCACCAACCACTTACTCTCTAAATAATTATTATTTATTACTACTTTTTCCCTTCGTTTTTCATATATTATACTAAACTGTCTTAATATATTCAAGTAAATTTAAAAACATTTTCACAAATTTCGACTCTAAACCTTTTCTTTTAAGTTTTCTAATAGCAATTCTCTTTTTGCTAATAGACAAATCACTAAATAATATTTCATCTATTTTCTCTTTCAAAGAAGTATTAATTTCCAAATCTAATAAAATACTATAAATATCATCATTAATAACCTTGATAGAAGAATTTTCCAATTTTTCTCCCTTACAAGTAACAATAATATTCCTACTAGAAGAAACATTAGGAACACTAACAACTAAATCATTTCTTTCCATATACGCCGTTACAGGAACAGCATTAGTACCATCACTAACAGAAATAGTAGCAACATTAGTATTTCTAAACCTAATAGTATAATTTCTAACACTAGGTATAGATTCCATACTACCAGTAGGTTTAATCGAAAACTCATACAAAGAATCACTATAATTAAATGTTAATTCCAAAATAGAAGCTTTAACACTATCATAAGAATCACTTATACCATCATCTTCATATAATTTATAACTACCATTAGCTCCAGGGAAAACATTAATTTCCATATTTACAGGATTATCATATCCCTTATCTAAAGACATCGCAATAATTGAACCAGCTCTACAAAATACTGGATAATCTTCATCACGATAAAAACTCATATAATATTTATTACCTAAATATTTTTTACCACTCAAAAACTCATACCATACACCATCAGGAATAAATAATCTTTGAACTACCCTATTCATTACAACATTTTTCTTTTTAGTAATAGGACAAACTAACATCTCACTACCAAAAAAGTATTCATTAATATATAAAGGTTCATCATATACTTTAGGATATTTATAATATAAAGGCTGAACAATAGGGCTACCATCTTTATGATAAACATACGCTTCACTATAGATATATGGAATCAATTTATTTCTAAGTCCTAAAAACTTCTTAATAATTTCTTTCTCACTACCATTCCATTTCCAAGGTTCTCTCCTATAATATTTACCATCATCAGAAGCTAGTACTAATAAAGAACTAAATACCCCTAATTGTATATATCTAATATATAATTCAAAATTTTCAACGCCATTATAATAGCCACCAATAGGATTAACAACATAACTAATACCCATATTAGAAGCACTAGAGTTATATCTAGGTAAAACACTTAAAGTTTCCCAATCAACATTAGTCTTTCCAGATAAAACAACACCATATCTATGTATTGCTTTATTATGATTTCTAACCAAAACAAGCCCTCTCTTATGAGATTTCATTTCCGTTATAGCATAATGATATTGATTAAGTAAAGCCAAAGTATTAGTATCATCCTTATTATTATAACTAATAACAGAAACAAGAACACCATCATTAATTAAAGAACCTAATACAGAATAACTATAAACATTAAGCCGATTACTATCAAAAGGAATAAACTTATAAGGACTAGTATTATTAACCATACTAGCAATAGTAGAATAATATGGACTAGTATTATCAAAAGATAACGAAGGATCAATAACATTTCCTAACTTAATATTAAATTTATTTAAATCATTATTCAAAGTACTAGTATTAATATTATTACCATCAAAACTAAAGAAATCACCATTAGAATGAACCTTATTACCCAAAACAAAAACAGATAAAGGAACTCCTTCTTCATTAAAATTAGTAATAATATCTTTAATATCATCATTATTATATTTACTATCCTTAAACCACCAATTAGAAAGAGCATACCTTGGTATAAGCATTGGATATCCAGTTAAAGTATAATAATCTCTTAAACAAGCACCTAAATCCTTATTATAAATAAAAACATAAAAATCTAATTCTTTATCACTTCTCTTAACAAAGTTACCATTATCATCTAGAATCATAGAATCACTATCATCAATAAAAGTAAAACCATCTTCTGAATATAAACCTTTAGATAATCTTAATTTACCCTTAAAATTATCCAAAGAATAATTAATTGTTCCAAAATTTCTAGCTTCTGGGTGATTATAATACCAAGATCGCTCAGTACCATTAATAGTTATTTTTAAAGTATTTCCTGGAGTAACTTTACTACCTATAAAAGATTGCTCTTTTACATAATCAATTGTAAAAACATTTCCTATTATCTGAATTAATGTCTCAGATTGAGATATTTTAAACTCATTTTTAGGAAACTTCCTAAAAACAACCCTTTGCGTAGGTTTATCAACAAAATTACCTTTTTCATTATACTCTAACCTGATAAGCCTATCAGTTAAAATAGTAATACGATACTTTTTACCAATAATAATATTATCCTTAATTGCAATACAAGAAGACATATCAGGATATCTATAACTACCTAATGTATTCATATAATCACCACTTTTTATCTTAATTAATTATACAATGACAAAAAATTCATGTCAATAAACTAATCATCTAAAACTTCCAAATAAACATCCTTTAATTTTTTACCAATAACTTCTAATCGCCTATCTAAAGCCACTTTATAAGCTTCTTCAGTCAAATCTGAAAGTTCTCCATTAATTATTTTTTTAATCTTTATTTCAAACTCTTCAATATCTTTAGCTTTATATACATTAACACCATCTTGTAACCAATCATCAAACACAGGAATATCCCTAATTAAAGCCTTACATTTACATGCAGAAGCTTCAATAATAGGAATACCTTCAGTTTCCTCTAAAGTTGGAAATATATATAAATCACAGCCACTCATTGCACCAATAATCATTTCAGGTTCAACATATCCAGCAAAACATAAATTATCAAGTTTCGTATTAACAGCATCCTTAACAGGCTTAGTAGCAGCAGCTAAAGGACTATAACCAAACCAAATAAATTTATATTCTGGTAATCTCTTAGCAAGCTCAACAAAATCAACAATACCTTTTCTTTCAATATATAATCCAATACCTATAATTACTTTATCATCTTTAATATAACCATAAGTTTCTCTAAATTTATTACCAAGCTCTTCATTATGCTTAAATTTATTAATTTCTATACCATTACTAATAGCATATATTTTTTTATTAATACCATAACCATCTAATAATTTTTTTGAATAAGGAGTTGGAGTAACGATAATATCCCCTAAACTATAACACTTAATAAGCCATTTTTTAAAAAGCTTAGATGTCTGTTTAGCAAAAATAAAACCATCTCTATAATCTTCTTCAGTAGAATGAGCATGATATACAATTCTTTTTCCTTTTCTCTTAGCTTTTTTAGCAAAATAATATGAATAAGGAAAATAAGTATTAATATGTAAAATATCAAAATCTTCATTTTTATTAACAGTATAATCAACACCAGCATATTCCAATGCTTTCATTTGATGTTTTATAGCTTTACCCAAACCACTCTTACCAAAAGTTTTTTGATTCTCAGTATATAATAATACTTTCATTATTATCTACCCTCTTTAATATTATCAATAGTAGTACTAATATCACTTCTAAAAAACTTAATTGTAGCAATAATAATTATAGCAATAGGTAAAGATACAGCAATACCCCATACTCCACCTAAAACACCACCAGCAAAAACAGCTAAAATATTTACAAGTGGATGCAATTTATTAGTTTGACCATATACCTTAGGTCCTATAATATATCCATCTATATTAGGGCAAATAAGACATACAATAACCGTTAAAATAAATAATTTAGTACTAATAACAGAAGATATAATAAGTGCTAAAATATTAGTAAGTAATCCTCCAAAATAAGGAATAATAGTTGTAACAGCAGCTAAAACACCCAAAATTAACCAGTTAGGATGACCTATAAGAAAGAATACAATAGTATATTCAAAAAATTGAATAATTATATTCTTAAGTAAACCACTAAAATAATTAGTAATCTCACAATCAAGAGTCTTAACATATTTAAAACTTCTATTCTTATATCTCTTTAATCTAAGTATTATACCCTCTCTAATATTTTCCATATCATATAAAAAATATACAGAAACAATTAAAACAATTAAAAAATTAGTAACAAAAGAAATAGAAGAATTCAAGAAACTAATTGCCCCATTAGAAATATGACCTCCCAAATCCTTGAGAACATCACTAGATATATCTTTCAAAGAAGTTTGTAAAATACCTAAATCCACCTTATATTTTGAAGACAAATCCGTAATAACAGCAGAAATATTACTTAGGAATAGTACCAACTGATCATAGAACATTGGTATAACTATAATACCAATCAAAATAATAAATCCAATTAAAATAAAATAAATAATTCCAACAGATAACCATTTAGGAATACCACTATCAACTAATTTCCTTTTCAAAGGATATAAAGCATAAGCAATAGCAAAACCAATCAAAAATGGAAAAATAATATCTAATACCTTTTTTAAAATACCAAGCCACAACCCATTTATCCAATATAAAACAGCAACAATTAAAACAATTAATAAAATATTAATAAGCTTATAATTAATCTTATTCTTAACCATTATTACACTCCTTTTCTAATATAATAGTAACAGGACCATCATTTATTAATGAAACCTTCATATCAGCACCAAAAGTACCAGTCTCTACGTTAATCCCTTTATTTCTTAATTTATTATTAAACTCATCATATAAAATAGTAGCCTTATTCCCAGATAAAGCATTAACGTAAGATGGTCTTCTCCCCTTTCTACTATCAGCATATAAAGTAAATTGACTAATAGATAAAATAGATCCACCAACATCTAATAAACTCTTATTCATAACACCATTATCATCATCAAATATTCTTAAATTAATGACTTTATCAACCATATAATCAATTTCTTTAACAGAATCTTCTAGAGTAAAACCAACAAGTAATACCAACCCACGATCTATTCTACCAACTATTTTATCATTCACTTCAACATTAGCATCTAAACTTCTTTGTACCAAAACTCTCATACACACCTCACATATTATAATTATATACCAAAAATAATATTTTTAAAAGATAATTTATTAAATAACTTTATAAATTAAAAAAACTATGATAAAATAATTAAGGAAAATGAAAAAGAAAGGGTGATAATATCAAACATATATCAAAATTTAAGGTAGAAAACTCTATTCTAATACCACTAATAATTTTTGGAATAATATCCGTAGTTTCTATATTTTGCACAAAAAACTTAATTGGAACCGAATATCAAAATTGTTGGATTAAACAAATTGTTTGGTATGGAATTGGATTCAGTATCGCCTACTTCATGATGGCTATAGGAAATAAATTTCTCTATAATAATGCTTGGTGGTTCTATATAATAGGTGTTATTTCCCTAATTTTAGTTTTATTTATAGGAAAAGAAGTAAATAATGCCAGATGTTGGTTTAGTATAAAATATATAGGAAGTATTCAGCCAAGCGAATTTATGAAAGTATTTTTAATTATTATTATTTCAAAATTAATAAAAGATTTTAACGAAAATCATATTTCACCAACAACCCTAGATGAATTCAAATTTTTAATAAAAATATTTATAATAGTAATAATACCTGCTATATTAACATTTATAGAACCAGATACCGGTTCCGTAATGATATACTTTATAATTGCTTTAGTAATGCTATTTGTAGGTGGAATAAGAAAAAGATGGTTTTTCTTAATAATAGTATTATTAGCAGCCATTGTTGGTGGTGTAACATCAATATATTTAATTGATAAAGAACTATTCTTAAAAATATTTGGCACTAGCCTACTTTATAGAATAGACAGAATAATTAATTGGTCATCATCAAGTGGAATGCAACTAACCAATTCCTTAACAGCTATTGGTTCTGCCGGTATATTAGGTCACGGCTTTAATAACACTCCAATATATTTCCCAGAAATGCAAACAGATTTCATCTTTGCCGTAATAGCATCAAATTTTGGATTACTAGGAGCAATATTATTAATATTATTATTAATTTTCTTTGATATAAATTTATTGTTAACAGCAAACAAAACTACTGATATAACAGATAAATATGCCATAGGAGGAATAATAGCCGTATTACTATTTCAACAAATACAAAATATCTCTATGACAATAGGACTACTACCAATAATGGGAATAACACTACCATTTATAAGTTATGGAGGGTCCTCACTATTATCATACATGTTATTAGTAGGAATGATATTCAATATATCAAATGAAAGTTTAAGATTTACAAATTAAAAACACTCTAAGAGTGTTTTTTATATACTAAATAATCAACATAAAAAATTATCGGTACTGAAAAACATATAGGTAAAATATATCTAGAAAACCCATTAATTGGAGAAGCTAAACAAACCAAAAAAACAGAAAATAAAGGCATCAAAGGAATAACATATTTATACTCTTTCTTTTTTATAATATATAACATACTAAACAGCAAAAACAAATCTAAGATTCCAACATTATAAAAGAAAACAAAGAAAGGATTTTTAAATATATAACATAACCAATAATTTAACAAAATCTTATAACTATTAAAAGATTGTACATAATCAAACTTAATATCCGTTTGCATATTTAAAGATCCTACAAACAAAATCATTGGTTCATAATCAACACAAACCGGATAATAATAACCATAAGAACTATTAAGAAAAGAATCAAAATATAATAAAGGATACTTTTTAAAATATTTAAACCAAAGCTTAAAAAACATATAATTATCATATCTAGTACTATCCTTCTTATAAGTATTCTTTATATCATCAGAAATATTTGGTACATAATAACGAACAAGTGCCTCATAATCCAAAACCTTATCAATCGTTTTTATATCATCATCAGTAAAATCATTTCTATGATATTTAACCGTTCTAGCAACCTGCATAAAAGGTATAGATAACATTTCTCTAATACTACCATTTGAAACATTTAAATAAGGTAATAAAATATTATTAAAAGAAACAAATAAAAACAAAACTAATAAAAAAATATTCTTAATCTTCTTTTTATATTTTATATTAGTAAAAAACAATAATGGATAAGAAAATAAAATAGTATATATCCCATTATTCCTATATAGCAATACCAAAAACATTATAATGATTAAAATAAATATATTAATCTTCTTACTAATAAAATCCTTTTCCGTAATAATTCTCAACAAAAATATAACATAAACCAAAGTAAATACAGCACTCAAAGTATCCTTAACAGCAGTAACAGAATACTTAATAATAATAGGATAAAAGCAATAATATAATATAAAAGAAAGTATTATAATAGAAGGAAATTTTTTCTTCCTAAGATAATTAAACATATAAGTAAATATTAATATAACAATAATAAACTGCAACAAATTATATAAAAATATTCCCAAATTATTAGAAGAAATAAATTTACCGATCTTAATAAAACTACCTAATATAACAGTAAACAAAACAGAATGATGTTTATTTATATAAACACTATTACTAAGCAAATTAATAGATTTTATAGACCAAGAATTACTAGAATGAAAAAATTGATAAATAGAATCAGCCGTATCACCAGTAGCTCCACCAGGATAAAAAATAATCAAATAAGGTAACCAAAACATTAAAAATAATATAATAGTATTCCTAATTGGATGTTTCTCCCACAACCCAACTACATAACAACTATTAAGAGTTATTTTTTTAAAATTAATTCTTTTAAACCAAGATATAATAGCATAATAAATAATAGTATAACCAATTAATAAAACAAAGAATTTATATACCTGCACAAAAGACTTAAATAAAATAAAAATAGTACTAGCAATACTAATATAACATTTAGCAAACACTGATAACAAAGCTAATAAAAAAGCTAACAAAAAACTAGATTTATTAAATTTATCATTCTTAAATAAACTATTATCAAAAAATTTAAAAAACAAAAAGAACTCAATTACTAATCTAAAATCAAAATTACAAAACGATTTATATAATTCAAATAAATTATTCCTAATAACATTATTCGTCACAACATCAATAACAATATAATTTATATCAATTATAATTACATGTAAACATAAAATACTAAGTAAAAATATATATAAACTTTTTCTATTTATCATAATTCAAACCCTTCTTAAACAAACGAATAATAGTAATATAAAAGAAAATAAAATAACCAAAGAAAAATATTATAGACTTATATATTTGAGCAGGAGAAGAATATAGTATTCTCAAATCATTATAACTATTTAAACTAATTCCCATAATAATAAACAAAGACAAAATTGATGCTATAGCAAAAGCTAATAATTTATATTTAGTTTTATAACTATAAAGAAAATAGTTATTATAATAATAATCAAAAATAAAAATACCAAAAATAACCCAAATAACATCAAACTTCATTATTGAATCATTAAATTCAAAAAAGAATCGATAAAAAGGATTAATATTTTCTTGCAAAGAAATATTAGAAATTTTTAAATCCAAAACAAATATATGTAAACTAATAAAAGTAAAAATCAAAACTATAAAAATTCTATAAATACTATTTTTCTTAAACATAACATCACCTTTTAACAATTTGAATTATCTTTCTATAATTAATTAATATATAATTCAAAATAATTCCTATAAAATATAAAATCAAAGCTAAAATAAAAGTATAAAGATAAAAATTAATACTAAATAAATACAAAACTAAAGATATAATAACAAAAATTAATGAAAAGAAAGTATAAAAACTCTTAGGATAATTAAAAACAAATAATCTTAAAACAGTACTTAAAATAGCTATTCCATCCTTAAATACTTTTATCTTACTTACACTTCCCTCTTTCCTATCCCTATATTTAATAGGAACAAAACAGATATTATCATTATTCACAATAGCATTAATCGTTAATTCCGTTTCAACTTCAAAATTACGAGAAAGAATTGCCGTGTTTTTTACAAACTTTCTACTAAAAACTCTATAGCCAGATAAAACATCAAAAGCACTATAATTAAAAAATATTTTTATTAAAAAGCGCACAAACACATTACCAAAACTATGTAAAAATTTCTTATTCTCCTTAAAATATGTTGTAGATAACCTATCACCAACTACCATATCATAACCAGATTTTAAAACCAAATTACACATTTTCTTAGCATCTTTAGCTGGATAAGTATCATCACCATCAACAATTAAATAGCATGTTGCTTCAACTTCATCAAACATCTGTTTAACTACATTCCCCTTACCTTGTTTTAAACATTTTCTAACTACACATTTTTCTTTACTAGCTAGATTATAAGAATTATCCGTAGAATTATTATCATAAACATATATAGTAGCATAAGGTAAAACTTTATTAAAATCCCTTATAACCTTAACAATAGAAGTTTCTTCATTATAGCAGGGAATTAAAACTACTACCTTTTCTTTTTCCATAAATAACTACCTCCATAGCAAAATATAAATATAATAGTTGCTAAACTAATAAATTTAGCTATTTTCTCATAAAGAGTTCCACAATATTTTAACGTATATATACCATTATCCTTTAAATTAACTTTAATCAACCCATTATCAGATTGATTTAACAAATATTCATTATTCTTCTCATCATATAACTTATATCCTAAATAATAAATTCTAGGTAAAATAACATCAACATTGTCACTAATATTATTAACCTTAAATTTCATAGTTGGGAAATTATCTTTAATAATTTTAACGGAACCAGTACCATTCATAATACTAACCTTATATTCAAGAACATCACCAAAATCTAAATAAAAATGATCATATAAATACAATTTATAATTAGTAACATAAGGCAAATACTCTCTCTGCCAACCCATAAACCCTTTTGAAGTAATAATATAATTATAAGAATATTCTTCAGATCCATAATAATAAATACTATTTACCCCTGCACAAATTATAAAAATAATTATAACTACATAAAAAGAATTAATTATATACTTATTAATAAATCTAAAACCATGAACAAAAAACAAAGAAGAATATAAGGAAATAGTAGCACTAAAAAAAGTCATAATTCGCCATGGAAATTGTATTGTAGAAAAAGCCTTAGGTAAATGATCCCACAACCAACCAGAATTAACAAAAGCTACACATATAAGAAAAGAAAAAAACAATAATTTTCTCTCCATAACATATTTTTTCCTATAATAATTTATAAAAAACTTAAAAGTAGTTAAAAGAATTAACAATAAAACAACAGAATCTATATAAACCAATATATTAGTCGGTATAGCATCTTTTGAAGCAATAAAATACTTATCAAAAGATAAATAATTATAAATAGTCTTAAACTTACTAGAAAAATTAGTAGAAAACACAGTATAATCTCCCAATAGCCTATGTTCAATAACAGTAGTTAAAAAAGGCAAAGTTAAACAAGTAACAATAACACCACTAACAATTAAAGCTTTAATCTTCTTTAGCTTAAAAAAGTATTCTTTATAATGTAATAAAAAAAGAAAAACAAAAATAGTACAAAACACCATACTAATTAAATGACTATACATACCTATTAAATAGCCAAAAATAAACAACACATAAAACTTTTTATAATTATTATCCTTAAGTTCAAATAACCCCCAAAAAACAAGAGGAATTACCAAAAACATAAAATTTTCCGCTAAAGCATCTCTAATATATATATCACATATATGATAAGAATAAGATAAATATATAACTGTAGCTAAAAAAGCTACCTTTTTATTATTAAACATTTTTTTAGCCAAATAAAACATAGAAACACCAGATAAAAATGTAACAACAAAATAAATAATATTCATACTTAAATAAACATTATTGGTAATAAGATAAAAATATGCAGCAAGCAAATGAGGTAACTTAGGATAAAAGAGCCATGTCCCATACCCAAATTTAAATACATTATTGCTAATAATACTATCACCAAAAACATTATTTATAGAAATAGTTTTAGCCAAATAAATAATACTACCGGTATGAAAAATAGTATCATGTCCATATAATCTAACATTATAAAATAATTTATATAATAATACTAAAGTTACCAAAAAAATTAATATAATCCATTTACTATCTTTCCTTATCTGCATATTAACTACTCCTATAAACAAGTATATAGTAATAATTAAATACTAGTCAAGCAACTTTCCAAATAGTAAACAAAAAAAGCAAATATATAACTTTTATTAATATTATATATTTAAAAAAAGTTAGAAAATCTAACTTTTTTTTATCTTCTGCACTATAAAATGCTTACATTCATTAGCACACATTTCTTTTAAATATTTATCTACATTTTTATAATCATTTATTTTCTTAGCCTTTTTATTCTTACTATCATAAAAACCTTTTAATCTTAATTTCCCATACGCTATATCTCCTACTACATAATCATAATCATAAAAATAATCGGTAAAATGAGATAAAAACTCTTCTTCATTAAAAGCATCACGATAATTTTTTATAAGTTCATATGTATTATTATTAACTTCAATATTCTTAACCATTATATTCCTCCCAGTAATCTACATCAAATGCCCCTTTTTGTGCTTTATATTTCCAAATATTAGAATTAGCTAACCAAGTAATATAACCATCCTTAATTCCAGCATCAAATAACCCCTTAATTTCAGCTTGTACTTCAGAAGCATTATAATTAATACCATTAGCATCCACATGACTCATAACATCATAAGCCTGTATCCAAGTACGAACCTTAGCAGGAGACATAGTTTCCTTCTGCCTATCCATAACAGCTCTCCCCCAAGCATTTAGTAATTGATATGGCTTATTCCATGGACTAGCAATACCATAAGAATAATTAGCAAAATGATCAGGATATGGCATACCACTAATAACATCAGCTTCATTACTAATAGCAGGCCAATATTGACCATAAGCAGTAGTATAAGTACCATTAGAAGATTCTCCAAACACATCAATAGAAACATATACATGCATTCTATGTAATTCATCAGAAACATATCTAACAAATCTCTCTATAGCCTGAATTTTAGATTCATTATAAGTATTCTTTAAATCAACTATTCCACTAACACTCTGCATCCTATCAGGAAATCTAACATAGTCAAAATTAATTTCATTAAATCCAAATTTTTCTACTGATTCCTTAGCTAAAGAAAGAGTATAATACCATACATCCCTATTATAAGCACTAGGCCAATAAGAACCATTATGATAATATGGCTTCCCTGTATTAGTATTTAAAATAGCAGATTCCGGATGATCATTAATATATAAACTATCCTTAAAAGTAGTAATTCTTCCAACAACATAAAAGCCAGCATTCTTTAATTTATCAATAGCAGCTTTATAATCTTCATAACTATTAATAGCCTTAGCATAATTAGAAGGACTAAGATTTTTAAAAGTATCAGCAGGATAAGCAGGAGTTTCATTATCTTTAATATCTACAACAAAAGTATTAATCTTAGTAGTCTTAGCAAACTCAATATAAGTATCTATATTCTTAATAACCTCACTGCCACAATTTAAATATAATGAATATACAGACTTAGGCATAACATTATCTTCAAAATTAACTTTCTCATGAGGATATAAATTTAAATCTTTAGCAATACCCCCACCATAATTATCATTAACTTTAGAATAAATATTATCATACATTTCCTGATTAAAATTTAATTTAGCATCATCTAAAGTAAATGATAAATATTTACCATCAACGTATCCTTCAGTATCCTTATACTTGACTTTATATCTAGAAACATTACCCTTATCATCTAAAGAATCATAATCTAATATTTCTAATTCATCACCCTTTAAAGTATAAAAAACAATTTTAATATCATCAAGTTCATTAATTCCCGTAGAAGGAATCTTAACATACATCTTCTCTTCTTTAACTATACCTCTTTTATCAGAAGAAATATTTAAAGCATTAACATAATAAGTTTTATCATTATAAGTTATTTCATTATATTTAACCTCATCAATTGTAACAATCTTATTTTTAGTAAGAACTTCAGTCCCCCTAACAAGTTCTTCTCCATCAATAAAATTATCTTCTTCATCTTTTATCTTAGTAGCCACTGTAAGATTATCATTAGCAATATAAACTTTAACAGTTTTAGGAACAATTAAAATATTCTTTTTATTCATACAATAATATACGCAAAAAGTAACAATTAATGCTACTAAAAATAAAAACAGAAAAATTTTAACACTCTTTTTTAATTTTCTCTTTCTTTTATTCTTTTTTCCTCTCATACTACTACCACCATAACTAGTATAACACAAAAATTAAAATTAAAAATAAAAATTTAAAGTAATCTTTAAATTTTTATTAAGCTCCAATACCAAAATTAATAACAAAATAAACAATAACCCCAACTAACAAAATAACTCCAATAATAAGAAGTATTATTTTAAATATTCCACTACCTCTATTATCATCAAACAAATCTTCATCATCAGAAAAATCTTTATCAGAAAATTCGTATGAACTTGTAAAGAAATCCCTATCAATACCTGAAACATCTTTCTTAATAATATCAATATCACTAGTATCAGAAAGTTCCCTAGTATCGATTTCCTTAGTAGAAATAGTATTAGTATTCTTTATAGGGTCAGTAACAATAGTATCTCCAGTAGGTTTTAAATCAAAAAACAAATCCATCGCCAAATCATTATCAGGCATAACATTATCTATTAAAGAATCAGCTTCCTTTTGTTTATCGCGATATTTTAATTCCCTAGTCATCTCTAACTTATCATGAACTACTTCTTCATCTTCATAACTAGAATAATTATTATTTTCTTCTATATCGTGTATATCATCAACATCTAATTTAGATAAAATATTTCTTGTGCTTTTCAACAAATCATTATCTGAATCCTTCAATTTTACATTTTCATATCTAGCCTTTTCCAATAATTTATTAATATCATGAATTTTTTCATCATCTATATTTCTCTTCTTGTTCTCCCAAAAAGAATCATCATATTTTAACGAAATATCATTATCCGTTTTCTTATCATTCATATCAGATATTAATTCCTTTAACTTATTAATATCAATATCTTTAGTATTATCAGCTAAAGGTAAATTTTCTAAATCGCCATGACTATCATAAACTTCTTCATACAATCTAGCATTACGACTAATTCTAGATTGTAAAGAAGAATTACTATCTACTCTACTGCCCATAATAACACCTCATATTCTTACTATTTATATAATAACATATTTTAACATAAAATAAAATATTTTTTTAATCTACACTAAAATCAGTTAAAAAAGTTCTACCATTTTCCAAAACATTAAAAGTAAAATGATAAGTATCCAAATCTTCCCTAATAACACTATAATTATCTTTCAAATATTTTTCCGGATTACCAGCTTCTTTCACAGAAACAATACTCTTAGAAACATCACTTAAATCCTCAATACTACCATAAAGATTATCACCTTTATCATAAACCGAAGAACTATTTACAAACAAATAATTAACATCTAGCATATAATTATCATTTACTTTCTTAAAATTAGAAAATCTCATAGCAGCAACTTTTGCATAAACATCATTAATACTAGAAACAACATTAGCATCTTTAATATAAACCTTTTTAGTATCATCATATTTATAATTATTATAATTTTGATGCTTTAATAAATTAAGTTGTGTTAAACAAATAGCATCATTATGTATTTTTTCAACATCACTAACAGGTACTTCTTTAACATCTGATTCTATTCTACTAAATATCAAAGACAAAATATCATAAGTAGTAATATCAGTTAAAGAACTATATTTTTTATTCTCGTTATTTAATCTCAATAAAATAAATAATTCATCTTGAATAATAGATTGAAAATCATTTTCAGTAATATAAACATACTCATTATCATTATTATTACATTTACCAGTAATAATACAAATAAAAGAATTATCACGACAAAAATAAAAAATTATAGAAGAAAGGAAAATAAATAGCAAAAAAACAATAATATATTTAATCTTTATTTTTTGCATAATATCATAATCACCTACTCTATAACATTATATCACGTATAATTACAAATATAAAGTACCAAATAAAAAAAGATATCTAAAGATATCTTATTTTACTAATTCTAAAATAACCATTAAAGAATTATCTCCACGTCTTTCAGTAGTCTTAATAATTCTTGTATATCCACCATTTCTATTTTCAAAACGAGTAGTAAGTTCACCAAAAACTTTATTTACACAAGCTTCATCATTATGTAAAAAAGCTAAAGCACATCTTCTAGATATTAAAGTGTTTTTCTTACCATAACTAATCATCTTATCAAAACTTCTTCTTACTTCTTTAGCTCTAGTCTCAGTAGTAGTAATTCTTTCATTCATAATAAGTTGCTTAGTTAAAGTAGCTAACATACTTCTTCTATGTTTATTATCTCTTCCTAATTTTCTATAAGCCATAATATCATCCTTTCTTAGTCGTCATCTCTAAATTCAAGACCCATACTTCTAACTTTATCAATAACTTCTTTTAATGATTTCTTACCTAAGTTACGAATCTTCATCATTTCATTTTCAGATTTATCAGTTAAATCTCTAAGAGTTAAAATACCAGCTCTCTTTAAGCAATTATAAGCTCTTACAGATAAATCTAAATCATCAATAGAAGTATCTAAAGCTTTTTGATTAGGATCTTCTGCTTTAGAAGACATAAGACCAGTCTCATCTGCTATTTCATTCAAATCTGCTAATATTTCAAAATGTTCAATTAATATTCTACTAGCTAAAGCTACAGACTCTTCAGGAGTAATAGCTCCATTAGTCCATACTTCTAATATTAATTTATCATAGTTATTATCTTGTCCAACACGAGCAGATTCAACTTCATAATTAATTCTTTCAATTGGAGAATATAAACTATCAATAA
>CAZRJK010000012.1:0-40124 GCA_964600615.1 uncultured Muribaculaceae bacterium | reverse complement strand
GATTTTAAGTCCTGTGCGTCTACCTGTTCCGCCACTCAGGCATTGATTTATAAGCAAGTTCTTTTGCTTGATGACTAGTACATTATATAATAATTTTTAGTATTTGGCAATAGTTTTTTTAAAAAAACTAGTAAAATTGGATGTTTAGGCTTATTTTTTAGGTTATTATATTGAAAAATAGGGGTAAATAAATTGACAAAAAATTTAAATAGTATATAATAAAAATAAGAGGTGGTTTAGTCATGATAGAGTATGCTAATGAAACCGTCATTAAGGCATTAAAACAGTATGATATGCTCTTAAAAAGCCTAAAATTTACTACAGATTTAAGACAAAAACAAGATATTGGTTATCAGATGACCAAGTTGATTAAACGTGTTTTAGATATAACTAAGGTTATATATGAAGATAAATATATGAAAATTTTGAATAAATCTACTTTTTTAATGGATGAGGAAAAGAATAGATTATTAGAACTTATTAATTTAATTAATGAGCGAAGGACTTATATAACTAATCAAATTACTAATAATTATGAGGTTACGGGTATAAGTATGGATTCTGGTAGTGTTTTGGGTGAAGATAAATTAGAAGAATTTAAAGAGAAAGTAAGAACAATTGAAAAATATAAAAATAATATTAAGTTAAATGGTGTATTGAAGGATGAACTTATACATTTAGATATAAGTATTAGGAAAGCAAATAATAAACTTAATTCTAATAAAGTATTGAATAGACAACTAGAGAATAAAATGATTAAGATATTAAGAAGTGCTTTTGATGAGCTTTCTTTATATGAATTACAAGATAGAGAAAAAGAAATTGATTTGGCTTATACTGAACTCGGTTATTCGTTGGAAAAAGCTAAAGAAAATGCTAAAATTGCTAGAAATGATTGTACATCAGAGATTATAACGGAATGTGATAATATGTTAACTGCTATTACTTTAGAATATGAGAAGTATAAGGAAAAAAAATTAATTCTAAGGTTAATAGAGATATATGATAAGGCTACTACTAATTATGAGGAATTACTTAGCAAAAGGGAAGAAATTAATAGTATTTTAAGTGGTATTACTAGTAGTGAGTTGTATTCTTTGGTTGGTGAAGAATTAAATAAACAATATGCTACTATTAAATTGGAAAAGCAAGATTTAGCCACTTTAAAAAGTTTGATGGAAGAAAAGGAAGCTAAGAAAGTTGCTTTAGAGGAAATTGTTAGAGAAAATGCTAGTGATGATTTTAAAGGAGTTCTTTCTGATTTGTTGGAAAATGAGAAAAAATATCAAGAAAAATTGTTATTAGAACAAAAGAAGAAGGAAGAAGAAAGAAGATTAATAGAGCTTGAAAAAGAAAGAAAGAGACGAGAAGAGATAATTAAAAGGCAAAAGGCTATGGAAGAAGAAAGGAAAAAGGAAATAGAAGAAAGAACTAAGCAATTATTAGTTGAAAAGAAAAATCCTGTTTTGTTTACTTCTAAGGATAAGTCTTTGAATAAGAAATCTGCCGAAAGTATTAATTCTATTTCTAAGCGTTCTGATACTGGTGGAAAGAGAACTTTAAGTGGTAGTGTCAGACCTAGTGATGATATATTCTTAAAGCATACTAATAAAAGAAGAGTTGATGAAGGTATTCCTGTTATAAAAAATGAAAAATATGATAATACGGTTGTTTCTGCTAAGAGAGTAGAAAGAGAAGAAAAAGTATTTCCAAAAGTAAAGTTAGATAAAAAAGAGAATATTTTTCCAGAATTTCCAAGTCTTGATGGAAATGGATCTTTCTTTGATGAAAGTGAATATAATGATTTGAATGAAGATAAAGAAAAAGTTGGAAATGGAAATTGGTTTTAGGATAAGAAGAGGTGATTGTGATGGTACAAATGAATAGTGATGCTAATAAGATTAAAGAGAATAAGTATAAGATACTTAGAATGAGTTTACTTTTGGGAAATGGTGAGGATAGAGAAGAGACTGTAAATAATTTTGAAGATGCAGCTAGAGAAATCGATGCTATGAATGATGAGGTATACCTTAAGGACTTAGATAGTAAGTTTTATGATACTTTTAAGTTAGAGGATGAGGAAAAGAAATTATCTAGTTTAGTTGATTATATTGGTGGTAGAGTTGAGCAACGTATGTCTTTAATTGAAGATTTTTCTAATGTTGCAGGATATGAACTTGTTAACTTGCCAATTATTAAGTATCAAGATAGATTAGATGAATATAAATCAAGGCTTAGATATATTAAAGAATATTTAAGTAATACTGAGAGAATTAGTAAATTAAATGAAGAAATTAATGTTCTTGAAAATAAATTAAATGATGCATATGTTAAAAAATCTAAATCTGAAGAAAAAAATATTAAGGCTGAAGAAGATTTGTTTGCTAGATTTAAGAATATTGTTAGCAATATGGATTTGTTTAGAGGGATTAATTCTGATAATATAGATGCTAAATTAAATGATGTTATAGCTGTTACTGCTGATAGTAAGAAAAGTTTAGATATTTTTAATAAATCTTTTTCTACTTTAAATCAGGCTGGTATTAGTGGAGAAGAAAGAAATGAATATTTATCTTATGTAAATAATGCTAAAAATCTTTTTTATGATAATAAGGAAGAGGAGTATTTACTTAGAATATATGCAATGCTTGCTAATACAGAAAATGAATATGATAAGCTTATAGCTAAAAGGGATACTTTAAATGAGCTTTTACGTGAAAGAAATAGTCTTAGGGATGATCTTGGTATAGAAGAAGTAGATGTTTTAAATGGTTTGTATGATTTATTACATAAGCAATATGAGGAGATAAAAGAAGAAAAACTAAATATAGATAATATAGATAATTATATTCAAGAAATGGATTCAAGAAAGATTGAAGTAAAAGGGTTAGAACAAGATAATCAAAAAGTTGAAATATTGTCTTTATTGAAGGAATTTTGTATTATTGATACTTATGAAGGAGATAATAGCGAAGACAATAATATAGAAGAAAATATAGAAGAATTTTCTAGTGATGATAATACTAATGATACTGAAAAACTAGAAAAAGTTGAGATAAAAGAGGAATTGGAACCAAAAGCAGATAATGATGATATTTTTGCTAATATTCCACCTTTTGTTCCTGAATCTAATAATGATGATGCAACTATAGAAGAAGTTGTAGAAGATAAAAAAGAAGAAGAGTTTAAAGAAGAAGAAAAATCTATAGAAGAAGAAAAAGTAGAGGAGAAAGAAGAAGATACTTTAGATGTTACTGATGCTAAAGATAATCAGGTTGTTTCAATTACTGATGTTAAAGATATGGATATAAAGGAAGCCACTTCTAAATCTAATGCTGTAATGAAACGTGTTGGGGAAATGCTTGGTGTTAAAATTGAAAAAACTATAGATAAGAAGGAAGAAGATGTTACTATTTCAGATAGTAAGGAAGAGCCTGTTGAAGATAAAAAAGAGGAATTTGAAGATAATTCTGTACCAGAAGATATTTTTGATAACAAGAAATATGATGCTGATCCTGAAACTAAGGAAAGTAATAGTTCTTTAGAAACTACTAGTGGAACTAATCCTTTGTTCAGTAATGAATTAGAGAATACTACTCTAGATGAAGTGATGGCTAATAATAATGTTGGTGATGTTGATGGCGATTTTTGGGCTTCTAATGAAGATAACCCATTAGATTTAAATAGTTTGCCAGATTTAACTGATAGTAATAATATTTTCTTTGATAATGGTAAAAAAGATGAAGGTAATAATATGCCAAGTTTAGATTTTCCAGATATGGATGATCTTTATGATGAGGAGGAGAAATAATGGATATTAAGGAAGGTAAGGTAATTACTCTTGGTAATGGAGAAAAATATTTAGTTATTTCTAAGGTTCTTCATAATGATAATCAATATTATTATATTGCTGAATGTAATGAGAATGAGACTGATATTAAGGATAATTATAAAATAGTAAAAGAAACCCGTGATGGTAATAAGATATTTATTGATGAAGTAGTTGGAGAAGTAAATTTGAAAACAGTTTTACCTTTGTTTGTGGAAAATGTTGAAAATTAAAAGAAACAATAGCTATTGTTTCTTTTTTTTGTTTGATTGTTGTCGATTTTTGTGTTACTATTATTTTAGTATTATACTAGTGGAGGGATGTTATGAATAATAGTAGTATTAGTGAAAAAGAAAATCATTATAAGGATTATTTACCTGAGAATAGAATTAAATATGAAGGAATTTCTCCTAAGTTGTTTGGGTTTATAGCTATTTTTCTTTTTATTATTGGTATAGTATTTTTTGTTTATATGTATTCTAGTGGTCATAATATATTAAGTGTTGATTCTAGATATTATAATTTAAATTTGAATGAATCATTGGATTTGGATAGTGTATATAGTTCTAGTGATAGTGAAGTTATTTGGGAGGCTAATAGTGATAATGTTGTTATAAAGAATAATGTAGTGACAGCTTCTAAGGCAGGTAAAGCTTATATTCTTGCTAGAGTTGGAAATGTGCAAGTTAGTGATGTAAATATAACTGTTTTAAATGAAGATAATAAGCTTGCTATTTTAAATCATTCTATTAATATGAAAATTTCTGAATTGGCAAAGGTTAGTATAATAAAGAGTTTAAAGTATAAAAGTGGTAATACTTCTTCTGCTAGGAAAACTTCAGTTTATAATAATAAGGGAATTGTTCAAAACTTATCTAATAATGTTTCTGATAATATAAGATTTATTAATAGTGAAGAGGATTATGTTATTGTTGAAGGTAATTTTAATTTTGAGAGTAGTAATAAGGGGGTAGTATCCGTTGATGATAATGGTAATATTACTCCTAAGGGTGCTGGGGTTGCGATTGTAACTGTTAAGGATAATGATGGAAATGAAGATCATACTTATGTTACTGTTTTTGCTGAAGATATTATATTATCTAATGCTAATTATAATGTTAAGGTTAATGATACTGTAAAAATTGATTATTCTTTGGAGAGTAATAAATACTCTATTAATGATATTGTTTGGGTTAGTAATAATCCTAGTATTGTAAGTGTTGATAATTCTGGTACTGTGAAAGCGTTATCTGTTGGTAAAGGGGTAATTGAGGTTAGTGTTGGTGAACTAAAAAAGAAAATAAATTTTTTAGTTGAACAAGATGTGGTTTTGCCTAGTGATTTAGTTGTGGATAAAAAAGATGTTGTTTTAGAGGTTGGTAGTGATTTGTCTATTAATGCTAGTGTATTACCTGATAATGCTACTAATAAAGATGTTGTTTATAGCAGTAGTAATACTAGTATTGCGACTGTGGATAGTAGTGGTAAAATAATTGGTAAAGGTTTAGGGAAAACTGTTATTGTTGCTAGTACTACTAATGGTATAAAAAGAAACATTAATGTAACAGTGACTAAAAAAAATGTTGCTATTGAAAATGCTACTAATCATGAGAACTTTTATTCTAAAGAATCTTCAGTTTTTTACGATGGGAAAGTTAATACATTTTCTTCTGACGGAATACAAACTGTTATTGATAGTGTTAAAGATACGGGGGGAATTATTTATCTTCCTACAGGTGTATATAAAATTACAAAGCCAATTGTTCTTCCTGCTTTTGTGACGTTAATTGGTGATGGTGCTGAAAAAACTATTTTGAGAGCTGATGGTAATATTAGTTCTGTTATAGAAACTACTGATTATACTACTTTTCTTAATGGTACTTCAAAATGGCATGATACTAAAGGGGTACCAATGCAATTTGGTATTAAGAATATTAGTGTTGATGGAAATTATAAAGCGATAAATGGTGTAAATATATATGGTTATTCTTTTATAATTAGGGATGTTGATATTAAGAGTGTTAGTGGTAATGGTATGAATATTTCTTGGGGGAAGGATAATGATAATAAGGTATTAAATGATGTATGGAAGGATAATTATTCTAAATTCTTCGAATCATATTTAGATCATATTCGTGTATTTAATGCTAATAATATTGGTATTAATTGGGAAAATTTAACAGATGCGTATCTAGATAATATTGAAGTTAGTAACTGTAATAAAGGTATTAGAATTCTTGGCAATAATTATGTAGGAAGAGCTAATATACATAATTGTAGTACTGGTGTGGAAATTGTTGATAATAGTAGTATTGCTGATTTATCTGTTGATAATTGTGAGATAGGTTTATATGCTAATGGGTGGAGGTTAAATGTTGATAAGATAACTTGTTCTGGTAGTAAACAGTATGATATGGTATTTACTAGTAGAGCAGCTCATAGTTTAATAAGGAGTTATAAGTCTACTTCTTCTCCTTCTGGTGATTATATTAAAAAAGATGGTGATGATATTAGAATCGGTAATAAATCTATTGGTGATACTGTTGAAACTAGTAAATATGTTAAGTCTCAAATTGATGTGAATTTTTTAAATAATATTAATCAAGTTTTGGATAATGCTAAGAAGGCGGCTTCTTTGGTTGATTCTTCTTTGCCTATTATAAATGTAGTTGATTTTGGTGCTAAGGGAACTTTAGTAGATGATGATACTAAAGCAATACAGTCTGCAATTGATTCACTTAAGAGTAGTGGTGGTGTAGTATATTTTCCTCCTGGTCAATATAGGATTAATAAGAAGCTTTTGATTTATTCTAATATTACGATTAAGGGAGCTGGTCCACATACTTCTGAATTTTATCTTAGTGATTTTTCTAATCCTGATTCTGATGGTAATAAAACTGATGTTACTTCAATGTTGGAGACATATGGTGAAGTTAAAAATACTCGTATTGTTGATATTTCATTTTTTGGAAATAAATATGATAATCATAATAAAAACGTTGCTGGTTTAACTATACATGGAAGTAATATTGTAATTGATAATGTATGGGTTGAAGGAATTTCTGGTTATGGTGTTTATTTTGGTATTAATGATAGTGAAAAGACTAAATATTCTTATATTAATGGTCTTAGAATAAGATATGGTGATAATAAGGGGCTTATTATTGATGGTGGTGGTAAAGTTGCAGTCGATAATACTGATGTAAGTGAGTGCAAGGATATTGGGTTGGACGTTTTATCTCCTGTTGTTATTGGTAATATTCATCTATATTCGAATTATGGTAATTATCAACTTCTTGATAGGGGTGGAATTGTTGCCAATACAGTCATTTCAGAAACAGCGCATGAAACTGCCTTTAGGCTTGAAAATAGTAATACTAAAATTGGTACGTTACAGTTATATGCAAATCATAAAATGAATTTACAGAAGGTGTCTTCTGCTTCTGATAGTTATATTGGTACTTATCAATGTAATGATCCTATTACTACTTCTGATGCTTTAGATGGTTCTTCTTATGGGAAAATTAGTGTTCCTTGGATTTCTAAGGAGGGTAATTATACAATAAAATATAATGCTAATGGAGGTTCTGGAAACGTTTCTGATACTATATGTTCATACGATACAAAGTGTTTGTTTAGTAAAAATACTTTTAATAAGCTAGGTTATACTCTTATAAAAGGAAAAGAATGGTGTACTAATGCAGATGGAAGCGGAACGTGTTATGATCAAGCTTCACAATATAATTTATCAAGTTTATGTAATAAAGATGATGATTGTAATATTACTTTACATGCTAATTGGGAAAATAATCACTATAAATTAGTAAAATCATATGGTGGAAATCTAATTAGTAATGGTGGTTTTGATGATTATACTGAAGTTGTTTCTCCTAGTAAAAAGGTAAATAATTTAGTTCATACTTGGGATAATACTTTGAATGGAATACCTGGAAAAATTAATAAGGCTTATAATGCTATTAATTGGGGAACTGGTTTTAATGGTAATGTTGCCTTACCAGAATTAGGTTATCATGCTCATATGAGAATAATTGATAATAATAAGGTGTTTAGGTTTAAAACTAATGAGGATTATGTTAATAAAACAGAAAGTGATATTAGTGGTGGATCAGTTAAGCCAGGAACTATTACTGTTGGTAGGTGGTTAGGTATAGCAGAGATTATAGATGGTTCTAAATTAAAGGCTGGAGAAACTTATATGTTAACTGTTGATGTTTATAGAGTTTCTGGAAATAATATAGTAACTGGTGGCTTGTATTATGCAACAACTAGTTCTAATGGATCTTTATCGTTTGGTGCTGGTAAGTGCTCTTTGAGCCCATCTAAGGCTGGTGCTTGGGAATCTTTAAGTTGGACATTTACTCTTGGTAATGATTATTCTTATGCTAAAGCAAACCCTAAATTATACATTTATGGAAATGCTGGGGGAGCTGGTGAATTATATGTAGATAATATTAAACTAGAACAAGTTATTATAAGCAATAAGGAATATGACACATCTTATACAAATAATGATTTAGCTTCTATTGATAAACTTGGATATACTTTTAGTGGGTGGTATAATAATTCTTCTTTTGATAATATATTAACAAATACTACTAAGTTTGATAATAATAGTGCTATGTTTGATAATATTGATAATGATGGTAGTAATGCTAGAATATATGCTAGGTTTGTACCTAATAATTATATAGTAAAATATAATGCTAATGGTGGTACTGGTACTATGGAAAATACTACATGTACATATGATAAAAATTGTGTGTTAAGTACTAATACTTTTACTAGAAAAGGTTATAGCTTTAATGGATGGTCAGATAATGCTAACGGAACAAAAATATATGATGATAAGGCTAATGTAAATAATTTGGTTTCTTCTGGCACAAAAAATTTATATGCTGTATGGAAGCCTAATACTTTAACTATAACTTATAACGCTAATGGAGGTACAGATACTAAAAAGACGAAAGCGATTCCTTTTTCTGCTGTGTATAAATATGATGGTACAAATTTTGCTAGTGGAGGATTACCTAATGCTAATGGTAGTGCTACCTCTGGTACTTGGGCATTAACTAAACCCGGGTATACAATAACTGCTGATTGGCTTGTTGGAAGTAGTACATCAAGTAAAGTAATTAGTGCTAATTCTAATTATGCTACTGTACAGGCTTTAGCTACGGCTATTGGTTATCCAATAGAATTGAAAAATCAAACAGTAACGTTATATGCTAAGTGGAAAAGTTCCTTGAAAATTGATAAAAGTAATGTTATTTTGGGTAAGGGAAAAACGATACAGTTAAGTGCAGTTAATGATGTTGGAGAGTCTGTTACTTGGACAAGTAGTAATACTAAAGTAGCTACTGTTTCTAAAGGATTAGTTACTGGTGTTAGTAGAGGTATTGTTACCATAACAATTAAAGCTGGAAGTAGGACTGCTACTTGTATGGTAACTGTAATTGATAAAAATAATTATGCTATTGTGTATAATAAAAATGGTGGTGCTGGCACTATGAATAATACAATTTGTACTTTAAATACAAATTGTAAGTTGAGCGTAAATAGTTATAGTAGGATTGGATATACTTTTGATGGTTGGTATACAAAAGCTTCTGGTGGAACAAAATATGGTGCTACAATGAACGAGACGAAAAATATTACAGTATATGCTCATTGGAAAATAAATAAATATAAAATTACTTATAATGCTAATGGTGGAAAAGGTTCTGTTAGCGCAACTACTTGTAATTATATGGGAGATTGTACTTTGAGAGCAAATTCTTTTACTAAAGTTGGTTATACTTTTGATGGTTGGTACACAAAGGCTTCTGGTGGAACAAAATATAGTACTGTGACAAAGTTAACTGGAAATACTACAATATATGCTCATTGGAAGGCTAATAAAGTAATTGTTAAGTATAATGCTAATGGTGGAAAAATTGCTAGTGAGTCTGGTTTAGCTAATAATGATGAATATAGTATTAAGGATGGACTTATATATATGAATTCTTCTGTGCTTACTTCAAAATTTGATTATGGAACGATTAAAGATTTAGCTAATTTGAATTCAAAAAATTATTTAAATATGGGAAAATCTGGATATTCTGCTTTAGGTGGAAATGAATGGTGTGAAAAGGCTGATGGAACTGGTAGTTGCTTTGATCAGGATGTTAAGTATGATGTAAGTAATTATTGTGATGCTTCGAAAGGGGATTGTACTGTTACTTTATATGCTAATTGGAAGATTATTTCTAAGGCAGTAATGAAAGAATCGTTTAAAAGATTAGTGTATAAAGGTGATGATGCTCGTGAATATTATGCTTATGCTCCAAGTATAATGGTTAAAGATGGTGTAGTTAATGTATGGTATTGTGGTAATAAAAATAAAAGTGATGGTACTGCTGCTAGTATGACAGAGACTACTAGAGATCATATTATGTATACTAGTAATAATGGAAGAACTAGAACTAATGTGTTGGAATTAGTAACTGGGCAATGGGATGAATATCATATGTGTGATCCATCAGTAGTGGAAGGTAATTTTTATTATAATGGTAAGCAGTATAAATATATTATGGCATATACTGGTGTAGATAAAACTGCTCATCCTTATGGAAATGATATAGGGTTAGCTGTTTCAAATGCGTTAAATAGTGGATGGATAAGAGTTGGTACTTTACCATTGATAAGTTATGATAAAGCTGATAGATGGGGAACAGGACAACCATCATTAATTTATAAAGATAATAAACTTATTTTGTTTTATACAAATGACACTGGTATTGGAAAAGGAATGCAAGTTGTAATTATTGATCCAAATACTTTGGAAATAGAATCATCTGGTGATTTGGGAGCAAAAAATGTTTTCTGGCTTCATAATGCTGATTTTGCTTTTAAGGGGAATAAGTTATATGTTGCTCATGAAGGGCCTGAACATGGTGGTAGAGAGGATAGTAATGGTGATAATGTGTCTAATACTATTCGAATATGGTCAACAACTATAAGTGATTTTACAAATATAAAATCTTATAATGATTTGAGTTGGACAGAAGAAAATATTATTAATGAAGAAATTTCAGGTTATAGGAGAAATACGAATGTTGGCTTGTTTAGAAAGAGTAATGGAGAGTTATATAAGAGAGTAGTTGGTTTTACGAGTGCTTATCAGGGAAATAATTTTGGATGGTTTGATTTTCATATATATCAATCTAATTTTTAGAAATTTTCTATAATTAAAAGAAACAATGGATATTGTTTCTTTTTTTTGCTATAATATAGTAAATTATTTAGAAGAGGTGATTTGTTTGAAAAAAATTGTTGCATTAGGAGGAGGAACAGGTTTATCTTTTCTTCTTAGTGGTTTAAAATTATTGCCTGTTGATATAAGTGCTGTTGTTTCTGTATGTGATGATGGAAGAAGTACGGGTAGACTTAGAGAGGAATTTAATATTTTTGCTGTTGGTGATTTACGTAAAGTTATTGTTGCATTAGCGGAGACTGAGCCATTGTTTGAAGAATTATTGAATTATCGTTTTAAAACTACTAGTGATTTGAATGGGCATACGGTTGGTAATCTTCTTTTGACAGCGTTATCTAATATTACTGGTAATATGCAAGAAGGAATTGAAACTATTGGGAAAGTTTTAAAGATTAAAGGTAAGGTTTTGCCCTTTACTTTGGATAGTCCTATTTTAGTTGGAAATATGGAGGATGGCAGTGTAATAAAGGGAGAACATAATATTACAAAAAGTCCTTTAAAAGTAAATAGTGTTTATTATGAGAATGATATTACGGTTAATCCTAATGTTGTTAAAGCTATTAGGGATGCTGATTTAATTATTCTTACAATGGGTAGTTTATATACTAGTATTGTTCCAAATTTACTTAGTAAAGATATGATTAAGGCACTTGATAAAAGCAAAGCTAAAATTATGTATGTTTGTAATATGATGACGCAGCCAGGTGAGACTGATGATTTTAAGGTTAGTGATCATGTAAATGTGCTTAATAGTTATTTAGGGAAGAAGAAAATTGATGTTTTAATTGCTAATGATGGTAAGATACCTCGTAATGTTTTGAAGAGATATGCTACTGAGGAACAGAAAGATCAAGTTGTTTTGGATAAAGACAACTTAAAGAATTTAAAACTAATTAAGGGTAATTATGTTACTATTATTGATGATGTTATTAGGCATAAAGCTGATAAGTTATCTGCGGATATTTATAATTATTTATTGGAAGATGATGGTAAATAATGAGTTTTTCTATGAATGTTAGAGATGAGGTTAGTAAGGTAGAGGGAACTAGAACTGAAAAATTAGCTTCATTATCGGCGATTGTTAGAAATAGTGGTGATATTTCTTCTGGTATTAGAATAATTGTTGAAAATAATTGTGTTGCTAGGGAAATATTTAAGTTGTTTAAAGAGGTTTATGATATTAATGTTGGTATTACTGTAAGAAGAAGAAATGGTTTTAATAATAATTTAATATATATTCTTAGTGTTAATTTTAAGTGTAAAGAGATACTTAGGGATTTATCTATTATAGATAGTAATGGTAATTATTTAGAATATCCTCATGAATATTTGATTAGTGATAATGATGATATTAGGGCTTATTTAAGAGGCTTATTTATGTCTTGCGGTAGTGTTAATGATCCTAAGACTAGTAGATATCATTTAGAATTTTTAGTTGATAGTCTAGAATATGCTAATTTTATTAATGGTATTCTTAATAGTTTTAATCTTAATAGTAAGGTTATTAGAAGAGAAAAAAAGTATATGGTTTATGTAAAAGAAGCTGAGAAAATTAGTGATTTTCTTAGATTAATTAAATCATATAATGGAGTTATGTATTTTGAGGATATTAGAATATATAGGGATCATAAAAATATGACTAATAGACTTAATAATTGTGAGCAGGCTAATGTGGATAAGATATTTTTGACTGCTAGTAGGCAAATTAGTGATATAGAAAAGTTGAAAAAATATGATATGTTAGATGTTATTGATAGTAAGTTACTTGAGGTAATAGAATATAGGCTAAAGTATCCTGAGAGTTCTTTAGGAGAACTTGCTTTAATTATGAGTAAGGAATTAGGCTATAATATTACTAAGAGTGGTCTTAATCATAGATTTAGGAAAATAAGAGATATTGTTTCTAGGATAGGGGAAAAATAATATGTATAAATATACAAGAATGATTAAAGATGGTAAAGTAGATTTTTTGGATATGTATAAATATAATAATAAATATGATTCTAAAAGTTATAATAATAAGGAAATAAATAGTTGGAATGCTTTACTTAAGGATTATACAATTAATAATAAAAGTAAGATATGTGGAACTGTTGATTTTGTTTCAGATATTAGTGATGATAAATTAACTTTTGTAAAATTTTTATTAATTGAATATGATTATTTTTGCTTTTTATATAAAGAAGGTAAAATTGATAATAGTGTTTTAGCTCAATCTATTGGTAGTAGGCTTAATCATATATTATATTTGTATAATATAATTAAATTTGAAGGACTAGATTATTTAAATGATGGAGATAGAGAGAGAATTAATATGGCATTTAATTATTTGTTTTCAAATTTATATGCGATTACGATAATAAATCATGATAAAAATAATAGATATAGAGATATGATTCTTAGTGGTAATAATAATTATGAAGATATTTGCTTTAATTGTAATATAGATATGAATAGTGTTAATTATGAAGAAGAGTTTAATATGTTTATAAATAATTATAATTTGAATAAGAGTTTAGAAGTAAAGAAAATATTTAAGAAGAAATTTAAAAAATTTGAGAGGGAGAAATAATATGGGAAAATTAAAAATGTCTAGTAATATGGTTAAAACTATGGAAAAAGAAAAGAAGAAAGAAAATGGTAATGCTTATTTTAGACCTGCTGGTGATTTAGATTTAGATGAAAAAAAGGAAGAAAATGGTAATGCTTATTTTAGACCTGCTGGTGATTTAGATTCAGACGAAAAAAAGAGTTTTAATATCGGAAATGATAAAAGAAGTTTTTTGGCCTCTATAGTTAGTGGGAAGAGTTATGATGATGGTGATATAATTGAGGCAGGTAGAATGATATTACCTTTTGATGAAGTAGTTGAGTTATATGAGAAGGGATATAATATTATAAGTGCTAATTATTTTAATGATTTAATGGTAGATGTAGAATTTGAAATGAAACATGAAAAAGGAAGAGGAAGATAATATGACATTATTTGAGGAATTAAAATGGAGAGGTTTAGTTAAGGATGTTGCTGGTGAGGATATAGAAGATAAAATTAATAGTGGAAATATTACTTTTTATTGGGGGACTGATCCTACTGCAGATAGTCTTCATATTGGGCATTATTCTTCTTTGGTAACAGCTAAGAGGCTTGCTAAAGCTGGACATCATCCAATATTATTGGTAGGTGGTGCTACTGGTCTTATAGGTGATCCTAGACCTACTGCAGAAAGAGAAATAATTGATAAAGAGGTATTAAATAATAATTTAAAAGGAATTCAAAAGCAAGTTGATGCTATATTTGATGGTAAAGCAGAAATAGTTAATAATTATGATTGGTTTAAGGGATATGAATTTCTTGATTTTTTAAGAGATGTTGGTAAATTTATTAATGTTAATTATATGCTTAATAAGGATATTATAAAGAGAAGGTTAGATACCGGTATTACTTATGCAGAATTTTCTTATACTTTAATACAAGGTTATGATTTTTTGAAGTTGTTTCTAGATAAGAATTGTATTTTGCAGGCTGAGGGTTCTGATCAATGGGGAAATATTACTACTGGTATAGATTTAATTAGAAAGATTACTGGTAAGGAAGCTTATGGTTTTACTATGCCTTTAGTTTTAGATAAGTATGGTAATAAGTTTGGTAAGAGTGAAGGTAATGCTTTATGGTTAGATAAGAATAAAACTTCTAGTTATAAATTATATCAATATTTAGTTAATTCTGATGATTCTATGGTTATTGATTATTTAAAAATATTTACTTTTTTAACTAAAGAAGAGATAGAAGAATTAGAAGTTAAAAATAATGAGCATCCTGAGAATAGAGAGGCTCATAAGGCTTTAGCTAGGGAAATTATTACTGATTTACATGGAAAAGAAGAATATGAGAAGGCTTTAAGATTGTCTGAAGTTTTATTTACTGAGGATTTTAAGAATTTGGATGGTAAGGATATTGAAGAAATATTTGAAGGAAATGAGATTAAAAAAATTACTTCAGATAATTTGGTAGATTTAATTATCGAGATAGGAGCTGCTAAGAGCAAGAGAGAAGCTAGAGAATTTATTAGTGGTAATGCTATTAAACTAAATGGTAATAAGGTTAATGATTTGGATTATAAAATTAGTAATAATGATTTTATTGATGAAAATTATATAATTATTAAAAGAGGTAAAAAGAATTATTATGTTGGCAAGAACAATTAAAATTAATGGTGTTTATAAGCATTTTAAGGGGCATGTTTATAAGGTTGTTTGTATTGGTAAAGATGCGGATAATTTAGAAGAAAAAGTTGTTTATCAGAATGTTCTTAATAATGAAATTTGGATAAGAGATAAAGAGGAGTTTTTATCTTTAGTGGATATAAAAAAACATCCTGATGTTAAGCAAAAATATAGATTTGAACTAGTAGAGTAACTACTAGTTTTTATGTTTGACTTTTATTTATAATAATATTATATTTATTATAGGAGTGATAAGTAAATGAAAAAAAGAAATATCGATTATAGTGTTAATGATATTTTATATTTTTATGGGGATATTATTGAAGAACTTATTATTGATGGTAGAATTAATGGTAAGATGGAAGCAGTTGCTTTGATTGGGGATATTTTGTCTTGTGGCGTTTCTATTTATGAAAGAGGAATGATTATAGGTTTGCTTTTAAAAATAAAAGAGATTAAATCTAATACTACTATAAAAGATCAAGATATGACTGAGTATAAAGGAAAAGATAATACAGAAATTATTGAAGCTTTAATAGATAGGAAATATCCTAATAGAAAAAATGGTAACTTACATCAATACAGTGAAGAATATATTTATGATAATGATGATAGATATGAAATACCAAAATCAAGAAAATTAAAAAGAGATATGTAGTTGTTACATATCTTTTTTTTATAAAAAAAGTAGAGTATAATTATACTCTACTGTAGTATTCAACTATTAATGCTTCATTTATGTCAGCAGTTAATTCGCTTCTTTCAGGTTTTCTTAATAAAGTAGCTTCTTTCTTTTTGTCATTATATGAAATGTAGTCAACTCTTTTAGTTGTTTTTTCTAATGATTCAGTTACTACTTTTAAGTTTTTGTCATCTTCTTTTAAACTAACTATATCATTAATTTTAACTCTAAATGATGGAATATCTACCTTTTTTCCGTTTACTGTTACGTGTCCATGATTTACTAATTGTCTAGCTGCTCTTCTTGTTGTAGCAAAACCTGCACGATATACTATGTTATCTAATCTACTTTCTAATAAGAATAATAGATTTTCACCATGTACACCTTTCATTTTACCTGATTCTTCAACTAATTTTTTGAATTGCTTTTCTCCTAGTTGATACATAAATCTTGCTTTTTGTTTTTCAGTTAATTGGACGTTATAGTTTGAAGGTTTTCTTTTACGGTCTGCACCATGTTGTCCTGGGCCATAAGCTCTTTTTTTACCTTTGGCAAATTCTTTGCCACTTTCTAATACTGAAAAATTAAGTCTTCTTGATTGTTTGTTGTTTGGGCCTGTATATCTAGCCATAATTTTTTCCTCCTTCTGCAAAAGGGTTATTTATTAGTTTATAGGGTGTTTTTTTTGTTTACTTTCGCTTATGCAGCAGAAATAAGTTACTTATATATAACACGTTATAAAATAATAAATAATGCTGCCAAATGCAATTAGTATTATATAATAAAATTATATTTAAAGTCAATGTTTTTTGGTAATAATTGTTATTATTTTTCCTTGGTAGTTAATTATTTAAAAAATGTGTGTAAAAAATATGTCAATTTTATAGAAAACAAAAAATAAATTGTTTATACTTTATATGTAGGAATAAGAGAGGTAATATAGTAAATAGGAAGGAAGTAGTAATGAAACATTCAAAAGATGTCTTGCTATTAATATTTGTATTTTTTGTTAGCTGTTTTTCAATTAGTATAGTTAATGCTAGTACTTTGGATGCAAATGTACTTAATGAAAAAATAACTAATATTAAGTTTGATTCTGGTAATTCTATTGTTATGGGAAATTTGGCGGATAATTTGACAGTAGAACAGTTATTAAAAGATTTTACTCCAGAATTTGTTTTAGAATATGATATTAAGAGTGTAGATGTAATCGATGGTGAAGATGTTTTATCTAATGATGATGTTGTAACCAATAATATGGATTTAGTTATCGAATGTAATGATGATTCTAGTATGGCTTTTTCTATTTATGTTGTTGGTGATTTAACAAATGATGGTATTGTTAATGATGATGATGTTAACGCATTAATAGATGATATTCTTAAACCAGAGAGTGAACAAGAAGAAGATGAATCTACAATAGAAAAAGATGTTAATGAAGATAGTAATGTAGATGTAGTTGATGTTACTGAGATGAATTATTCTATTGGAAATGGTAATTGGGGTATTGGTCAAGTTGAGCTTGAGGATATTATTAGTAGTTTAGGTGCTGATGATATTGTTTATGTAGATGATACTATTGAAGTTATATATAAAGTTACTGGTTTAAAAGCTGGTATATTTAAGGGAATTTCGGGAATTATTAATTATGATAAATCATTATTGGAACTTGATAGTGTGTTTGCTAGTTCTGTATATGGTTATTTAAATGATGATGGTAAATTTCTTTATGTTTTTGATGAGAATACAGAAGAGGTATTAATTACTTTTAGTTTTAAAGTTACTGCTAGGGGCACTGGTAGTACAGATATTTCTTTAAGTGATTTAATGGCTGCTATAGACGGAGTAGAGGTTGAATTAGATCAAGATACTTTAAGTAAAGGAGTCCAAATTGAAGAATATGGTAAAGGTGGAGATGAAGAAGAAGAGACTTCTACAGAAGATACTGCAGAAGAAGTAGTAAGTACTCCTGTAGCTACTCCAACTGTTAATAATTATAGTAATTATATTCCTAGTTATGTTTCTTTATCAAGTAATAATTATATTAGATCTTTAGAAATAAAAAATCAGAAAATTGATTTTGATAAAGAGAAGTTAGAATATTCTATTACAGTAGGAAATAAAGTTGACTCTTTAGAAATGACAATTATTTTGGATGATGAAAGCGCTAGTTATGAGGTTTTGGGGAATGAGAACTTTAAGACTGGTAAAAACGTTGTTACAATTAGGGTAACTGCTGAAGATGGTAGTGTTAGAGATTATGTTATTAATGTAACAAAAAAGAAAGCTACTGTTGTAACTCCTGAAAAGGAAAGTAATGTATCTAAATATGTTATAGCAGGTCTTATAGTATTAATTATTGGGGGACTTGTATATGTTATTTTTAAAGATGATGAAGAAGATGAAAAATAAAGACTAAAGTCTTTATTTTTTTTTTTATTTTTGATATAATATAATTTGATAATAGGGAATTGTAGGTGATAATATGAATAGAAAGGGTCAAGCCTTAGTAGAATTTGTATTAATTTTACCTGTTTTGATATTGATATTATTTGTAATATATGATTTTGGTAATATATTTAGTAATAAAAGTAATTTAGAAAATACTAGTGCTGATATTGTTGAAATGTATAAAAATGATACTGCTAAAGCTGATATTATGGCTATGTATTCTGATTTAAAGATTGAATTTGATAATTATAATGATAAATATACTAAAATAATTATAAAGAAAGATATTAAGATTATTACTCCAGGTCTTGATAGGATATTGGGGAAGAATTATGAAATAAAAGTTGAAAGGGTTGTCGCAAATGCTTAATAATAAGGGACAAAGTTTAGTATTATTTGTAATTCTTATACCTATTTTTCTGGGGATAATGGTGTTAGTTATTGACATGGGAAATGTTATTAATTATAAGCAAGATATGGATAATATAAGTAAGTTAGTTATTGATTATGGGTTAGATAATATGGATAAGGCTGATGTTCTTAATGATATGAAGGAGTTGGCTAAGTTAAATAATGAGAAATTTAGTTTTGAAATTAATTTTAATGACATGGAATTTTATGTTAATAGTTCTTATTATGTAAATGGTATATTTAGTAATATTTTTAAGATGAAGGGATTTTTGGTTAAGAGTAAATATAAAGGTTATAAAGAATTAGATAAGAAGATTATTAAAAAGATTAATTAGAGGTGATTGGTATGGCTAAGACTAGTAAAAATGGGAAGGTAATTAGTATTTCATCTGTTAAGGGTGGGGTTGGTAAGACTACTATGGCTATTAATTTAGCTGGTGTTTATTATTCTTTAGGGATGAAAGTTTTAATTATTGATGCTGATTTTTTTAGTGGTGGAGTATCTGTTTGGTTAGATATTAGGAATAAGAAAGATATTTATATGCTTATTAATAGTATTGCTAATAATATGTATACTAATTTAGCTGATTATGTTACTAGTTATAATGATGGTATAGATGTTTTAGCTAGTCCTAGGGACCCAAGAAGTGCTATGAAGATTGAAAGTAAATATATTCCTATTATTTTTGAATTTGCTAGAAAGAATTATGATGTTATTATTGTTGATACTAATCACATTATGAATGAGATTAATCTTATGATATTGGATAATTCTTATATGTCTTTATTTATGATTACTAATGATTTAATTGATTTAAAAAATATGAAGAGTATTGTTAGTATATTTAAAGATACTGATAAGACTAATTATTTGGTATGTTTAAATAATAGTAGGGATACTGGTAAGGATTATATATCTTTATTTGATATGAGGAATATTATTAAATGTAATATTGATTATACTATATCTAGTAGTTTTTATATAAAGAATATTGATAAGTATGTTATGGATGGAGAGATACTTACTTTGAATAAAAATATTAATAGATTTCATCCTGGGGATGTTAGTAGATTAAGGAGTATTGCTAATGAACTAATTAGTGATAAATATAAGGATGGTGGGCATGATGAGTAAGAAGAGTTTGGTTCAGGCTTTTGATGTTAAGCCATCTACTATTAAAGCTAATAATATTAGTGATTATGAGGTTTTTTCTGATAAAGAAATGCTTGATAGTTTGAGAAGTAAAATTATTCAAAATCTTATTGATGAGAATATTCCAGAAGATAAGTTGTTATCTCAATATATAAATGATGAAATTGATAGAGTTACGGTTGGATATGATTTAGATTATTTACAGAGAAGTTATATATTTAATTTAATTCAGAATGAAATAAATGGTTATGGTCCTATTACTGAAATGCTAGATGATGATAGAATTACTGAAATAATGGTTAATGGTCCTAGTGATATTTATGTGGAAATAGATGGTAAAATTATTAAAGATGAGAGTGTAAGCTTTATTAATGATAGGCATATTCTTAGAACTATTCAGAGAATGGTTCAGCCTTTGGGTAGAACTATTGATGTTGCTAATCCTATGGTTGATGCTAGGCTTAGAGATGGTTCTAGATTAAATGCTATTATTCCTCCTTTATCATTAACTGGTCCTATTCTTACAATACGTAAGTTTGCTAAGAATTTGGAGAGTGTTGATGATTTGTTAATGAAGGGTACTCTTACTAATGATATGGCTTTGTTTTTAGAAGCTTGTGTTAAGGCTAAACTTAATATTTTAATTAGTGGTGGTACTGGTACTGGTAAGACTACTTTACTTAATATTCTTAGTAGTTTTATTGATAATGAAGAGAGAATTATTACGATTGAGGATGCGGCTGAATTGAGATTACATCAGAGTCATGTTATATCATTAGAAACTAGAATGACTAATTATGAGGGTGAAGGAGAAGTAACTATTCGTGATTTAGTTAGAAATTCTTTACGTATGAGACCTGATAGAATTATTGTTGGAGAGGTTAGAGGTAAAGAAGCTTTTGATATGATGCAAGCTATGAATACTGGGCATGAAGGATCTATTACAACCTTGCATGCTAATACTCCTGTAGATGCGTTAAATAGGTTAGAGACAATGATATTAATGAATGAGATGGAAATACCTGTTAGTGCTGTTAGAGGTTATATAGAGAATGCTATAGATATAGTAGTACAAATAGATAGACTTACTGATGGTAAGAGAAAAGTAACTAGTATTTGTGAAGTTAGTGGTATGAAAGATGGAGAAGTTAGTTTGAAAGAAATATTTAGTTTTGTACAAAAGGGATTAAGTGATGAAGAAGTAGATGGTGAATTTATGACTAGTAAATGGATACCTTTTGTATGTGACAAGATTAAAAGAAGAGGAATTGATAGTTTAGATAGTATGTTTGGTAAAAAATAGATTTTAAAATAAAAAGATAAGAAGGTGATTATATGAATGCTTTAATAGTTTTTAGGATTTTAATAATAATTATTGCTTTTATAGTAATAGATTTTATTATTAGATTAAATAAAAGCTTTAAGATAGATAGAAGAGTATCTAGATATAGTGTTGATTCTATTATTGATGATAATAATAGTATTGTAGAGATTTTGGGTAAAAAATATAATCACTTGATTAAGAGAGTTAGGGGTAGATTTAAAAAAGTTGGATTATTAGATAAAAGTTCTTTGAAATATGGTAAGTATGTTAATGCTGGGGAGACTAAGCAATTAATAGATTTTATTATTATTAAATTATTAATAGGTGTTTGTTTTGTTTCTTTGGTAATTATTTCTTTATCTATTCAAGGAAGAGTATTATCTTTTTTGGGAATGATTTTTAGTTTTATTATTGGGTATTATATATATGATATATATTTATACTTTAGTAATAAGAGAAAGCTAAAAAAAATAAAAAATGATATGTTAAGAGCTATTATTGTTATGAATAATGCATTTAAAGCTGGTAAGAGTATAATGCAAGCTGTGGAAATAGTTAGTAAGGATTTGCCTAAACCTATTTCTACTGAATTTAAAAGAATATATCAGGATTTATCTTTTGGTCTTAGTAGTGAGGTTGCATTTAATAGATTTTCTAAAAGGGTAGATTTAGATGAGGTTAAGTATTTATCTTCTTCTTTGGTTATTTTAAATAGAACTGGTGGTAATATAGTTAATGTTTTTGATTCTATTGAAAAAACTTTATTAGATAAGAAGAGATTAGAGGAGGATTTAAAGAATTCTACCCAAGCTTCAAATTTAATTGTTAAGGTGCTTATGGCAATACCGGTTGTTTTTGTGTTAATAATATATATTCTTAGTCCTACTTATTTTGATCCTTTGTTTGAATCTGCTTTGGGTTATTTTATAGTATTTATTGCGTGGTTAATGTTTGTTATATATATATATTTATTAAATAAAATTATGAAGGTTAAGGTGTAATTATGGATAATAAATATATTGCTAGAAAGATTTATAGTAAGTCTACTATTAATGAATTGGATAAAAGAATAAAATTACTTGGTATTAGTAATAAATTAGATACTTATTCTTTTCTTAATATAAGATTGGTTGGTTGTGTGTTTATATTTATTATAGTTTTATTTATAAGTAAATTTGGTTATATTTGGGCTCCTGTTTTAACTTTTATATTTTATAAGGGAATTACTTATTTAATGATTGATAATAAGATAAGGAATAGACAAGTTAATTTAGAGAGTGAAGCTATGCAATTTTTTGAGATATTAACTTTATCTTTAGAAACTGGAAGAAATTTACAAGAAGCAATTGATGTTACAGTTGATAGTAGTAATGGAGAATTGTGTAATGAATTTAAAGAAGTGTTAAGGGAAGTTAAGTTTGGTAAGAGTTTAACTGAAGCTATGGAAGATTTAGAAGAGTGTATTCCTAGTGATACAATAAAGAATATTATTTTGTCTTTAACACAAGCTGATTTATATGGAAGTAGTATTATTACTAGTTTGCATAACCAAATTGATTATTTGAGAGAAAAGAGAAGAATGGAAGTAAAGGCTACTATTAGTAAGGTTCCAATTAAGATTAGTATTATATCAGTATTTTTCTTTATTCCGTTAGTATTAATTATAATATTAGGACCTGTTGTATTACAATATTTGGGGTGAGGTATGAGCATGAAAAAAGTAAGAAATTATGTTATTATATTTTTTGTATATGCTGTTATTGGTTGGTTATATGAAGTATTACTATTTTATTTTAGGGGAGATGGTTTAATAAATAGAGGCTTTTTATATGGTCCTTATTTGCCTGTTTATGGTTTTGGTGGATTGTTATTGGTTGTTTTACTTAATAAGATATTGATAAAAAAGAAAAATAAAATTTGGGATTGGATTAAAGATATATTATTAATCTTTTTATTAGTGTTTTTAATTAGTACAGTGGTAGAATATGTTGCTCATTATATATTGGATACTTTTTTTGATATTAAATTATGGGATTATTCTAAGCAGTTTTTAAATATTAATGGAAGGGTTTGTTTTGGCGCTAGTAGAAATTTTGCTATTGGAGGTACTTTTTTCTTATTTGTATTGCAACCTTTTATTAATAAGTTTTTGAGTAATACTAAAGATAATAAATTGAATGCTATTAGTTTAGTTTTGTTTTTAATTGTTTTAATTGATTTAGTTATTACTTTATTTACTAAGTATATATAATAAGCTTGTTTTTTTAAATTAATTAAGATAAAATATATAAGTTGAAAGAGGTGATATTATGTCAGGTCATAGTAAGTGGAGTACTATAAAGAGAAAGAAGGGGGCTATAGATGCTGAAAGAGGTAAAGTATTTGCTAAGTTAGCTAAAGAAATATATGTTGCTGCTAAGAGTGGAGAAGCTGATCCTGCTAATAATGCTGCTCTTAGAATGGTAGTTGAAAAAGCTAAGAGTCAAAATATGCCTAAATCTAATATTGAAAATGCTATTTCAAAGGCAAAAGCTAAAGGTAATGGTGAAAATTATGATGCTATTAGATATGAAGGATATGGTCCTGGCGGTATCGCTATTATGATTGATTGTTTAACAGATAATAAGAATAGAACGGCTTCTTTTGTTAGAAGTACTTTAACTAAAAGAGGTGGAAATCTTGGTACTGATGGTTCTGTTAGTTATTTGTTTAAGAGAAAGGGATTAATTATTTTAGATAAAAAATATGATGAGGATGAACTTATGACTAAGGTTTTAGATCTTGATGTTCTTGACTTTAGAAGCGAAGATGATGGCTATGTAGTGGAAACTTCACCAGATAGTTTTTTGTCTGTTAAGGATGAATTAGAGAATAGTGGATATGATGAATTTATTGTATCAGAGGTTACTTATGTTCCAGATAATTATATTATGCTTGATGGTGAAGTAGCTGATAGGGCTATGTCTTTAATTGATTCTTTGGAAGAATTAGATGATGTGCAAAGTGTATATCATAATATGGAAATATAGAAAAGAATACATTAAAATGTATTCTTTTTATTTTGATTGTTTTTTATTAAAATTATTTATTTTATATAGCATTTCATTTATTGGTAAATCAAATGTATTAGAGTATTCAATTATGTTTCCATTAAATCCTGCTTTTGATGTATAATTGTTTGATATAGAAATATCTCCTAGATCAAAGGTTTGATAGTTTTCTACTAAATGTTTTTTTATAATTTCCCATTTAATTAATGATATACTTCTGATATATTTAAATTCATTTTTATATCCTTCAGTTATAAATGTTATTTGTTTTTGATTAGCAATTATTCCTACTGTTGAAATAGGGATACCATTAGGATAATCTTTGTATATGTTTGTGCCATTTATTATTTCTTTATTATATTTATTTATTAATTTATCAGATGTTATTTTTTTGTCTATTAAGTTATTTGTTTTTTTTGTTGATGCATCTTTTAGTTTTTTGTTTAATTTTTCATTTTTTATTTATTCATTTTTTAATAAATATCGATAATTATTAATATAATTTTCAGGATTTAATTTTGCTATATAGAATTCAAAACTATTGTTAGGATTGTTAAAAATTTGAATCATCTTTTGATAATAGTCTTTGTCTTCTATTAATTCTAGAAATATATCTATATCTTTTTCTGTTCCTTTATAGACTGTTATTCCTTTTTTTAAACAGTCATTTATATTTCTTCTTAAACTTCTTTTAAAATTACTAAAAGTATTATTTATATCATTATTGCTTATAACCATTTTATATTTGGAAGTGTTTTCAATATATTCATATCCTATTTTTTTAAAGTTATTGATAATATTAGTGTTATTTTCTAATAAGATAAAATCACTATTATATATTTGATAGTTTATTAAAGGATTTAATTTTATATATATATAATTATGTTTTCTTAGATATGATTTTAATTCTTTTGTAAATATTTCTAATAATCCGGTGTTAAAATAATTTAGGAGATAGCCACTTGGAATAAATCCTGTTTTATGTTTGTTATTTATATTTTTTTCTAATATCAATGTAGCTGCATGAACGTTATTTTGTTCATCCATTAATGCTAGAAATAATTTTTTATATCCTTTGCTTTCTTCAAGGGTGGCATATTCAACGCTTTGTTCATAATTTTTCCCAGTATGTATGTTTGAGTAATTTCTAAATTGTAATTCGTTTAATTCACTTATATGCATTTGAAATACCTCCTTTTTTTATCTTTAAATATTATATCATAGTATTATAAAAAAAGATATATTAAATTTATTTATTGATTGTTAATTTAGTAGAAATATTAGTTAGTTATGATATAATTAAATTAATATTGGAGGAGTTCAATGGATAGTTTAATAAATATATCTGGGGTAGGACCTAAAACTTTGGATTTGCTTAATAAATTAGGGATAAATTGTATAGATGATTTGATTCATTTTTATCCATATAAATATACTATAATTAAGAGAAGTGATATGAATAATATTAATTCTGGCGATAAAGTTATAATTGATGGTGTAGTAGAATCTTCTCCTACTGTTATTAGTTTGTCTAGAAAATTAAAAAGAATAATTTTTAGAATATCTAATAATAGATGTATTTATAATATTAGTGCTTTTAATCAGGTTTATTTATGCAATGAATTAAAGGGTGGAACAGCGGTGACTATTATTGGAAAATACGATAGAATTAAAAATACAGTAGTTGCTAGTGAAGTTAGAATGGGACTTCTTCCTGATAAGCCTGTTATTGAGCCTAAATATCATTCTGTTAATGGATTAAATCAAAAAAATATAAATAAATATGTAAATTATGTTCTTGATAGTAATTATGATTTAATAGATTATATTCCATTTTATTTGTGTAATAAATATAATTTTAAAGATAAGAATTGGTCTGTAAGGCAAGTACATAATCCTAATGATATTGATTCTTACAGGAGAGCTGTACAAAGATTAAAATATGAGGAATTATTCTTATATTTATTTAGAATTAATTATATAAAATATAAGATTAATAATGATGATAAGGCTATAGAAAGAAAATTTGATGATAAAAAAATAGATAAATTTATTGAAGAATTGTCATTTAAACTTACTAGTGATCAATTATTGTGTGTAGAAGATATTAAGAATGATTTAAGAAATAAAAAAAGGATGAATAGGTTATTACAGGGAGATGTTGGTAGTGGTAAGACAATAGTTGCAATGATTGCTACTTATATTAATTATTTGGCTGGTTATCAGACGGCTTTAATGGTACCTACAGAAATTTTAGCAAATCAACATTATGATGAAGCATTAAATTTGTTTAAGAAGTATAAAATGAAAATATGTTTGCTTACGTCTTCTGTTAATAAAAAAGAAAAGAAGGCTATCTATAAAGATATTGCTGATGGAAATTATGATTTGATAATTGGGACACAATCGTTAATACAGGAAGAGTTAGTTTATAATAATTTAGGTTTAATTATTACTGATGAACAACATAGATTTGGAGTTAATCAGAGAAATGAACTTAAGAATAAAGGAATATTTCCTGATGTTTTGTCTATGAGTGCAACTCCTATACCTAGAACATATGCTTTATCTTTGTATGGAGATATGGATGTTAGTAGTATTAAGACTAAACCTGTTGGTAGAAAAGAAGTTATTACTTATTTTAAAAAAGAAAATAATAATGAGATATTATCTATATTAGAAATGATAAAAAAAGAGATTTCTTTGGGACATCAGATATATGTTATAGCGCCTATGATAAATGATGAAGATGATAGTGATATTAATAATGTAATTCAACTTAAGAAAAAATTTGAAATGGCTTTAGGGAAAATATGTAAGATAGAAGCTGTTCATGGGAAAATGGATGTTAAAGAGAAAAATAAAATTATGAGTGATTTTGAAAATGGCAAGATTAGTATTATTATTTCTACTACAGTGGTAGAAGTAGGTGTAAATGTGCCAAATGCTTCAATGATTATTATATTTAATGCTAATTTATTCGGTTTGTCAACTTTACATCAATTAAGAGGTAGAGTTGGTAGAAGTGATATACAGAGTTATTGTGTATTATTAGCACGTGAAACTAGTGATAGATTGAAGATGTTAGAAGATTGTCATGATGGTTTTGAGATTAGTGAATATGATTTTGTACATAGAGGTGAAGGAGATTTATTTGGTGTTAAACAAAGTGGTGAAGCTTTATTAAGGCTTGCAAATATTAAGAAAGATTATAATTTACTTTTAAGAGTAAGGGAGGATGTTATTGCTTTTATAGATAATAATAGGGATACTGATGATTGGGATAGGTTAGTTAATTATTGTAATTATATTAATTTATTGGATTAGGTTTACACTTTTAAAAAAAAAATGTAAATTTTACAAAAATATATTGCTTTTTATTTGAAAATATATTATCATTAGGTTGACATAAGATATTATGTCCACTCTCTACGATATAATTGTAGGAGTGTATTCAACCAAAACCCCCTGAAGGAGCCGAAAGGCTCCACTTTTTATTTGTTTGGGTGTAATATAATAATTATTATTGTTTGCTTAATTTTGTTTGACAATGGTAGTTAGTTATTATATAATTTATTTATGTAGGAGTTGATATTTATGTTTTTTTTGGATAGTTATTGTGCTGATTTATATCCTATTATTAAGATAGCTAAAATAATTTATGGAATTATACATTTTGGTGTTCCAATAGCTTTAGTATTATTTATTACTATTGATTTTGCTAAAGCTGTAATTTCTAATAATGAAGATGTAATGAAGAAGACACAGGGTGTTGCTATAAAGAGACTTATTTATGCAGTAGCGTTATTTTTAGTTTTTTCTTTAGTTTCTTTTGTTATGAATGTTATTTCAGATATTGAAGCTAATGATTTAGCTGGTAATTCTTTAGATACAGAGTCTTGGGTTGCTTGTTGGAAATGTACAAGTAAGTCTGATTGTAAGACTAGAGATAATGGTGGAAATAATACTCCTTCTAAGGAAAGAACTGATAAATACGGAAAAACATATCAATATAGTAATTCTAAGATACCTGGTATGGATTGTGCTGGTGGAGCTGATGATCCTGATAATTATTTTAAAGATCCTGATACTGGTAATCTATATAAATGGAGATGTACTAAAAAATAAAAAAGACTTTTGTCTTTTTTTTGTTTAAAAAATCTTTTATTGCACATAATAGAATTGGGAGGTTAATATGACACAAAAAGAATTATTATATTTGGAAGATGCTGTAGGTCATGAAAAAAATCTTATTTCTATATGTGAGGAATCTATTAATATGTTAGAGTCTGATGAACTTATATCTTTTTTTGAACAAGAAAAGTCTATTCATGAGAAATTGTTAGATGAATTAATTGGTGCTTTGGAGGATAAGTCTAATGAATGATAAATTAATAATTAGTAATTATTTGTTAGTATTAAAGAGTACTGTAGAAGTATTTGTTCATGGTACTTTGGAGAGTTCAAATAAAGATATAAGGGAAGTTCTAAAGAGCGGGTTAGATACTATTATGGATAATCAGGCTAAGACATATGATAAAATGGTAGAATGTGGTTATTATACTGTTAATAATGTAGATTCTAATGAAATAAGTAATACTTTAGATAAAATTAATGAAGAAAACTAGGAAAACTTAGTTTTTTTTCTTGACATTTTACTTGTAATTAATTATTATTATTTTGGGTGGTTAATTATGGGTTTTGATGAGAAATTAATGGATGACTATATAAATGGAAGGGATATTTCTAATCTTGATGTGTTAGAAAATAATCCTGAATTTATATATAAAGCTACATTATATAGTAATGATAAAAATATGTATAATTTGTGGAGTGATAGTATGAAGAAAAATTATACATATGTTAGACATTTGATTTGTCTTTTTCAAATGGATATTGAATTTATTAATAAAGTTGCTATGAATTGTTTAAAGGGTAATAAAGTTGATGATAGTTTTTTTGAATTGTCTATTTTGATGCTTTCTTTTATTCCTAAAGATAGTGAATTTTATGCTTTTTATAATAATTTATGTAACAATTTGCGCTCTGAATATATGGATGAGTTTAAAGATTTTGATGATTTGAGAAAAGCAAAAAAAAGTAAAATTATTTTGGATTATATGGCAAAGGAAGAAGCTTTAGACTTATTTATTAAGCAGGGTAAAAGGAAAGAAGATTTTGAAAATCAGTCTTGGCTTTACATGGATGCTTTGATTAGAAGTGATAATTCTTCTTTGGCTTCTTATATATCTGAGGATCAGTGGCATTTAGGGAATCTTGCTATTGATATTATGATTGCTATTGATGATAGATTTGAGATGCAAGAGGAAGTTAAATCTGTAAGAAAAAAATTAAAATAACTTGAAAAATAAAAATTATTTGTTATAATTTAATAAATCGGTGATGAAGGAATGTTATGTTTTTTGTTATATAAGTGAGCTTGGTATAGTGGAAACAAGTTATAATATAATATAATTCCTGCCTTCAGAGTGAAATGTAAACATTTCCGGGATATCCGTTATAAAAAATGAGATAAATAAAGGATGGCACCGTCTTTATGACTCCTTTTAGTGCTATCTTTTTTTGTTTATGAAAGGGTGATAATATATGGAAGTTAAAGAAATTACTAATCGTGATGTGGATTTTGCAAAATGGTATACTGATGTTGTTAAGAAAGCTGATTTAATTGATTATTCTTCTGTTAAGGGAAGTATGATTATTAGACCTCTTGGTTATGCGATATGGGAAGAGATGCAAAAGGTACTTGATAAGATGTTTAAGGATACTGGTCATGAGAATGTACAGATGCCTATGTTTATTCCAGAGTCTTTACTAAATATGGAAAAGGAACATGTTGAAGGTTTTGCTCCTGAGGTTGCTTGGGTTACATATGGTGGTAAGGAAAAATTAGATGAGAGAATGTGCGTAAGACCTACAAGTGAAGTATTATTTTGTGAACATTATAAGAAAATAATTAATACTTATAGGGATTTACCTAAATTATATAATCAATGGTGTACTATTGTTAGATGGGAAAAATCTACTAGACCTTTTCTTAGGAGTAGAGAAATATTATGGCAAGAGGGTCATACTATGCATAGAACAGAAGAGGAAGCTAGAGAAGAAACTTTAAGGATGTTTAATATTTATAAAAAGTTTCAGGAAGATTATTTAGCTTTACCAGTAATTACTGGGAGAAAAACAGATAAGGAAAAGTTTGCAGGTGCGGAAGATACTTATACGATAGAGGCTATGATGTATGATGGTTATGCTTTACAGAATGGTACTAGTCACTATTTTGGTACGCATTTTGCAGAGACTTTTGGTATTAAATTTATTGATCAAGATAATAAAATGAAAACTCCTTATCAAACTAGTTGGGGAGTTAGTACGAGAATGATTGGTTCTATAATTATGGCTCATGGAGATAATAACGGATTAGTGTTACCTCCTATGATAGCTCCTTTTAAAGTTATTATTATTCCTATTGGAGATGTTTCTTCTAAATTAGAAGATTTAGAAGATAAGTTAAAGAGTGCTAATATTACTTATAGGGTAGATAATTCCAATAAGACACCTGGATTTAAATTTGCTGAAGCTGAAGTTAGGGGATATCCTGTTAGAATTGAGTTAGGAGCTAGGGATTTAAAAGAGAATAAAGTTACTTTAGTTAGAAGAGATACTTTAGAAAAAATAGTGGTTGATTACGATAGTTTAATTGATAAAATTAATGAATTATTAATAGTTATACAGAAAGATATGTTTAATAGGGCAAAAGAACGTCGTGATAGTATGATATATGAAGCTAATAATTATGAGGAAATAGAAAATATTGCTAATAATAAATCAGGATTTATTAAGATAAATTGGTGTGGTAATGTAGAGTGTGAGGATAAAGTTAAGGATGAGTTTGGTTTAAAATCTCGTTGTTTAATAGAAGATGAAGATGTAACAGGGCCTTGTTCTATATGTGGTAAAGAGGCTAAGGAAAGGTTATATATTGGTAGACAATATTAATTAGTAAATATATTAAAAAAACATATACTTATATAGGTGATATGATGAATCATTATAAAACGCTTATGTTAGTTATGTTTTTTTTGTTTGTTTTTTGTTTAGGTAAAATTAATGCTAGTATTAGAAATTATGGCTTGTTTGGTAGATGTATTTATGTTGATGCTGGTCATGGTGGTAGAGATAGTGGGGCTTTATCTAATACTTTTATGGAGAAAGATATGAATTTGATATTATCTAATAAGTTAGCTTTGGAATTATTTAGTAGGGGTGCTATGGTGTTTTTAACTAGGGATGGAGATTATGATTTATCCCATAGTACTGTTAACAAAAAAAGAGATGATTTATATAGAAGAGTGAAATTAATTAATAGTTCTAATTGTGATATGTATATATCTATACATATGAATGCTAGTCCTAGTAGTAGGTGGCAGGGTATACAGGTTTTTTATAGTAATATAATGAGTGAGAATAGAATTATTGCTGAGGTTATTACTGATAGTTTAAGAAATAATATCTCTAATGTTAGAAAATTTAAGAAAGAAAATGGATATTATATGTATTCTAAATTAAAGGTGCCTGGAGTGCTTATAGAAGCTGGTTTTATTAGTAATAGTAATGATAATTATAAGATTAGACAGGAAAAATATCAGGATGTTTTTGTAAAGAATATTGTTAATGGTGTAGAAAAATATTTTAATAATAAATAATGTTAATTTTTGCTGTTATATGATATACTTATTGTGATTATTTTATAGGTGGTGATTTTTAATGAATAACAAGGAAACTAAATATAATAATGTAGAAGTATCCTTTTCTAAAAAGGTTATAAATATAATTATATATGTAATAATACCTATTATTTTATTATTGGGGTTAATATATGTAAATAAAACTGATTTGATTAATGAAACTGGAGGATGGTTAAATATTATTTTATTTTATCCTTTTGTTTTTCTTATAGTTCGTGGTACAAGTAAATTAAGTGGTGTAGAAAGAGCTAAGAAAGTAATAAATAAAGAAGACAAATTTATTAAGAGGACTAATCCTTATTTATATTATAGAGAATTACCTAATGATTATGGTATTGGGGTTATTTCTTTATTGGTAGATTCTAAAATTGAAAATTATAAAGATATAATAGCAGTTATTTTAGATTTGTGTGCAAAAAAGTATTTATTTTTGGCGAAGAAGGATAATACTTATTATATTAAGGTATTAAAAGGATTAGATAATAAATTGCTTAGTAATGAAAGATATATATTAGATTTGATAATATCTAATAATATAAAAAATATTAATTATCAAGAATGGTATAGTTATTGCTTACAGGATGGTATAAATTTAGGAGTATATTATCATGTTGATAGGCAAGAACCTTTCGTTACTAATAGGGTTAAACCTAGAAAGTTATGGGTAAAATATATTAAAGTAGGTACTTCTATCGTGGTTATTTTTGCGAGTCTTTTAACGTTATTAATAGTAAACTATGGTGAATCATCTATTGATATTTTAAATATTATGTTTGGTGGTATTTCTTTTTTAGTAATTACATTTGTACTTATTTTTGTTGCATTATTTATGAATAAGATGAATGAAAAAAATGAATATCAGAAAATGGTTAATTATAATATGACTTTAAATAATCATTTGAGTAGGACAGAAAAGGGAGTAATGGAATTACAAAAATTATTATCTTTTAAGGCCTTTCTAATTGATTTTAGTAATATAGTTAGTAGAAAACCTGAAGAAGTTATATTATGGGATAGATATTTATCTTATGCTGTAGTTTTTAATTTAACTAAGGATATTATGAAGAGTGGTTATAAGCAATTAGTTGAAAATTCTTCTTTTCAAATTGACGATATTGACAATATTACAATTAATAATATAGAAATAGATAATAGTCTTTGATTTATATTTTAAATTGTTGTATAATAATATAATAGGTAAGAGGATTGGTGAGAAAGTGGAGAAAGTATATTTAAAATACGATGATGTAAGGCCTTGTGTAGAGTGTGATTATGGTTTTGCTGGTAAGATGTTATATATGGGTTTTTTATATCCTTTTTTAAAGGGAGATTTAGCTTATTTTGGGGTTGTGTTAGTTTTGCAAATAGCAGTTTGTATTATACTTTGTGTTATCTTTAGTTTGCCAATTCTAGTTAAGTTAATTTTGTGTATTATAATGATTTTTGTTGTTAATTTTCTTTTTGCTTGTAATTATAATTTGTTAGTAATAGAGAAATTACTTAAAGAAGGGTATTATCCTATGGATTATAATTCTTCTGCTAAATTAATTAAAAAGGGGATATATTTTAAATTACAATAATTATTAAGGCGGTGTGGCTATGGAAAAGTTGTTTAAGACTTTGGATGAACAGTTAGATATATTAAAAGATAAAGGCTTGATAATAGAAGATGAAGAATTTGCTAAAGAGATTTTGCTTCGTGAGAATTATTTTTTTATTAATGGTTATAGAATTTTACTTATGAATTCTTATCAAGATAAGAAATTTATATTAGGTTCTACTTTTAGGGAGTTATATTCAATATTTTTGTTTGATAGATATATTAGAAATATTTTGTTTAAGAATTTAATGGTAGTAGAGAATCAATTGAAATCTGTTATTTCTTATCAGTTATCTAAGAAATATGGGTATAAGGATAAGGATTATCTTAATGTAAAAAATTTTACTAAGGAGAAATTTAAAAATAGAAGAGTTAGAGATATAATAGAAAAGATGAAAAGACAAGTTAGAAATAATGGAGCCCATCATATGGCTACACAGCATTATTTGAATAATTATGGTTATATTCCTATGTGGGTAATGGTTAAGGTCTTGTCTTTTGGAATTGTTTGTGAGTTATATTCTATATTAAAAAGTGAAGATCAGATTAGTGTTGCGGATATGTTTGGTGTTAATACTAATTATATGGAGAGTTTTTTACCAATATTGTCTAATTATAGAAATTTGTGTGCTCATGAGGATATAGTATACGATCACAGAACAGAGAAAGGAATTGTTAATACTCCTTACCATAAGAGAATGAATATTCCTATTATGGATGATGAATATATATATGGTAAAAATGATATTTTTTCTGTGTTTATTATATTTAAGTATTTACTTAGAGAAGATGATTTTAGAGCAATGATGAGAGAAATTAATTATGAAATAGAGAAATTAGATGGTATTATAAATGCTATACCTATTAGTAAGATATTGGATAGAATGGGAATACCTGATAATTATATGGATTTAGTTGATTTATAGAAAGAAGGTATAATATGAAGAAAAGTAATGTTGGAGTTATAATAATTGTTTCTATGTTAATTTCATTTATTTGTGGTGGTATAGGCGCTTTTATTTTAATTAGATATAATGATAGTAATAGGGTTATTGTTACTAATACGGGTTCTATTATTAAGTTGAGTGAAGATAATAGTATAGCTGAATCTGTTAAGAAAGTGTATGATGCTGTTGTTGTAGTAGAAGGTTTTACTAAGGGGCAATTAGCTTCTACTGGTACTGGGTTTGTTTATAAGAAAACTGAAAAAAATGCTTATATAATGACTAATCATCATGTCGTTAATGGTTGTGAATCTGTAAAAATAGTTCTTTCAGATGGAAAAGAAATTGAGGCTAAAGTTATGGGAAGTGAGGCTTATTCTGATATTGCTGTACTTAGTGTAGATGCTAGTAAGATATTGTCAGTTGCTGTTTTAGGAGATAGTTCTAAGATGGCTGTTGGTGATACTGTATTTACAGTTGGTTCTCCTGAGGGAATTGATTATGCTGGTACAGTTACAAAAGGTATTTTGTCTGGAAAAGATAGATTGGTAGCGGTAGCTTTATCTAATTCAACTACTTCTGATTATTATATGAAGGTTTTACAAACTGATGCAGCTATAAATCCTGGTAATAGTGGTGGACCTATTTGTAATACTAATGGGGAAGTAATTGGTATTACTAATATGAAGCTTGTTGATAATTCTGTTGAGGGAATGGGTTTTGCTATTCCTATTGAAGATGCTTTGTATTATAGTGCTATATTGGAAAAAGGTGGTAATATTGAAAGACCATTTGTAGGAATTGGAATGTTGGATATTGGGGATTCTTTATACTTATGGCAAAATGGTATTACTATTCCTAGCGGTGTTACAAAAGGTGTTGTAATATCTGTTGTTAATGATAATTCTCCTGCTAGTAATGCTGGTTTAAAAAAAGGAGATATAATTATTAAATTAGGTGATAATGATATTGATTCTTTGGCAGAATTTAGATATGAATTATATAAACATAAAGTTGGTGAAGAAGTTTCAATTACATATATAAGAAATGGTAAAACTAAGGAAACAAAGATAAAACTAGCTAGAGCAAATTAAGAGATTTTAAAAAAATCTCTTTTTTTTGCAGGATTTTTAATTTTTATGTCTAATAATAATATTAGGAGGGATATTATGCATTTTAAAGATATACCTTTAGAAGAAAGACCAAGAGAAAGATTGGTTATGTATGGGGTAGACAAATTGTCTAATGAAGAACTGCTTATGATATTATTAAAGACAGGTACTAGGAAGTGTTCTGTTAAGGAAGTTAGTTTAAATTTATTAAATTTATGTGGTAATATTAGTAATTTAAAGAATTTAACTTTAAATAAATTATTAAGTATAAAGGGTATAGGGAGGGTTAAAGCTATAGAATTATTAGCTGTTATAGAACTTTCTAAGAGAATGAATGAAAAGATATCTGTTAATGATGTTATATATTGTACTAGTCCTAGTAATATTATTAATTATTTTAATTATTTGTTTAAAGATAAAAAACAAGAAGAATTTTATGTTATATATTTGGATAACAAGAAAAAGTATTTGGATAAGAAAAAATTATTTGTTGGTAGTATTAATAGTTCTATTAGTCATCCAAGAGAAATATTTAAAGAAGCTTATTTGTTGTCTTCTTCTTATATAATATGTATTCATAATCATCCTAGTGGGGATGCTAGTCCAAGTAAAGAAGATATTATTTTTACTGAGAATATTAGGAATATTGGTAATATGCATGGTATATATTTAATTGATCATATAATTATTGGTAATAATAATTATTATAGTTTTTATGAGGATAATAATGTAGTTTCTCATAATAAATAGTTTTAGACATATTATTTATTGTAGGTGATGTTTTTGAAAAATATTGTTAAACTTACTGGATTGTTGATTTTAATTGCGTTTAGTTTTTTTTATAGTGATAGGGTTTTGAGTGTTGTTTCTTCTAATGATTCTTTAATGTTAAAGATTAAGGAAGTTTCAGATGATTATAAGATAGAAACTATAGATGGTATTCTTGATAGAAATACTATTATACCTGGTATTAGTGGTAAGATAGTTAATGTGGAAGATAGTTATAAAAAAATGAGGGAAATTGGTAAATTTAATGATAAGTTATTGGTATATGATTTAGTTAAGCCTAAAAATAGTTTAGATAATAATAGTGATAAATATATTGTGCATGGTAATTATAATAAAAAACTAGTAAGTATTATATTTATAATTGATAATGATAGATATTTGGATAAGATGGTTAGTATTGTTAATAATAAGAATATTGTTGTAAATTATTTTGTCACTTATGATTATTTAATTGATAATTCAACTAATTTACTAAATTTAAGTAATAGTGAAATATATAATTATGGTGATGATGGGGAATATACTCCAGATAATTTGTTGTTTGCTAATAATTTAATTACACGAATAACTAAGAATAGTGCTAAGTATTGTCTCGCAAAGGAATTTAATTATACTGTCTTATCTTTATGTAGTAAAAATGATTTATTTACTATAGTTCCTGATATTATTATTGATAATAATTTATATGTAGAAGTAAAGAACAAACTAAATAGTGGGAGTATTATTTTAGTAAAACTAAATAATAATAACGTTATGGAAATGTCTATAACTATTGATTATATAAGACATAAGGGATTAGATATTGTTGGTTTATCTACTTTACTTAGTGAGTAATAAAAAGCAATCGTAATTGCTTTTTATTCTTGCTTTTTATATTTATTTTTGATATTATATATGTAGGGTAGAGTGTGATGTTATGAACAAAAAAAATTCTAAATATATTGGTGTAGTTTTTTTAATAGTTATGTTAATTGTTTGTATTGTTGGTGCTACTTATGCATATTTTCTTAGCACAACTGTTGGAACTAGTGATATTAGTGCTACTTCTGTTAATTATAGTATTAGTATGAATATTATACCTGTATATACTGATTTTTCATTGATTCCTATGGATGATAGTGATATTTTTAAAGCTATAGGAAATCAATGTAAGGATAAAGCAGATAGAGGAGCTTGTAATTTATATAGTATAAATATATCTGGTTATGATGAGTCTGTTGAGTCTATTTCTGGTACTATTAATACAACTTTAAATAATATTCAGAATTTAAGTTATATGGTATTGGAAAAAGTTAGTTATAATATAGAAGGAAATTCTAATTGTGTAGTTGTCAATGAGGATAATTATTGTATTAGTAAAACTGCTGAATTAATAGTTAATAATACTGATATGGAACTTGGGGATAGTAGTTATGATGTTAGTCTTTTAGATAGTAAGGATTTGTTGCTTGCTATTTGGCTTACTAATTTGGATGCTAGTCAAAATGAATTTGATATTGGTAGTTATAGTTCAGTTGTTAGCGTTTATATTGGTGATGATATTGCCCATATAAGTGGTAGTATTAGTGGTACTTTAAAAGATAATTATAGTTTACAGGGTGGTGAATAATATGATTGAGAAAAAAGGTTTGTCACTTAAGTATTTTATAATCTTGTTAGTTGTGGTTTTCTTTGTTAGTGTTATTGGTGGTACATATGCTTATTTTATGTTGTCACAGATTGATAATGATACTATTGAAGGGGAAGCTGCTTCTGTTGATTTAACTCTTTTGGTAAATAAAAAATTACCATTAGTTCCACATTCAATTGTTCCACAGCTCTCAGGAACTGCTTTGGAGCATGCGATACAGGCTGGATGTGTTGATGGGAATGATAATGGAGCTTGTTTAGTTTATGAAATTACTATTACAAATGATAGTACTGCTTCTGTTGAATTGGATGGTAGTGTGGTATTTCATGAGGCCACTGATCCAGACGTGAATATTGAAGATGTTATTCCTAATTTAAAATGGATGCTAATGACTTCTTTTGATGAGGAAGATATAACGTTATCAGTTTTAGGAAATGGAACGATAAATGATGCTACTTCTACCAGTACTAGTTTCGATTCTAATGCTTATATTGAGGCTGGTGATAGTAAAGTTTATTATTTAGTTGTTTGGTTAGATGAGATTAATTCTGATCAAACAGGATTTAATCAGTTTTTTGTTGGTGATATATCATTTGTTGCTGCTAATGGTATGGGAGTTACGGCTACTTTTTCTTAAATTTAAAAAAAAGTTAACATTTTAAAAAAAATTGTTGCTTTTTTGAAAATATATTGTTATAATAAATTTAGAAAGATATGGAGGAAATAAGTTATGGATGAAAAGAAAATCGATAAGAAACTTGGGGTTTTGATTATTGCAGTAGCTGTTTTAATTGTTAGTGTTACTGGTTCAACATTTGCATATTTTGCTTTACAAGTTACTTCTGATTCAGGAAATCAGATTACTGGTCAAACTGCTTCTGGTGGTAGTAGTGCATTAAGTTTAACAGTTTCACCATCTACTTTAGGAGGAACAAGTTCAGGACAAACACAAAGTGGTAAATATGTTCCACAATTAGCTAGTGCTTTGAATACAGCAATTAGTTCTAATTACAATTGTGTTGATGGTAATGGTAATACAGCTTGCCGCGTTTATACTATTACAATACAAAATACTGGTACTGCACAAGTTGTTGTAAATGCTACAATTAATTTTAGTGCTTATGCAAATGGTAATATAAGATGGAAGAGAATTCAAAGTGCTTCTTCAGTTGGTACTGTTGCTGGAGGTGCTGGAGCTGCTGCTGGTATTCTTGCTGTTAATCAAGATATTGATTTAACTACTGGAGCTCAATGTACTGCACAAGTTACTACAGATTGTACTGATATTACTCTTGCTGCTAATGGTTCTGAGACATATTATATCGTTGTTTGGTTAGATGAAATTAATTCTGATCAAACTACTCAAGATGCTAATCAAACATTTACTGCTGATGTTACAGTAAGTGCTAGAGGTGGCGGTAAATTAACTTCAACTATTACTTCTTAATAGAATTGAATTTAAAAGAGATCTTAATGATCTCTTTTTTTACATAAATATTAATTATTTATAAATAATATTTATAGGTGGGATAATGAAAAATAATTATACTATTGTTGTTTTAAAGAAGGCTTATAAAGAATTTATTTATAAAATAATTACAGCTTTATTTATTAGGGGATTATTATTAATAATACCTGTTTTTTGGAGTAAAGTTATTAATAATATTAATAATGGTGGTAAGGTATATTCTATAATAATAATAATTATAATTCTTAGTGTTTTTTATTATATATGGCAATATTTAAATCAAGTTAGTTGGTTTAAGTTTTATGATAAGTTATCTATGGAATATACTTCTTTAATTACTAAGGATAATTCTGATAATATAAGGAAAGTTACTTTTGGAGAATATACTAATGTTATTAATAATGATATAGATATTTTG
>CAZRJK010000011.1:0-50078 GCA_964600615.1 uncultured Muribaculaceae bacterium | reverse complement strand
ATAGCATCCATCTTCATTTTGTAAGCAAATGCTTTTTCACTTGGTAGCAACTTTTCTCTTTGAATATTACTATCTACCATTATTATAGTAGCTTCATCATCAGTTAGATTTTTTACAATACTTGGTATAGTTTCTAAACCTAATAAATGACTTGCTCTCATTCTTCTATGTCCTGACACCATCTCATACCTACCATTATCTTTCTTTCTAACTATAGTAGGTACTAAAACGCCATTACTTTCTTTAATGCTATCTACCAATTTATCCATATCATCATTATCAATAACTTTAAATGGATGATTAGGAAATTCATCAATTAAATCTAACGGAATATTCTGTACTTTTTCTAATTTAGCCTCATCTCTTTGCTTTTGCGTAGTAAATAATTCACCTAGCGAAATCTCTGGTATTGACATTTCTAATTCTTTCTTTGTCATTATCAATTATCTCCTTTGAAAAATTAAAATATGCATCTGCACTTTTGTTATTCTTATCATATTTAAAGATACTTTCGCCTTGAGATGTTGCCTCTGCTATTTTAGTTGATATTGGAATTTGAGTATTATAAATATTAACATAGTTACCATAACTCTTTTCTAATAATTCTAAAGTCTTTTTTGATAAATTAGTTCTTTTATCAACTAAAGTAATTAATATTCCTCCAATAGTTAAATCTTCGTTCAATTCCTCTTTTACATTACTTATAATACTTAATAACTGACTTGTATTTTTAGCAGCTAAATATTGAGATTGAACTGGAATAATTACTTTATCAGCAAATGCTAAAGCATTTATTGTTAGCATACTTAAACTTGGCTGACAATCTATAATTATATAATCATATTTATTTTTATACGAGCTTAAGCTTTTACTAAATATTTTTTCTCTATTCATTGCATTATAAATATTCATCTCCATAGCTGATAAATCTAAATTAGAAGGTATTAAATCTACATTTTCCTTATGATTAATAACAAACTTATCTATATCTACATCAATCTTTTTTATATAGCAATTAAGTAAATCAGATAATTTATAATCAAAATCTTCATTTTCTTTAAATCCCATACTAACTGTTAAATCACCTTGAGGATCTGAATCGATTAATAATACATTTTTACCTTGATTAGCAAGTGCTACTCCTAAATTAAAAGCAGTAGTAGTTTTACCTACTCCACCTTTTTGGTTAGCAATAGCAATTACTTCACATTGCACGTATTTCATCTCCCTTCAGTAAATAATCATGAAAAAAAACACTATATTGATATATAATGTTTTTATAAACCCTTATAAAATAAGGAAATATTTTACTTGACTTTTAAAACGGCAACAACCGTCCCTCCATAAGCACTAATTCCTTTAGGATTATCAATTGCAACATATATAACTATCTGAGGATTATCACTAGGTAAAAAGCCAATAAAAGAAGTAATATAATTACCCACCATATATCTTCCATTACTTACCTTCTGAGCAGTACCAGTCTTACCACCTACTCTATAATTCTCAATATAAGCATTTCTACCTGTACCAAGAGCAACTACGCTCTCTAAAGCATAACGAACCTTCTTACTAGTCTCTTCACTAATAACTCTTCTAACCATAACAGAATTATTTTCTAGAATAACATTATTAGTCTCAGAATCAGTAATTCTCTTAACAATATAAGGCTTATATAAAGTTCCACCATTAATAGCCGCACTAACAGCAACTATCTGTTGTAATGCCGTAACACTAACACCTTGCCCAAAAGCCGTAGTAGCAAGTTCAACTGGACCAACTCTATCTAAACTAAATAATATCCCTAATCCTTCTCCATTTAAATCAATACCTGTCTTCTTACCAAATCCAAATTTATTAATATAACCAAATAACTTATCTTTACCTAATCTTCTGCCTAATTCCACAAAACCAGGATTACATGAATTCTGTACTACCTCAAGAAAAGTCTGAGAGCCATGCCCTCCATGCTTCCAACATTTAATTCTAGCCCCATCTACATTAACAGATCCACCATCAAAAAAAGTATCTTTTTCTAAATCAACAGTTTCCTCTTCCAAAGAAGAAGCCAAAGTAATAATCTTAAAAGTACTACCAGGTTCATAAGTAGACCATATAGCTAAATTTCTATTAATTTCTTCAATACTATATTTCTTATAATTATTAGGATCAAATCCTGGTCTTGAAACCATCCCCAATATTTCTCCACTATTAGGATCCATTGCTATAGCCCAAGAAGCATCAGCCTTATATTTAACCATAGCATTGTCCAATTCCCTTTCCATAGCAGCCTGAATTTTATAGTTAATAGTAAGTTCAATATTCATCCCATTAGCAGGTTGTACATAATCAGAAGTCATATTAAGCCTATTACCCTTAGCATCACTATAATATTGAATAGAACCAGCACTACCCATTAAATATTTATCATACTCTAACTCTAAACCAGATAATCCCTGATTATCAATACCAACATAACCTAATACATGACATAATAACATCTCGTAAGGATATACTCTCTTAGATTCTTTTACCAAATATACCCCTTCATATCCTAAAGATTCTATCTTTGAAGCAACATCATAACTTAATCTTCTACCATAAGGATGAACTCTCTCAATAGAAGAATTCTTATCTAAATATTTTTTAATATATTTAACATCACAACCTAAAATAGAAGCTATATTATTAGCAATCTCATTCTTCTTACTCTTATCAATTTGATTAGGAATAAATATCAAACTAACAGTAGTCAAATTACTAGCAATATTAAAACCATCACTAGTAAAAATATTACCTCTATCAGCCTCAATAGGTAAATTTCTACTCCATAAATCATTAGCAAGTCCATTAAGTTTACCATAATCAATAACTTGTATATAAAACACTTTTCCAATAATTAATATAAACAAAAAAATTATAATAAGTAATATTATATTAATTCTTTTATGAATAAAAGTATTAAACATATAATCACCTATTATAATTTATTAACAATTAAATAATTTAGAATTATAATTCATTAACCCATACAGTAGGATAACCAATATAAGGAATCTTAGTATTAACAGTACCCTCAATAGTGCCTTGTTTTACTACCCAATTATCTTCCTTCTTATTAGCATCTCCCTTAGTATAAAAATAATATTCATTTCTATCATAAACAATCTTAATAATCCTATGAACAATAATAACATTATTATATTTATACGCTATAACATCCCCAACCTTTAAAGAACTATACTTCTTATCTATCTTTTCAATAACCACAACATCACCTTTTTCAATAACAGGATTCATACTTCCAGTAGCAACTGCTATAGTATGATAATGAAAATATCCCGAAGAAAAGTAAACCAAAATAATTGTAATAACTAAACTAACAAGTAAAAACGATATACTCCTCTTATTATATTCTCTAATAATATCTTCATCACGTTCTTTTTTAAAGAAAGAATAAGTCTTATATAGAATAATTAGTGGTAATCCCAAATTAATAACAGATGCTAAATATTTACTTGGATTAGGTAATATAGGTAATAAATACAAATATAATTCAGTAACTAAAGAATAAAATATAACAGGTTTATATCCCACCTTTAAATCCAAATAAGTAGCCAAAAATCCCTTACCCAAATAAGGTAAAACATATAAAGCAAAAAATACAAAAACAGAAAACTTATCAGTAAATTTATAATGATAATAAACATTTGTTAAATCTAAACACAAAAAAACTATAATAGATAGTATAATACTAATCTTACTACCTTCACATTTATTTAAAACCTGATATCTTAAAAACTCAAGCAAAACAATGTTTAATATTACCTTTAAAACAACAATTTTAAAACCATACCAAGTTAAATAATTATTATTTCTTACAAAAGTAATAACTATCCCTAAAAGATAATACAATATAAAAAAAGTAAGTAAATATATAACAAGATTAATAATAATATCCTTTATATATCTATGATTGTCTTTCTCAAAACCAAAAAAGATTTTGAATAAAATAAGTAAAATTAATAGAAAAGCAATCATATAATAATTGCTTAAAATATTAATAATAAAACTATTTATACTCAAAATTAATAAAACAATAACCAGAAAAACATTTATCCTAAAATAAGGATTTTTCTTTCTCATAGTATCACCCTACTATTTTTCTAAATCAACCTCTTTAACAGTATATAAATATAAATTAGTACTTACTATATAGAAATAACCCTTCTCATGAGGTTCTACCAAATAATAATTGATAGGTACCTTTAAATTATCTCTAACATCTAATAATTCTTCAAAACTCTTAACTTCAATAATTTCATAATTATCAAAATCAATAATCGTATTACTCTCTACAATAAGCCTATCATACTCTTTTAATAATTTCTTTACATACTTATCAAATTTATTTAAATGAACTCTTTTCTTTTCTATTAATCTAATAAGCTTCAAAGCAGAATAAATACTAATTACTAATAATATAGCACTAATAACAATAGTAACAATATTATTAATAGAAACATCACTTTCACTTACAACAGAAGAATTAGAATTAATATCAACATAATCAAGTTCAATATTAATTGATCTTTCAGACAAAGGAATATTAATAATCTCAGTACTAGAAGTATTCTTAATAGTAACGTCTTCACTACTCTTATTAACCTTTAAAGACACAATCAAATTACTTTTAGAACTAACTCCATAAGTAGATTTAAATCCACTAGCAATATTATTATAATAATCATAATTTATATTAACTTTTTCATTAATATTAATATGATTATTATCTCTCATATCAACTTTTTTATTATCTACTAAAACATAAGTCTTCTCCAAATAAGTATTTGTTCCCAATTCATCAGCAATTCTTAACTTTGCAACAACACTATAATTGAAATCCATATTAACTTTATCATCAATATTAAAATTATAATCAAAATAAGTATCAATAGAATCAATTAAACTAGCAACATATATTAAATTTTTATCTAGAGTCTTAGTATCATAAAAATCATTATCTTTTAAATTAACCTTATAATCTAAAGCACTTTTCTCAGTATAATTAATATATTTTTCGCCTTGAAAAGATAAAGACGTACTTAATAAATAAATAGAACCACCAAAAAACAATACAAATAAAACAACCCAAAAAACAACTCTAAATCCATAACTAAAATGAGAATTAGAATTTGCTTTATTCGTCTTTTCAACATTATTCTTCACAGATGCTTTATTCACTTTTACCTTTCTATTCATATTTTCACCTTACCAATCGACTTGATGTGCTTTAATAAAACTATATATTATATAATCTTATTAAAACATATCAAACAAAGGCACAACACAATAATCGTGCCTTTGTTAATATATTAATTTTAATTATGGAGCTACAGAACTAAAATTTAAAGTAATATCACCAAATTCAACATCAAAATCACCATCTACTGGATGTGTACCAGAATATGTAACTGTTACAGTAACAGTCTTATACTGACCAGCCGTAATAGATTTTGCAGGACTTATACTAGCAGGAGTAGTAGTTGCAGAGAAACCGTCAAAATCAACAGTTAAAGTAATATCACCACAAGCGTCAGACAAACCAGAAGTAGCTCCATTAGTAGCCTTAGCAGTACATTTTTGACTAGATGCAGGACTAGTTCCAGCAACAGTAGCAAAATTAATACCAGTTAAATGAGCAGTAAAATCACTACCATTATGTACATAAAAAGTGTAAGTTGCTGTTTGATTTGCAGCAGTAAATTTTACATGAATATTTGATACAGTTGTTTCGTTAATAGTAGCAGCTGAAGCAACAGCACCAGCAGTACCAGAAGTCACACCAGTTACAGTAGTACCATTTCCATTAGTAACAGCAGTATTTGTACTTGAAAATACAACGTCTAATTCCTTGTCAGCAAGCTCTACTTCTGCAGAAGAACTGATAGTTAAAGATTGAGTAAACGCAGCAAAACCTAATGTTAATCCAGCAACACCAATTATTAATCCCACTATAGCAACAACTTGAAATGTTCTATCCTTACTTTGCATAATTTCACCTCCTATTTTCTTCATTAAGATCTATATACATAGCATCTTAACGAAGAGATACTATGCTAAACTAATTATATTATAAATAAAAAAAAATGTAAACCCTTAAAACTAGATTTACATAAAAATTATTTAAACAAAAAAACTATTTTGTCTCCCATTCTAACCAACTTTTATCAGTATCTATTACTTCTGAAAAAGAAGCATAATCATATTGCCTTTTATTACAATTATACTTTACAACAACATAACTATTATCAAGATTCAATTCCTCATCACTATTTTTAGGATTTATTATTTTATTACTAGATAAATACTTTTCTTCCAACAAAATTTTTATATTTATTTGTCCATTTTCTAAATTTTTATCACCTATTTTAGTAATTTCCCTAATACCATCATTCTCACTACAACTACCACCCAAAACAATATCATACCTATTATCAGAAATATATAACTTAGCAGCATTAAAAATAGTTTTTTCTAAATTCTTATAATTATCTTCTTTATTTTGGTTAATAACACTACCAATAGTAGGAATCATAATTGTAGCAATTACTCCCAAAATAACTACTACAGCCAAAACCTCAACCAAAGAAAAACCCTTATTATTTAATTTCATCTTATCACTATCCCAACACAATTATAACATAAATATTAAAAAAAAACATATCAAAGATATGTTTTTAATATTAACTAACTACAGTAGAAGTTATACCTTTACCATCATCACCAACAAAACTTACAGTCGCTCTAAAAGTGCCTGTATCAGTTTGAGCACTGTTTATTTCATCGATCCATACAACTATATAATAGGTTTGAGCTCCATTAGTTTTTGCAAGACTAACATTAGTAGCCAAATCTTGTGCAGTATTATTTGTAGCAGCCTTAGCTGTATCACTACCCAAAGTAGTAGCATTAGTTACTTTTCTCCATTTCAAATTAGGCATACTAGAATTAGTAAATGTTATAGAACCATCTACTTTAACAGCAGCACTTGACGTATTTGTAACAGTAATAGAATATACTTTACAAACCGTATTACCATTACCATCAACACATTTATAATTATTACCCATAGCAGTACCTAAAGCAGACTCTAATTGAGGTACCATAACACCAGATTTAGTATTATAACTACTAGTACCACCCTGTTGTTGTTCAGTAACAGCTAAAGTTAAACTAGCAGAAGCAGCAGTACCATTAATAGCATTATTAGCAGGAGTAGACAAAGCAAAATAAGCATATGTTCCACCAGATACTGTTATCATTAATACTAATATAGCAACAACTAAAAATGTAATCTTTCTTCCATCATTATCCTTTTTAATATTATTATCCATTTAACTTCCTCCTATCATCAAATATATTATAGCAATTAACATGTCTTTTTTCAACAAAATTCTAAAAAAATATTCAAAAAAAATTAAATTACAACAAAATTTTAGGTATTAGATACATATTTAATAAATGTTTCCATATCAGTATAATTAACTAATTCGTAGCGATGAATCTTAAATAAATTATCACCCACATAAGCCTTTTTATCGCCACCAATAAAAGCCATATTAAATCCTGCTTCCTTTAAATATCCAATAACCTTATCATTATATTCATAAAAAGGAAAACAATATACAGTAGTATTGTTTAAAGACTCTCTACTCTTCTTTAAATCCTCTAATATTTTATCTTTATCCCAACATAATATTGCTCCCCCATGTCTACCACTACAAACACCAGGAGTATGCATATTCCATGAATGAGAATGAATCTCTAAATAATCTGAACGATATGCATCGGGACTCTCTAAACTTCCTATTAAAAATAAAGTACCAATCATTTTATATTTTTCTAATATATTAATCATCCTTGATACATACCAACCATCATCAATAGTAATAACTACACTCTTTTTAGGTAATTTTATCTTACCAGTTAAAAACAAATAAACATCTCTCATTGTTAAAGAATAATACTCATTATCAGATAGATACTTAATCTCTTCCTCAACTTGTATATCCTCCATACAAATAGACTGACGACATTCTTTTAACTCATCCTTATTTACAGTATAATGATAATTTAAAACAGGTAACCCATTTAAAACTTCTTTATCATGATTAGAATCAATAACATCTTTAACATCTTCTTTATTTATATAAACCAATCTATTATTAAACACCACACCATATTTATCATCATCATTAACTAGAATATCATATTTATTACTACCAGATAAAGAATAATATTCCTTATCCAAAATGTATAACTTATATTCATCATTAGTAATAAGAGAATCATAAGGAATATAATTATTATAAGTTGCATATTCATTATTATTAATCTCAACTAACTTATCTATCTTACTAACATCATTATACTTAATATAAATATCTTCTCCATCCAACTTATAATATTCATCAACTATTTCATAATCATCATCTAATATAACTTCTATATCCTTATTTAAGGAACCAATCTTCTTTCTCTTAGCATCAACTAAATTTATATCTTTATTAATCTTAACATAATGCCCATAATTTCCCTTAACCTTCTCTATATCAACCTTTTTAATATTATTAACGTCTTCCAACAAATCTTCTTTCTTATTCAAAAATAAAAATATTAAAAAAGCACAAGCAAATAAGAATATAACCAATAAAAATACTCTCTTCTTTTTTATTTTTCTTCTTCTTTTAGCCATAATTCACTCCTAAAAATTATTTTTACTAAAATACTTATCTCTGTCTAATAACTTACCCCACTTTTTCTTCATATATTCTTGTTCACTAAGAAATCTCTTATGCTTATCACTAGAAGCCTCATAACCCCTACTCTTACTCTCATAATGATACATAGACACATTAGATAGACAAACATTATAATAGCCACTATCCAATAATTTCAAATTCAAATCTACATCATTTAAAGCTACAGTTAATTTCTCATCAAATCCACCAACAGAAGAAAATTTCTTCTTACTAATCATAAGACAGGCTGCTGTAACAGCAGTATAATTATAAGGCATAACTAATCTACCAAACAAACCATTATCATAATAATTATTAGCAACATATATGTGCCCTGCTACTCCTCCAAAACCAAGTACTACACCAGCATGTTGTACTAATTTATCAGGAAACAATAACTTAATACCTACACAACCAACATGTGATAACCTAGCATAACCTAACATATATTCTATAAAATCACTATCTATAACTTCTGTATCATTATTCAAAAATAATATATAATCACCCTTACAAACCTTAACAGCTTCATTATTAATATAAGAATAATTAAATTCACACTCTAACCTTATACTCCTAAAATTATCATATTTATCCCCGTATTCCTTTATCATATCAAAAGTCTTTTCTTCAACACTATTATTATCAACAAGAATAATTTCAAAGTTTTTATAACTACTTTTTTCATATATACTATCAATACATCTTCTAGTAATACTAGCTTTATCCTTAATAGGTATAACTATACTAACAAGTTCATTTTCATTTTCATATTTAACTAAATAAGTACTAACCCTAGGATTATCTATAACACTTCCCTTTAATCCCCTTCTAACCAATGCATCCTCTATAGCCTTTTTACCAGCAACATAAGCATAACTCTTATTACCCAAATACCCAGCAGTACTAGTTCTAGTTTGTCTCCAATGATATAAAATTTTCTCTATATGATATATTTTATCAGTTAATTCCACTATTCTTAAAAACAAATCATAATCCTGAGCTCCATCATAAGCACTTCTAAAACCACCAACTTTATCAACAAGACTCCTTCTAATACAAGATAAATGACAAATATAATTAACACCCATCAAAGTATCAGGAGAATAATCAGGTTTAAAATGCGGCTCCATATATTTACCATTAAAATCAATCTTATCTTCATCACTATAAATAAAATCAATATTTTTATTTTTATTTAATACTTCTGTAAAATAATATAAACTATTCTTATCAATAACATCATCATTATCAACAAGTACAAGAAATTCCCCTTTAGCCATAGCTACAGCATCATTACTAGCCTTACTTATCATCCCATTTTCTTTTCTATACTTTACTTTAATTCTCTTATCTCTCTTTTTATATTCTTCCAAAGTATCCTTAGTTTCATCTAAAGTACTACAATCATCACAAATACATATCTCAAAATTATCATATCCTTGAATTAATATACTATCCAAACATTCACTAAGTAGTTTTCTAGATACATTATAAGTAGGAATAATAAAACTATACATAGGCTTATACTTAAAATCTTTAACAAGTACTTTTTTCTCATTATTACTATCTAACCATTTCAAATAAGAAGATTGATTAGTAAATAAATTAGAAGTAGTATTCCCCCTTTTTAAAGCTACAAAGAAAGATCTTATATACTTAATCATTACTCTAGGAGGAATCAAAAAGTGATGTCTATACCAAGCAAAATATATAGCCTTACGAGATAAATATATAAATTTTTCTATCTTTGAAAAAAAATGTCTATATAAAAAACTCTGTTTCTTTTCTTTCATAATTCACCTACTTAAATATTTTCTTATATTTATCAACAATAATATCCCAAGTAAAATTATTTTCTATTATATCCTTAGCCATCTTCCCCATCTTATCCTTTTTCTTTTCTAATTCTTTATAATCATTAAATATCCTAATCAAATCTTCAACACTACTAAAATATATACAAGAATCCATACCAACATCTTTATTAAAACATACATCATATAATAAATTAATATCTGTTAAACTAAGAGCCTCCAACAAACTAGGATTAGTCCCTCCTACAGAATGCCCATGAACATATATAAAAGCATTTTTCCTAATAACAGATAACTTATCCCTATCATAAATACCATCAATAAAATGAATTCTAGAATCACTAAGACAATCAGTTCTCTCAACAAGTTCATTATAATATTTACTACCAGACAAATTAGTAACAATTATCAAATCTTTACCTATATTACTTCTCATATAACCATTAATTATCATTTCGTAATTATTTTCAGGAACACATCTACCAACAATAAGTACATATTTATTTTTTTCTAAAGAATATTCCTCTAAGATCTTTTTCTCATTAACCTTAGACAAATTAACTTTATCTGCCCCATAAGCAATATAAGTAGTCTTCTTCCTTAATTTAGGATATTTATTTACCACATACTTTTCTATTCCCTTAGCATCACAAACAATCATATCACAATTATTTAGCATTATTCTTTCACTTAATAAAAAGAACTTTTTAACTGGATAACTCCACTTACTTCTCTTATGCTCCAATCCATCAGGATTAACAATCGTAAATATATTTAATTTCTTTAACCTACTCTTATATAGTTTCAAATAATTAAACAACTTTAACCCCAAAATATATAAATAACTCTTATTCAAATTATTATTCTTTACATAATTAATACAATATTTAAATGATTTAATAGTATAAATAAACATAGTAGCACTCTTATAATTACCTACATACACAGGAAAGACAGTAATATTATTATTAATTTTATACTCTTTCTTGTTCTTATCACTAGTATACTCACTAATATAAAAATTAGTATCCTTATCATCATAATTATCAACTAAACTAGTAACAAAAGTTTCCCATCCACCATACTTAGCCTTATAACCCCTAGAACCAATTATAAAAACATTTTTCAAAATTATCACATCTTTCTCAATTAATATAATTATATCATAATCATATTATTTTTTCATCAAAATAACCCCTTTATCATTTAGAAATAAAGTATTATATTTATCATTATCATAAACTAAAACACCATTTTTATAAAAATAAACAACACATCTATTATCATCCAACAATAACCAATTATAAAAAGAAGCACTACTATCATATATCTGTTTATGATCATTTTTCTTATAATTAATATTTGGAACACTACCAACTATAGAGTAAAACCAAGCTTTCTTACCATTCTCACCAATAACAAAAATACTATTATTATATTGACAAATATTTTTATACTCTAATGCCTTATCAACAATCTCTAACTCGTAAGTATCATATCTAATCCAACCAGAAGTACTCTCAATGGAATTAAAAGGAAAAATAGAAATTCTTCCAAGCAATACAGAAACACCATTATCAGGAAATAAATAAACAAAAATCATACTAAAAACAACACCAGAAAAAATAAAATAAACAAATCCCTTCTTCTTTACAACATAATAAAATAAATAAATAACAACAAAAAAACAATATATATAAAATAATTTATAAAAATAATATAATTCTGATATCTTAAATATATATAAAAACAAGAATATTATAATATACACAGTAAAAAAATAAAAACATATTAAAAAATAATTAATCCTTTTCTTATACTTACTTCCCTTCAAAGCAAGATAAAAACATAAAAAGTTAAATAAAAAAATAGGTGTTAAATTATCATATATTACTCCCCAATTACCTATCGCTTTTAATACACTATCAGATTTAAACAATGTAGGAAAAACAAAATACATAAAACCAATAATAAAAGGAATAATTAAAGTTATAAAAATATATAATAACATATTCTTATAATCCAACTTTTTATTTTTATATAGCCAAATATAATAAATAAACAAAGACAAATAAATTGGTGGAACAAATAAATAATAAGAAAAAAACAACGAAAATGACAACATAAACAATAAAATTATTTTCAAAATAATACCATTATCATAATTATTATTCATACTAATAATAGTATAACATAATAACTGTATACACATTACTCCCAATCCTAAATAACCAAACCCAAACACCAAACAATTTAAAGGAAATGACAACATATATAACATAGTAATAACATAATAATATAAATACTCCTTCTTATTAAATAACTTTAAAACTATTACTAAAAACAATAAAGAATACAATATATAACAAATAGAATCATATATCATATAAGCCTTATAAGAAGGAATATTATTAACTAATTTCAAAAATAATCCCCCATTAATATAATTAGCAGGCATTATATTACTAAAATTATATATTAAATCTTTATAATCATTTCTAGAAAATAAAGTTAAATACTTACTAAAAATTAACGAAGACCTATAATGAATAGAACTATCATCAGACGTATAAATAATAACACTAAATCCCCTAAATCTAATCCAAGTAACTAAAAAAGAAGATAATATAACTACCAAAAATAAAACTAATTCCTTTTTATTAAAATAATACTTTTGTATTTTTTTCTTTTTAAAAATAATAAATAAAACAATAATACTAATTATTAAATTAATAATACTATAATAAATTAAACTATTAAAAAATCCCAAAAAGTAAAAAATAACAACCTGATAAAAAAATAATAAACAAATAGAATATATAATACTACAAATAATACTTAACTTATTATTACTCTTTTTCAATAACAAAAAAGATATAATTAACAATATTAATGACAAAATATAAATAAAATTCATATTATCTACTCCCATAAATTATTATAATAAAAAAAGTAATTATATTCAATTACTTTTATTTTCTAAAAATCTTTTTCTCGTAATAAAATTAAATATCATAACAAAAATAGTAGCAATTACTTTAGATAACATATAATATAATTTAAACATATTAGTAACAATATATAAAATAATATTATTTATAATTAATCCAATAATACTAAAAGTAATAAATAAAATAAAATTCTTTTTTTTACTTTTACCATTATTCACATTAAAAACAAAACTAATACTTGCAATATAATTATATGTAACAGATATTATAAAAGATAAAGTATTAGCAAGGATTAAATTTAGTTTTACTATATCCCTAAATAAATATAAAAAGACAAAATCTATTATAGTAGCAATACCACCTACTAATAAAAATTTAAATATTTGTATTAATAAATGTTCTTTCTCTTTATTAACTCTAATATGAAATAATTTTAAAAAAAATCTAACAAATCTAATACAATAATCACTCATTACTATTCACTTTCTTCTTTTTTTATATCTTTATACATTTCATAATAAGAATCACCCAAAATATATTTATTATAAAATTTTGAATTTCTTTCAATCTCACTATTCAAATTATCAAATCCTAATTCCTCAATCAAAGTCTTCTTATCAGAAAACAAATTAGTACCTAAACCTAACCTATTACCAGGAATATTAAATCCCATAGCCGCTAAAGTAGTAGGATACAAATCAACAGTAGAAAATAATCTATTCTTAAAATTACCCTCTGTCAAAGAAGAATTTATAAAAGTATTATATACAACTCTTTGATAATTAGGATCTATATCATCATAAAAATTATATTGCATAGTAAGATGATCACCCACTATTACAATTACTGTATCTTTATAAAAATCTTGTTCTTTAAGCCAATTAATAAACTGATATAGCATCATATCACCACAATAAAAACTATTTGCATAATGACTATCAAACGGTAAAGAAGTACAACTCTTATCTATATAACCATCAGTAAAATGCGTATCTGCTGTCAACATAGAAAAATTAAAATATTCATCTTTTTTACTTATTTCTAATAATTTATTCTTAGCAAATTCAAAAAGCTTAGAATCTTCATATCCCCACCATTCATGATAATCAGCAGGAATTAATTTTTCCCTAATAGCCCAATTATAATCTAAAATTTCATAATTACCATGCTGAAGAAAATATTCATTTCTTCCAGCAAAGAAAGCATCAGACCCCATCATAATATAATTTTTATAACCATTATCCTCTAATACTTCTCCAAGCGAATAAGCACCTTGCAAATATTTTGAATATCCAATATAATTATTTCCTTCAATCTGTAATTTCAAAGGAATACCTGCAGTTTGAGCAACCATTCCACTTATTGTCCAACCAACATTAGATATCTGTAAAGCACCACCAAGATTATTAGAATTAGAAAAATTAATATTCTCAAGCGCTAGCTTCTCCATGTTAGGAATAATACTAGTATTCATAGCGCCCCCATTACCAACACTAGTACTAGTGGTCTCTAATGATTCAACAAAAATATATATTAAATTCTTCTTATCACCATCAATAAATAAGTTAACATCTCTAGGATTAACATAATAATCTTCAAATAAAGAAGAAGAATTTAACTGATTATTTATATAAACTACTCCCCCCAAACCATCCAAAGTTACATAAAAACATAAACAAAAAATTAGAATAGAATAAATAAACAAATATTTCCAAGATAAAGGCCATATCTGAATATTCTTTTTACTTTTTCCTATATTTAAATGTATATAATTAGATGTCTTAGAATTTACATAAAAAGGAAAATAAATAATTATAGAAAACACTATTAATATAATACTACCATATAATAAACCTTCCCAAATAGCATCAAAACTAGTACCATCAGCATGCAACAAACTATAAATCAATTGTTCAAAACTAGCATCTTTAAAAGCTTTCCCAATATATAAATAAACAGCAACTAATAAACCAGATAAAAATAATAATAATACACTAATTATCTTTTCTAAATAACTTCTTATGCTTTTCATTTTTCTTCACCTCAACACTATAGCTGACATTTTCTCTAACTACCTTAAATAAAAAAGGCAATATCAATGAAACAAATACACTAATAATTGAATACTTTACAGCAAAGAAAGGAAACAAAAACAATGATTTTTCAATAGAACTATTAGCTCCAAATAATAATATAGAAAAGAAAGTTACAATTAAATGATTAAAAAAGATAAATAAAAGATAATTACCTAACAAAGAAGTCCAATTCATTTCCTCAGAATTTATCTTTTTATATATTTTCATACTAATAATACTAGGACCTAATAAACAAATAACTAAATCCATAAAATCACCTCCAACTACCAAATATTATACAATAGAACAACAAACTAAATCAAGATTTCTTTATCTCATTTGACTTCTCACTATTTTTATACACTCTAGTAAATAATTTAGCTAAAAACTTAGGCCAAAACTTAATATACATATCATAATCCTCTTTAGTCCTAATACCTTGCCTAATAATATCAGTAGTAGTACTCTCAAGAGATATCCTATGCCCCATAAGCTTATCCTTAACATAAATAAAATTACCATCTAATTTACTAAGTCTTTCCCATGCAAACCAGTCAACATTACATTTATAATCAGAAGTAAATACCTTATCCAAACAATTATCCTTAACAAAAGTAACAGCAGGACAAGAAATACCATTACCAAACCTAATTACCCATCTCTTAAAAAACTTATACTTACTTAACCATCTAAATCTAAGAGGAAATAATAATATTCTCTTAATAAAAAGATTTAAATTAGTATATACCCTATCACTATTTCTTATTTCATAATAATCAGTAAATATAATAATAGCTCTCTTATACTTATCATAAGCATCAACTACTTTTTTAGCATAATCATAATCATAAATATCATCTTGATGTGCAATAGTAACCAAATCAGTTTTTCCACAACTAATAGCAAAATCAAAATCTCCCCCAATTGTAGTATGTTTTCCCACAATAACATCTAACTTATACTTCTTAGCAAGATTTCTAATATATTTATTATCTGTAGTAGTAGCAATAACAACTTTACTATTATAGCCTTGATTCAAAACTGATTTCAAACAATCCTCCAAATATTCACTTTCTTTATACGCTAATACAACAAAAGTATGAATGATTTTACTCATAATATCACTTTCCCTTACAATATATTTTTGCAAACAAAGGAATTAAATTAAATATATCTAACAATACAAAAACCTTTAATATAAATTTAAACTTAATAACTTCATTTTTAGGAGTATGAAATAAAATTAGCTTTCTAAAATCACAAATATTTTTATTAATATAATCTTTTAATCTTTTATACTCCATAACAAACTCTTTACTACAAGCGTTTCTACCAGAATATAAAAGATAATATAATATAAGTCTAACATAAAAATAATTCAAAATATTCTCACTAACTAACTTATTAGAACTTGTCTTCTTTCTACATTCCTTAACTAAATATAAAATATCCAAATCATCATTAAGACCAACATGAGAAGTATTAGATATAGAACTATTATTATAATACCAATAATAACCCTGATAATCAATTACCTTAACCCTATCAGTCTTTGACATAATTTGTAGATAAAAATAAACATCTTCACCTATCCCATAATCTAAAAATTTAATGTCATTCTTAACCAAAAAATCCCTATTATATATCTTAGCCCAAGGAGAAACAACAACAAATTTTCCCCAAGAAGAATCTATAATTTTTCTATTATCTAAAATTTTACCATTATCATCTATTCTCTGATATCCACCAATAACCATATCATAATCACTATTATCAATAGCTTTTACATAAGTACTAATATAATCAGACTTAATATAATCATCATTATCAATAAACATAATATATTTAGTTTTAGCCAAATTAATAGCAATATTTCTTGTATTAGAAACACCTCTATTTTTTTGATCTATAACCTGAATATTCTTATATCTTTTTTCATAATCTTTCAAAATATCCAAAGTATTATCAGTAGATCCATCATTAATTAATAATAATTTATAACTTTTATAATTATTAGAAAGAATACTATCTATGCATCTAGAAATATAAGAAGAAGCATTATAAACTGGAACAACTACAGTAACTTTCATGAAATACTCATCTTCTTATTTCTCATACAAATCTTGTAAGTAATAAACATAACAATAAATAACATCATCATAATCAAAGTATAGAAATAACAAGCCCCATTAATCCCATAATTCTTAACAGTCATATTAGAAAAAATTAAAGATAATAATGCCAAAATAGTAAATAAAATTGTCTGTGTCTTTAATACCCTAATAGATACCAATAAATTAGTCATAATACTTGCTAAAGCCATAAACACAGCCCCTACTAAAATAATAACAAGTAATAATCTATAAGAACCCAAATCAACATTATAAATAAATGATAATACAGGAATACCTAATAAATATCCCAAAATAATAGCAATTATTCCAAATATAACAACAGCTAAACATATATTAGAAACTAACTTATTTAACTTAATATAATTATTCTTTTTAATATACTCACTAATCTTATTTAAATAAGGATATAAAATAAATTGACTAAATAAAGATAAAACAGTAGCAGGCATAATAATAATATTAAATATAGTCTGATAATTATCAGCAAGATAATTATCTATAGCATATTTAGAAGAATTAACCAAATATAAATTTAAAAAACTAATAATAAAAGGAAAAAATCCAATTCTTAAAATATATTTAATATTATCCCAATTTACCTTATCCCTAAACTTAATATAAACTACACTATTCCTTAAATCATAAAAAATAAATACCAAAATATTAAAAATAATCATACATAACAAAGATAATATAATATTACCAGTAAAATAATCAACACCTAAAAGCAGAATAGTAGCAACTACACTCTTAATAACCAAAGATATACCAGCTTTATATAAATAATCTTCTTTTTGTAATATACCATAAAATACATCAGAAAAAGCTTCCAACAATTTATAAAAACATAATAATAATATAACTATTACCTTATAAAAAGAATAATGCTTTATAAATAAAAAAACAAAAGTAACAATAATCATTAAAAAAGAATTAATAATACGTGATACAACAAATTCTTTATTACTTATATCTTTTTTCTCAGTAACCTGAAATACTCTTCCACTATAAATAGCAATATAAAAAAATAAACAAGCAGTAGAAAAACCAAAACTAAATATTCCAGCCTTATCAACACCATTAATTCTTGTAACAATTATTAAAAAAAATAAAGATGTAAAAGCATTGAAAGAAGTACCCAATAAATTCCATATAAAATTTCTTCTCATATAATTATTTTTCATTCTTCATACCCACATTCTTCTTTAAAATAGATACCTCTTGAATTAATAATCTTATCTTTCTATCCTGATTAGTATTAATAACCGTATTAACAATATTAATCATAACTAAAACAGCAATTAATAAAGATAGTACCATATTAGAAGAAGTTTGAAACCCAAATAACTTAGTAATAAATTCTAATAAACCTGGTACAAACAAACAAATAAGTAATAAAACAAACAATACTAACCACACCAAAGAATACTTAATATTAATCCTATCTTTTTTTATTAAATATAAAATAAATATAATTATTAAAAGACTAAATATCCCTGATACAACAATCAAATTTATACTCATTATTTACCACTTCTCCTAGAAATCAATATAATTGATAATACTACATTAATCATATAATAAACCTGCTTCCAAAACTTACCCAAACTAGAAACTCCACCAGTTCTCTCATTCATACTAACTGATACCTCATCAATAGTATATCCCATCTTTAATATCTTAGTACTAGATACAGGCTCAGGATATTCAACAGGATAATCATTAGAAAACAACTTAATTAAATCTCTATTAACAGCCCTAAATCCACTTGTAGTATCATATATCTTTTTACCAGTAACTAACTTCATAAAGAAAGATATAATACTAATACCAATTCTTCTAGACTTACTAGATTGAAAACTACTAGCACTCTTATCAATAAATCTCGAACCAATAACCATATCAGCCTTACCCTTAATTATAGGATTAATTATATCCTTAACATACCTAATATCATGTTGCCCATCTCCATCAAATTGAACAGCTATATCATAATCATTATAAAGAGCATACTTATATCCTGTTTGCACTGCCCCACCTATTCCAAGATTATTAACTAAAGAAATATGAGGAATATTATTATTTATACATATCTCCTCAGTCTTATCTTGTGATCCATCATTTATAATAATAGCATCATAATTAGTATTATTTTTCTTATTATAATTAATTATTCTTTTATAATTTTCTAAAACATTTTCTTCCTCATTATAAGAAGGAACTATCAATAGTACTCTCATAAAACCTCCACATCATCAACTATATTTTATCAAATTTTAAAACAAAAGTCATTATATTAACAAAATAAATTATTTCTTTAACCTATTTTTACAAAAAACAATCATAAAAAACATAACCATTCCTAAAAAAGTAGGAATTAAAACCGGTAAAGCATATCTATCAATAATTGCTCCCGTAACAGTATGTAATAACAAATGCATAAAACTAAAACCAAATAATATAATTAAACCATTAATAACCTGATAATATTTCCTATACTTTTTAGAAAATCTCAATACAATAGAACAAATCAAAGTTATAGGTAACAAAAAGAATATTAACTTAAATAACAATAAAAATATCTTTGATAAAAATAACATAATATTATTTAATATCTTATTATCATTATTAGAAGAAACATATCTAGAAGCATTCTCATTAAACCCTTCACTCAAATGAAACAAATTACTATCACTATCAACAAATATCTTATTACCTATAGTAGATATTTCATTAGAAAAAGTTAAATCAATTCTCTTTTCACTAGCATAAATAAACCCATTACCAGTCTTAGTTCCATATATATCAATAATAGAAAAATAATTAGTTATATAAGAATTAATAAGCTTAATAGGATTATTAACAAATACCTTAAATAAATATTTCAAAGCTTCAAAAACACTAACAGCATCCCCATTATTACTTCTAATATAATCAACAGCAACAATCTTATTACCATTATATTTATAAACTAAAACATATTTATAATTACCATCAATTAATCTCTTTATTTCTTTTTTCTCCTTATTAGATAACTTAGAAGAATTAATATAATCACTATCATAAATAGATTTATTAACATCTATCTCTAAAAAATCAACTGCACTAACAATCTGATTCCCCAAACTATTAGTAGGATTACGACTAGAATCAGTATTAACACCCTCACTATTAAGAAAAGACTCCCAAATATTAATTCCTATTACTAAAAATAAAATACATACTAAAACAGTTAAAGATCTAATAACTAACTGTTTTTTCTTATATTGAAAAATACTAATTATATAAGCAACAAATAAATTAAAAAAACCACAAGATACATATGGTTGCTTTAAAAACCAAGAAAACAGAGTTAAAAATACAAAGAAAGAACTAATTAATAAATACTTTTTTTTCTCTTTATAATAATCTATCTCTAACCATACAAAAGAATAATAACAAGAAATAACCCCTACTGTTATAGCAACAAATTCTGTAAGTAAAGAATGATAAAAACCAAAAATAATCGGATTAATAATTATTGATCCAATAATAACATAAAATATAATATTCTTAATCTTAGTATTAAATTTAAAATAATTCATATAATATCCAATTATCTTATATGAAAAAATAAGCATTATTAAATAATAAACAAATGAATTAATAACTAACCCTTGATTAGTCTTACCAAACAAAACATCAGAAAGAAAAATAATAAAAGGAAAAACTGGTCCCCTAACAACATCCCAAGATGAAACAGGAACCATTCCTTCTATTATATTAACATAGCCCAAATAATGAGCTGAATCCCAAGTAATAGTTACAGAATATTCAAAATAAATTATAAAAAGTAAAAACAATAGAATAAAAATAATCTTCTTCTTCATAATATTCCTCACATTCTGTAACTAAAATTATAAACAAAAACTAATTAAAAATAATTTATATAAAGATACCATTAAAACAAATACTGGTATTGCAAAAACAATCGTATCATAAACTTTATCAGAAAAATTATGCTTAATCTTATCACTATGCAAAAGCAATAACATAGGGAACGTAAGAGGCAAAAAATACCTTGGCTGAACACCAGCAATATCAAGAGCGCCAACAGGTGTATATGACACATATAATGCTGTCCATATCAATACTGAAACACCCAAACAAATAACTAAAATAGATATTTTATATTTCTTATCTAACTTATAAAAATACATATCTGTAAAAGCAACAAATAATAAAACTATAAAATATAAATAAAACAAATTACCACGAATTACACCAAGATAAGCATAATTAATAATTAAATTAACCCCAACTAAAAAATCAATAAAATTACCAATCATACAATTATATAATACCTTAAAATATCCCAAAGGATGGCTCAATATCATAGCAATTTGAGCCGATACAGAAGTATCTCCTCCCCTAACATCACCTGCTACAGCAGAATTACCAACAGTAGGCATAACAAAGGTATACATAACAAGTAACATCAAAATAACAGATAATATCTTAACACTACGACTTACCTTAACATTAGAAAATCTATCCTTAGGTATCATTAAAAATAATAGAATAATTGGAATATATATACCCTTTACAAACGAAGCATATAAAATTGCCAAAATAAATATCAACATAGAATTAAACGTTACTTTTTCCTTCTTATCAACAAACCAATTAATTAACATAACCATTGCTAAAGTTACACCACTAATAACAGCAGAATCATAAGAATATTGACTTGCTAAAAACATACTAGTAGGAATAAGTCCCACTACACTAAGTAATCTCTTACCTATCTTACTAATCTTAATTGCATATCCCATAATTAATACATAACAAAGTAATATCATTACCTTACCAGCTTTAAAACAAATAGAAAAAGGTAAACCAATTATCCTAGCAACATTAAAACCAATCGAAGGTAAAATATAAAAAACCCTAGAATAAGTTATAAATCTTGAAGAAGTAGATGTAAATTCAGAATAATCATTACTATTCAAATATTCATTCTGTATCTCATGCTCTTCAATACCACCAATACTTCTAAGACCAACTGGACTAACATCAACCATAGAAAACTCTCCAACTTTCCACCTAGAAACAGTCTTAAACATCTCATAAGTATTAGTAAAATGAATTTGATCATCCCAAGAATAATATGTAGAAGATGGCTGTAAAAATATAAATAACAGCCCAATTATAAAAGCAAAAAACATAAAGTATTTATAAATATCATCTTTAGAAATACCATATTTAAAAATATTATATAAAACAAATATTAATAATAAAGCACAAAAAATATAACCAAAAACATAATAATTAAACCTAACCTTATTATAAGAACTAAATTTAACTACCTTTACTTTATTTAATTCTTCACCAACAATTTTAAAATTCTTAACTCTTTTTTTAATATTAATAACTTGCCTATTTATCTCATTATCAAATCTCTCTTCAATTATATATTCCTTATCATTACCATAATAATCAGAAGAAATATAATTAATCTCAAACTCAACATCATCAGTTACTTCATAATCAACAAATAATTTTTCAATATATTCATTACCATCTAAAATAATACTATTATCTTCTATATTATATTTTAATTCCTTAACACCATAAACATCTTGAGCCTTTAAATATATATTCTTTATAAAAACATATCCACCCTCAATAATTAAACTAATAGCAAAGCAAAACAATAATGCCTTCCAAAAACTATTTTTCTTCATCATTAATCTCCCCCTTTGCTAAAGAATAAAACATAAGCGATAATACAATACCCACAAAAGAATACCAATAATAATCATTATTAGGAATGAAATTAACAATTCCAAACTCCAAAATATTATCATCATTACTACCAGTAATATAATTCTCTTTAATATTATTAGATTTTCTCTTAGAAACAGCAACATCTTCACATTCATCACATGTAATACGCAAAATAAAATCATTCTCTTCCTGTGGAAAATCTAAAATATCAAGCATTAAAATATCTGAAGAATAATCAGTATATAAATGTGAAAAATAATTCTTACCAGATTTTTCTCCAATAACATCAACAGTATAATTATAATTATTTAAAGAATCATCTCTTAAATAAAGCTTAATAAGTCTTAAAGAATTATAAGGATTATGAAAATGTTGTTCAATAGGAAATTTAACAACATTTATATTTTCAGAAGAATACTCAAAAGGATAATAATCGCCTAACTTTTTAGGATGAAACAAAAATAAAAAAATAGCAAAACAAATAGATAATATAAACAACAAATAACAACATAATAGTTTTTTATTACTATATATCTTTTTAAAATAATTCATCAAAAATCCTCCTAAAATTAAACCTCTTCTGCAAATCCCTTTTGTAATTTTTCAAAAACAAAATATCCAATAAAGAATAAAACAATACTAATTAAAAACACAATAAACAAACCCTTAAACTCCGGATTTTGCTTATAAAAGAAAATATCTCTATATGAAATCATCAAATAAGCTAAAGGATTCAATTTAAGTAACCACCACAACCTATCAGGAAAAGTTTCTGGCGTATACAAAATAGGAGTAACATAGAATAACATACTAATAAAGAAATTTACAATATGTTCAATATCTCTCATATATATCTCTACAGCACTCAATATAAATACCAACCCAAGTTGAAAAATATATTGTATTATTGCTACAACAGGCAACCATAACAAATAAATTGATACACCTAATCCACTACCTATACAAAAACATAGAATAATAACACAAGAAATAAGAAAATTAACTAAACAACTAGTAACACTAGAAATAGGAAGTATAATCCTAGGAAAATAAACTTTCTTTATAATATTAGAATTAAATAAAATAGAATTCAATCCCATATTAATAGATGTCGTAAAAAAAGTCCAAGGAATAATACCCGTTATCAAATATATCAAATAATTTTCAACCTTAATTCTCATAATATAAGGAAATACAATTGCATAAACCAAAACTGATAACAACGGATTTAAAAAACTCCATAACACTCCCAAAAAAGAACCTTTATACTTTCCTCTAATATCCTTCTTTACATTAGTCTTTAAAAATTCACTATATTGTTTCAAATCTTTTACTAATTTCATCTTAATCACCAGCAACTTCCTTTAAATAACTATCAGCAACCTCATTAGTAGGACCATCCATACGAATAACTCCATCCTTAATCCAAATAGCTCTAGAACATAGTTTCCTAATAGAATCCAAATTATGAGTAACAATAACTATAGTCTTATCACTATTCTTAAGTTCCTCTAAACGCTCAAAACATTTATCCTGAAATCTCTGGTCACCAACAGATAATATTTCATCAATAAGCAAAATATCAGCATCTACATTAATAGCAACACTAAAAGCAAGCCTCATATACATACCAGAAGAATAAGTCCTAACAGGATTATCAATAAACTCTTCCAATTCCGAAAAAGCTATTATATCATCAAGCCTTCTATCAATCTCAGCCTTAGACATACCAAAAATAGAAGCATTAAAATATATATTCTCCCTACCACTAAAATCAGGATGAAATCCAGCTCCTAACTCCAATAAAGAAGTAAGTTTTCCCCTAGTTTCAACCTTACCACTAGTAGGATAAATAATCTTGGTCATAAGCTTAAGTAAAGTACTCTTACCACTACCATTAGTCCCAATTAAAGCTACTGTATCACCTTTTTTAATATCTAAACTAATATCTTTTAATACAGTCCTAACTTCTTTATTTCCTCTCTTCCAAAATAATAATTTCTCTTTTAACGTATTTGCTTTATCACTATAAACATCAAATTTCTTCGTCATATGAGATATCTCTATTGCATTATCTTTTTTCATAATTCACCTACATCTCTATTAATTTATCAAATACCTTTCCTAATTCCTTTAATTGATTATAACAACTATACTTAGAAATACAATCTACTCTAGCCCTCTTTATAATATCTCCCATCTTATCATAATTTAAATATATATTTTCTAAAATAGAATACCAATCATATTGATTTGCTAAAAAACCATTCTTACCATTCTCAATAATATTAGAATAAACAGAATTATTACAAGCAACAGTAATAGTATTAACAATACTAGCCTCAAAATACTTTAATTCTGATTTACACTCATTAAACTTATTTTTTTGAAGAGGAATAACATTAATATCTACACTAGCTATCAAATATTCCAATTCCTGATAACTTACAAAAGGATGAAATATTACTCTTCCTTTTTCTTTTAATTTTAGCAATTCATTAGGCAAGTCCATATAACCAACAACGTATAAATAAATGTTATCATATTTATCCATAAGTTGCAACAAAGGACTCATAATAGTTTCCAAATCCCTAACATGAGAATTAGACCCACTAAAATAACCAATATAAAATTTATCCTTATCTCTTAATTTATCCTTAACTGCAATAATCTCATTAGATATTTCCTCTTGCTCTTTATTTAAAAAATTAGGATATATCAAAGCTTTTTTATCAAAATCTTCTTCAATATTTTCTTTTAAAGATTCTGTAGTAACTAAAAAAGAATCACATAAAGAAGCAACATTATAATACCTACTAGCTAAAGCAAAATGAACATCCATATTAATTTCATCATAAGAACCAATATTCAATAAATATTTAGATATATATTTAGGATGATAAATCAAATCATCCATATCATAACAAATTTTAATATTCTTACTCCTAAGCAAATGAATAAAATTTTCTAATTCAAAAGACCACTTACATCTCTGTAATATAACCAAATCAATCTTATCTAATACAGGCATTAACAAATCAATTTCCTCGATCAAAAAACAATTAATATGATACTTATCACTTTTCTCCATAGCCTGCATAACATTATAAGTACGATATCTAAAAGTAGAATTATCAAAAACATCTTTTAAATAAACAACATTCTTTAAATTAGAACCCATTAATTTTAAAAATCTCTCTTTAAAATTATCCATCTTCAAATTCAAAGAATACTTCTTATCACAAGAAATATTATACATTACTTATCACCTACTTTATCAATATCAAAATTAGCTTCCCAACACTCTTTCATCATCTTCTTATCATCAAAATTAATATCATCAATTACTTTAATTTTACCCTCTAATTTCTCAAAATAAACATTAATATCATTATTACTATTCTCATCATAACTAAAATGAATAATAACATCCATATTATTAATATCAGAAACATAAGACACTTTAGTATTATTCTTAAAAGAAATATCCTTATTATATTTTTCATTATGATAATATAACTTTATCTTCTTATCAATATAATGATTCATAAAAAATTCTTGAAACATCATCAAAATTTCAAAAGAAAAATCTTCCATATCAAGACAAATATTGATATTATTATTAAATCTATTATTTAATTTATTATCAATAACTAAATTATACTTACTAACCTCATCTTTTCCAAATAATACTACATTATTAGTATTATTATAATAAGATAACCATTTTACTATTTCATCATTTAATTTACTATTATCAACATAAAAATAAATAGGCTTAGAAATATAAATAGTATTTAATAAAGAAAATAGAATATCATATTCATTACAAGCAAAAACTTCATCTAAATATACATCTAATAAACAATTACTATTATATTTATAAAATTCAACATCATCTAAGCTAATATTCTCATCCTTACAATACATATTTAATTTATTAAGATCTAAATCAGTATAGATGATACGGCAAATCTTATTTAATTTAGCACTCTTATTTATCATTGTCATCAAGAATTCATAATCATTAGAATTAGTAAAAACACTTATTCTATTTTTAGTAATATTATTCTTTAAATAAACAGATATATAACCATTATTACCCATAATCTTTTTATATAAATCAGAAATTGTAATACCCGTTACTTTTTTTATTTTTCTTCCCTCATCTTTACCAGACAAAATATAATGCAACAAAGGATTAATACCAGCCTTTTTTACATCAGAATTATGATTAAGATAATAATTATTACTAAATAATTTAGAAGGATTATATCCCATCTTAAAACCCTCATAATAATAATGTTTTAAAGGATTTTTAACATTTGGATATTCTCGTCTATAATAATTAACATCAAAAAAACCACTCTTCTTAATTAAATTCATATTAATTAAATCACGCATCTTTTTATAATTAAGCATAACATCACCAATCCTTAATGATCATTTGTAAATGAATATAACTTATTAACAAACCTCTTAATTCCTAATTTAACACCCTTAGGCATCTTCTTAGCAACTTTATAAATAAAATTCTTACTCTTCTTATCAGATACTTTAAATCTACTATCTAAAATATCAAAATATAATCTCTTTTCTTCTACATCTAATTCATAATTGGTTTTTTCTATATCTTTACTAAAATAATTAATATATTTTAAAACCACATCATCAAAATCAAACTTACTTACAGTATCAACCATCTTATTCTTAATCTTTAAATATAAATCATCATCATTAATTAAATTATCTATCTTATCCATATACCTATCAACATCATTAACATTATCTATTAAGTAACCATTAACTCCATCATCAATATAATCTCTAACACCACCAGAATTACTAGTAACAACAACATTACCACTAGCCATAGCTTCCAAAGGCATCAAACCAAATCCTTCAGTTAAAGACGTATCAATATATAAATCAGAATCAATAAATATTGAAGCAAGTTCTACCCTTGTAAAAGGACCTTTTAACAACTTAACATCATTCTTATCTTTATCATAAAAAGGAATACTCATATCTTTATTCAAATATAACAAATTAATATCTAACCCACTATATTTCTTTACTATTCTATTAAATATATCTAAAGTAATAAAATCTCCCTTTAAATAATTATTTCTACAAAACAAAGTAATAGTCTTAATCTTTTTATTATTATTTTTATAATATAACAAATCATTATTAACACCATTACGTATAACATCAGCCCTAACATTAAAAGCTTTCTTATACATATTCTTTAAATAATCAGATATCGTTAATATCCTATCAGGTAACTTATAACTAAGTTCTGCTACCCTATAATCTAATCCATTCTCAAAATAAGGTTCATATCCTTGAGCAAAAGAAACAAGAGGAACATCATATCTTTGAGCCAACATCTTAGCATAATAATTTGAAAAATAAATAGTAGATACAATTTTCTTAAATGAATAATTAGAAACATCCGTAACAAGTATAGGATTAAATAACATAATTTCATCATATCCATTAGAAAAGCCATATAATATATTACATTTTACATCATTTATAGTCAAATAATTAATCATATCAACAGCCATATTTATACCCCCAGCTGCCTTATTAAAACCAATCAAATACATTAAAAAATCAAAATCAATTTTTTTATCCTCTTTAGTAATATTACTACGAATATATTTAATAGGATCATTATTAGAATACTCATTCATAAGCTTATAATACTCATTACCCCATCTAGAAAAGAATATCTCTTGATTCTTCTTTTGTCTTTCTTCTTTTTCTTTAGATACTCCAAAAGAAACCTCAGCCTTATGAAAAACATAACTATCAATAGCAACTTTAGCTTTAAAACCATTTTTCATAGCCTTAAATTGATAGTCAGTCTCTTCTCCATAGCCCATACCATATATTTCATCTAAATAACCAGTTTTTTCAATACAATCCCTACTAATCATTAAACAATTACCAACAACAGTACAAGCATCAAAATTTTTACCTTTAAACTTCTTTTCCAATAACAAATCCATATCATTATAACTAAAACCATCAAACATCTCTAAAGTTAAATTAGCAGCATTAGAAGCAACAGGACAAATAAGACCAATTTCATTATCCTTATCCATATGACTAACAAGTTTTCCAACAGTTCTACTAGTAATAATACAATCAGTATTTAAAAGTAATACATACTTAGCAGTACTTACCTTCATTCCCCTATTACAAGTCTTTACAAAACCTAAATTACTATCATTCTGTAACACTTCTACACAAGAATATTTATTAGCCAAATTATTTAAACAATTACTAGTAACCACATCATCACAATCATTAATTAAATAAACCTTATTAATATATTCCGTATTTCTACACACAGCATAAACACACAATTTAACCCATTCAGGAGATTTATAAACAGGAATAATAATATCACATTTCACAATACATCCCTCTTTCAAACTAATAAAATTATATCATTTATATTACTAAAAGTAAATTTAAATATAATACTTTACAAAAATAAGATATCATAAAAGATATCTTATTTTAATTAATCCATACACTAATATCAACATCCCCAGAAATACCATCAACTCTTCCAGAAGCAGTATACTGCCAACCTCTATAACCACCAATATAAGTACAATAATCAGAATACTGAGCAATCCAATCTAGCTTATTATTAACATAAGAATCTAACCTATTTTCAGCCCAATATTTATAAGAGTAAACCTTAACAGAATATCCAGCATTCTCCAGAATACTAGAAAACGTACTTACAATATTATGATAACTATCCTTAGATAAATTAGTAGTCCAAGGGTTCTCTTCTAAATCATAATAAATTGGAATATTCTTACTTACATTATAATATCTTAACTTCTCCAACACAAAATTAGCCTCTATGGCAGCTGAAGTATTATCAATAGCATAACTATATAAATAAATTCCAAATAATAATCCTAAGTTTCTAGCACCATTATAATTTCTTTCAAATTTTTTATCCATAACGCATGCATCAGTAGTATAACTTGTTCCATAACCTAATCGCAAAATTGCTCCATCAACATCAGTTTTCTTAACCTTATTCCAATCAATATCACCTTGATAAACTGATACATCTAAAATCTTTTTAACATTTCTAGAAATCAACACGCCACTAGAATTAAAGAAATATTTAATACCATCAATAACTTTAAATCCTGTCACTTTTTTACCATTTTCATAATAATAAGTCTTACCATCAATAACAACAAACGCTGCAGTCAACTGACTGTATTTTGTACTACCTGGAGCAGCACCACCTTTTTCAACTAATCCAATTTTAATAGCCATAACTTTTTTAGAAAAGCCAACAGAACCTGCAATAGCATCATTTTTAGCCCAATCTAACCAACCATAATCTTCAATATACGTTTTATAATATATATCATAATATCTAGATACATCTCCAACTAATCTAATTTTTATAGCCTCAACACGTCCCAATTGATCAACAACACCAGATACATCACCAGCATTAACATAATCTAACCATCCTATATTTCCAACATGAGTAGAATATTGAATAGATCCACTAACACCTAATTTATTATATAAATTAACCTTAATAGCGCCAATTCCAACTGAACTTTCAACATTACCACTAGTCTGAAATTCAAAAGTATTATCAAGCCATCCATCGCCATATATATATGATAAATACTCAACATAAAATTTATTATCTCTAAATATATCTGATGTTTTCCCTGGAGCATTATTTCCTTTTTTAACTAATTTTACTTGTATTGCTTCTATTTGATAATGATAATTATTTGTGCCCGTTATTTGATCATTACAAGCCCAATCTAACCATCCTATATTAGAAACATGTACTCTATAATATATATCATATTCTGCTGCTAATTCTGAAGTTAATTTTACTTGTATCATCTCTATCTGATGACCACTTTCTCCAGATACTTCTGTAGAATTAACATATTCCTGCCAACCAGTACCAGAAACATAACTACGATACATCACATTACCTGAAAATACAATTGAAGAACTAATAATCTTATATTGCTCTATTCTCTTTCCTTTACCTACAGTACCAGATATTTCTCCATCAGATACCAAGTCACTCCATCCCTGTCCATAAACATTAGATGAATAACCAATATCAACCATTTTTCCTTTAAAAGTATCAACCGTCTTACCAGGTGCGCTATTTCCTTTTCTAACTAACTTCACTTGTATTGCCTCTATTTGATAATGATAACTTGTTCCTGTTATTTGATCATTGCAAGCCCAATCTAACCATCCTACATTAGAAACATGTACTCTATAATATACATCATATTCTGCTGCTAATTCTGAAGTTAATTTTACTTGTATCATCTCTATCTGATGACCACTTTCTCCAGATACTTCTGTAGAATTCACATATTCCTGCCAACCAGTACCAGAAACATAACTACGATACATCACACTACCCGAAAACACAATTGAAGAACTAACAATTTTATATTGCTCTATTCTCTTTCCTTGACCTACAGTACCGGCTATTTCACCATCAGATACCAAATTACTCCATCCCTGTCCATAAATATTAGTTGAATAACTAACACCAGATTTATTTCCTCTAAATATATCTGATGTCTTACCAGGAGCACTATTTCCTTTTTTAACTAACTTTACCTGTATTGCTTCTATTTGATAATGATAACTTGTTCCCGTTATTTGATCATTACAAGCCCAATCTAACCATCCTATATTAGAAACATGTACTCTATAATATATATTATATTCTGCTGCTAATTCCGAAGTTAACTTTATTTGTATTATTTCTATTTGATGACCGCTTTTTCCAGATACTTCTGAAGAATTCATATATTCTTGCCAACCAGTACCAGAAATATAACTACGATACATTATACCATTTAAATTTGAAGAACTAATAATCTTATATTGTTCTATTCTCTTTCCTTGACCTACAGTTCCAGCTACTTCTCCATCAGATACCAAGTCACTCCATCCCTGTCCATAAATATCTGTTGAATAATTAATTATAGATTCTGTTCCCCTAAATATATCTGATGTTTTTCCAGGTGCACTATTTCCTTTTCTAACTAACTTCACTTGTATTGCCTCTATTTGATAATGATAACTTGTTCCCGTTATTTGATTATTACATGCCCAATCTAACCAACCTATATTAGAAACATGTACTCTATAATATATATTATATACTTCTGCTAATTCTGAAGTTAATCTTACTTGTATCATTTCTATCTGATGGCCACTTTCTCCAGATGCTTCTGAAGAATTCACATATTCCTGCCAACCAGTACCAGAAATATAACTACGATACATTACACCACTTGTAGAACTAACAATCTTATATTGCTCTATTCTTTTTCCTTGACCTACAGTACCAGCTATTTCACCATCAGATACCAAATCACTCCATCCCTGTCCATAAATATTAGTTGAATAAGATAGAATAGATTCATCGCAGTAAACAATATTTAAATTTAATATTAAAACTAATAAAAAAAATAATACATATCTAAATTTTCTCATTTATTTTATCTCCTTTCTTATTATTAATTATTCGCTAATTATACTCACAATATAATTATATCATAAAAAAAGAACAACAAAACTATAATTTTGGTTGTTCTTTTAATATTCTCCTATTATTTTTATCTCTATAAGTAATAAAATATCTTTTAAAATACCAAAAATAATCCTTTATACTTAAACGACCATTTTTAACTTTATATTTTCCACCCCATTTTTCTAAATAATGATTTACATAAATTAGAAAAGGTCCCATGCCAAATAATACACTAAAAATCTTTTTATAAACATCGATATATGAAATATTAGCGACCGTAATATGATCAACCAACACCTGATAATCATTAATCATATCAAACTTATTTAAAATAATTGCGTGATTATTAGACTTATCAAACATTAAATTATGAGAAATAGAACCTGAAACCATACAAATATTCTTACAATTATTCAAATAATATATCTGCTCACTTAAAGAAAGCTTTTCAGGGGACAAAACAACATACCCTTTTTCTTTTAAATATTCAATTATTTTTGGTTCACCACGTTCCTTATTAATTGCACTCTCCAACATTAATCTTGTAAAATACACTTTTTCAGGACAATTATCAATCTCTAATTTAACATTATTAACAATAATATCAGTTAACCTAACATATTCTTTAGAATAATAATTATTGGGAATAAAAGAAAACTCAGGAATAATAACTTTTTTAAACTTAGTTGGCCTTTGAATATTTATCAACTGTTCACGATCAATACCTAAAAGTTCAAATAATTCAAAATAGTTTCCATCAATATAACCTAAACCATTATCCCAATCCCAACCACAATAAACGATCTTATATTTTTTAGGATTATCTATAACATACCAAAGTCTACTTATTTGATCACAAATAAAATGTCCCCAATGTTTAATAAAAGGGCCCATAAAAACTACTTCTTCATCATAATATGTAACAAAATCCTCATTAAATTCATAACTTCCGCCAAACAAAGGTCTATCCTTTGATCCTGTAATAGATTCTTTAACAAAATTCCCATCACTATCTATAACGCCACCAACAGCCCAAATATTAGGTATTTCTCTTTCATCTCTTTTAGCAGGCAAAACAATACCATCAGCAACTTCTAAAACAGATAGTTTCTCTCTCCTAAAGAAAGAATTACGTGCATAACTATTAAATTTTCCCATCCTCTTTTTATTCATATAAAGACTTTCATATTCCATAAAACCCACCTAAACTAAAAATATATTTGCTACCTTCTTTTTAACCAATATACTTGACTTATCTAAAATAATAGGACTAATAAATTGAATAGTATCCCTATTAGAAGGAAAGAATAAAACCTGTTCATTAGCAATTTTAACCATTCTACTTTTTAATTCCCTATAACAAGAGGTATCCCTAATACCACTAACATCCTCTTTAAAAAAGACAGTAGAAACAGCCATATTATCCATAATTGGAATAATTGATTGATAAACCCAATAATCACTATCAACTATTTTATTCTGATCAACCAATACAATATACTCTCCATTAATAGAAGGCATAATTTTTTCATATATTTCAGAATCACTTAAATTAGTATCCCTCATATCAATAAAATTAGCTCCATATTCTTTAGAATATTTTTTAGTACTATCAACACTACCCTTATCAATTATAATTATTTCCAAATTCTTAATATTCTTTTGCCTTTTCAAATTTTTCAATTGCATCTTAAATTCTTCACCAGGATTATATGTATAAATAATTACTGAAACAGTAGTATCAATAACATCAGAATCAGAAATATCACTCTTCAGAAACTGATAATCTACTTTCTTATTTCTAATACTCCTATAAATAAATCTCAAAGGAAAAGTAAATTTCCACCAAAAACTATGCATCAAAAAATCAATATAACTATGATTTAAAGAAATAGTCCTATTTAATGTTGCAATCTCCTGAGTTAATCTTTGATTTTCTAACATCATATTATCTTTTTCTTTATACATAAGAGTTAAAAATTCTTCTTGTTTTTTCAACAAAACATCTAACTCTTTCTCTTCTTTACTATATTTTTCCCTCTTCCTTAAAGTTGATATTTCGTTCTCTAAACTTTCAATATACTTAGTACTATCATTTTCTTTCTTTACCATAATAATCACCTTTTATTTTTTTTCTAATAGTTCTTTTTATTCCAGATTCCAAACTAACTTTAGGTTCCCAACCTAATTCATTACTAATCTTATCAATATTTAATACATTATACCCCACATCACATTTACGCTTTTCAAGATGCACTACATTTGGAAAAGAAATATTTAATTCCTTACAAATAATATCGATAACTTCATTAATAGTATAACCTTTTCCCGTACCAACATTAAATATCTTCTCTTTTCCATCATAATTTATAATCTTTATAATTGCTGATACCGCATCATCAATATATATATAATCTCTAATAGCATTCCCATCACCCCATATTTTTATTTCTTCATTATTTAATAATTGATCAATAAAAATAGGCACTATACCCTGACTTTTTCCAGATTTAGTAAATTCACTATAAGGATTAGCTAAACGAATAATACGATAATCAATACCTTCATATAAATTATATAACTGCAAATATTTTTCAATTAAATCCTTTGTAACTCCATAATGACAAATAGGATTCTTCTTCTCATATTCATAAATTGGTTTATTAACATGTTCACCATATACAGTACCACCAGATGAAATAAACACTATTTTCTTTGTATCACACTTAACCATATCATCAAGTAACTGTACTGTTGGAAAAACATTATCCTTTATTTCATTTTTAATATTATCTATCCTATCATTAGGTCCAATCGTAGAGATTAAATGTATAACAATATCAACATCTTCTAAATATGGAGAAAAGTCATTACATGATACAAAATCCAATTCTCTAAAACTAACATTATCATTATCATAAATTTTTTCAAAATTACGATCAGCAATAATAACTTCATTTTTCAAAGATAATTTTTTAACAATAGATCTTCCAATAAATCCATTACCACCAAGAACTAAATATTTTTTCATAACAATTTCTCCTCTATTAATTTTATAATGTTTCTTTCGAATACCTTCATATCAAAATAATCATCAAAAATCTTTCTACCTCTTTTTCTTATATCATTTAACTTATCTCTATTATCTACAATATATATAATCTTTTCCAATAATTTCTTAGAATTTCCTGCTTCAAAAACAAAGCCATTAACACCATCTTCAATATAGTAAGAAGTCCCAGTATTACTTGAACATAAACAAGCATTAGAAAGCATAAAATTCTCTGTAGCAACAACAGGCATAGGATCATCCAAAGAAGCTAAAACCAATACATCAATAGTTTCATACAATTCGTATAATTTTTCCCTAACAATATTTTTATAAATTTTAACACAATTATTTTTTAAAGAAAAATTCTTAATATCATTCATTATTCCAATTCCTATTATATCCCCTTCATAAGGTTCCCCAACAAAAATAAACTCAACTAAATCCTTATACTTACTTGGTAATTCTTTTATAGCATCAAGCAAATCTAATTGCCCCTTCCTTATACCAACAGAACCAGCCAATAAAAATCTAATTTTATTATCCTTCCTAGGTTTCCTCTTATATAACTTACTGTCATCAAACACTCCATAATTCAAAACAGTAGGATAATAATGATAACCGTGTTGCTTTAACTGCTTTACTGCATACTCTCCACCACAAACAACCTTTATATTAGGTGTAATAAATTTAGGCATAAAAACATTCAAAAACTCATAAGATACAGATCCTTCATGAATCCACCATATTATCTTCTTTTCTAAATTAAAATATCTTCTAACAAAATTAAACAAAGTAGCTGTTACCATAATCGTTATATCAAAATTATTAACAAAAACATCTAAATCCATTTTAGGGAAAAATTGAAAAGACTCATTTTTAAAGTATTGTATCCTTTTCAAATCTGGCATAATAACAACAGGAACACCAATATCTAAAAATTCCTCTAATAATGGCCCTTCAGATAAAGAAATAACTGTGACAAAATAACCATTATTAGTTAACACTTTTGCCGTATCCAAAGTAACAACAGGAGCTCCAGTACGACTTAGCTCATGTGATACTAACAATATACTTTTACCATTTTTAGTAATATTCTTCTTAGGATAAAATAATAAACTATCACTATTGCTATATAATCTTTCGTAATATATTTCTTTTTCATTAATAAAATTAGAAATATTACTTTTAAAATCCATAATAAAACTATTATTTTCTAATCCATCACAAACAAAATATTTTCCCAACCATCCAACATTATCTTTCATAAAACACCTTAAACTTTCTAAAAATCTTTCTCTTCAATCGATTAAAAAACTTATTAGCTTCCTTATTTTTTAAATTATTTAATTCGCTTTTTAATTCATCATTTTCCTTCAAATAAATAGCAGTTTTTTCAAAAGAATCATTTAAATAATTCATTATATCATCCTTAGTAAAATTAGAAAAACTAATATTAATAGTCAATTTTTTTCTTTTAAAAGGAAAAACAATAAATGGATACTTAGCCAACAAAGTATTACGACCATTAAATTTAATAACATTAAATTCATCATACATTATTTTTCGTTTATTAACAACTATATTATCAAAAAAAACAAATTTATTACCGCCAATTTGCGGATCAAATCTGACTCTTTTAACATTATTAGGTAAATCAAAAGTAACAGAAAAAGTATTATCACTATTACATTTATAAGTACCTATTATCTTATGATTCTCATTAAAATCATCACCAACATCATAATAAAGAACATTAAAAACACCAGAAGAAGAATACATACAAGAATCTAAATGTTTTTTCTTATCAGCATCAATAACTTTATTCTCAACACAATAATAATCATTCTCAAAATTTTTAAAAGCAGCAATCTTTTCTTCGGTAATATTATACTTTTTACAAAAATAATTAAAAGAAAAATAATTTAAAATATCATTATCAATAGAAAAAATATATAACAAAGAAAAATATATTAAATATTCAGCAGGCAAATTAGAACTAGTTTCCCACTCTTGATCAATAAACACATAATTTCCTTTTTCATCAACAATAATATTAGAAACATTACCATCGACAATAGGTACTTTCAAAAAATAATCCTTATTCTTATAAATATCTACAAAGTCACTATAGGAAGAACCAGAAATCTTTTTATATGTAGAAATAGATTTATAAAAAGAAACCACTTTATCAATTTCATTTTCTATTAAATCTGCTCTTTTCTGTTTAATAAAAGACTTAATATATTCACCAATAGTGTCTCCATAAATATATTCAATAAATGCAACTTCTCCCTTTAATTCTACACCACTTGCTTTAATCCCCTTCTTCATCAATTTATTATGAATTGCTGCAAAAGATTCTAAATGCTTCACTCCAAAATTATCATCTGCAATTTTATAAAACTTATGTTCCTCATTTTCTACTGTTATAGTCTTATACTCACGATTTCTATATGATAAATTTTTAGCATAAATAATATCACTTAAATTAGCATCATTCAATCCAAACTCAACCAAAAATGAATTTGAAAAAAAATCAAAAACCTTATTATCAAGTAACCCTCCTAAAGTCCTATGAACATCAAAATTTTCATTTCCACCATAAAAATAAAAAGGTATATTATTAATTTCATCGTTTTTTGGTAATCTTTTATCACTATAAATAATAGATGGCAACTTATAATCAGGAAAAGGATAAAAAAACTTATACTTAACAAATTTATGAGATAATAACAAATCAATAAATTCCTCTTTACCAAAAGTTTGAATATCAGTATTATCATAACCTTCCAACCCAACATATTGCCTACCCAAATGATCCTCATTGCATCCAACCCAATACTTAAGTCCATATCTGTTTTCAATTGCTAATAATACTTTACCATCATATTTCAACATCTTTTTTATTTTTTCTAAAAAATAATCAAACGGAAAATCTTGCTTAAAAAATCTCTTAGAATATTCAAAAACACCAATTAAAATAATATAATCAAATTTCTTATTAAATTTAATTTTTTCAAAATTACCAACAAAAACATTTAAATTATCTTTATCAAGATGCCTATAATAAGTAATTTCAGCTCTTCGTTTAGACCCTTCAACACTATAAACAGAATGACATCTATCACAAAGCATTCCTGTCAAAGTTCCACAACCACAACCAATTTCTAAAACATCATCAGTTTTCTTAAAAGGATACCAATTCAATATATTACTTCTAACATCAGTAGTTAAATAAAATACCCCATCAACATCTAAATTAATACTTTTACCGTTTTTATAATGATTTAGTAACTTTTTTTCAACATCTCCATCATCATAAATATCTAAATTATCATAAAAATCATAATTTATTTTAGCCATATTAAAACCTCCTAAAACAATGTAAGGTATACTACAGTTATAACAAGTATAACACAGCAAAGTATTAATATGGTAAAAGTTAATTGAATAGTTATCACTTTTTAAAAAATAAACAAAAATTATGATTACAAATTAAGAACATCAGTATATTAAACTGATGTTTTTAATATTTAAAATACTTAGGACTTTTACTTAAAGTTAAATGTTTACCATCTTTTTCACTAGTTAAAGGATTATCAATATTATATTTTTTAAACATATCATCCCATTCAATACCAAGTTCAGGATCATTCCAAAGAATTCCCCCTTCTTTATCAGGAGCATAATCATTATCAATTAAATATTGAAATATTGTATTATCCTCTAAACTAATAAATCCATGGGCAAATCCCCTAGGTACATATAATTGTCTACCACTTTCTTTATCATTTGAATTATATGGTTTTAACAAAACAGCAACATGTTTACCATATGTAGGCGAACCATCTCTTATATCAACAACAACATCAATAGCAGCCCCTTGTATAACTTCTACCAATTTAGTTTGACATTTAGGATCCTTTTGGAAATGTAACCCTCTGACAACTCCTTTTGAACTCTTACTTCTATTACATTGAACAACACCATCAAATTTAAGTCCATTATCATCCAAATCTTTTTGAATAAAGAAAGGACTAAAATAACCTCTATCATCACCAAATACACTTGGTTCTACAATATAGCAATCTCTAAGACCTGTTTCTATCTTCTTAATCATTATTTTCTAAGACTCCTCTTATAAGCTTCTTTATATTCCCCAGATAGAATATCCTCTATCCATTTAGTATTAGCTAAATACCAATCAACAGTTTCCTTTATTCCATCTTCAAAATTATATGTTCTATCCCATCCAAGTTCCCTTTCAGCCTTAGATGAATCAATAGCATATCTTAAATCATGTCCTTTTCTATCAGTAACAAAATTAATTAAAGATTCAGGCTTATTCAATTGTTTTAATATTGTCTTAACAACTTCTAAATTAGTTCTCTCAGAATGACCTCCAAGATTATATACCTCTCCATCTCTTCCTTTTCTTACAATTAAATCAACACCTATATTATGATCAATTACATGAATCCAATCACGTACATTTTCTCCCTTACCATAAACAGGTATATTTTCATCTTTTAAAGCTTTACTTATAACTACAGGAATTAATTTTTCAGGAAATTGATAAGGGCCATAATTGTTAGAACATCTAGATATAGTTACAGGCAAACCATAAGTTCTAGCATAAGCCATAACTAACAAATCTGCACTAGCCTTAGATGAAGAATAAGGACTAGAAGTATGGATAGGAGTCTCCTCAGTAAACAATAAATCAGGTCTATCTAAAGGCAAATCACCATACACCTCATCAGTAGATACCTGATGATATCTCTTAATACCATACTTATTACAAGCATCTAATAATACACTAGTACCAATAATATTAGTAGTTAAGAATATCGTAGGATTCTTAATACTATTATCAACATGACTCTCTGCTGCTAAATTAATAACATAATCAAATTTTTCTTCTTCAAATAACTTATAAACTAAATCCCTATCAGTAATATCCCCATGTACAAATTTAAAATTATCATATTTCTCTAAATCTTTAATATTATTATAATTACCAGCATAAGTTAAAGCATCAATACATACAAAATTATCATTAGGATATTTCTTTACCTCATAGTGAAGTAAATTACTTCCAATAAATCCAGCTCCACCAGTTATTAATATTTTCATTATTTAACCTCTTTTCCTTACTAATATTTTAGCTTTCTCTAATTCATCACAATATCTATCAGTTGCATTCTTCCAAGTAGGAAGAAGTTCAAAACCACTATTTTTTAATTTCTCTTTAGATAATTTACTATTTCTTGGCCTATAAGCTTGCTTATTATTAGACTTTTCTAAATATTCCTCCGTAGAAACAGGAATAACCTTAGTATCTATATTATTACTATCAAAAATATAAGAAGCAAACTCAGCCCAAGAACAATACTCTTCATTAGTTGAATGATATGTCCCATATTTATCAGTAAGAGCCATATCAACAAGTAATCTAGATAAATCTACCGTATAAGTAGGTGTACCAACTTGATCATCTACAACTGTTAATTCTTTCTTAGTTTCGCTTAATTTTATCATTGTCTTAATAAAATTATTACCATTAATACCAAATACCCAAGATATTCTAGTTATATAATGTTTAGGATTTCTTCTTACTTCTTCTTCACCCTGATACTTAGTTCTACCATATACACTCATAGGATTAACAGGATCATCCTCAACATATAACCCTTCTTTCTTACCATCAAAAACATAATCAGTAGACATATATAATATCTTAGCCCCTATATCTATTGAAGCATCTACTATATTCTTAGTACCAACAACATTTACATTATAACAAGCTTCTTCCATATCCTCAGCCTTATCAACAGCAGTCCAAGCAGCACAATGAAATATTACATCAGGATGATATTCCCCAATTACTTTCATTACATCATCTTTATTAGTAATATCCATCTCTTCTTTATCAATTGCTAAATAATCTTTATAACCTCTTTTTTCTAATTCTCTTACAATATCATAACCTAATTGTCCCTTATATCCAGTTATCAAAAATTTCATTTTATCACCTATTTCTTCTTTAATACTTTTCCTAAATATTGTCCATAACTATTTTTCTTAAGAAGTTCTGCTCTTTCCCCAAAATCCTTATCAGAAATCCATCCATTTACATATCCAATATATTCAGGACAACAAATAACTCTATCCCTATTACTTTGAATAGATCTAATCATATTAGCAGCATCAATCAAACTATCAAATGTACCAGTATCAAACCAAGTATAACCTTCGCCAAGCAAACAAGCCTTTAACTGTCCTTCCTGCAAATACATATCATTTAAAGTAGTAATCTCTAATTCTCCTCTATCAGAAGGTTTAACCTCATGAGCCATCTTACTAACACCCTTAGGATAAAAATATAAACCAGTAATAGCATAATCACTCTTAGGTTGTTTAGGTTTCTCTTCAACACTTAAAACATTACCTTTACTATCAATTTCCATAATACCAAATCTCTCAGGATCTTTAACTTGATATCCAAATATAGTAGCCTTACCATCACCAGTATTCATAGCAGCTTCTTTTAAAACATCATTCAAACCACTACCATAAAAAATATTATCTCCAAGCACCATAGCACACGCATCATCACCTATAAATCTTTCACCAATAATAAAAGCCTGTGCCAAACCATCTGGACTTGGTTGAATAGCATAATTTAGATTAACACCAAATTTTTTACCATCTCCAAGTAACCTAATAAAACTCTTTTGATCCTCTTCTGTAGTAATGATTAATATATCCCTAATACCTGCTTCCATTAAAACAGAAAGAGGATAATAAATCATTGGCTTATCATATACTGGAACCAATTGCTTACTAGTTCCTTCAGTTATAGGATATAACCTAGTACCTGAGCCACCCGCTAAAATAATTCCTTTCATACTATTTCTTACCTCCCTCATTTTTATTATAAATAGTATTTGTTTTATATAAAAATAATAAAACCAAAATTAAAAGTATAACATATATTATTATTCCACTTACCCTATCGCTAAGAACATAAATTAATGATGCAATAGCAAATAAAATATCAATAAAATATATAATTAAAACCGTCTTTCTAACTGAAGTATTTAATTTCAATAATCTATGATGTAAATGTAACTTATCAGGAGTCGCAATCGACTCATGATTCTTAACTCTTCTAATTATTGCAAGCAGCATATCAACAATAGGTATAGCAAGCAAAAATACAGGTACAATCAAAGAAGTAAAAGTAACATTCTTATATCCAAGAAGTGCTATAACCGATATAATATATCCCAAAAACATACTACCAGAATCACCCATAAAAATAGAAGCTGGATTAAAATTATGTACTAAAAATCCTAAAGTACAGCCTAACATTATAAAAGTTAAAATAGTATCCAATCCACTACTATTATTTAAAATAATAGCAATTACACCTATCATTGCAAAATAAATAGCAGCAATACCACCAGCAAGTCCATCTAATCCATCAATTAAATTTAAACAATTAATAATCGCTACAATAAATAAAATTGTAATAGGATAACTCAAAACTCCAAAATTAATATATATACCAAAGGCACTAATATCACGAAGAACTATATTACCAAATAAAGGTATAACCGAAGCAGCAATAATTTGACCTATTAATTTATGTCTCGCCCTAATAGGCTTAATATCATCAATAATCCCAGTTATAAGTATAATAAAACTACCAATTAAAACAGAATTCATCTGAATAGACTGATATCCAAATATAACATAACCAAGTAAAAAACCAGAATAAATTCCTAACCCTCCTAATCTAGGAATAGGCTTATTATGAACCTTCCTACCATTAGGAATATCCATAGCCCCTATATGAATAGCAATCTCTTTTATTATTGGCATAAATAAAACAACAAATGAAAAAGTTAAAATTAATATTAAAAATATTCTCTTTAAATCCATAATACACCTCTAAAAAAATATTAACATATATAATTATTTATATCAACAATCTTAATAATAAGTTTACATTATTAAACCTTATTAATAACGACAGTATACTCATTTTTACCAATATATTTACCATCAACTATATCATCATCACAATAACTAAATACACTAACACTAACATCACTATTAACCTTAGCAATATCCACACTAGCAGTAAGCTTAACAGAAGTAAGTAAAGTATTATCAGTATAATCTTTCTCTTCTACATGACTATACCATCCCGAATCCTGATGTATATCATCGTATAAATAAGTCTGTATATAATTAAAATAAGCTTCTACATCTCTAGGCCTATAAATATATCTATCAACTTCTCCATCCACAGTACTAAATCTAATTCTATAACCTATCTTATACTTATCAATATCACTATAATTACCATAATAACTATTAAATACATCTTTAAATTTACCATTACTTACCCTATCTTCATCTGTATAAAAACATTCCAAAGAAACAATATCCGTAAATTGATTCATAGGACTACTATAAGTAGATACTTTTTCCTTATTAACATATAAAGCAAGCTTAATAGGATTATTATTAACAACAACCTCTTCTTCTTTATTTTCTTCCTCTTTAGCATTAACTACTTTATCCGTAACATCATCTACTTTATTCTCTACTTTATTATTACAACCACATAAAAGAATAATTAAAATAACTATAACAACTTTTTTCATATTTTTTTATCCTCACTACTTTCCTTAATTATATATATAGGCCTCTTCTTAGTTTCTAAATATGTCTTAGATAAATACTCACCCATAATCCCCATACAAAAAAGTTGAATACCACTTACCATAAAAATAATACATACCAAACTAGGCCATCCACTAACAGGATCTCCATATATTAAAGTTTTAATAATTATAACAATAATCATAATAAAACTAATAACACAAAACAAAAAACCAATAACAGCAGATATAACCAAAGGCTTAGTAGAAAAAGCACATATACCATCTATAGCATAAATAAATAATTTCCAAAAACTCCACTTAGTTTCTCCAGCTACTCTTTCTACATTCTCATATTCTAACCATTTAGTCTTAAATCCCACAAAACTAAATAAACCTTTGGAATATCTATTATATTCTTTCAAACTAATTATAGAATTAACCATCTGCCTAGTCATTAACCTATAATCTCTAGCCCCATCTACCATTTCTATATTACTAAGTTTATTAATAATTCTATAAAATAACCTAGCAAAGAAACTTCTTATAACAGGTTCCCCTTTCCTAGTAACTCTTCTCGTACCAACACAATCATAATTATCATCAACAATTAATTTATACATCTCTTCTAACATATAAGGAGGATCTTGTAAATCAGCATCCATCAAAGTTACATAATCACCACTACTAGCTTCTAATCCCGCATACATCGAAGCTTCCTTACCAAAATTTCTTGAAAAAGAAATATATCTAACTCTATTATCTTTCTTTCTAATTTTTTTAATTACCTCAAGTGTCTTATCCATACTACCATCATTAACAAAAATAAATTCAAAAGAGACATATTTCATATTTTTGGATACTTTATTAATCTCTTTATAAAACAATGGAATACTCTCTTCTTCATTAAAGCAAGGAACAATAACAGATAACTTTTTCATCCTCATACACCCACATCTCAATATAAGTTTAACATATTAAAACAAATTTAGCAATTTACATAACCATAAATTAACTATTGTCAAATAAAACATAAAATGTTATAATTTTATTTGTTGATAAGTAGAAAGTTGGTGCAGTATTGACTAAAAAAAGAAGGACAAGAATAAGTATACAAAAACTATTTTGTTTTATAAGTTTTATATTCTTATTAGTATGTGTATTATGGTATGGCAGTAGAACAGTTTACTTTTACTTAGATTCAAAAAAGAAGCCAGAAGACACTAATAATGATAATTCATTATATCAAACCATATTAAAAAATAATATAAAGAATAAAGACTTAAAAAGAATAAATAAAGACTATTACTTTTATAAAAATGCTAACAATAATTACTTAGAATATAGTAATATAACATGGCGAATAATAAAGATAACTGATGATAAAAAAGTACTATTAATAACAGAAGAACCAATAACTCTATTAGCATATGGTACAAATAACTATCCAACAAAATGGATGAATAAAATAAAAGAAGAAAAAAACACTGGAATATTAGAAAATAATATTACAAATATAGATGATTATTTAACCCAAACTAAAAGTTGCGAAGATAATATAAAAGATATCAAAAATATTACTTGTAAAAAAGAAAATGATGACAATTATTTTTCCCTATTAGATATAAATGATTACATAAATACTGGAGCTAAAGATAGCTTTATAAATAATGGCTACTACATCTATCTTAACAATAAAAAAGATGATGAAATATGGTATTTAAATTCTAAAGGAGAATTAGATAGCAATGATGGAACAGAAATTTATGGTATTAAACCAACTATAACAATAAAAGAAGACATCAATTTAGTTAAAGGAACAGGAACCAAAGAAGACCCATTTATAATCGAAGAAGAAAATCAATTATTTGCTTCATATGTAAAATTAGATGAAGACATATACAGAGTTTATGATATTAATAAAGATACATTAAAACTATCATTAAATGATTATTTAAAAGAAAAAAGTGAAAAATTAGAATATTCTTATTCTAAAAACACTTACTTTCATAATGATACAGTGTATAATTCACTAGCCTATTATCTAAATCATACATACTTAAATAATCTAAATTATAAAAACAATATTTTAACCAATTATTACAATAACTATTATTATGGAGAAAGTAATAATTATAATTATAAAGATATATTAGATAAAAAAGTAGATACAAAAGTATATACTCTAAGTATTGGAGATCCAATTCTAAATAACTTAAATAATTATTTCTTAGCTACAGGAACAAATGAAAATAATGGCTTAATATATATAAAAGAAAATGACGGAACAATAACAATAGAATCTGTAGAAACTAAAAAAAATATTGTACCTACAATTAGTATAAATAAAGAAAAACTAACCAAAGGAACTGGTAGTATATCAGATCCATATAGAATGGAGTAATATTATGAAAAGAAAAAAGAAAAAAGTATACAAGTTAACCATTCTCTTCGTAATATTAGATTTACTAGCATTAACATGTTTTATCCTAATGTACGGCCCAAACACTTTTATTAGAAACACCTTAGTAAACACTGCAATGAATACAATGGAACATCAATGGATAGCAAGAGTATTCTTTAGTGAAGATAAAATAGAAAAAATAATGCAAAGTAATTATTTTGTAAAAATAGATGAAGATGTAAATACAGATGATATAGTAATCAATACTGAAGAAAAAACAAAATATAAAAACAAATATGAAAAAGAATTATTAACAAGAGAACCAGGAAACGATTTATATAAAGTATTAGAAATAAAAGTTGGAGGTTCAGATGCCCACCTTGTAGCAATATATGACCCAACCAAAGTAAAACTTATCCATACAAAAAAATTTAATATAGGTGGCTTTGGAGAAAGAATAATAACTATGTGCGATAGATATGGGGGAATCGTTTGCATAAATGGTGGAGGTTTTATCGATAATGGTATGGGTTCCGATATTCCAACAGGTTATGTTATAAAAAATAAAGAAATAATTTGGTCAAATAAACAAGACGAAGAAACATATAGAGATAATATCATTGGAATGACAAAAGATGGAAAATTAAAACTAATGTCCAATGCTACTGGTAAAGAAGCACTAGATGCTGGAATAGTTGATGCCCTATCATTTGATCCATTCCTTATAGTAAATGGAAAAACATTAAAAATAGTTGGAGACCCATGGGGAAGATCACCAAGAATGACTATAGCTCAAAGAAAAGATGGTGTTATGATGTTCTTATCCGTAGATGGTGAAAACTATATTGATGGAGCATCACTCCAAGACTTAATTACTACCCTAGAATTATATGGCGCATATAATGCTGCCAATCTAGATGGTGGAACATCAGCCACCATGGTAGTAAATGAAGAATTAATAAATAATCCTGCCGGAGGCGCAAAAAAAACAAATGGAAGATATGTTGTAACTGGATGGGGATTAATACCATAAAAAAAGTAATATCAATGATATTACTTTTTTAATTCACTTAATTTTTCTTTTTCCTCTTCTAATTTCTTTCTATCCATATCAACAATATTTTTAGGTGCCTTATTAACATAATTCTCATTAGCTAATAATTTCTCTCTTCTCATAATAGAAGCCTCTAACAACTTAATTTGAGCCTCTCTACTAGCCTTCTCAGTTTCTGTTTCAACCTTTTCAAAAAATATTTGTGCTCTTACCCTAGTACTAAATACCTTATATGCTTTAATACCCAAAGGCTTCTTAACAATATTATCCTTTATTTTTAACATTTTAACAATTAAATCATTATCATCCTCAGTATCAAACATTACTTTCATTTCTTTAGTAATATTATTTTCAGCCTTAATATTTCTAAATGACTTAATAAATAGAACCTGATCATCAACTACTTTTTCTTCCAAATCAAAAATTAATTTCTTATCATATTTAGGATAACTAGAAATCATAATATCATCACTTTCTTTTACTGGTAACATAGAATATATCTCATCTGTAACATAAGGCATAAAAGGCTGTAACATTTTAAGTATACCAGTTAAAACAAAACACAAAGTAGATTTAGTACTATTAGTATCAATACTATATTTAGCCATCTCTATATAATAATCACAAAAATAATTCCAAGCAAATTCATATATAATAGAACCAGCATTATTAAATTGATACTTATTCATAAATTTTCTAACATCATGAATACATTTTTCATATTTAGTAAGAATCCACTTATCCTCAGGTTTTAAATCTTCTAATTTTATTTCTTTCAAATCACCAATATTAGAAAGAACAAACCTAGAAGCATTCCATATCTTATTAATAAAATTCCAAGTAGATTTAATCTTATCCTCATCAAATTTCATATCAGTACCAGGAGCAACATCAGTAGCTAAATAATATCTTAAAGCATCAGCTCCATACTCTTTAACCATATCAAAAGGATCAATACCATTACCTAAAGATTTACTAAATTTTCTTCCTAATTTATCTCTTATTAAACCATGAATTAAACAATCCTCAAAAGGTCTTTCACCCATCAACTTTTCCCCTTGAAAAGTCATTCTATTAACCCAAAAAGGAATAATATCATAACCAGTAACCAAGCATTGATTAGGATAATACCTATCTAATAACTTAGTATTATCTGGCCAACCCAAAGTAGCAAAAGGCCATAACGCACTAGAAAACCAAGTATCTAATACATCATTATCTTGAACCCAACCTCTTCCTTTTGGTTTTTCCATACCAACATATATTTCATCATCTTTATACCAAGCAGGAATTCTATGTCCCCACCACAATTGACGAGAAATACACCAATCATAAGTTATTTCCATCCAATGATTCATCGTTTTTTCATACCTTGAAGGAACAAAATTAACTTTTTCATCTTTCTTCTTTTGTACCTCTAAAACATGATCAGCTAATCCTCTCATCTTAACAAACCATTGCTTCTTAATCATAGGCTCAACCATAACACCAGTTCTTTCAGAATGACCAACCTCATGAACAATAGGTTCTATCTTAAGAAGTAAATCTTCACGCTCTAAATCCTTAAGAACAACATCTCTACACTCTTCTCTAGTCATTCCTTGATACTTAGAAGGAACATTCTCATTCATTGTAGCATCATCATTCATAATAACTACTCTCTCTAAATTATGCCTATTACCAACTTCAAAATCATTAGGATCATGAGCAGGAGTAATTTTAACAACTCCAGTACCTTTTTCCATAT
>CAZRJK010000010.1:0-57353 GCA_964600615.1 uncultured Muribaculaceae bacterium | reverse complement strand
CATGTTGGTCATATGAGAAGTGCTAATATTGGAGAGGTTCTTAAAAGAATTGATAGACTTTATGGTAATAAGGTAATTGGAGATGTTCATTTAGGTGATTTAGGTAGGCAATCTGGAATGCTTATTTCTGAATTGATGATTGAACAACCAGATTTAGTATTTTTTGATGAAAAATATAGTGGTCCTTATCCTAAAGTAAATTTGACTGCGGATGATTTGGGTAGAATGTATCCTAAAGCTTCTTCTTCTGCTAAGGAAGATTCAGAAAGGATGGATCAAGTGAGAAAGATTACTAAAGAAGTTGAAGAAGGAAGACCAGGTTATTTGGAATTGTGGCGTCAAATTGTTGAAATATCTTCTAATGAAATAAAAAAAGTTTATAAGAGATTAAATTGTGAATTTGATGTATGGAAAGGTGAAATGTATTCTCTTCAATTTATACCTAAAGTTTTAGAAATAATGAGGCCTTATTTGTATGAGTCTGAAGGTGCTATGGTTATGGATATTACTGAACCTGAGGATAAAAAAGAATATCCACCTTTAATAGTTTTAAAAAGTGATGGCTCTTCTAAATATGAAACTAGGGATTTAGCTACTATATATGATAGGATTAATAGTTATAAGCCTGATGAAATTTTATATGTTGTTGATAATAGACAAGCTTTAAATTTTTTACAAGTATTTAGAGGTGCTTATAAATCTGGATTAGTTAATAATGATGTTAAATTAGAACATATTGAGTTTGGCACTATTAATGGTGCTGATGGTAAACCATTTAAGACTCGTGATGGTAGTGTTATGCCTTTAAATGATTTAATAGAATTAATAAAGAAAGAGATTACTAAGAAAGTAAAAGAGGATTTACCTGATAGGGATAAAGTAATAGAGAATCTAACTATTTGTACTTTAAAGTATGCTGATTTATTTAGTTATAGAAAAACTGATTATATATTTGATCCAGCTAAATTTTCTTCTTTTGAAGGAAAAACTGGTCCTTATGTTATGTATACTTTAGTAAGGGGTAAATCTATTCTTAGAAATAATGATAGTATTAATTATAATATTGATTATATAGATGATAATATAAAAAATATTTATGTTAAAGTTATAGAATTATCTTCTGAATTATATAAGGCATATATTAATAAGAGTCCTAATGTATTATGTGAATATTTATATGATTTTTGTAATTTATATAATAAGTTTTATAATGATATTAATATTAGTAATGAAACTGATATTAAGAAAAAGAATAATTATTTATCTCTAACTAAATTAGTATGTAATACTGTTAGTAATTTATTAGATTTACTTGCTATAAAAGAAGTAGATAGGATGTAATAGAAAGGAGTATATATATGTTTGATGATAAGCATGGTAGTTCTATTTCTCATAGTTCTAATGGAACTACTAGTCATAATTCATCTTTTGGTAGTAGTACGATAAGTCATAAATCTGATGGAACTACTAGTCATAGTTTTAGTTCAGGACATAGTACTATAAGTCATAATTCAGATGGTAGTACTAGTCATAGTTTTACATCTGGTAGTACTACTTTTACTCATAATTCAGATGGATCTAGTAGTACTAGTTTTACTTTTCATAATGATTAGTGTTTAAATTATCTTCTTTTGTATCATATATGATATGAAAGGAGATTTTTTATGGCACGTCATAAGGTAGATATATGTGGCGTGAATACTGCGAATATTAAAGTTTTGAGTAGTGATGAAATTAAAGAGTTGTTTATTAGATATAAAAATGGTGATATGAATGCTAGGGATGAGTTGGTTAGAGGTAATTTAAAATTAGTGTTATCAATATTAAAAAAATTTTATAATAAGGTAGATAATTTGGATGATTTGTTTCAAGTTGGTTGTTTGGGATTAGTTAAGGCTATAGATAATTTTGATACTAGTTATGATGTTAAATTATCTACATACGCTTGTCCAATGATATTAGGGGAAATTAAAAGATATTTAAGAGATAATAGTGCTATTAGAGTAAGTCGTAGTGTTAAGGATTTGGCATATAAGATATTAAAGTTAAAAGAAGAGTATATTGCTAGTAATGGTATTAATCCTACTGATAAATATTTAGCGGATAGTTTAGGAGTTAGTGAATTTGAGATCAGTAATGCTATTAATAGTTTAATGGATCCTGTTAGTATGTATGAGCCTATTTATAATGATGGAGGAGATACTATATATTTATATGATCAAATTAGTAATGAAAAGAAAGAATATGATTTAGATTATAAATTAGCTTTAGATAAAGCTATTTCTAAATTAAAAGTAAGAGATAGAAAAATATTAGAATCAAGATTTATTATTGGTAAGACACAAATGGAATTAGCTAGTGAATTAGGTATTAGTCAAGCTCAGATATCTAGAATAGAAAAAAATGCTATAAATAGTCTAAAAAAATATATTAAATAATATAATTATTTAGGTGATGTTATGAATTTATCTGATTTACAAAATAAGGAGATTATTGATATATCTACTGGTAAGAGAATGGGTAATATTATTGATGTTGTTATTAATAGAGATGGTGATATTATTAAGTTTATATTGGAAGAAAAAAGAATGTCTAAACATTTATTTTATAATAATAAAGAAGAAGTTAGTGTTTTGTGGAAACAAATTGTTAGGATAGGTGATGATATTATTTTAGTTAATTATAAAGAAAATGAATTACATCAATAGTTTATTTTCTTTTTTTATGTTATAATTTACTTAGGATGTGAGTTTATGAAATTAAATAATAAGGGATTTACTTTGATTGAAATATTAGCGGTTATAGTTATTTTATCTGTTTTAAGTGGAATAGCTGTTATGGGTGTTATGTCTACTATAAATAATAGTAAGACTAAATCTTATGAAATTATGATTGGTAATATTGCTTCTGCTGCTGATGCTTTGTATAAAGAAGTTGAAAATAGTTATTTAATTGGGACAGCTTTAGATGAATATGATTCTAATGGTAAGTCATCAAATAAGATTGAAATTAAAGATGGTGTAATTAATACTAAATTACAAACTTTAGTATCGAATGGTTTTTTAACTGGAGTAAATAATAATTGTTCTGATAATGATGGGGATAATTCTTGTACTAATAAAAATGGGAAAGTTTTACTTAATCCAAAGGATAGCTCTGATTTGGGAAATTGTATTATTGTGATTACTAAATGTGGGGTTACTGCTATTTCTAATGATGATTATTGTCCAAGTATTAATGATTTTAGTAAGTATTTTAAGGGTGAAATTGATTATAATGCTGTTAATGGGGTAAAAGTAACTTGTGATAGTTAGGTGGTAATATGGTTGAATTAGTTGGTAATAAATGGGATGTTATATTACAGGAGGAATATAGAAAAGATTATTTTAAAAATATTGTTAGATTTATTAATATGGAATATAAAGAAAAAGAGATATTTCCTCCTAAAAATAAAATTCTTAGAGCGTTATCTTTAACTGATTATGATAATGTTAAAGTGGTTATTTTGGGTCAAGATCCTTATCATGGTGTAGGAGAAGCTAATGGTCTGGCTTTTGCTGTTAGTAATGGAATTAAACTTCCTCCTTCTTTGGTTAATATTTATAAAGAATTATATAATGATTTGGGTATTAAACCTGCTAATGTTGGTAATTTGGAATGTTGGGCTAAAGAAGGAGTTCTTCTTTTGAATGCAGTTTTAACGGTTGAGAAGGATAAAGCAGCCAGTCATAAGAATATTGGTTGGGAAAATTTTACTGATGCTATTATAAAAAAAATTAATGAAAAGGATTCTCCTGTTGTATTTATATTATGGGGAAATTTTGCTAAAAGTAAGAAACAATTTATTACTAATACTAAGCATTTAGTTATTGAGTCTTCACATCCATCTCCTTTTTCTGCTAATTATGGATTTTTGGGGAGTAAACCTTTTTCTAAGACTAATAGCTTTCTTCGTGATAATAAAATTAAGGAGATTGATTGGACCGTTTATTAGGTGGGGATAAATATGAATATAGATAATAATACTATATTGGTTACTAATAATATAAATAGAACTATTCTTAGTGTTAGAGATAGTTCTAAGTTTTTGAATGTTAAGTTTATGACTTTAAATGATTTGAGAAATAATTATTATTTTTTTTATGACAAAAAGACTATTTTTTATTTAATGAATAAATATAATTATGATTATGATGTATGTATTGAACATTTAAATAATTTATATTACGTTAATGATAAATTAAATAATGATAAGGTTAATTTTCTTATTAATTTGAGAAAAGAATTAGATAATAATAATTTACTTATTTATAATGATTTATTTAAAGATTATCTTAGGGATAAGAATATTATTATTTATAATTATAATTTGAGTAAATGTGATTATATATTAATTAATGAATTAAAAAATATTTATAATATTACTATTTATAATGATGCTACTTCTAAATATGATAATAAATCTATTTATGAATTTGATACTATTGAAGAGGAAATTGATTATGTTAGTAGCAAGATTGTTGAACTTATTGATAGTGGGGTTTCTATTAATGATATAAAAATATGTGGCTATAGTGAAGAATATAAGAATATTATAAAAAGAGTATTTGGTCTTTATAAGATACCTATTATTTTTAATGATAATTATTTATATAATACTGCTATTGGTAAGGATTTTTTAGATAATTTATCTAGTAATGTTATAGATACTTTAAATTATATAGAAAATAAATATGATTTAAATGATAATAATATTAGAGATTTATATAATAGTATTATTTCTATTGTTAATGATTATGTATGGTGTAATAATTATTTAGATGTTAAGAAAATGATTATTCATGACTTTAAAAATAAGATAGTTAATGAAATTAATTATAGTAATGAAGTTAATATTATTAATTCTTTAGAAGGTTATTATGATAAATATATATATTTAATTAATTTTTCTCAGGGTATAATACCTAAGATATATAAAGATGAAGATTATTTTTCTGACAAAGAGAAATCTGTTTTAGGTATTGATACTAGTGAGGAATTAAATGGTTTAAATTATAATAAATGGTATAAAGATATTTTAGCTTGTAAGAATTTGTTTATTAGTTATAAGAAACATAGTAGTTTAGGAGATTTTTATTTATCTTCTTTAAATGATGATTTAAATTTTTGTGTTATTAAAGACAAATCTAATTATAATTATTCTAATTTATATAATAAGATTAAGTTAACTAATTGTATTGATAATTTGATTAAATATAATGCTATTAATAATGATATTTCTCTTTTATATAATAATTATAATGATATTAAATATATGGATTATGATAATAGATTTACTTATATTAATAAGGATAAATTAAAGAGTTATTTAAATAATAAATTAGTTTTATCTTATAGTGCGATTAATAATTATTATCATTGTTCTTTTAAATATTATTTGTCTAATATTTTAAGATTAAATATATTTGATGATAGTTTTTATATTATTATTGGTAATTTGTTTCATTATATGTTATCTATTTGTTTTGATAGTGATATTGATATGCATAATGAATATAGTGATTATATTAAAAAATTAGATTATAAATTTAATGATAGAGAATTGTTCTTTTTAGATAATTTATTTGAAGAATTAGTTTTTATAATTGAGACTATTAAGAAGCAATATAGTTATTCTTCACTTACTAATTATTTATATGAGGATAATATTGAAATAGATAAGAGTAAAAATGATATGTTAATTATTTTTAAAGGATTTATTGATAAAATTATTATGGATAATGATAAGAAAATAGCTGCTATAGTTGATTATAAGACTGGTAATCCTAATTTAGATCTTAGTAATTCTATTTATGGATTAGATTTACAACTTCCTGTTTATGTATATTTAACTAAATATAAGTTTCCTAATATTAGAATTGTTGGTTTTTATTTGCAGAAGATACTTAATAATGAGATTATTCGTACTGATAAAGATGATTATATTAAATTAAAGGAAGATAAATTAAAATTGCAAGGATATACTAATAGTGATATAGATATTATTAATTTATTTGATTCTAGTTATAATGATAGTAAGGTTATTAGGGGGATGAAGACTAGTAGTAAGGGTATTACTTCTAAGAAAATACTTGATGATACTATGATTTCTAATTTATGTAAATTAACTGACGATAAGATAGATAATGCTATAGATAACATAATGAATGCTAATTTTGATATTAATCCTAAGAGGATAGGTAATGATAATGTTGGATGTTTATATTGTAAGTATAAAGATATATGTTTTATGAAAGATAAAGATATTATATATTTAGATGATAATAAAGATTTAGATTTTATTCGTAATTATTAGTTTTTTTCTTAAAATACTTGATTTTTTATGATTAATTGTTATAATAGTTAACCATTAAAGGTGGGATTTTTATGTTGAGAAAAATACTTAATATTCTTATGGTTTTGGTTATTGTAGCTCTTATTGGGGTTGTTCTTTTAAATCTATATAATAAGAATAAGTTAGAATCTAATAATTTTAAGGATTCTTTAGAAAAAGAGAATAATAAAGATAATGAAGCAACTGAAGATAGTAATGGTGTTGTAGATAAAAATAATAAATCTAGTAAAAAAGATTCTAAGAAGAGTAAAAAATCTACTAATGTGAAGGAAGAAAAAGATGATACAGATGTGGAAAATAAGGAAGAAAATTCAATTACTGATAATACTTCTGAGGGAGAGATTAATTCTTCTTTGGTTGATGTAGAAAGCACTTCATCTAGTAGAAATGGTTATATTGCTGTTATTGGCAGTATGATTATTGGTTTAGGTTCAATTATGATAGTTAAAAAGAATTAAGATTGTTCTTAATTCTTTTTGTTTTTCATATATTTTATTGTAGGTATAGAAAGGAATGAAATATTATGGAAACATTAAAAGTAGGAACTAAATCTAATCCTAATTCTGTTGCGGGAGCTCTTGCAAATGTTTTTAGGGAAAAAGGAGTAGTAGAAGTTCAAGCTATTGGAGCTGGGGCTTTAAATCAAGCTATTAAGGCTATTGCTATTGCTAGGGGATTTGTTGCTCCTAGTGGTAAGAATTTGGTTTGTATACCGGCTTTTACGGATATACAAATTGATGGTGAAGAAAGAACGGCTATTAAGTTAATTGTAGAGGCTAGATAGTCTCTTTTTTTGTGTTGCATTTTTTTATTAATTTTAGTATACTAAATATAGTATGGTATAGAATAATTGAGGTGGTATAATTGGGAAAGAAAAAAAGTAAGAATGAGGGTTTTACTTTAGTAGAAGTTTTAGCAGTAGTGGTATTAATTGCTGTTGTTTTTACTTTTGCTTATAGAACTTATACATATATAATTAATAATTCTAAATATAAAGCTGTTGCTATTAGTATGGATAATATTATGAGTGCTGCTGAGTTATATTCTAAAGAGAATAAAGATGTTAGTAGTTGGTGGGGATATGTTGATGAGACTAATGATATTAGATTTTATTGTGTATCTATTCAAGATTTAATTAATGATGGATATTTTGGTAAGAATAAGAATATTGTTTCGGATAATGGTATTAATAATAATTCATTAATAAGAGTTGTTAAAGATATGAATAATATGACTATTATTAAAACTGAAGTATCTTATGAAGAAGATGTTAATAAGTGTACAAATAAATTAAAAGATGATATAGCTGCTGATATAGGTATTAATGAAAGTGAAGTATATTCAATAACATATGATTTTAATGATGGTACTGGGAGAATTGTGGTTGAAACTCGTTCAAAAAAATTACCTAATTATTCTTTAATAACTCCTAATAGTAGTGCTTTTACGTTTGATGGTTGGTATAGTAATAGATATGGTGGCACAAAAATAGGAGATGCTGGTGAAAGTATTCATTTAGAATATGACTTAAAATTATTTGGTCATTGGAATGCTAAACCTGATATAAAATATGTTAAAATTCAATATAATGTAAATGGTGGTAGTTTAGCAAGTCCACATGGTAATGTTTCAATTGATAGTAGTACTTCTTTGGTTAAGCTTAATGGAACTAATGTTATTCATATGCTTGCTGATAAAGAAAACTTATCTGTTGATGGCCTTCTTAGCCCTACTAACGACAAGTTATTAAATTTGAGAAAAGCTGGACATACTATTGTTTCTAAAAAAGAATGGTGTACTAAATCTGATGGAACGGGAAAATGCTATAATCAAAAGACTCAATATAATGCTAGTGATTTTTGTAGTAGTTTAGTTAATGATTGTACGGTTACTTTATATGCTAATTGGAAAAAGAATAAGATTAATATTGTTTATAATGTTGATGGTGGTAAGTTAGTTACTGGCAATTATAATACTATTTATACATTAGGTAGCGATTCTACTGTATATAAGAATGGTCAAAAAATGTTCTCTTCATTTGATTATGGTTCTTCTTTAGACAGTAGTGGATTATTAAATTGGAATAGTTCTTCACATTTAAATGTTGCTAAAGCTGGTTATCATATTGATAGTAGTTCTGTATGGTGTACTGAAAAAAATGGAGGAGGAACTTGCTTTGATCAAACTACTGCATATGCTGTTAGTAGGTTCTGTGATGCTTCTAATGGGGACTGTACTAGAACGTTATATGCATATTGGATTATGAATAAAGTAAAGATTCAAATTGATGCTAATGGCGGTAAATTAGCAGCTAAACATGGTGCTGCATATGCTTTAAGTGGCTCTTTGGTAACTGTTAATGGCTCTAATATTATTCATTCAATTAATTATGGTGGTACTTTAGGAAGTGATGGTTTAGTAAATTGGAATAATAAAGATTATTTAAATTTGGAAAAAGTAGGATATTCAATTGATGCAAATTCTGCTTATTGTACAAAAGCTGATGGTACGGGAAAATGCTATGATCAAACTGTTACTTATAAAGCAAGTGATTTTTGTGATGCTGTTAGTAATGATTGTACTGTAAAATTATATGCTCATTGGAGAAAAACTAAAGTGCTTATTCAAATTGATGTTAATGGTGGAGCTTTAGTTGATCCACACGGTGCTGCTTATGGTCAAAAAGGGTCATTAGTTACTGTTAATGGTTCTACAATAATTCATTCACTTACTTATGGTAGTACTTTTGGTGAGTCTGGTTTAGCTAATTGGAATAATAAGGATTATTTAAATTTAGGAAGAACTGGCTATACTATTAATGGAAGTTCTGCTTATTGTAAGAATGCTAGTGGGGCATTACCTTGTTATGATCATGCATATGCTTATAAAGCAAGTGATTTTTGTGATGCTTCTGCTGCTGATTGCACAGTTACTTTGTATGCTCACTGGGTTGGTAGTAAATATAATGTTACATATCGTGGATTAGGTGGATTTGTTCGTCTTGATGCTAATAGTACTAATTTACTTGCTAATTATAGTGGAACGTATAATAAAGGAACTGGGTATCTTGATTCTCCTACTCATTGGTGGGATTTAAGTGGTAATAGAAGATGGGGAAATCTTAATGGTACAATTAAATGGGGAGAAGATCATCTTATCTTTAATGGCTCTAATACACATGTTGACTTGAAAGAAATAAATTCTCCTAAACAGACTATTATTGTTACTTTTTCTACTTCTAGTCCTAGTACTGGTCAATATTTACTTGGTAATTGGGAAGCTGCTGGAGGTGGTTTGTATCTTTCTGGTGGTAAAATAAGAGGTGAGTATTATATTGATAGCTTAAAAGATTATGCTAGGGTTGTTAGTACTGAATCTGTTGTTGCGGATAAGATTTATACTGCTGCTGTAACATATGATGGAAGTTATGTACGATTATATGTTAATGGTGTTGCTTCGGGAACTCCTTATAAGGCTTCTGGTAATATTAAATCTACTACTACTCATATGATGATGGGCTGTAATCCTAGTGGTGATACTTGTACTTCTGGTTATTTAAAAGGAAAAATTTATGAAGCTGCAATTATTGCAGCGGCATTACCTGCTGCTAGAGTTAAAGCTTCTTCTTTTATGGAAGTTACATATGCTGGTAAGTATTCTGGTCTTCCTACACCAACAAAGAATGGTTATGATTTTGTAGGTTGGTTTACTGCTAAGAAGGGTGGTACTCAAATTACTGAAGATTCTGTTGTTTCTACGCCAAATGATCATGTTTTATATGCTAGATGGACTCCGTATATTTCTAATGGTAATTATGCTATTGTACCTAATTCTAGTCAAGGATTTGCTTTTGATGTTAATGACGCAAATATAACTAATGGTACTTCTGTTCAATTATATACTAAGGGTTCTGGTATTGCTGCTGTTAAAGCTCAAACATGGAAAGTTATTAATATAGGTGATGGAGGAATTAGAATAGTTAATAAGCATTCAATCAAGGATCTTGATTTAAAGGGGAATAATGTAGCGAATGGTACTGATATTCAAATATATGGTTGGAATGGTTCAACTGCTCAAAGGTGGTATCCTATTAGAGTAAGTAAGGATGTCTTTACACTTAGAGTTGGCACTAATCTAGGATATGTTACAGATATAGCTGCTGGTAAATTTGCTGATCATCAGAATATTCAGTTATATGAGAGTAATAGTACGGCAGCTCAAAAATTTAAATTTGTTCCTGCGCCAGATAATTATTATAAAGCTTATAATATTCGATATAATTCTAATGGAGGAACGGGAACGATGGATCTTCAGCCTTCTACTTGGGGTGATAATGTTACTTTAAATCCTAATGAATTTACAAGAACTTACTTTACTTTTCAAGGTTGGACGCTTACTAGTGCTGGGACTGGAGTTCTATATGCTGATGGTGGTACTTATTCTGGATTTACTCATAATGGTGGTACTGTAGATTTATATGCTAAATGGAAAGATACTACTAATCCTACATGTACTGTTACTAAGTCTCATACTGGTTATACCGATGGAGTTAATACTACTGTTAGATGTAGTGATCAAGGCTTGGGGTGTGATTCGGGTAAAAATCCTACCGGTGATACTGGCTTGAAGTCTGGTAAAAGTTATGTTGTTTATGATCGTGAAGGAAATAGTGGTTCTTGTTCCGTAAGCGTTACTTCTACTAACCAAACTAGAAATAGATCAAAGAGTTGTAATCATGGAACTAAAACAGTGTGTGTTGGTGGTTACGTTTCTAAAAGTTTCACATTAACATGTGAGTTAAGTGAATATGATGCACACTCTTATTCTGATTTTTCTAATCATTATAAATGTGGTAATTGTTATTGTGGTTATAAGAGTGTATGGGATGATTGCAAATCTACTAAAACTGTTACTGATTATGATACTTGTGTATCTTATAGTTATGGTAGTTGGAGTAATTGGACTACTAATAGTTGTACTGAATCTTCTTCTAGGGATTGTGATTATAGAACTTTATATAGTTAAAAAATTAAAGAGGTTACTCTTTAATTTTTTTTAATATATTGATATATAAATAGAAATATTGTATACTATATTTAGTAGATAGAGGTGAGTAATTGAAAAAAGTTGTTTTATATGTTATTTTAGTTATATTATTAATTATTGTTCTTTTTTTATTGTTCTTTAGATTTTATTATTTTAATTTATTTAAAAGTTTAAATAATACTAAATGGCAATCTTTTAATCATGAAACTTTTTATGCTGCTTCGGAATTTTCTGATTTTGAAGATAATTATAATAGTGATATTCTTACTATTTTTGATGATAGGGTTACTATATGTAAAAGTGATATAGATTATTGCTATAATTATAAATATAAGATAAATAAGGGTAGATATTATTTATATAATGATTCAAATACTGATATGAAGAATGTGTTTTTTTATGAGAAAAATAATATAATATATTTTGAACAGCATCATTATGATAATTATAAGGATTATGATGTTTATAGTTTTAAAAAGTTAGATTAATAATATTTTTTATTGTATTTGTATTTTTTTGTGATATAATAATTTTAGTATTTATTTGTGGTTAATGTGTGACAGTTAACTTAGTACAAATCGTATACCCCGCGTTAAGGGTAAAGAGCACGTAAGTGAAATAAAGTGGCACCGCGGATTATATTCGTCTTTATGTTATTTCTTTTACGTGTTTTGTTATAGGAGGAATTATGAGAACAAGAATTATTGAATTAGAAGAAAATAAGATAACTAATATTAGTGGTTTGGTTGAAAAGGTTAGAGATACTAAATATATGGTTTTTGTTGTTATTAAGGATATTACTGGTCATATACAAGTATCTATTGAAAAGAAGGATAAACCTGAATTAGTAGAGTCTGTATTAGCTATTACTGTTGGTAGTTATGTTACTTTTACTGGTAAGATGGTATTAAGTGAATATGTTAAAGATGGTGGCAAGGAATTTATTCCTGATAGTGTTGAAGTTCTTTCTTTAGCTGATGTTAGTCCTATTGAAGATAATGCTAATATTGATACTAAATTAGATTATAGATGGTTAGATTTAAGAAATGATAAGAATACTTTAATATTTAAGATACAAAGTTATTTAGTTCAGTGTATGAGAGAATATTTATATAATAATGATTTTATGGAGATACATACTCCTAAATTAATAGGAGCTGCTAGTGAATCTGGTTCTTCTGTGTTTGAGGTTAAATATTTTGATAAACTTGCTTATTTAGCTCAAAGTCCTCAGTTTTATAAACAGATGGCTATGGCTAGTAATTTTGATAGGATATTTGAAGTGGGGCCTGTTTTTAGGGCAGAAAATTCTAATACTAATAGGCATGCTACTGAGTATACATGTTTTGATATTGAATTTTCTTATATCGACAGTTATAAAGATGTTATGATTATGGAACAAGAAATACTTAAATATGCTTTAGGTAAGGTAAAAGATAAATATGGAGATGTAATTAAAGATGTATTTGATATAGATGTTGTTGTTCCTGAAGGGGATTTTCCTGTTGTTAAGTTAGATGATCTATATAAAGAGTTACATGATAGATATGGTTATGAAATCCCTAAGGAAGATGTAGGAGATTTGAATGCTGAGACTGAATCTTTAGCTAGTAAGTATGCTATGGAAGTATATAATAGTGAATTTATCTTTGTAACTGATTTTAGTGCTAAGAAACGTGCTTTTTATCATATGAGAGATAAAGATGGTACTCCTTTAGGTTATGATTTAATATGGAGAGGTACAGAGATTACTACTGGTGCTCAAAGAGAACATAGATATGATGTATTAAAGAAACAAGCAGAAGAAAAGGGGCTTGGAGAAGATGTTAAATTTTATTTAGAATTCTTTAAATATGGTTGTCCTCCTCATGGTGGCTTTGGTTTAGGTGTTGATAGATTAACGATGTTATTGTTGGGACTTTCTCATGTTAGGGAAGCAATGTTTTTATTTAGAAGTCCTAATAGATTAAATCCATAAGGGGTATGTGAAATATAATAGATGAAGGATTTTTGGTATGAAGTGTATTGAGAAGAATGGTAAAAAGTATTATGATGTAGTTATTATTTTTGAGAGATTAAAAGATGTTGCGGGGATGCCTACTTATTTTAAACCTATTAGTATTAGGCCTGGTAATTATAATAAGGATAATAGAGTTTTTACTGATGTAGATGGTATTGATTATATGCATATGAGTGAGGTTTCTTCCGGTAAGATAGGTTTTGGCTTGAGAACTAGTTTACAGGAAACGTGTGAGATTTATAATAAGAAGACTTTAAAGAGTAATGCTAGAGCTTTTTATAATGAAGTTAGATTTGATACTTTTTATTTTGGTACTAGTAATAATGATTATAGTAGAGTATATTTGGTTGGAGAGAATAAAATTACTAGGATGCAAGCTTTTTATGATGATAGAGATTTAGTAGTTATGAATTTTGTTCATGATGTAATTAATACTAAGGAATTAATTAATAATGTTAAAAAGAAAGTTATTGGTCAAAATGATGCTATAGATGATATTGTTACTACTTTATGGCAAAATTTTCATAGTGATAATAAGAAAAATATGTTATTAGTAGGTCCTACTGGTGTTGGTAAGACAGAGATAATTAAGACTATTGCTAAAGAACTTAATGTTCCTTTGGTTATAGCTAGCGCTTCTGCTCTTACTAAAGCTGGTTATAAAGGAGACTCTGTTGAAAATATATTAAGAAGACTTCTTAATAAGGTAAATGGTGATGTAAATAGGTTAAATAATAGTATTATAGTTTTAGATGAATTTGATAAACTAGCTAGTCATGATTTATCTAATGATACTATTTCTACCTCTGGTGTTCAAGAAGAATTGTTAAAATTTGTTGAGGGATGTGAATATGAATTAGATGTTTCTGATAATCCTATGGTTGAGGAATTTGTAACTATTAATACAGAAGGTATTACTTTTATTTGCTTAGGTGCTTTTGCTGATCTGGATAGGCAGAATAAGAGTAAAAAATCTAATTCTATTGGCTTTGGTTCTAAAGTAGAAGCTAAAAAGGATGATATGGCTTTTTATGGTGATGTTACTAGTGATGATTTAATTAAATATGGAATAATTCCTGAGTTGGCTGGTAGGCTTCCTATGATTATTTCGTTAAATCCTATTAACGAAGATATATTATTACAAATAATGGATAATCCTGATAGTGGTATATTTGATGAAAAGTTTAAATTGCTTAAAGAAGCTAAAATTAAATTAACGATAGTTAATCCTGATGAGGTTAAGAAGAAGATAGCTCATGTCGCATTACAGAAGAATACTGGTGTTAGGGGGCTTACTAGTGTTATTGAGAGAACTTTTGTTAAAGCGATGAAGGATGTTTCACAGAGTGATGGAGAGTATTCTGAATTAATAATTGATGTAAATACTGTTGATGATCCTAAGAAATATGTTTTAAAGAAAAGGGTATAATTTTAATATTTGTTCATAGTATTAGTTGAGGTGAACTATGAATAAGGAATTACCTAAGATGTATCATAATAGAATTAATAAGAATATTAATATACAGAAAGTATATACTACTATGAATAATAATGTAGATGTTAAATATCCTGATGTTTCTATTGATAAGAAAATTAGTGATATTTTTAATAGTAGTGATTATGTATATAAGGCTGATGTTAATATTGTTACGGATAATGATATTTTACATAAAAGAATTGTTGCTAGAAATAGAAATAATTTAATTACTATTGATAATGAATATATTCCTATTAGTATTATTAGGGATATATATAAGTAAGAAGGGATAAGATGAATCGTAAATTAGAAGAATTTAATCAAAAATTAAGAAGAAGTAGGGTTGCTGTTATAGGGGCTGGAGTTAGTAATTTACCTTTACTTTCTTATTTAAGTGAGTTAGGGGTAGATGTATCTTTATTTGATAAGAATACTTATGATAATTTATCAGATGAAGTTAAAGAGTGTGTTAAGAAATATAATATTGTTACTTATTCTGGGGATAATTATTTAGAAAAATTAGAAGGATTTGATATTATATTTAGAAGTCCTAGTTGTTTACCTACTAATCATTATTTAAAGAAAGAGATAGATAGAGGTGCTTTAGTTACTACAGAAGTAGAGCAAGTTATTAAGCTTAGTCCTTGTAAATGTATAGGTATTACTGGTAGTAAGGGTAAGACTACTACTACTACTATTGTTAATGATGTTTTAACTAAGTTAGGATATAATACTTTTCTTGGCGGTAATATAGGTATTCCTTTATTTACAGAGATTGGTAAGATGACTAGTAAGGATATAATGGTACTTGAATTATCTAGTTTTCAATTAATGGATATGAAGGTATCTCCTAATGTAGCAGTTGTTACTAATATTAGTCCTGATCATTTGGATATTCATGGTAGTTATAGTGAATATATAGATGCTAAGAAGTGTATTTATTTAAATCAAAAGAAAAATGATTATTTGGTATTAAATAAAGATGATGAGATAGTTAAAGATTTTTCTTTGGATAGTAAGAGTAAAATTAAGTATTATGGTATTGGTAAGGTTAAAGATTCTTTCTATTTAGATGATAAATATATTTGTTATAATGGTAAGAAGATTATTGATACTGATAAATTAATATTAAGAGGAGTTCATAATTTTATTAATATATGTGCTGCTTTAACGGCTATTAATTGTTTAGTTAGTATTGATTTAGATAAAATAGAAGATATTATTAAAGATATTAATAGTGTACATCATAGATTAGAATTTGTTAGAGAAATAAATGGAGTTAAGTGGTATAATGATTCTGCTAGTACTACTCCTGATAAGTCTTTAGCAGGTATTAATGCTTTTGATAATGATATAGTTCTTATTTGTGGGGGATATGATAAGAATATTCCTTATGATCCTCTAGCAATCCCTATTCTTAATAAGGTTAGTAAATTGATATTGTTTGGGGATACTAAAAATAAGATTTATGATGCTGTTATGGAAGAGAAGAAAAAGATTAGTGATAGTAATTTGCAGATATATGTTATGGATACTTTAGATGAGGTTATAGAGGTAGCTTACAGAGTAAGTGTACCAGGAGAAGTTGTCTTATTTTCTCCTGCTAGTGCTTCTTTTGATATGTTTAAGAACGCTTATCAAAGGGGAGATTTATTTAAGGAAAAAGTCAGTAAATTATAATTTGTCTTATATATAAAATTTATCTTGACAAATGATATAAAATAGAGTAAAATTTTGAAATAGTTGAGGAGGAATTAACATGTCAGATGAGACAGTTTATTTAACAGATGAAGGTTTTCTAGAATTAGAAGCTGAACTTAATGAACTTAAGAATGTTAGAAGGCCAGCAGTAATTAAAGCTTTGAAGGAAGCTCGTGCTTTAGGGGATTTATCTGAGAATGCTGATTATGATGCTGCAAGAAATGAGCAAGCTCAAGTTGAAGGTAGAATTTTAGAATTAGAGAAAATTATGGAGAATGCTCATATTATAGAAAAAGGAAATACTGATAGAGTAAGTTTAGGTACTACTGTTAGAGTTAAATATATAGATGATGAAGATGAAGAATATGAGGAATATCGTATAGTTGGTTCTAAAGAGGCTGATCCTTCTAATGATAAGATTTCTAATGAATCTCCACTTGCTATGGCTATTATGGATAAGAAGGTTGGAGATGTTTGTACTGTAGAGAGTCCTAATGGTAGTTATGATGTAGAAATTATTGCAATATTATAGATGGAGTTGAGTTGAATGAAGAAGGAAATTAATTATAAAGTAACTGGTAAGGAATGGGAAGAAGCTAAAGATAAAGCTTTTACTAAATTAAATGCTAAACATAGAATAGATGGTTTTAGACAAGGTAAAGCTCCTAGAGCTATGTTTGAAAAGAAGTTTCCTGGAGAAATAGTTATGGAAGCTGCTAATAATTTAATTGATAAGAAATATCGTGAAATTATTTTTGATAAAAATTTAAAACCAGTGGTAGAGCCTAAGGTTAATATAGTAAAATTAGATGATAAAGAATTAGAGGTTAATTTTACAGTTGTTTCTGAACCAGAGGTTAAATTAGGTAAATATAAAAATTTAGGTGTTAAGAAAGAAACTATCAAGGTTTCTAAGGAAGAGATTGATAAGAAAATAGATGCTCTTTTAAAAGATTATGCTGAATTAGTAGTTAAAGAATCTGGTAAGGTTGAAACTGGTGATGTAGCAGTTATTGATTTTGAAGGATTTAAAGATGGTGTTCCATTTGATGGTGGTAAGGGAGAAAATTATTCTTTAGAGATTGGTAGTAATACTTTTATTCCTGGTTTTGAGGATGGAGTTAAGGGTATGAAGAATGGTGAATCTAAAGATATTAAGCTTACTTTCCCTAAGGATTATGGAATGGCTGATTTAGCTGGTAAGGAAGTTATTTTTAAAGTTAAGGTAAATGAAATTAAGAATAAGGTTATTCCTACTTTAGATAAAGATTTTTTCTTAGATTTAGGTATGAAAGATGTTACTAATAAGAGTGAGTTAGAAGCTAAGATTAAAGAGGAAATTAAATTAGAAAAAGATAGAGATGCTGAAGGTAAATATGTTGATGCTTTATTAAAGGCTGCTTCTAGTAATATGAAGTGTGATATTGATGATGAGATAGTTGATGCTGAAGCTAATGCTATGTATAATAATTTCCTTGAGAATATGAAGATGCAAGGTATTAATGAAGAGTTATATTTACAATATGCTAATACTACTAAAGAAGATATTATTAATAATATGAAGTCTGAAGCTTTAAGAAGAATTGAGAATAGTTATTTATTGCAAGCTGTTATTAAGGAAGAGAAAATTAAAGTAACAGATAAAGAAGTAAATAAGGAAATTGATGATATGGCTAAGAAGTATAATATGACAACTGAAGATGTTGTTAAAAACTTAGGTGGTATGGAAGCTATGAAATATGATCTTGAAGTACGTAAAGCTATTGAAATTATGAAAGGAGAATAATTCTTCTTTTTCTTTTGATAGGGGTGATATTATTAATTGTTTTGTTAAGAAATATTCATTTGATTATAATAAAATTAATGGTAATACTAAGATATGTTTAATTAGTGATATTCATTATAGTGATAAATTTAATAATAATATTCTAGTCAAATTAAAGAAAAAAATTGATTATTTAGCACCTAATTATATTGTTATTGCTGGTGATTTAATTGATTCTTTGGATATTGTTAATGATAATAGGATTAATTGTTTTTATGATTGGGTAAAGGAATTAACTAATAATTATAAAGTTATTATTGTTTTGGGAAATCATGATATTAATAAGAGTAAGAAGTTAAAATTCTATGATGTTAGAGATGAATTATATGATAAATATATTAGTAATTTAAAAGAATGTAATGTTTTCCTTATTAATGATAATGTATATGAAGATAGATTTGTTAGGTTTGTTGGTTTTAATTTACCTGTTGGTGCTTATTATTCTTCTAAAAATTTAGAGATAGAGAAAAACTATTATAGTTCTCTTGATATGAGTTTATTTATTTCTAAAAAGAATAAAGTTAATATTGCTGTTATTCATAGTCCTATTAATATGTTTGATGAGGATATTAGAAATATTCTTAATAATTTTGATATTATTCTTACTGGACATATGCATAATGGATTAGTATTTTCTTTTATTGATAGATTATTTAGTGATAATCGTGGATTGGTTAGTCCTAGTAAAAAATTGTTTCCTAAGTATTCAAGAAATTTAGTTAAATTAGATTTAAATAAGTATTTAATTATAAGTGGAGGTATAACTAAACTTAGTAAATCTTCTGGTATGATTAGATTATTTAATTTTTTCTATCCTATGGAGATAGATGAGATAAATATTAAGAAAAAAATTAAAAAATAGTTGTATTTTATAAAAATAATGCTATAATGAATTATGCAGTTTATTTTTACTTGAACAAGTACTTTCGATTTTGAGAGTGCTTTTTGGCGTGTAAGGGAGTGATAAGGTGCCAATTAGTAAGAGTGAATTTATTCTTGAGGAAAAACGACTTGCTATGGTTGTTGATGTTATTCGGAAACATATTTCAGTATTGGGTAGTAAACTTGCTAGTGATGAAGAGAAGCAATTAGAATTTAAGAAATTTATTTGGGATAGTCATACTGATATGGATCCCCAGGAACTAGCTACTATGATATCTGATAATGATGTAGAGATATCAATACTTATGAGTAAGGGAGCTTATTTACAAAAGTTATATAAAGTTCAGGATAAGCCTTATTTTGGTAGAATAGTATTTGATAGTGATGATGAAGGGGTACAAGATATTTATATTGGTATTACACATGTTGAAGATAATTTAAACTATTTAGTTCATGATTGGAGAAGTCCTATATGTAGTTTGTTTTATGATTATGAATTAGGTAAGGCTTTATATGAGGCTCCGGGTGGTACTATTAGTGGTAATATCTTAAAAAAAAGGCAATATACTATAGAAGATGCTAAGTTATTGCATGTATTTGATAATGAAATTAATATTGATGATGAATTATTGCAAGAAGTACTTGCTAGTGATACTTCTGATAAGATGAAGAATATTGTTAATACAATTCAAAAAGAACAGAATGAAATAATAAGAAATACTGATGATAATAATTTAATTGTTCAAGGTATAGCAGGTTCTGGTAAGACATCGGTAGCTCTTCATAGAATTGCTTTTCTGTTATATAAGATAGAAGAATTAAATAGTAATAATATTTTGATATTATCTCCAAATAAAGTGTTTTCTCAATATATATCTAATGTGCTTCCTGAGTTAGGTGAAGAGAATACTAAGGAAACATCGTTACATATATTTTTAACTACTTATTTGGGTGAATTCAAACATATTGAATCTTTTACTAATTTTATTGAAAGATATTATCAAAATAAAGATTTAATAGATTATAATCTTATTAGTTATAAATTAAGTGATAATATTGTATTGGATATAGAAAATTATATTAATGAGTTTATTAGTAAATTATATTTTAGAGATGATTTATTTTTAAGAGATATAACTTATACTAAGGAAGAATTAAATGATTTATTTAGGAATAGATATAAACATTTTCCTGTTATTGAGAGATTAAATTTTATGGCAGAAAAGATATGTGATTGGAATTATAAGGGTAAATATAATAAAAAGTCACAAATTAAGAGATTTTTATTAGATAGATTATCTTATGATATAGATTATATTAATATTTATAATGAATTTTTTAATAGTAATTATTCTAAATATAAGAGAAGTAAGCAAATTACTAATAAAAAATTAATTAATTATGAAGATGCTACTATATTAATATATATGAAGAGTTTATTAGAGGGTATTAATTATAATACTGATATTAAAGAAGTAGTTATAGATGAAGCTCAAGATTATACGTTAATTCAATATAAATTATTGTTTAAGATATTTAAAAATGCTAATTATACAATATTAGGTGATGTTAATCAGACTATTAATCCTTATTATAAATATGATAGTTTAGATATTATTAAGAAGATGTTACCTAGTTCTAGATATTTGGAATTAACTAAAACATATAGGTCTAGTGAAGAAATAATTGAATTTACTAATAAAATATTAAATATATCTCATGTTAGTGCGATTAGACGTGGTGAGAGGAAAGAGGTATTAGTTAGAAATAATTTAGATAATGAAATAGATAGTTTAATAGATGATATTAAATATTTAAAAAATAATTATAAATCTATTGGTATTATTACTAAAACTGATAAAGAAACTAGTTATTTATATGAGAATTTAAAAGATAAAGTAAATATTTCAATGATAGATCAAGATAATGATAAATATAGTAGGGAATTAGTAGTTATACCAAGTTATATGGCTAAGGGGTTAGAATTTGATGCTGTTATAGTTTATACTAATATTGATAATAGTTATATAGATAAGGAAAAATACTTATATTATGTAGCTTGTACAAGGGCACAACATCAATTAATAATATATAATCAAAAGTAATTGTAAAATTACTTTTTTTTTGTTATAATCTAATTATAATAGAGGTGATTCTATGAATATATTGTCTACTGATATTAGAATAGATACTGATTTATCTAAGAACTATTTTGATATTTTTAATGAAGCTAGAGGTATTGCTATGAATAAAAGTAGAATACTTAAGAAGAAAAGAATAGTTGGTATGAATTATATTAGTTATCTATTTATAATATTTATTAGTATATTTATTATAAATTTATTTTTAATATTAAGGTTTAAGGATTTTTATTTATATTTTTTTGCTTTATTTGTTTTAATATTTGATATTATTTATTTTATATTAGGATTATGTAGAATATATCTTAGTTATTTATATAGAAAAAGAAATAATTTCTTTAGCTCTATTATTATAAAAAGAAGAGGAATATTAGATATTAGTTCTTTTAAGGATATTGAATTATTCTTTTTATGGGATAGAGTAGAAGGTATAGTAGTAGGTCATTATTCTTTAGTTATATTTCTTGGTAAGGGTATATATTTGTTTTTTGATATAAAGGATAAGAAACAGATTATTGATGGTATAAAGAAATATAAGAAAGATGTATTAATTGTTAAGTAGTAAACAAAGAAGTAAAATATATTTATTTACTTCTTTTTTTGTTATAATGTTATTAAGGTAGTGATAATATGGATAAATCTTTTTTAGGTGAATTTGATGATGATTATACTTTTCTTTTGGATGATGAAGAATTAAAAGATGTTTTGTTTAAAGATGTTTTACTTCCTTCTGAGATAGATGAATTTAAAAAAATAGCAAATGCTAAGTTTTTAAATACAGATAAATATAATAAGTTATATAAAAAGATTAGTAATGAATTAAGTAAACACGAAGTTAAGGAAATTAATTTACATGGTATTACTTTTATTTATTCTAATGAGGTAGAAAAGTATTTTGCAGAAAAGATTTCTTTATTTGATATTGATTATAATAAGTTTGTTGATAAGAAAATTAAGATTATTTGCAATAAAGATATTAATAGTAAGGAATGTATTTATCATATTAATAGTGATAATATTATTATTAAAATTGGATTTATGGGAGATATTAGTAAAGTTAGTAATAAGGTTTTATTTGTTTCAGAAAAACCTGAATTAAGAAATTCTTTTATTAATTATTCCCTTAGTTCTATTATGGAATTAATTGATGAAGATGATCCTTTTTTAGATAATTTAAGGAATTTACCTAATTTTAAGAAAATTATATTATTACTTTTAGAAAAATATGAGGATGAAATTGCTAAAGAGCTTGCTGCTGATTTTAAAGAAGATACTAAATTATCTAATGAAGAATTAATTGATTTAATTTTTGCTTTTTTTAAAGATACTGATAAAACTGGTAAGATGGTAAATATATTTAATGATATTCTTGATGAGGGTAATTTATCTGTTAAGAAAAGTAATGTTGTTAAAACAAAAGATAATATTTCTAAACTTTCTTCTGATGAAAATGCTTATGTAGATCCTATTAGTATGGAGATTGTTATTAATTCTTTGGGAACAACAACTGATTTTATTGTTTTAATTCATGAATTACTTCATTATAATTCTTTAAAGAATGATGAATATAATTCTTCTCGCGAGTCATCTTATTTTGGTGAATTTCCGTCTATTTATTTTGAAAGTTTAGCTAAGAAATATATTGTTGATAAAGGGATGCATTCTAATTTTTCTGTTGCTAGAAATGCTTTATCTATTAATTCTCTTTATAGTTGTATTTTTGTTGTTGATTTAATAGAATTATATTTTAAAAATAATTTAAATAATGAAACTATTAATAATTTAATAGATAGATATAATATTAGTCATGCTACTATTGTGTCTTTATTTAAAGGTGATGTTTTAGAAAATTTTTATGGGAAATTATTATATATTGTTGGTATATTATTTACTAAATATTCTTTTGATCATAATGTTAGTTCTAATACTATACTAGATATTAGTACTAATTTATGTAATTATTCTACTGAACAGGTTTGTGATATGATTGGTTTATATGATGATATTATAAATAAAAATAATAGTGTAACTCGTTAAGTTGTAAACAAAGAAGTAAAATATAATTATTTACTTCTTTTTTTTGTTATAATTTATATGTAAGGAAGTATAAATATGAAGTTAAGTGAAGTAGATAAGAATAAGTTAGCTCCGATGATGAGGCATTATGTTGAATTAAAGGAACAATATATGGATGTATTATTGTTTTATCGTTTGGGTGACTTTTATGAGATGTTTTTCGAAGATGCTGAATTAGTTAGTCACGAGTTAGAACTTACTTTAACTGGTAGAAATGCGGGATTAGAGGAAAGGGTACCTATGTGTGGTGTTCCTTTTCATTCTGTGGATGTATATATTGATAAATTAGTTAAGAAGGGATATAAGGTTGCGATATGTGAACAATTAGAAGATCCTAAAAATGCTAAGGGTATTGTTAAGAGGGATGTTACTGAGGTGATATCTTCTGGTACTATTGTTAATTCTAATAGTTTAGATGAGAGAGAGAATAATTATATTGGTAGTATTTATGATTATGAATATTGTTATTGTATTGTATATACTGATATTACTACGGGTGAGTTATATTCTGAGATTATTAATCATGATAATAATAAGTTAGTTAATGAGGTTTTATCTTTTGGTTTAAAGGAAGTTATTGTTAATTCTTTAGTTAATAATAATGTTCTTAATTTGTTTAGGGAGCAATATAAATTAACTGTTACTGTTAGTGATAATGTATTAGATAATGATGATTATAGATTTTGTTATGATTGTATTAGTGATTTGAGATATATTACTGCTATTAAGCATTTATTATATTATTTAGTTATTGATCAGAAGAGAACTATTACTCATTTACAGAAGGTTATTATTAATGAGAATGATAATTTTCTTAGGATGGATATTCATACTAAGAGAAATTTGGAGTTGTTGGAGAGTTTAAGATTAAAAGAGAGAAATTATTCTTTGTTATGGCTTCTTGATAATACTAAGACTGCTATGGGTAGTAGGAAGTTAAGGCAATGGATAGAGTCTCCTCTTAAGGATAAGGAAGAGATTGAGAGAAGATATTCTATTGTTAGTAAATTAATTGATGAATTTATTTTATGTGATGATTTAAGAAAAGATTTATATGAGGTATATGATTTAGAGAGATTATCTGGTAGAGTTGCTTTAGGTAATGCTAATGCTAGGGATTTACTTCAATTAAAGAAATCTTTATCTGTTTTACCAATGATTAAAGAGATTATGAATAGTATTAATTTTTATTATGATATTGATACTTTGGCTTCTTTATATGAATTATTAGATGATTCTATATATGAGGATGCTCCAGTTGGTTTAAAAGAAGGTTATTTAATAAAAAAAGGTTATTCTTCTGAATTAGATGAGCTTAAGGATTTAAGAAGTGGTGGTAAGGATTTTATTAGTAAATTTGAAATAGAAGAAAGAGAAAGAACTGGCATTAAGAATCTTAAGGTTGGTTTTAATAAGGTATTTGGTTATTATATCGAAGTTAGTAAAGGACAATTAAATTTAGTTACTGATGAGATGGGTTATATTAGAAAACAAACTTTAGCTAATTGTGAGAGATTTATTACTAATACTTTAAAAGAAAAAGAAGATTTAATATTGAGTGCTGAGGAGAAAATTATTAATTTAGAATATGATTTATTTATTGATATTAGAGATAAGGTAAAAAAATATATTCCTAAGTTACAGATGATAGCTAAGGCTATTAGTGAGATAGATGTTTTACAGAGTTTTTCTTTAGTTAGTGAAAAATATAATTATGTTAAGCCTACGTTAACCGTAGATCATAATTTAAAATTAATATCATCTAGACATCCGGTTGTTGAAAGAGTTATTAAGGATGAATATGTTAGTAATGATATAGTTATGGATAATAATATTAGTACTTTATTAATAACGGGTCCTAATATGGCTGGAAAGAGTACTTATATGCGCCAATTAGCTATTATAGTAATAATGGCCCAGATAGGTTGTTTTGTGCCTGCTGAGGAGGCAAAATTGCCTGTATTTGATCAGATATTTACGAGAATTGGTGCTAGTGATGATTTAGTTAGTGGTGAATCTACTTTTATGGTAGAAATGGTAGAAGCGTCTAATGCTATTTTAAATGCTACTAAGAATAGTTTAATATTATTTGACGAATTGGGTAGGGGAACTGCTACTTATGATGGTATGAGTTTAGCACAAGCTATATTAGAATATACTCATGATATGATTGGATGTAAAACTTTATTTTCTACTCATTATCATGAACTTACTAGTTTAGAAAAAACATTAAAGCATTTAAAAAATAAGCACGTTACTGCTACTGAAAAAGACGATGAAGTAATATTTTTACATAAAGTATTGGATGGATCTGTAGATAAGAGTTATGGTATTAATGTAGCTAAATTAGCTGGTTTACCTTCAGAAGTTATAACTAGAGCATCTGAAATATTATCTACCTATGAGGATAGCGAAGTAGGGAAGGGGCATAAAGAGATATCTATACAAACTACACTTCCATTAGATTTTATTACTAAAAAGAGTGAAGTAGAGGAAGTAATTAGAAATACCAATGTTTTAGAATTAACTCCAATTAAAGCATTAAATTTATTATATGAATTAAAAGAAAAACTTAAATAGAGTAGTATAAGATACAAAAATAAGAGACAGCGTCTCTTATTTTATGCTTTCTAATACTTTATTTATAACATAATCTTTTTCATTTGGATCTTTAGTATGAAATCTTATTAGCTTTATTCCTGCTTCTTCAATTATTCTTTTTACTTTTTTATCTCGTTCTATTCTTTCTGGTTTGTTATGAGTTCTATCATTTATTTCTATTAATAATAATATATCTTCATAATCTTTTGTAAATAGTCCAAAGTCTATATTTCGATATAAGTCATTATAATACTTTGTATTTGGCTTTTTCTTTATTATAGTAGCTAGATTGATTTGTGGCTGTATTTCTAGGTTGTTTTTATCTGCTATTTCTTTAAATATTTTATAAAAACATCTCTCATAATATGACATATATTTATTTCTTTTTTTATACATTTTTTCCTACCTTTATAATATATTATTTTAATATATAGTTATTATTTTGTAAATTTTAATTTCTAAACGATTATTTTGATTAATTATTCGTATAGTTATAATTATATATATATATGGCTAATAGGGAGAGTAGTATTAATAATATATATATTATTATTTTATTTATTTATCTATATCTTATCTATTCTTTTTTATAGAAGTTAACATAATATACATTATAGGAACTTATATATTTTTCTTTTTTGCTTATTTTATAAGGGTTTATATATATAATTTAATTATTATTTAATAATATATATAATTATATATATTAGGTATAAAAAAAATTCTTAAATTAAATTTAAGAATTTTAATTATTTAATAATATTTTCTTTAATTTCATTGTATTTATCTTTAGCTTTATCTATATATTCATTAGCTTTATCTTTAATATTATTAGCAGTTTCAGTATAATTATTAGTAATATTACCATATATCTTATCATTTTTTTTAAAGGTTGTTTGTAGGGTATATATATTATTATTTGAATATATAGTTACTTTATTTATTTTATATTTCTTTTTATTTCCCTTGAAGGATATATTCTTAATATATTTAATTATTTCAGCTTGAGTATCTATTGATTGATCATCATATGTATTTGAGGTTAATTCTACATTGTAAGATATTTTTGTTTGATAATTTGTTTTAGAATGAATCTTAATTTTAATATCTTTTAGATCTTTTATTTCATAATCTTTAAATATTTCTTTAATATTATTTTTTATTTCTTTTTTAGCGTTTATTCTTGTTATTATGGTATAGCCTAGATATACACCTAATATTACTATTAATATGGTTATTGCGATGGTTAATTTATCTATTAATTTATCTTTCATTTTTACTCCTTATAATTAAATAGAATAGGTACTACTCCCCTATTCTATCTGTTATCCTATATTTCTAGCTTGTATTTCTGCTATTTTGTCAAATACTTCACTAGCATTTCTTTCATTTATTTCATTATATCCTAATTCTCTTAGAGCTTGTACTTTAGCTGTATTTAATTCTTGTGTACGAGATAATTTTTCTTCATTTTTTCTATCTAAATCTGCTTCCCATCTTCTATGAGATTCTGCTAGTTTACTTCTTGATGCTCCACCATTAGCGTATAATGTCATGGCTGAATACATTATGCTTTCAAAAATAAATTGTTGTTCTTCATTAAATTCATAGGTAGTTGCTTTAACATTACCTGTTGTTTTTGCTACATAACCTAAGATATATTTTAATTCTTTCATGGTTGGGATTGCTTGTAAGAAATTATAAATATATTTTATAGTGTTATAGCTATCTTTTGTTTTATCTTCATTTAACATTTCTTTTAAGATAAATACAATATCAGACAATAATTCTTGTTCTTCTTTTTTTAATCCTGTTAGTTCTATTATTTCATCTTTTTTATTTGGTATTCTTTTATAGTTAAATATTTTATTTGATACACTTTGTAAATATTCATCAGTTAATTCTTTTTCTAATATTTCATTACAACTGTTTACTTCTAGTAGATTAAATAATAAATTACTCTTCTCTGCTGGCATTTTATTTAGATCATCACTGTCTAAATAATTGTATACCATTTGTCTTGATACACCTAGATATTTGGCTAAATTTACTTTTGAAATGTTTGTTTTTTTAAGAATTAAATTTATTTTTTCTATGGTATTCATATTAATCCCTCTCCTATTTAATATTTTATCATGGAATAATAATATGTCAAGTGATTGTCAAGTAATTGTTAAATTATTTGTTATTATCTATATATTCTATTACTTCATTTACTGTATTATTAAAATTATTATAATCTGTATTAAACCATTTTATTGGTAATTTATTATTAAAGAAGGTGTATTGTCTTTTGGCATAGTGTCTAGAATTCTTTTTTATTAAATTTATAGCTTCTTCTTTAGTTATTTCTTTATTAAAATATTTATATAATTCTTTATAACCTATTCCATTTATTATTGGTTTAGTATTTATATTTTTATCATATAATTCTTTTACTTCGTTTATTAGGCCATTTTTAACCATTTTATCTACTCTGGCATCAATTATATTATATAGGTTCTTTCTATCTGTTGTTAAGCCTATAAATAGGCAATTATATAATAATTTATCTGTTATATTATCTGTTATAGATTTGTTTGTTTCTTTATAATAGTTAAGAGCATTAATTACTCTTTGTCTATTGTTTTTATTTATTTTATTTATACTTTTTTTATCTAATTTTATTAATTCATCATATAGTTCTTCTGTTGGAATATTATCATAATTATTATTATTTTTACTATATATTAAGTTATAATCATATAGGGCTGCTTTAATATATAATCCTGTTCCTCCTACTATGATTATAGTTTTATTTTTCTTTTGTAATTCTTCTATTACTTTCCTACAATCTTTTTGATAATCATAGATAGAATAGTCTTCATCTAATTCTTTTATATCTAATAAATGATGAGGAATGTTCTCTTTTTCTTCTTCTGTTACTTTAGCAGTACCTATATTTAAATATTTATATATTTGCATAGAATCACAATTAATTATTTCTCCATTATATTTTTTAGCCAACATAATTGATAATTTAGTTTTACCTACTCCAGTAGGACCTGTTATTACTATTATTTTATTCATAATACACCTCGGTTTGTATTATATCACTAAATATAAAAAAACGCTAGTTAGCGTCTTGTTATTAGGGTTAATAAGATCATATATATATGACTTAATTTATATACTTTTATTCTTCCATATGATTGATAAAATTCTTTTGTTGCGATTACTTTATCTACTATACTTACTAATAAACTTTCTTTTGATAAAGGTATTTTATGTGGTAATGATGGAAACATATGAGATATTATAATGTTTTTTTCTTTATCATTAAGATTAAAATATTTATTAGAATTGTTTAATGATTTATAAGGATGGATAAATATACTTATTCTTTGTTCTTTTTTTGTTAAGTCTTCATTTATAAAGAAATCATGTAGTAATCCTCCTCTTGCGGTAGATATATAATCTAAATTATATTTTTTAGCTAATTTATAGGCTTTATATGATACTTTTAATGAATGTTCATATCTTGTTATGCCATGATGTTTACATTCTTTTATTTTATTAAATTTTTTATTATTTAGGATATCACTTACTATTTGGTAATATTCTTTATCATTTGTAATATTATTCATGTTGTTAGTCCTTTCTATTAAATATATTACAAAAGAAAAGAAAAATAAATAAAAATCTATTTTTCTAACATGTTTAATAAATTTATTTTGAACATATCCTTTTCAGCATGTGATTTAGAGATTGGTACACCTTTATATGTAGTTAACTCTTTTTGGTGTCCTTCTGTTAATATATCTTCTGGTGTTATTGTATCTAACATTACGATATTTTGATTTTCATATACAGTATAGTGTAAGATTAAATCTTCATATACTTTAGAAAACATTATATCTGTAGGTAATTTTAATTCATATTTAGTTATACCTTCATTAGTGTTTTTGGATACTATCACTCCATTAAAGATTCCTTCACGGAAATCTGGATAAAATTCAAAAATTAATTTTTTATATGCTAGCATGTTATATTTTTTTACTGCTCTTTCTTTCTTTCTAAATTCATTTTCATTTAAATATTCGATTATATATGATTTTTTCATATAAATTCCCCCTTTTGTGCTCTATATCCAACCACTGTGTACATTTTAGCACATTTTGTTCTTTTTGTCAATACTTATAGTTAATTTTAGGATTATATGGTTGATTTTAATGCTTTTATCTTTCGTGTTTTTTATTGTTATAGTATCTTTGCATTTTTTCTAATATTAGTTCTTTTCTATTAAATATATCTTTATATTTTTTTGTTTCTTCTGTTTCTTTGCTTTGTTTTATGTCTGTCATTATTTTATAAACTTTAAATTCATTAAAATTATAATAGAATTCATTTAATAAATCATTAAATTCTTCAAAGTTTTCTTTTCCAATAGCATCTAGTAATATTTTTATATTATTATTTTTTCTACTAGCAATTATTTCTTTTTTAAATGTTTGAAAAAAATCATCAGTTATTAAAAGCATTCTATCATATCCTGTATGATTTTTTTCTTTTTTGCTTGTTTTAAATATTCTTATATTATTTTCTTCCATGATTTGGCTAATTTCTTTAGCAATTGTTTCATTTATAGCTTCATTTAATAATTCATATTTTCTCTTTTTTTCTTCTTCTTCATCTTCTTTTTCATTTAAGAGATCCCAACCACTTATATATTCTGCATTTTCTTCTTCTGCTTTAATTAGTGATAGTTCATAGACATGATTTAATTCATGGATTATGAAGTGATCTAATTCATCTATATCTCTTAATGAAAATTTTATTTTCATCATTGGTTTTAGAATGTATTTTCCATTTTGATATATTCTATTGGGATTTACACATATTGACCCTTTTTCAAATCCTTTTATATCTTCTTCTGTTGAATCATATTTATAGCCTATTTTTTTAATTTCTTCTATTATTTCTTTGTATATTATATTGTTATTATAGTATTCTTTTGATAATTCTTTGTTTATTCTATCTCTTATATTTTGTAATTTTTTTATTAGTTCTTTTGAAGGTATTAAATGCATATGATTTTTGTATTCTTCGTAATCATTTCCTAAATTTATACCTATTGCTTTAAAATACGATATTCTATTTCTTTTTATAGTATCTTTTTCCCAATCTTTGGTATTTGGATTATTTAATTTTTCTTCTTCTTCTTCACTGAAATATTCTATTGCTGGTGTATTATTTAAAGAATAGCCAATTATACTTTCTAATTCTCTTGATAAGTTTATATATTTATCAGGATTATTAGTTATTTTTAATAGTTCATCTTTATATTTTTCTGGTACTATATCTATTATTTCTTTTATATATTTTAGGTAATATTCTTTGTTTAATGTTTCTTTTACTTTTTCATTATATTTTTCTATTTTAAGAGTTGGTAATTCTTCTTTAAATTTTTCTAGTTTTTGTTTATTTATATTATAGTGTTCTATTATTTTATTTATTTCTTTTAGATTATTTATTTCTTGTTCAATATTATCTATTGTTATATGAGGATATAATTGTTTTAAAAATTCTACTGCTTTTTCTTTTTTTCTTTCATAATTCTTTTGTTTTATACTTATATCTGTATAATCTAATATAAATTCTTTGGCTTTTTCAGATAACTTTTCATATTTTGGTGGGAATTTTTTTGATTTTGCTATGTATATATATTCTTCCCATGGTATTATTTTAACTTGTTGTGCTAAGGCGTTATAGTTTTGTTTGTAATAATTATTTTCTCTTTCTTCTTTACTTAATTTTCCTTCTTTTAGAAAGTTTAGATACGTATATAGAGGAAATAGTGTTTCGTTTTCCATAGAATATCTATCAAATAGTATTTCTTTGCTTACTGGTAAAGTTGTGTTGTTTATTATTTCTAGTTGTAATCTTTCACTTTCAATTTCGATTAATTCGTTGTTAACGTTTTTGATTTCATTATCGTTATAATATCCTATATATTGGGTATTATTAAATAATTCTTCTATATGACTTCTTTCTTCTTCTCCATAATACAATACGAATATTTCTATGAATTTTTTTATATTTTCTCTTAATTTAGTGTTACAGTTTAATAATAATTCTATTTTTTCTTTATCCATTTTTAATACTTTCTAATATATTTTTTAGTTCATTATAATTATTTGGAAAATTTCCTTTTCCTTGATATATTGTTTCTTCATTATTATTATCTGTAACTTTTATATAGAATTCTTCAGCATCTATTGTATTTGAATAACCATAGTCATATTTCCATAATATTATGATATTTAATATTTTATCTATTTCTTTAGTTTCTATATTATATTTTTTTTGATTGTTATAGAGAGTTTTATTTTGGGTATCTATTAGATATTCTTCTTTATTAATTTTTATTTCGATAGTACTTATCACATTATCACATCCTACTAAATTATAACATATTCTTGTTAATATTACATAGAATAAAAGTCAAGGTTAACTAACCTTAACTTTTTTTATTGTATTTATAGAATCCTTCACCAACTGAAACACCTAACTTACCTTTTTCAATATAATCATTTAATATTCTTAACATTCCATCATAGTTATAAGGTAATAGCATTTTCTTTAGTAGTGGATCTAATAAATCAGGAACTTTTTGGTATTGTATAACTATATTTTTAGCTGTTTCTAATCCTACGGTATCTATTATTTGGAATGGTCCTTTTGGGGCTCCGGTTCCTAGTGTCCAAGCTTTATCTATAGTTTCTGGATCTGATACTCCATTTGCTACTAAGTCCATAGCACTTAATAAGAATGGTACTAACATAGAGTTTAGTAGATATCCTGATTTTTCTTCTTTTGCTGCTAAAGGTATCATGTTTATGCTTTCAGCAAATTTTATTAATTCATCAAAATATTTATCTTCTGTTTTATCATGTTTCATTATTTCTGCTATATTATTTTTCCAAATATTATTGGCAAAGTGTAAGGCTAAATATTTTTCTTCTCTTCCAGTATATTTAGCTAATTTTGATGGTAATAGTGTTGAAGAATTAGTTACTACTACTGTTTTATCTTCTAATAATGGGGCTATTTCTTTGTAAAAACTTGCTTTAACATCAAAGTTTTCTGTAATTGATTCAATTACTAAATCAGTGTTTTCTAGGGCTTTCGCTTGGTCTAATTCTATTTTGATACTATTAAAGGCATTATTAGATTTACTAATACATTTTTCTTTATTAAATTTTTCTTTATTAGATATTCCTTTAGCCCAATTTGTTTTATCTTTTTTTGCCATTAATTTAATAGTACTTATATATGTTTTGTTTAGTTTGTTTAATTTGTTTTTTATTTCGGGTATTTCTTTTTCATTGTGTGTAAGTATTGTTACATCATATCCACAGTAAGCACATTGAAAGGCTATTTGACTTCCTAATATTCCTCCACCTGCTACTACTATTTTTTTATAATTCATGTTATTCTTCCTTCCTTTTTGTTCTTCTTTTAATTTTTTCTTCTTTACTATTATATTTATTATATTGTTCTATTATTTCTTCAAATGTTTTACAATAATTAATATGATTTTCTGTAAAATCTATTGCTTTTTCTAGTGAGTTAAATATATATATTAGCTTTTTATTTTGACTGTTAATTACTGTTAATTTGTAGTTTATTTCTTTATCGTTTTGATAAATCTTAATATTTATGTAATATCTTAATAAGGATATGGTTAATTCATTTTCTTTAACAAACCAATGATCTAATTCTATTCTTTTCATATTTACCTCTATTTTTATTATAACATATTTTTTAACTTTTTATATAGTTAATTTATTATATTCTTTAGTACTTTTATTAATTAAGTATAAGTATAATATAGTATTTATTATTATATATATTAGTAAAGCAATTAATAAAATTATAGTGGAATTAATTTTCCCTACTACTTTAGGTATAATTATTATAGTAGCTATTGCCAGTATCATTCCTATTGTTACAGATACAAAGGAACTAGTACTTTGTTTTACTACTTCACTACTACTTTCCCAATCTAATTTTGGATATTTTAAATTAATTATTAATCCTATAAAATGTGATACTAATGGTATTAATATTGATAATATTATTAGAAAAAATGATTCTATTATATTTGTTTTAAATTTGATAAATAATATTATTTCTCCTACTAATAATACGGGAGTTGTTATTACTAATGCTGAATATATTTTACTCATTAATATTTCTTTTGTATGTAGTGGTAATGATTTTAAAATATTTATATTTTTTCCTTCTAAACTTATTACTGAGTTGGTAATAGATGTCATAAATGATGTTACTGTTATTAGTACGAATATTAATATTGATAAGTTATTCATTATTAGTTTTTTTGATAAATTTATAGTGTTTGGATCAGTTAATAATGCTATAGTGCTATTAAATTTAATAGTTATTATGATTGTTGCTAATAAGAATAATACTAGGGCAAATCCAGCGTTAATAATAAATACTGGTGTTTTAAAGAAAGTGTTTAGTTCTTTTTTTATTAATGAATAATATTTATTATTAGATTTAATTGTTAATTTATTTATATTTATTTTTTTATTTGTTGCTACTTCTTTTAAGTTAGAATTAATTTTGAAATAGAATTTACTTAATATAAATATTGATATTATAAAGATAGTTATATTTATTAGGATAAAGATAAATAAATCTTTAATATTAAAACTAGTTATTAGTTTAGCATATATTCCTGCTGGATAATAGATTTTAGTTATTAGATCATTTATGCTAGTAGCATTATTTATTAAGTATTCTAGGATATTATCCATACTATAAGATATACATAATATTCCTATTAAGAATATTATTGATATGATTATTTGAGCGGCATTTTTATATTTGAATTTACTTGATATATTTGAGGAAATCATTCCAATGATACATGATAATACTATTGGTATTATTGGTAATAGTAATAGCATTATTATACTTGTTATAAAGTATGTAATATTTATACTATCTGCCCATCTTATATAGGCTATCATTATTGGTAATAAGAACATTGAATTAAATAATAATTCAAAGATATAGAATTTTAATATTCTTATAAATAATACTGTTCTTCTTTTTATTGGTAAGGATAGTAATAACTGGTCATCTTTACAATTAAAGATTAAGGAACTTGTTTTATATATTCCTTCCATAAAGGTCATTATAGATATACTAAATACAAATAATGGTAATAATATATATGCTATATGTAATGGGTATAGTTTTTCAAACATGGCGTTTGCTCCACTCCATATCATAAACATTAAGTATAGGGCTATAAATAATGGTATTAATGCTCCTTTTTTACTGTTTTTCTTTGCCTTTATTTTAAATAAGGACATATCACTTGTCATAGTGGCTTTTATTAGAGAATATAATTTTTTCATTATTTATCTTCTAACTCCATAAAGACTTTTTCTAGGGATTTATCTCCTTTTATTTCTTTCATGCTGCCACTTTTAATTAATTTACCATTTTTAATTATAGCTACTTTAGAACATAGTTTTTCGGCTACATCTAAGATATGGGTTGAATAGAATACTATTTTCTTTTCTTTAATCATTTCGTTTAATACTTCTTTGATATCAAATACGGCTTTAGGATCTAGTCCTACGAATGGCTCATCCATAATTAATATTCTAGGATTATGTGCTAGTGCTGATATTAGGACTATTTTTTGTTTCATTCCATGGGAATAGCTATCAATAGTGTCGTTTAATTTATCTTCCATGTCAAATAGTTTGGCATATTTTTTTATATTTTTTGTTCTAGTTTCTGTATCTATTTCATACATATCACAGATGAAATTAATATAATCTATGGCTTTCATATGTTCATATGTTTCAGGATTATCGGGAACAAAAGCCATTAATTTTTTGCATTCTACGGGATTATCTTTGATATTTATTCCATCTATTAGGATATCTCCTTCATCAAAATCATGAATTCCTACTATAGATTTTATTAGGGTAGTCTTCCCTGCTCCATTATGCCCAATAAAAGCAAATATTTCTCCATCTTCTACGTTAAATGATACATTATTTACGGCTATTTTATCGCCATATTTTTTAGTTACATTTTTAATTTCTATCATATTTCCTCCTATATTATAATTTTTTACCTTTTTTTGGTAATTCTAGATTCATATCCCAACTATCAAATTCTTCTTTGTCAAAATCAAATTCATCTTGTTTATTTTTTAAATAATGTATTAAATCTATTTTTTTAAATTCTTTATCGATTTCATCGGTTTTTTCTATATCAACCATCATTGAGTAAAATGGTTTTAAATACATTTCTAATGTATGTGGTGTTAGTTCTATAAAGCCATTTTTTAATAATTCTTTAGCAAATTTTATTTCTTCTTTATCTTGATTTATAAAAAATCCTGCTTCAGGTTTAGTGTTAAAATATCTTGATATTACATTATATTTTATTGAAAAAAATTGTCTATAGGTGCAATCAATTATATAGCTTTTTGGTACTATTTTATCATTTGTTCTAATTGGTATTGTTACGGTTCCAAAAGCATGGGCATAGCCTGGTAATTCACGGATGTTATTTATGGTAATATTTAGTCCTAGTTGTTGTAATGGATATAGTGAAGAAAATTGTGCTAATCCACAAAATCCTATTAATGCTTCGTTACCATAAACATCTAATTTTTTATTAGGTTCGGAAGCTGAATAGATTAAATTATTTCTAGTATTATTGGATGTCCATTTTAATAATTCTAATGCTTGTTCTTCTGTTAATCCTTCTTCTATGTTAATACTTTTTAATATTTCTTCATTTATTTCAAATTTTTTTGGTTTTTGTTCAATTATATAAATTTCTGGTAGTTTATCAATATCTTCATCTAATTGATACATTTTATGTTTATCTATTTTTCCTCGATGATAATATAATATGTTGTAATATTTGGTTAATTCTTTTGTTATTTGTTTTTTTACTTCTATGTTATCTGTTTTAAAGTAAGAATTAGTTAATTCTTTTATTTTATTTTTAATGTTTATTATATATATTTCTTTATTATTTTTTTTTTCATATTGTTCTATATCTTCTAATAATATTTTTAATTCTTCCTCAATACTTTTTTTCATAATTATACACCTATATTGATTATATCATAATTCTTAAATTTATGTTATAATTAGTTGGTACTAGTTAACCTACACATCCTAGTATAAAAAAGGGAAGGAGAAAAATATGAATATATTATTTGGATTTATTAATATTGTAGTTACATTTTCTTTAGTAGTTTTAATTGAAAAATTATTTAAGAAGGAAGGATTATATGTATGGCTTAGTATTGCTACTATATTGGCAAATTTAACTGTTTGCAAAATGATAGGAGTATTTGGTTATACTACTAGTTTAGGCAATGTATTATTTGCTTCTACTTTTTTAGCTACTGATATTATGTCAGAAAAATACAGTAAAAAGGATGCTAAAAAAGGTGTATATATAAGTATATTTAGTGGTATTACATTTATAATTATTACACAATTAACACTTTTATTTATTCCTAGTTCTGATGATGTTGTTAATGAAGCTATGAAAACTTTATTTGATGTATCTATTAGAACTACTGCTGCTAGTATGGTAATGTTTTTTGTAAGTAATATGGCTGATATATATTTATATAATAAATTAAAGAAAAAATATCCTAATAAGATGTGGCTTAGGAACAATGTATCTACAATATTATGTAATTGTATAGAGAATTATTTCTTTAATACTCTTGCATTTATTGGTATATTTCCAATGTCTGTAATTATTTCTATTGCAACTACTACTACTATTATTGAAATAATTATAGCAATTTGTGATACACCATTTTTGTATTTATCTAAGAAATTAAATTAAAAAAGCACTAAGTGCTTTTTATTTTTTTAATTCTTTCTTTTTACTATTTTCTTTTTTTAATTCTTCTCTTAATTTCATCCAAAGCTTACCTAATTGGTTTTCTCCATCTCTATTTTGCCCCCAACCCCAAAAATTATCTTTAGGTGAATCTTCTACAATTAAATAATCTTTTGTTTCTAGTAGTTTTTTCTTTACGTAAGGATTTTGTTCTACTTTTAATCTTAATAATTCTTCCATTATTTCTAATTGCTCTTCATTACTATATTTTACTTTATCAATATTGGCAAACATTATTTTTTGTGCTTCATGGGCAGAATGACTTTTTTTAATTTTATCTGCTATATCTTTATGATTGGGTAAAAATAAAGCACATTGAAATGCCTCTTCTAATGATGAATATAAGTATCCATTCCACTCTACTTTAAATGATGAGAAATTATCTAATGGGTAGAATTCTCTAGGATAAAAACCTATTACTTCATCCATTTTTTCACTTAACCAGGTATCTCTATATTGATCTAATTTAATCATGTGATCACTTCCTAAAAGTATTATAACATATTTTATTTATTATCTTTCTAAAAAAGTGTTATAATCTTTATAGGAGGTATTTATGAAAAATAAAATTGAATTAATAAATAAGAGTATTGCTGCTTCTATATTAATAGGATTAGGAGATTATGCATTACTTAAGTTAGGTGAACCTATTGGTCCTATTATATTTGCTTTTGGTTTATTAGGAGTTTGCTATATGGGGTTAAATTTGTTTACTGGTAAGTGTGGTTTTTTGTTTCAAGACAAGATTAAATATCTTGATTTATTAATAATACTTATAGTAAATCTTATTGCAGGCTATTTATTCGGGTTATTATTTTCTTATACCGATAGTGTTGTTATGAATAATGCTATTACTAAGGTAAATGGTTGGGATATATCTATTTCTTTCTTTTTAAAGAGTATTTTGTGTGGAATAATAATGTATATTGCTGTTTATATGTATAAAAAGAATACTCCATTGGGAATTATTTATGGTATACCTTTATTTATTTTTTGTGGGTTTCAACACTGTATAGCTAATATAATTACTATGGGAGCTGCTAGGATGTTTAATTATTCTATATTTATTTGTATTATTGGTAATTTTATTGGTTCACTATTTATATGGTATATTTCTAAAGATATAGATATTAAGAAGAAAAAGACTAAATAATTAGTCTTTTTTATTTATAATATTGATTTAGATATTTTAATACATCTATATTCATATATTTATTAGTTTTATTATTAATTTCTTTAAGTAGTTTATTACCTACTCTATATGCCATGTTATAGTCTTTTTTACTTATTATTTTATTATTTAGGGCATCTTCTAATTCGTCTTCATCATAGAACTCTACTCTATTATTTTTAGGGTAATGAATTATATCTAAGTATAAATCTATATAATATGGCATTTTATATTTTATTCCATTTTCTAATGTTATATCTATATAGAAATCGATGTATTCCTTATTTTGGTTAAAATAATATCTAATATTATAGTTTTCTTTTATTGGTGTTAATTCTACTACGTAATATCCTTCATCTATATAAGTAATATTATTTCCTTCTTCATCTTTTATGGTAAATTTATCAGTCATATTTTTATATTTTTTAATCGTTATGAATAAATCTTTTTCTTTAATGATTACTATATCATAATTAATTGCTTCTCTCATATAAGTATTGGTTGTAAATTTTGTTCTTTGTTCTTTATATTTTTTTCTCATATTAATCACCTTCTTTTATTACTTTTGCTAAAGGAGATAAATTATTTAGTTTTAAATTATCTGTTTTATACCAATTAGCTCCTAAGGAATCTAATCCATCAGCTTCTTTTTTTATTTTCTGATAATCTTTTTTATCTATTTTTACATTATAAATAATAGCGATATGTTGTAGATCTTCTTTATGTGTTTTATCTAAATTCCAAATGACATAATTTGTAACTATTTGTTTTAGTTTAAATTCTTTAATATTTATTCCTGTTTCTTCTTGAAACTCTCTTTTTAATGTATCTTCAGCAGTTTCTCCTTTTTCTATTCCACCACCTGGTAAATCTAATTGTCCTGTATATGGACCTCTTGCTTTTTTTATTAGTAATACTTCGTTTTTATCATTATATGCTATTCCATAGCAACCAATGTGTTTGCTTTTTATCGTTTTCATACCTTTCTCCTTTTTGATATAATATCATATTTAATAAAAAAAGACTAGATTATCTAGTCTTCATTTTTTTTGGATAATAAACTATTTAATATTATGCCAAATATGGCAGCTAGGCTCATTCCAGATATTGTTAGTGATAGGTCTCCTGATACTATTGATATTGCAGCTCCTCCAAGTCCAAGTACTAGCATTGAAGAAGCTACAATTACATTTTCTGGTTTATCAAAATTTACTTGATTTTTAATTAATACTTTTAAGCCATTAACTGCTATAAATCCATATAGTAGTAATGATACTCCTCCTAATACTTCGTTTGGTATTGTTGCAAATATTGCTGTTAATTTTCCTAAAAATCCTATTATTATAGCGAAGATAGCTGCTAGGCCTATTACTTTTACACTTGCTACTTTAGTCATTCCTACTACTGATGTATTTTCGCCATAAGTAGTATTTGCTGGTCCACCTAATGCACCTGCTACTAATGTTGCTATTCCATCTCCTAGTAATGTTCTGTCTAATCCTGGATTTTTTATTAAGTCTTTTCCTATAATATTTGATAGTGATGTATGATCTCCTATATGTTCACATAGTGTTACCAAGGCAATTGGTGCTATTGTAATTAATGCTGTAAAGTTTAGACTGTAATCTTTAAATACAATATTAAATTTTGGTATACTAAACCAACTTGCTTCGGCTACTGATTTAAAATCTATCATTCCTAGGCATGCTGCTAAGATATATCCTGCTACTATTCCTATTAAGAATGGTATTACTTTAAAAAAGCCTTTTGCTTTTGTCATAATTATTGCTGTTACTAAAAATGATACTAGAGCTACTAATAGTGGTTTCCAATCTAGTGATGTTCCATTTGTTAGACCTATTTGGCTAATTGCTGATGGTGCTAGACCTAACCCTATAATCATAATCATTGGTCCTATTACTACTGGTGGCAATAGTTTTTCTAGCCAATCTTTTCCAGCAAATTTTATTATTATGGCTACTAATATATATATTAGTCCTACTGCCATAATACCTGTCATTGCACCTCCTATTCCTGCTTTAGTGTAAGCTGCTGCTATTGGTACAATGAAGGCAAAGGAACTTCCAAGATATACTGGTGATTTCTTTTTTGTACATACTATGTATATTATTGTTCCTATTCCTGATGTTACTAGAGCTACTGGTATTGTTAGTACTTCTTTTCCTGCGGCTTGATTTACTAATATTGGAACTAGTATTGTTGCTCCAAACATAGCAAATAAATGTTGAAAAGCTAAGATAATTGCTTTTCTTAATGGCGGCATTTCGTTTGTATCGTATGCCATTATTTTTGTTTTTTCTTTTTTCATACTTCTCCTTCCTTAAGGGCTATTCTAAAAAAAGAGGAAAAATTTTAAAAAATTTCTCCTCTTTTAATTAATAAAACATTTATAAATACAAATAAGAATTGTGATTTTGAAATTATTAATTTGATTTTTAATCCTACTTTCTTATTCATATTTTCACGCCCTTAGTGTAATAATATACTATTTTTGAGAAAAATGCAAGACTTTTTTTATATCATTATTATTGTTAATTTGTTCTTTATTTTCTATACTATATTTTTCAATTGTTTTTTCTATTTGTTCTTTTATATTTATAAATTCTTTTTCATCACATAATTCTTGCATCTGTTCAAGATATTCTAGAATTATTTCTTCTTTTGACATTTCGTTATAGTCTATTTCTTCACTTTTTACTTTTTTAAAGTTATATTTTAGATTAAGATAATTTTCAAATAAGAATTTAATATTATCTATTTTTTTATTATATTTTAATCCTTCATTAGGATTGTATTCTGTTTTACTTATCCTTGTTTGATAATCATTAGGTAATTTATTTATGGCTTTTTTTAATTCGTTTAGTTTTTTTCTATCTCTATCTTTTGATTCTTTACATAATATGTTGTTTGTTTTACTTATTTCATTAAATATATTATTATAATCTTCTCCTTCATATAAATTCATTATTGTAAGATTAAGACTTCTAATTTTATCTAATTTTTTATTTTTATATGGTTCAATAAATTCTTTATCTATTAATATTTTATATACATCATTTAGATTTCTTATTAACCTGATATATTCATTTTTTTCTATTTTATTTGTTTGATAGTCTTTTTCTAAGTGTTTTGCGTAATATTTTATACACATTTTTATATTTTCTATAGCATTATTTAATCTATCTGTTTTACTATTCATTTTACACCTCTTTAGTTTAGTTCTATATATTCTTTGTTTAAGGCCATTTCTATTTTATCTTTGGCTCCAATGCTAATTTTATCTAAATCTTTTAAATTTATTCTTCTTACTTCATAATAGTTTTCAGGGGTCATTCTATCTAGTTCTTCACCGCCTAATTTTGGTTCTCCATTTATGATAGCACAGTGAAAATAGTGTTCAATTCTTCCTTCTGGTTCTTTTGTACCCAAATAACCTAGTATTTTTATGTCTACTCCGAATTCTTCTTTTAATTCTCTTGTTACGTTTTCTTCTAAGGTTTCGTTTCCTTCTTTTCCGCCACCTGGTATAACGTAATATTCTTCTGTTTTACCATCTTTTATTTTTCTTCTAAACATTGTTAATAATTGATCGTTATCTATGATAATTGCTCTAGAGCTTATTCTTTTTTCCATATTATCAACCTTCCTTTTGATTATATCATATATTTATTATTTGGTATTTGTTTTTTTATTTATTATTTTAAATACTTTTTCACTTTCATTAACTATTTTTTTTATTGATTTTCCTTTGTGAATGGCGTCAATTAATTCAGCCATTTTTTTAGAACAGTCTACTATTTTAATCCATTTTTTATTTTTTATTTCTTTTGGTATATATGTTAAATTAGTTGTGTATAATTTATGGAATATTTTGTTTTTATATGCTTCTTCTATTTTTTCTATTCCTTCAGTGAATAATGCAAAAGATACTATAAATATTACTTTTTTTGCGCCTTTTTCTTTTAATTTTTCTCCTACTTCTAATAAAGAACTTCCTGATGCTAAAATATCATCTACTACTATACAAGTTTTGTTTGTTACTTCTGCTCCCATATATGCATGTTCTACTATAGGATTTTTGCCATTTACTACTTTAGATAGATCTCTTCTTTTATAGAATACACCTACATCAGTTTTTAACATATCGGCATAATATCTTGCTCTTTCCATTGCTCCCATATCTGGTGATATAATTAAGGCTTTTTTTACGTTCATGTCATCTACTAAGTCTTCTAGAATGGTATTTGTTGGATATATGTTTTCTAGTGGTAAGTTGGGTATGGCATTTGATACTTCTCTTTGGTGGCAATCAAATGTTATGATGTGGTTAACATGTAATCTTTCTAATTCTTGTAATGCTATTGCACAATCTAATGATTCTCTTCCTTTTCTTTTATGTTGTCTTGATTGATATAATAATGGCATTACTACAATTATTCTTTTTGCATATCCTGATAAGGCACTTATGGCTCTTTTTATGTCTTGAAAGTGTTCGTCTGGTCCCATGTTTACTTCTATACCATGCATTTTATATGTTTCTCCGTAATTTCCTGTATCTGATATGATAAATACATCTTTATCTCTTATTGTTTCGTCAATTCTTATTTTTCCTTCTCCATTAGAAAATCTATCTTTTGTTAATTTCATTATGTATGTTGAATCTGTTTTATTTATTTTTTTTAGGTATTCGTCTACTTCTTTACCTACTTCTTTAATGTTATCAAAGACAATTAGTTTTAAATCACTCATATATACCTCTACTTTCTCTTTTATTATACCATATTATTTGGTATTTTTTATTGAAAAAAGACTATATATTTTATAGTCATTAATGTTTTGTTTATTATTTTATTCTATTTTTTAGTTTCTTTTTAAAAGTATTTTTTTGATTGCTTTTCTCTAATTTATATAAATAATCATATTCTAAATTATATATATACTCAATAAAAAATGCTTTTTCTTCAGGCGTTAGGTCTTTATATAAATAATAGTATTCTCCTTCATGTTGTTTTGCATATTCTATGGGAATTTCGATTAATATTTTTTTGTTATATAAATTAATAGTTGTATATGGATTAATATTTTTTGTTCTGCCATATAAATTTCTTTTGTTTGGTATTTTTATTGCTTCTATTGTTTTCTTATTTTCAATAGATACTTCTTTAGCTTTTTTCATATTTTTCCCCCTAAATGTGTTTTATTATATCATAATCTTATTCTTTGTCTAGTATTTTATTTTATCTTTATCTTTTTGATATCTTTCAAATACTTCTATTGCTTCTTCTCTATTTATTGATTTTAAATTTAACACTTTTTTATCTTCTTCATTATTAGATAATTTTTCTATATATTCATAGATAAAGTCATCTCTAAATCCAATATTAGCAGCATCTTCTTTAGTATTAGCATAGTATACTTTTTTTATATTTGCCCAAATAATAGCTGATAAGCACATAGGACATGGGTAACATGATGTATATATTTCACAGCCACTTAAATCATGACTTTTAATGTTTTTACAGGCATTTCTTATTGCTGTTATTTCAGCATGAGCTGTAGGATCATTATCTTTTATTACTCTATTGATGCCTTTTCCTATTATTTTTCCATCTTTTACAATACATGCTCCAAATGGACCTCCATAATTTTTTTCAAAGGTATCATCTGATAAATCTATTGCTATATCCATAAATTTATTCATATTATCACCTATTTAATTATATCATAAAAAAGAATAGTTTATTTATTCTTTTTTGTTTTTCTATTTGTTTTTGGTCTAGTTTCACTTCTTTCAACGAATCCACATCTGTTGCATTCTCTTATCCATTCTTCATGTTCCCATCTTATTCTATGTATAAATTGATGGTCTATTACTCCTTCTTCATATGTTGTCCATTGACGTTTATGCCATTTTTTAAATTCGTGTCCTTCTCTTTGGCATATTTCTTCTTTATTTTGTTGTTCTTCAATTTTTTGGTATTCTTTAATTTCTTGGGCGAATTTATTTATTATATTTGTTTGATTTCTTTTTGTTAATGTTTCAAAAGAATTTAGTAGTGTTCTTATTTTTTCTAGTTCTTCACTTTTTTTGGTATTAGATATTAGTTTTTCAAAGAAATGTTTTACTATTTTTGCTTCTTCTTTGTTATAGTTATCTTCATCATCTAGGCAGTATTCATTATCCTCTAATTCTTCTTTTATAGCCTCTGCTACTATTAATTGATTTTCTGGTGCTAAATTATTAAAGTTATATATCCATTTATTTTTATTTACCATATAAACCTCCTAATGGTTTTATTATATAATAATAATTCTTTGTATGCAATTGTTTTAATAACAAAAGACTAGGTTTATCTAGTCTTTTTTCTTTTCTTTAGAGTTATTATTACTTTTTTTGTGTCTGGTATCTGGTATTTCAAAATTCTTTGATGCTGGTTCCATCATTAATTTTGGATTAGCAAATAAATATTCAATACATTTTAATGCTCTACAGAAGTAGAATCCGTCCCCTATTCTTTCATCTAATGTAATACCTATATTCATTGTATATTTACCATTTTCTTCTTTTATATCACCAAATGTTGCTAAGCCAGAAGATGTTCCTAAATTAGCTAGGTTATGATATATTCCTGGTACTCTAAATGTTCCTATGTTTGATACTATTAAACTACTATAATAGATATTTTCATCTGCTATAGCACCAGGTAATCCAAATTTTTTATCCCACCATTTTAATATTCCTACTAAAAATGATCTTAGCGGTCTCCATATATGTCCTATTTTATCTACTACGTTATTAGCTCCATCGGTATTAGCATTAGAGTTTTTATCTCTTATTTTATTTATTCTTTCTTTTAAATTTTTAGATACTTCTAATATTGTGTCGTTTTCTCCAATTGGTAGACATGTCATAAATTCTTCACTTTTTTCATTAAATTCTGCTTTTGCTACGAAAGCTATTGTTACTTCATCATGTTCATATAGTGTTCTGTTTTGGACAAATCTATTTAATTTGGGATATTTATATATTAGTTTTCCCATTATATGTACGAACCCATGAAAGAATGTTATATCACTATTTTTTTCTTTTAATTTTTTAATGTACTTAACAAATTCAGTAACATCTACATCTGAATTCATATATACTTCTGCTTCACATCTGTTTGGTTTTAAATCAAACATAATGTTTTGCATTCCTGTTACATCTTTTACTTTATGACCTTTTCTAGCCATATTTTCACTTCCTTTTCTGTTGTAATTATTATTTGAAAAAATGAATTTATATAATTCTATTTTTACAAATTATTTATCTTGATCTTCCTTTTTGTTCTTCTTGTGTTTCATCATTCATTCTTGGATCTTTACCTGCTACTGATAGATTTCTTACATTTACATTTATAATTTTTCCATCTAAAGTAGCTCCTGTAAGATTTCCAGTAATATCTGGGGCAGTAAACATCTTTACTAAATTTTTAGTAACATTATCATATATATCATGTCTCTATCTTGTGATGCTTCAAACCATTCACTTGGTGTCATTTTAAGCACTCTCCTTTATGGTAAAATTATACACTATATTTTAATATGTTGTCAAACTTAGTGAAGGAATAAAATATATTTAATGAATGTACAACTAGTTTTAATAATTAATAAAACAAACAATGTGATAATGATTTTTTTCTTTTCTGGGATTTTTAGTTTCATAGGTTTATAAAGTAATATAATTAATATAATAATTAAATAATTCATAAAAATACCAGTTCGGAAAGAAGATGCAAAAATTGTTGGTGAAAAGCCAATAATCATTCTTGATAATATTGATGCTAAAAATATAATTGGTAATAATAATCTTTTATATAGGTCATTTTTATATTGTAAGTAAAATAATATAATACTTGTGATAATAGTATAAATAATACAAATTACAAAGGATAGATAATATGCTATGGAGTTAATTTTTAAATATGGAAGTATAGGTATAAATTCTGTATGATATGTGTTATATAATTCATTTAGTGAAAAAAGGTTTGAAATTGGTAAAATTATTGTTCCGACCAATAGTATATTTCCACAAATTAATAGTAATTTTGATGCTTTGTTTTTATATAGGAAATAACAAATACATCCATAGAATGTAATCCAAATATAATTAATTTTACCTAAAAATATTTCGAATGTATTTATGGTAGAAAGAATTAATTTATTTTCAAGATTTAATTGATTATAATCAGCAAACCAACGTGCTATTTCTAGTTGAAAACGATTATAATTACCTGCTGTTGTGAGACAGAAAATAATACTTAATAGTGATATAATGAAATAGCATAAAATTACATAAGATATTTTCTTTGTTTTTATATAATAATAAAGTAAGAATAAAAGCATAAATCCAGTTAATATGCAAGCACATTGTTCTTGATTAGTTGCAAAGATAAGGCAAGGTATTGTTAAAAAATACATTAAATAACTATTTTTTTTATCTTTTAAAATGTTTGAAACTGGAATAATACAAAACATTCCTAATGCAAGTGGCCAAAGATAATTAATAGTAGTTGGACTCCATCCTGCACTAGACATATCTGTGTATGAATACAGCATAATTAATATAACAATTATACAATTAATAAAAAAATCATTTTTTTGATTAAGTATTTTTTTAAAAGAATAATATAAAAGAAGAAAAATTAAGGTATTACATATTTTCCATATCCAGGGAATATTTTGCAAAATAGCAATTAATACTCCTTCTATTATAATTCTTGATGTCCATGTATGGTATCTATCTAATATTATTGAAATTAAATCTCCTTTTATATTTGTAAATGTAATTGCGTCTCCGTCAATTGCTGGTGGTATAAAACTTATTAAAAGTACATATATTAAAAGAACAAAAAATGGGATATATTTAATATATTTTTTCATATTTTTTTCCCCTCCTATTCTTTTTTTATGTTATTTATTTAAATAAGGATTATTGCATGGACAGCATACTTCACATTGTGGACAGTCTTTACATTCACAGCAATCTCCTTTGTTAATATTACATCCAGTTGTAATTAATAGTAGTGTAAATATAATTATAAATGTTATTATATTTTTCATATTTCATTTCTCCTTTTCATTTTTTTTTACTAAGCATCTATATAATCTTTTTTCTAATTTATATCTAGTCATTATTTCTTCATTTAAATATTCAATATCAAATTCTTTTAAAAAATGTCTTATATCTTCTTCATTAAAGAATCTTTTTAATCTTTTATCTTTTGTTTCATACAAATGATGTTCAATTTCTTTTCCTTCTCCTGCTCCATGATTTATATCATTTATGGAATTAACTCTAAATATTAAGTTTCCTCTTTCTGTTAATATTCTTTTAATTTCATTTAATATTTTAAATGTGTCCTTTTCTTTAAAATAATGTAAGCATAAATCTGCTATAACAATATCAAAGGAATTATTATTAAATGGCATTCCATCTAGCATATTAAAACATTTAGTATCATATACTTCTGGAAAATTCTTTTTAATATTATTAATTGCATTTTTTGATTGATCACAAGATATTACTTTTTTTCCTTTATTTATTAAATATAATGTATCATTACCACTACCACATCCTAAGTCTAATATGGGTGTAGAACATTTATCTATAATATCTGAAAATTTATCTAACCAATCATCAATTTTTATATCTTCTCTTTTATATTCTTTATGTAATTCATCCCAATATTTTAAGGAATTTTCTTTTTCAATTGAACTCATCTAATCACTCCTATATAGATTATAACATAAAAAAGACTAGTTTTATCTAGTCTTTATTTATTTTATTATTCATATAATTTTATTTTTCTTTTTTTAGTTAATACTATACCTTTATTTGTTTCATATATATTTAACTCAGAGTTTTTATTATTTGTTTTTATTTCTTTTATATTTTTATTTTCTAAATTATTATCTATTATTTTTCTATAATCATCTGCTATTAAGTTTTTTGGTATTGTAGTATTAAAGAATTTTTCAATTATAGTTATAGGCACATTATAATATAAGAGTGCTATTATTGTATCACTAGTAGGATTATATTTTATTGTTGGAAATGCGTTAGAATTTATAGCATCAAATCTTCCATACATACATATTTCATTTGAATTGATATCAATACTTTGAAATGGATTTAATTCTATGTGAGAGTTATTTATTATTTTTGATTGTAGAATTGTATCTGCTATATCAGTAAAAGTTTTATTATCAGTTATTTCAATGTTATATTTTTTATTAGATATAACTGTATTATCTTTTATGAATGTATATTTATTATCATCTTTCTTTGTTATATAACATGGTTCATAGTTATTTTCTCTTATTATATCTAAATATTCAAATAAGATATATTCAATTATTTTCATTAATTTGCTTTGTTTATTATTTATTTCTAGGTTAATTAATTTGATTTTTTTTAATAATTTTGTCTTTAAAACATAGTCATTATTATCTTTTCCTTCAACAATTATATATTTCTTTAATTCTTCTAATAATTTTTGATTTTTTTGATATTCTTCTCTTAATCCAAAAACTATTTCACTAAATGTATATGATTCTTTATTCATATTTATCCTCCTAGTGATTATTTATTATATATTAGTTATTTATTTTATACAATAGTTTTATTTGTTTTTTATTTGTATTCTTGTTAAAATTTTATTTTTTTCCTCATTATTTAAATATGGCTTATCATATTCTTTCATTTGTCTAATATAATAATTTGCTAATAATTCATGATCTGACCATATAGACATGCCTATATTTGGTGTATAGTACATTTTAAAATTTTCACTTATTGATTTTTGGGGATATAGTAATCCATCATAATATTTACGACCTATTTGATCTATTTCATGTAACTCTTCTTGTATATTTTTTAAATCTTCTTGTCTTTCAATTTGTGTTTTTATGTTTTTGTTTATTGAATATATTTTAGGAATTTTATCTGCTATATCTTTATAAACTTTTCTTTCTTTATTAATTTTTGTTATTATGTTGTTTCCTTTTGTAGGAAGTAACCATATTGATGATTGATAATAATCTCCTGTAGATTTTATTTGTATTGCCGAAAATGCTATATTATCTATCCAATTACATTTTTCTTTCATTGAATTATAGGGATTTTTAATTAAATATATAAATTGTTCATCTTTAGATTTTAATTGTAGTAAGTAATCTTTTAAGTTTATTAAATTATCTTTTGATAGATTATAAAATTCTGATTCAGTCATATCACTATTTAAAAAATCTCGTATTATTTGTTTCATAAATAAATCACCTAGATTTATTATATCATAAAAAGATTAAGTTTTTACTTAATCTTTTAAATAGTTTTTTTTAATTTTTGTTAGTTTTTTAGTATTATTTTCTTTTTCGTTAAAAGCATGTCCAGTTATTATACTTACTATTGGAACATTATAACCATATTTTATTAATAGTTCTTTTAATTTATTTAAAAACTCTATATTAAAATCATCTTGGTAATAATGTCCGTGTTTTTTTAAATCTTCTTCATTTTCAAAATATTTAGCTATATTTGAATTGGGAAATATTGTGATAGCATCCATATATTCTAATGATATTGGTTCTGATATTTGTCTTTCTAAGTACATTCCATTTTGGATTAAATTATATTTATCTTTTATTTTTTCGTTTAATACAATTGCAGAACTGTATTCAGCTTCTAAGATAAACATACGAAAGGCACTTTCTTCATTGTAATAATAATGTTTTTTCTTCCATTCAAGATCATATTCTTCTATCTTTTTTTCGTGTAGAGTGATAGATATTCTATCGTCTCCATTATAATTTGCTATTGGATGTCTAGTTATATCTTCATATAATTCTTTTATATTTTTATATGGTAAAATATATCCACATTTTAAAATATATTCATATTTTTGAAGTATATCATTTAATGTTTTAGTTTGTCTTTCAGCAATGTCTCCATAATAGTTATATGATTGTACTCCGTGAAAATATTTATTTTTTAATTCCATACCTAATTACCCCTTATAAAATTTATTATATATTAGATGTTTAATTTATTCAATAATTTTATTTGAATTTATAGATAATATTTGTTTTATTTAAACAATATAAAAGAATAGATTTCGCTAGTCGTTATTTTTATGGCTTTTTTATTAATTTTTTGTTTTTATTTGATTCTATATTTTTGTTATCTTCATATAGTTCTTTCATTTTCTTTCTATAAATTAAATTTTTTGATAATTTTTCTACGGCTTTGAACCTTAATACTACGAGGTGACAATCTAGATTGTATTCTTCTCCCAATCTTTCTATCCAAAATAATTCATCAGCTTCATCCATCATACTATTATAATAATAATTAACTTGTTCTAGCATTTTGTCATATGGAATAGACAATGCAGCTTCTAAATATGCTGCTTCATTAAAGTTAGAAATATAATAAGGATTTCCTAAGTTTCCACATTCTACATACATTTTATTCCCCATAATGATTGGTTTAAAAGATTTTTGTTGTAGTGTTTTTGCAACTTCATCATTATTATATGAATGGACTATTTTTTCTAGTTTATACATTTTATTAATTAACATTTTTATCACCTCGATTTTTATATTAAATATATATTTTACTAGTCTTTTTTTCTTCTTTTTATTAATCTATTTATATTTGCTTTTTTGGCATTATCTTTTGTGTGTATTGATTTAGTATAATGCATTACCATTTGATTTTGTCTATCTTCTTCAATATTTGAAATATGTAATATTTTGTAATATTCTTCTTCACTGATAAAGTTATTTTCATATAAATCTGATACTATAATATATGCTTCTTCCCAATTGATATATATATATTCTAGTATTAAGTAAATTATATCTTTTTTATTTATAGGTCCATAGTTAAATTCTTCTATTTTTTTTTCTATATCTTTTTTATTGTTTAAATTATTTCTCATGAGATATTTTACTATGGCGTTAGTACGAGCATTTTTTTGGGAATTATCCCATGAAGTTAAAATCTCATCATAATCATTACATTTTGGACATATTTCTTCTATATAATCTGGATCTTTAGTAGATATATAATAACTACCTAAATGTCCTTCTACTAAATGTTCTATCATGTTTATTTCCCCCTGAATAAGTGATTATTATACACTAAAACTATTAATTTTGCAAATTAATTAATAATTGGCATTCCATTCTTTTAGGTATTCATCTATAAAACCTTTAATAAATTCTACTCTATCTTTTGCAACTAGTTTGGCTGTTTTGGTGTTCATGTTATCTCCTAATTTTATTAATTTATTATTTAAGAAATGGATATTACTTACATCTTTTAATTTTTCTTCATATCCTTCAAAGTTTTCTAGTGGTATTTTATCATCGTAAAATACTTGATTATTAATTGCTGCATAACCAAAAGACCTTCCTATGCCAATGGCTCCTATAGCGTCTAAGTTATCTGCATCTTGTAGTATTAATGTATTAATATCATCTACATTAAATCCATTCCAATTATATTCTTCATGATGTTCTATGCAAAATAATATTTTATTTATTTGTTCTTTAGTTAAATTTAATTTAGCTTTTTCTATTATTTCTTCTACTTTATCTAGTGATTCTTTGGGTGATATATATTTTTTCTTTTGTCCTTGTATTATTCTATGTATGTCATGTAATAGGCTTGCTATCCCTATTATTAATGGGTCACCACCTTCTTTTGTTTGTAGATATAATGCTATTTTCATGGTACGGATAAAATGATCTATGTCGTGACCTCCTGTTTTATCTTTTTCAGTCATTTCTTTTATTATAGGTATTAATTTATTAATATATTTTTCTAACATACTATCACCTTTTACATGATTATAGCATAAAAAAGACTAGTTTTACCTAGTCTTTTGAATTTTTTCTAATTTTTGCCAATTGTGTATTCCATATATATCACTTATAAAATTAATTATAGGATTTATAAACATTGGAAATAATAATAAATTTCCTTTAATTACTGGTATTCCCCATAGCATTATTAAAATAATATCATTAATTAAATAGAAATTAAAACTATGTTTACTTCTCCTTACTTGGAAATACATTGCTAGCATACTAATTATTACAGATGTTGTTGATATAATTAGTTCACTTGTATTAAAAAATTTTAATAAATGATATATACCAATATAGATAATACTTGATAGAGTTATTACAATTATTTTTTCTTTTCTTTTTACTTTATTTACTTCAACAGAATTAGTTTTAATATTTTTATGTTTAGCCCACGATATAATTCCAAGTATATACATTGGTAGCATTATTGTTAAATATATTAATACTTCGCCAAAATATCTATTTTTAAATGAAACTATTGAATATAAGGCTGTAATTAATAAGCCAAATACTTGACCTAAGTTTTTTCCTTTAGCGTGTAAAAAAGCTGTAATTACACCTACTACAGAACATGTAGTAGTTAAGATATCAGATTTAAATATAATTCCTACTATAATAATTATAAGTATACTTCCAAGTGATAAGGAGAGTTCAAATTTTGTCCAGTCTTTAAATAACTTCATTATATTCCTTTATAATTAATTGTTTATACTATTTAGTTTATTAATTTCTTGAAGGAATTGATCCATATCATGTATTTTTATAATTTTATCATCATTAAAATCTTTATTAAAATTATTTATTGCGATAAATGTTTTTATTCCTTCATTATTTACTAATTTAACTGTTTTTATTGAATCATCCATAAATATATCGATGTTATTTTCTTTGCAAAAGGTTGCTTTGTTGTGTATATTATAATTTATCTCATTATAAGGTATGTTATATTCCTTAAACCATTTAGTAGTAATTCTATTAGCTTCTCCAACTCCTCCACATTCTTTATCATTTCTAACTGTAATAAATATCAATTCATGTCCTTCTTCTTTTAATTTATTTAGTACTTCTTTTACATTCTTTTTAGGTACTATTTCTTTTAAAGCATCTAAATAATATGTTCTAAAAAAAGTATATACTTCATTATCATCCCAACCAAACACTTCACCAAAATTATTTGTTTCTTTTTTTAATAATGGTTTATTACCATGTTCTTGGTTATATTTATGGGCATATTTCATTAGTACTTCATTAGTATTACAAATAGTGTCATCAATATCTAATCCAATTCTCATATTTACCTCCTATTTTTTTCTGTTCTTTTTTAATATTTTTGATATTTTTTCTTGATTTAATTTATATTCTTTATATTTTTCTTTCATACAAACTCCACAAGGTCTATATCCAGCTTTTATAGCTGTTTCTTCATCAGCGAAAAATACTCTATCTTTTATATAATAACCTTTTTCTATCCATTTGTTTGCTGATGAACAATTTAGTTTACCATATATTTTTAATCTTTTGTTGCCACCTAAGGTACCAGGAATATTACTTATATATTCTTCACCATATTCATTTATTAATTTATATAATTTTTCTTCCATATAATCTTTTCCTTGAAATAATTATAACATAAAAGACTAGTTTTACCTAGTCTTTATTTGTTTGCTTTTTTTCTTTAACGTAGCTTGTTCTATAGGAAGTTCGAGGCTAGTTAGATTAAAAAGACTTTTTTTAATTATTATTAGATAAATCTGCACACATTATATAATGATCTGAAAAATTATCTATTTTTTCTATATTTCTACATTTCATATTCTTATTAATCAATATATAATCCATGTGAACTTCACCGCGTTTTTCATAATAATCTTTTGTAGTAGGTCCAGTAATGGTATCTTGAATTATACCTTTTATTTTAGGAATAATTTGAAACAATTTTTCTGTATTGAAATCACCTAATACTATTAATTTATCAGTGGAATTAGAAATAATTAATTCTTCTAATGGTTTATATGATTCTGGATAATCAAATTCTGTTTTATCAAATGGTGCGAAAGCCATTGCATGTCCAGTTATAATTGTATAATTTGTGTTTTCTTTATTTATTGTTATTTTGATTATAGCCTTATCGAATGAATAATAAGTATTTCCACTAGCGCTCTTTTTAACCATATGCGGATTAATAAATAATGAATATTTTGTATCTATAATTCTATATTTTGAAAAAACTGCTATTCCTACTCTTCCCCCCATAAAAAGATATGAATCATATGTATCTTTTTCTGCATAGTATTTTAATTTTGTTTTATTCAATATTTCATTAGTTAATGATATTTTATCATCTATATATGTTGGATATTCTTGAAAACAAATAATATCAAAATCATATTCATTAATTTTTTTTATTATTTCTTCTAAGTTTTTAATATTTATCTTATCTGTTGTTTTTTGATTATTTAAATCACATGTAATGCCAACACATTCATTTATATTCCATGTAGCGCATTTCATATTTACCACCTATAAAAAATTATAACAAAAAAAAACAAATTAGTAAATTACTTGTTTTTTTTGCTTATTTGTAGCTTGTATTTTAGTTTTATTAGTGGTGCCAAGATTAAAATGATTTATTTCTTTTTTACTTTTTTAAGAATCCATTTATCAACATAAACTTTTTGTGAAAATCCCCACTCTTCTAATATGGCTTCTTCTATTTTAGAAAAACCATTTTTTTCTAAAATCCTACCTGAAGCTGGATTATTAACCATATTGCTTGAAGATATCGTAGTAATATCAGTTTGATTAAATAAATAATTTATAATTAATGAAGTAGCTTCAGTAGCAATTCTTTTATTCCAAAATTCTTTATTCAATCGACATCCAATTGATACTTTCAACTCATTAGGAATATAATGATATAATTCAAATAGTCCACAAAATTTATTATTTGAATATTTTGAATAAACACCAAGAATTATTTCAATTCTCTTATCAAATAATTCTTTACACATAGTATTTATAAAATATTCTACATCACCATTACATTGTAATTCTGGTACAAATGTTGGAACATAACGATATACATCTTTACACAGCAACATTTGCTTAACACTTTCTAAATCTGCAATTGTTAAATTCTCTAAATTAACATTTTGACTGATTAGATTAGGAATAGAATCAAAAAGTTTCTCCATGTTATGCCTCCAAGTAAATTATACCAAAAAAGACTAGATTTCTCTAGTCTTTATTAAATTACTTATTATCTCTTCTTTGCTTTAATTGCTGTTTGTCACTATGTGAGGTTTTGGTCGAATTAGACTAAAATGACATATTATTTTTTTAATACTTTTGCTTTTTCTTTAATAGTTTTTTCAAATATATCTACATTTCCATTATAACTTAATGGTGATATTGGACTTGGGTGATAAATTGGTATTACTTCAAATCCATTATAATCATAACATTTACCTACAACATCACCAAATTTTGAATACTTTATATTTAATAATGTCCTTGTTGCTATATCACCTAAAGTTAATATTATTTGTGGATTAATAATAAATAATTGCTCTATCAAATACTTTCTGCAGTTATTACTACACTCTTTTAAATATTTTCTATCCTTTGGATAACACTTAATTGCTTCTAAAAAATATATATCTTCCAATGTATAATCAATTAATTTCAATAATCTTTGTAAAATAACTCCTGATGGCAACAATTTATGATTTTTATCATACCATGCGATTCCACTTTTTCTCCAGCCGTTATTTGCTGGTGCCTCCCCTAATATAACAATCTCTGCTTTATTACCAATTGAAACTGTTGCAACATTATTAAATTTTTCAACCATGCAACCGCATAAGTTACAATTCTTTATTTCATTGTCTATTTGATACAATTCCATGAAATCACCTTTTTAAATTAATTGTGTTATATTATATCAAAAAAGACTAGATTAGTCATCTAGTCTTAATTACTTTTTACTTATTACTTCCTGCTTTTATTGCAGCTTGTAGCATGGACCTATTAGGAATGATTAAGACTAAAATTACTTACTATAATTTATTCTTCAATTGGTGTAATATGTATAGCGTACACGCCATTA
>CAZRJK010000009.1:0-57549 GCA_964600615.1 uncultured Muribaculaceae bacterium | reverse complement strand
ATATTTCCTGGTACCCATTCCATTATTCCAGGGGTTTCAGTTTCTTGTTCAGATGTTTCAAACCATCCTACGAAGTTATATCCTTCACTTGGTATTGCCGTTAAAGTTACTTCTTGTCCTACTCCAGCAAAATATCTATGTGATGAATTTACAGGTTCTCCTAATGGTTCTGGATTAATGCTATCATCGGCAGCAAAATCTACTTGATAAGTTCCTCCTTCACCAAAGAAGATTACTTGTACTTGAATGTTTTCATCTCCTGGTTCTTCTCCTGGGTCGTTCCACTTCGCATATAATGTAGTATTTTTGATGATATGAGTATTAAAATCAAATGGTGTTGTTAAAGTATCATCTTCATACCAACCACCAAATACTTTATCATTTTTAGTTGGGTCTTCTGGCTCATCTACGGTGTCATTATAAGTTACTTGAACTGGATTAATGGTGCTTCCACCATTAGTGTTGAAAGTTACAGTTAGAGTTGCTAAGGTTTCAACAGTTATGTCTGCTGTTACAAAGTTTCCTCCTTCATAGTTAGCACATGCTACTGTAAAATCTCCAGTTTCGGTTGTTACAAATGATCCTGTAAAAGTTTTATTATTTTGAACTTCTACAGATAACATTTCAATTTCTTCGTCTTCATCATTATATAATTTACACATTACTGCTACTACATCATCTTGGGTAGTACCGTTAAAAGTAATGGTATTATTGTTTTTAGTTGCTTCTAATGTTTTTACATTTTCTCCTTCTTCAGCAAATACACTTAATGGAAGCAATAATAGTAAGAAAAGTAATAAATATTTCTTATTCATATTATTCGCCTCCTTCTGGATGGAATAGGTTTGCAGGAGTTCCTTCTCCTGAACCAGCATATGCTCCGGCATAAACAGAGGCATTACTTCCTTTATATTCTGCATTTAAATATACATCTTTAACGGTTCTATCTGCACCTTCTGCAATATAGTGTTCAAATATAGAACGTTTTAATCCTTTTCCACCAGCTTCGTATTCTTTAAATTCAAATCCCTCAACTGGATTTCCTAATTCATCTCTAAATCCTTCAACTGCTTCTAAGGTAACGTTTTCAAAAGTTCCATCATTATAGATTATTTTAGCAGTTATTTCAAATTCTTCATATGATCTTTCCCTATCAAAATAAAAGTCAGCAGATAATGTATTACCATCTCTAATCCAAGCATCTATTGTGTATCTTTTAATTTGAACATAGGATTCTTCGTTATTAGTATCTGTTATTTTAAATACAACATGATCATAGAAGTTAGATGAGAATTTTATTTGGAATTTACGATTGTTTTCTTTAGTAATAGTTACTGCATCATCAGGAACATCTAAAGCTTCAATAGTATCTATTTGATAATTATTCCATGGTAATACATCAATATTTATTGTATCTTCAAGTAATATTGATTCTAAATAAGTTGGATGATTTTCATCAGTTGCTGATACATCATATTGATCTGTTCTTGTAAATTGATCTGCCCAGCTTGCTGGATAATAGTTTAATCCATCAAAATCAGCTGTAGTAGATATTCCTTTATAATCACTATTATATATTACTACTTTAAAGTTTCTATCTCCATATGATACATAAGCGTTATTTTCTGTTGGCTCACCTACTGGTTGTAATTCACGAGTCCATATCTGTCCTTGAGTTGCAGCATAGTGGTTAACACAATTTTCAAATGCTTTCTTTACTGTCCAATGTGCATTTCCGGCTGGTCTCTCGCAGGCGTTACTTGAAACTGCTCCTTCTTCAAATTGTCCTACATTTTGATTTGGTTCTCCCATAATTATTTCGGGTTCTAAGGTATCCCAATTTACTGGATTTCCAGTAGCTATTTCATAATCAGATACCCAAGCATCAAAATCACTTTTTAAATACCATTCTTTATATTCAGCTTCGATATTAAATTTCGTTCCTGGTTTGTTATCTGCTTCTATTGTTGTGTCTTGATAGAATGTGCTATTACCATTAGCAAATGGTGGAATATTTTCAAATTCATGGTAACATACACTATTACCACATGTCCATAGAACAACAGCATCTGTTGTGGTGCTTTCATTTCCACCACCACTTGGATTATCTCCTGGGTTATCTCCTCCACCTTGTTGTGGTTCTACATAGTCTTGTACAGCAATAGCTTTGTTACTCATAAATACAAATTCATGGCCTACGTCTTGTCCTTGCATAAATAATGAATAACTGTTATTACTATTGTAATTTAGAGTAGCGCCTGGTCCATTTTCTACGGTAATTGTACATGTTAATGTTGGTTCATCTACACAAGTTGCTGTACCTACTCTTTGGTTATCTCCATCTCTTAATTCTACATATTGACCATCAATTTTTAAATTGCCATTTTCTTCTACCATTGTATGTTGATTTTGATTGTTTGCATTCATAGTAAATGTTAATGTGTAGGTATAAGTATCGGCAAATACTTTAGTTAATGGTGTTATGTAGTTTAATATAATTGCTAATACTAATATTATTGCAATTATTTTCATTGGTAATTTCTTTATTACTTTTTTAAGTTTTTTCATTACATTCTCCTCCTATTTTGATAATATCATTTTATCATATATATTATATATAGTTTAGTAATTTGCTTTTTTGTCATTGACTTTGTGACAATATGACATTTTTATTGTATAATATGTTTTATAATTATTTTAGAGGTGTAATATGAGTTTTGGTGATAAATTAAATATTTATATTGATGAGATTGGTTGTACTGCTAAGGAATTGTCAGATTCTTCTGGTATTTCTACTTCTGTTATTAGTAGATATCGTAATGGGGAAAGAATTCCTAAACTTAATAGTAAGCAATTTAATCAATTAGTATTAGGATTAAGTATTCTTTCTAATAAAGATATTAATATTATAAAAGAAGATTTAGAAGCTACTCTTGGGAAAAGTAGTATTGATTTTAATATATTTATAAGTAATTTAAATATTATTATAAATACTCTTAATATTAATGTTTCTGATTTATCAAAATACATGGGTTTTGATTCTTCTTATTTGTCTAAAATAAGAAATGGTTTGAGAATTCCCCAGCATATAGATGATTTTGTGAATGCTATTATAAAGTATATTGTTGATAATTATAATGATAGTAGATCTATAGAATTAATTAATTCTTTATTAAATTGTGAAATTAATTCTTCTGAAGATTATTTTTATTGTTTAGAAAATTGGTTTAATAATAAATCTATTAGTAATGATAATGGTATTCAATCTTTTTTGGTAAAACTAGATAAATTTGAATTAAATGAATATATTAAATCTATTAAGTTTGATAAATTAAAAGTACCTACATTACCTGTTCAGATACCTAAATCAAAGACATATTATGGATTGGATGGCTTTAAGAAATCACAGATAGATGTTTTAAAATCTATTGTTTTATCTAAATCTATGGAAGATGTATTCTTTTATTCAAATATGTCTATTATGGAAGCTAGTAAAGATAAAGAATTTACTAAGAAATTTATGATTGGTCTTGCTTTAATGTTAAAGAAAGGTCTTCATTTAAATATGATTCATGATTTGGATAGGCCTTGGAAAGAATTAATGTTAGGTTTAGAGGGTTGGATTCCTTTGTATATGACCGGTCAAATTAATCCTTATTATTTTAGTGATAATTCTAATCTTCTTTATTCGCAGATAGAATGTGTAGGTGGGACAGCTTCTTTATCTGGTTCTGCTATGTCTAATAATATAAAGCAATCTAAATATTATGTTACAAATAAAAAAGAAGAAGTTAATTACTATAGGGATAATGCTATGGTATTATTAAAAAAGGCTAATGTTCTTATGGACATTTATACTGCTGATAAGAAGGAATTATTTTATGAGTTATTAAATAAAAAAATATCTGGTGATATAAGAAATATTTATTACAATTTGCCTATTTATACGATTAATAATAAATTATTAAATAAAATATTAGATAGAAATAATGTTAGTGATAAAGATAAAAAAATGATTATTAATTATGTAGAAAAAGAAAGAAAGATGATCAAAAGAAATCTTATGAATAATAAGATAGTAGATGAGATTAGTATTATTTCTAGGGGTGAGTTTGATAATGTTTCTTTATCTTTATCTGGTGTTTTTTATGATAAGAAGATATTATATAATTTTGATGATTATTTAGAACATATAGAATTAATGAAAGAATTTAGTAAAAAGAATAATAATTATAATTATAAGATTATTAATAATAGTGTTTTTAAGAATATTAATATTCATATATTAAAGAATAAAAGAGTTATTATTTCAAAAGAGAATGAGCCTTCTATTCATTTTGTTATTTATCATCCTAAATTAATTAGTGCGATAGAAAGATTTAAATATTAAAAAAAGAAGTAATGTTATTACTTCTTTTATTTCATTAATATTCTTACATCTGTAATACTAGCTAATTCTTTTTTAAAATTATAAGCATCTTCTACGGTTCCTACTATGGTTTGATAATGAATTGGTATGGCTATTTTTGGTTTAATTACTTTTATTAATTCAATAGCTTCTTTATAATCCATAGTATAGATGCCACCTATAGGTATACAGGCTATGTCACATACTACTTTTCTTACTTCTTCAGTATTGTCGGTATCTCCTGCTATATATATTTTAGTATTATCAATATTAATAATATACCCTACCCAGTTAGATTCTTTTCTATGAAAGTTTTTATTTATATTATAAGCTGGTATAGTATTAAATGTTATATTATCTATTATATATTCTTTATTTGGTGTAACTAGAAGAATATCAGTAAATCCTAATTCTTTTATTTCATTTCCTAATTCTATTGGTGCTACTATTTTAGTATTATCATTTTTTATTTTTAAGATATCTTCTTTAGAGAAATGATCATAATGGGGATGAGTAATAAATATGTAGTCTGCATCATTAGTATTATTCTCTATTTTAAAGGGGTCAAAATATATTGTTTTATTAGTTTTAATTTTGATAGCACTTTGCGCTATTAGAGATATATTATCTATCATATTATTCTCCTTTCTTAAATATTAGATTAAATAATTCTTCTATATATTTGGCTTTTCTTTTATAATTATATAAATCTTTATAGTTTTCTTTATTAAAGAATTCTAGACTTTTTATTTCTTTATCATGGATATTATTTTTAAATAATAATTCTAATTCTTCTTTAGTTAGAATAGTATTTATTTCAAATATGGTACCTAATGAATAATAATGTAGTTTTAACTCTTCTGGACTTGGCACTTTTAAATATTTTAAAGTATTTATAAAATTAGGATTATCGTCTAAATTAATGCCTAATTCTTCTTTTATTTCTCTATATAAGCATTTTTTATAATCAAATGTATTATTTGTAAAGTCTTCGTTGGATGCCATTCCTCCTATTAGGTTTAATACTCCTCTATTATTTATTATTATGCAAATATAATTATCTTTTGTTTTGATATAACTACCAGAAAATAGTGATCTTATAACTATTTTTTTTGTTTGTTTAGCATATAACAAAGAGGAAAACTTAGTTTTAGAAATTATTACTTGGGGAATATTATTATCTATTATTTCATCTACGCAATAAATATCACCATCATAATAATTTTTATTATTTTTATTCCAGTTTAGTTTTATTTCTTTTAGATATGTATCTTCTATTTTATGTTCTCCGTTATAAATAAAATTTACTTTAGTGACTTTTTTTAACATATTTAGTCCTTTCTATATTTGAAACAATATTCTTCGTGAGAATTTATTATTCCTATAGCTTGTAAATAGGAATAAATAATAGTACTTCCAACAAATTTCATTCCTCTTTTTATTAAATCTTTGGATATATTATCTGATAATTTATTAGTAGTTTTATTCTGCTCATAGATTATTTTTCCTTTGGTAAATGTTTTTAAATAATTATAGAAGCTATTGTATTCTTTAATGATACTTTTGAAGATTATGGTATTGTTAATACTAGCTTTTATTTTTAATTTATTTCTAATAATATTTTTATTATTTAGTAATTCTTCTGTTTTTTTATTATCATAATTTATTATTTTATCAATATCAAAGCTATCATAAGCTTTTCTAAAAGCTTCTCTTTTGTTTAATATACATTCCCATGATAAACCTGCTTGAAATGATTCTAGTATTAGCATTTCAAATAAGTATTTATCATCTATATTTAAGACTCCCCATTCATTATCATGGTAATCTATATACAGTTTGTTATTTGGATTACACCATTTGCATCTATTCATTTTATCCACCTAGTAGTATTATAACATATATATTTAAAAAAGCTAATCTGTTGATTAGCTTTTACTTATTTGATTTCTATTTGTTTAATAGCTTTTTCTTCTTTAGTTAATTCTTTTTTAGGTAGTTCTACTTTTAAGATTCCGTCTTTAAATTCTGCTTTGATATCTTTTTCTTCTATTTCTTCTCCTACGTAGAAACTTCTTGAGCATTCTCCATAGAATCTTTCTTTATGTAAGTATTTTCCTTCATCTTTGTGTTCTTCATTCTTTTCTGTTTTAGCTTTGATATTTAAATAACCATTTTCTAATGATAAATCGATATTCTTTTTATCATATCCTGGTAAATCTACTTCTACTATGTATTTGTCTTTCTTCTCTCTAATATCGGTTTTCATTAGATTTTTTTCTTTTCTAGTAAAGAAACTATCATCAAAAAAATCATCTAATAAATCAAAACTATTTCTTCTTGGTACTAACATCATATAAATCATCTTCCTTTCATAACGTGTTACTTTAGGTAGCACTATATAATTTAATACCTATAATAAGATATTTCTTATTACGATTTCATTATAATACTTATTTTAGCAATTGTCAATAGTGATTGCTAAAATTTTACATAAAGAATAACGAATTATTATTCGTTATTTCCTAATAATAGGCAAATTATATATTTATTATATTCTATAAAATATAAATCTTCTATAAAAAACATACCACTATATCCTTTGCCCTCACCTGCTAATAAATATCCTAGATTGCTTTCTTTGATTGGAATATAGATATTAATTTCATCACCTAATTTTTTCTTAATTATTTTTACTAATGTATTAGTATTTTTATTTTTTCCTAACCAATTATTTAATATTCTATTTAATGATGTTTTTCTTTGTTTTAATTTAATTTTATCTTTTGGTATTTTATATAGTTTTGAAAATTCTTTTTCAAAACTATTTTTTTTAAAACAAAGGGGTTTTATATATGAATAACTTAGTTTTTTTGATTGGAATTGAACAATATCTATTAGTCCTTTTAAATAGGCATCTATTTCATATTCTTCCATAATACCCTCCAATTATTATTTCTTTTTTGTTTCTTCTTCTTCTTTTGTATCTATTGTTTCATAGATAAGTAATTCGTTTTTTAATTTAGCTACTTCTAATTTTAGCTCTGTAATTCTATCAATAATTCTTGTATCGTTTATTTTTTCATATTCTTCTAGTACTGAATAATTGTTGGGAATAGTTTCTATTCCTGATAAATTATAAAAATTTGTTTTTAATACTTCGTTTAATTCTTTAATTTTATTCTTTTCTTCTTCTATTGCTATTTTTTCTAAGTTCGTTTTACTTATTTTTTTATTATATTCTTCTATAGTTCTGTTTAATTTAGCAATTTTTATTCTGTTAGCAATATATTTTATTAAATTTGAAGATAGTTTTTCTGTTTCTCTTTCAGTTAGTTTTTTATTATATGTATATTTATCAATATTTATATTTATGTTATTTTCTTTTGTTTCTAATTCATCTAGACTATTATTAAGTGAATTATTACTTGCAATTATTTTTTTTATTTCTTCTTTATTTTCTAGTATTTGATGCTTTTTTAGAATTGTATTATTTAAGGCATTAATAAATTTATTGTATTTATTAACTTGATTTTCTTTTTCACTTTTATTTATTTCTTTTATATCCATTAAAATGTTATATATTTCTTCATAACTAGATGCTCTACTTATTATTCTATCTATTTCGTCTATTCTTTTTTCATCAATGATATTTATTATTTGTAAGAGAATTTTATAATTGGGAAATAGTTTTTCTATTTCTTTGTTGTTTCCACAATAGCTTTTTAATTTTGATAGAGTATTATTTATTTGGTATAATTTTTTATTTTTGAAACTATTTTTTAGTGCTTCACATAATACTTCTTCTATATTATTTATGTTTATTTTTTTTATTATTGATTCGTCTATTTCTATCGCATATAGTATATGAATTAAATCTTTAATTTTATCATGACTAGGGAATATTTCTTTAAATGTGCTTCCATAGTATTTATCATTATTATATTCTTTACAAATATATAATTTATCGATTAAGTCGATAAATCTTTTACATTTACTAAAATCTATATGATAAAGAATATTAGATTTTATTTTATTTTTATCTAATGTTTTACCTATTATTTTTTCTTCTTCGATAGTTATATTATTAGTAACCATTTCTCTTAGTTCTTTTTTTATTTCTTCAATAGTTCTATCTTTGTTAGATAGATCTTTTCTTGTTCCAGTAATAATATCTAATTCTATTTTTTTACTTTTTGGTTGTTTTATGTATTGATTTATTTGATTTAAAAAATCTTCTAAAAAGAATAATTGTGATTTACTTAATTCTTTGTTTTCTGGAAGATTAATTATTATAGTAGGAGGAATTGTATATATATGAATATTATTTTTTCTAAAGGCATCCCAAGCTATTTTTTGTCTTTGAGGATGAATAGCATTTTCAAGATCTACTCCTATGTTATCATGAGTACTGTAATCGTCTGGTTCTACTGCTGAATAAAAAATAGATTGTTTATCTGTTATTAAGCCTCCACCTTTTATTTTGCGTTTTTCATCACAATACTTTAAATATTCATATATACTCATTTCTAAGCTTGCTTTTCTTTTCATGCTACACACCTTCTATCTATATTTAATTATAACATAAAAATAACAAATCTAATAGATTTGTTATTTTAGTTTTACGGCTGTTCCGTAAACTATGATTTCTGCTGCTCCTTGCATTACAGCTGAGGAACCATATCTTACGTTTACGATGGCATCTGCTTTTAATTCTTCTGCTTCATCAACCATTCTTTTAGTAGCTATTTGTCTAGCACTTCTAATCATTTCGGTGTATCCTTTTATTTCTCCACCAACGATTGTTTTCATGCCAGCCATAAAATCTCTTCCTAGATTTTTTGATTGTACTACTTCTCCTTTGACGATACCTAATGTTTCTGTTATGGTTTCTCCTGCTATAGTTTCGGTTGTTACTATTTTCATATTATCCTCCTTAATATTTAGATGCTTCTTCTTCTTCGTTTGATTTTATTTCTTTTATTCTATAAATTAGGTTTAGTATTATTCCTATTAATGGTATTGATAATAATATCATAATAATAATAAATAGGAGTAATGGTAATTTTTCTGTTTCAGTAGTTTGAAAGTATATTATTAAAATAAGATATAATAAATCTATACTACAGAATGCTATACTGGATAAGATAGAACCTAATATTTTTTTCTTTTTATTATCCATAATATACCTCCTATACGATATTATTATATATTAGTTCTTTTACAATGTAAATAAAAAACTGTTAGTAACAGTTTTTTATGTTTTTAGTATTTATATTATTTCCTCTTTATTTTTATGTTATTGAATAAACCCTATTATTATATCTTTTAGATTTCTTAAATATATAGTAAATATATTAGCTTTATTTATATTTTCTTTTACTACTGCATCTGTTGTCATGATGATTTTATTATTTTCTATAATATTAATTTTACCTACTATATCTCCTTTTTTTAAGGGAACTTTTACTTTGTTTAATTTTAGTTTGTATGTTATATTTCTTTTTGTAGAATTTTTAGTGTTTAGAATATTTATATCTTCTTTTGGTATTACTTCTGTTTCTATTTTTTTACCTAATGGTACTTTTATTATGGTAATTATTTTGTTTTTTGATAATATTTTATCCATTCTATAGGTATTAAATCCATAATCTAATAATTCTGTGGTTTCACTATTTCTTATTTTTGATGATGGTTCTCCCATTACTACTGATATTAGTCTCATATTATTCTTTTTTGCAGTTGTGGTAATGCAATAACCTGCTTCCTTAGTATATCCCGTTTTAAGCCCATCTACTCCATTATAATATCTTACTAATTTATTGGTATTTACTAACCAAAAGCTATTAGGAGTATTTTTTCTTAGATAATCTTCATAGGTTCCTGTATATTCTAATATTTTTTTATATTTTACTAATTCTTTTGCTATCATAGCCATATCATAAGCACTTGAATAATGATTATCAGCATCTAAACCACAGGCATTGATAAAGTTAGTATCTTTTAAGCCTAATTTTTTTGCTTTGTCATTCATCATTTTAACAAAATTTTCTTCACTTCCACCTATTCTTTCAGCCATGGCTACAGAAGCATCATTACCGCTTCCTATGCATATTCCTTTGACTAAATCTTCTACTGTCATTTCTTCTCCTGGTTGTAAAAATATTTGGGATCCTCCCATCGATGAGGCATGTTCAGATGCTGTTATTGTTTCAGTCCATTTTAAATTGTTGTTATCAATATTTTCCATTATAAGTAATAATGTCATCATTTTGGTCATTGAAGCCATAGGTAGTTTTTCATGGGAGTTTTTTTCATAGATTATTTTTCCAGTAGATGATTCTATCATTATAGCACTTTTGGCGTTTTCGGCTAATGATTCTTCACTATATACTTTTATGGGGTATAGTATTATTAGAATTGTAATAAATATTAAATAAATTTTTTTCATAATATCACCTAATAAAAAATATGTAGAAATTTAGATAAAATTACAAAAAAAGAATTAATGCTTTTTAGGCTTTAATTCTAATTTTTTTATGTTATCTACTTCATTATTCTTTTTAATTAGGTCATCTATGCTGATATCCATTTTGTTAATATAATTTGAGATTAGTTTTAATCTTTCTTTCATTGGTTCAGGGATATTTCCACCTTTTTGATAGCATATTTTATGTTCTAGGGTAGCCCACATATCCATGGCAATGGTTCTTATTTGTACTTCTGCTTCTACATATTCTGTTTTACCTATCATTTGAACTGGTATAATAATATTTAAATGATAACTTCTATAGCCATTTGATTTTGGATTATCTATATAGTTTTTTCTTTTGATAATCTTTATACTACGATCTTGTTCAATTATTTTTTCTATTTCTTTTAAATCACTTAAAAAGGAACATACTATTCTTATACCTACTAAATCATGAATATGATTATTCATATTTTCTTCTGTTATATCATAGTTTAATCTTTCTAATTTTCTAACAATATTAAGTGGTTTTTTTATTCTTGTTTTAATATGTTCAATTGGATTTACATTTTTAGTGTTAGATAGTTCATAGTTTAGATTTTCAGCTTTTTCTTTTAATACTTTTTCGGCTAATTGATATTTTAACATGTTAGATTTCTTTATTATTTCTATTTTTTTATCATAATAATTATCATTTATTATATTGCTATGTTCTTCACTTTTTTTAATCATTTTTTCCATTAAATTGTCTATTCTTCTTGTTTCTACGGAGAAATCGTTTATTAGATTTGTTTTAGATATTTGATTATACTTAGGTGCTTTATAGAATAATTTATGTTCTAGACTTGCCCACATATCCATCGCAATGGTTCTTATTTGGATTTCTACTTCTACATCTTCTGCTTTTGCTAGTAGGGGTACTGGTACTTTTACTATTAAGTGTAAGGAAGAATAACCATTATTTTTAGGATTACTTATATAGTCTTTTCTTTTAATGATAGTTATGTCTTCATCTTTTTTTATTAATTCTTCTATTTTTTCTATATCACTTAGAAAGGAACATACTATTCTTATTCCTGCTATGTCATGGATATGATTTTCTATATTATCTTCTGTTATTTCATAGCCATTTTTTGATAATTTGTTATAAATACTTTGTTCACTTTTTATTCTTGATTTTATGTATTCAATGTAATTATATTTATCATTTTGATTTAATTCGTTATAGATTATGTCAAATTTTGTTTTTATTATTTTTAATGCTGCTTCATATTTGAATAATAATTTATCTATATTAATATTTTGCATATTATCACCTTTTTATTATTGCTTTCAGGCAGTTTTGTATTATACTACTATTTATATTAAATGTCTAGTATATATAAATAGAGAAGTATTTTGATACTTCTCTATTTTATTCTTTCTACTTTTATGGTAAATTCTAAATTATCTAAATCTTTAATAAATTTATATAATTTTTCAGTGTTTTCTATTAATACTGTTAGGCTATATATTTTATATTCACTTTTATTTATTGTTTCTATTCTATCTATTATTACACTGTTAGTGCTTGCTTTAGTAATTATATCTAATAAGTTATCTTCAGTATTGGTATAGATTATTATATCAGTAAAATACTTCTTATTAATATTATTATTCCATTTTACATTTATTAATCTTTCGTCAATATCTGTTATATTTCTACATATAGTTCTATGAACTGATATACCAGAACCTTTAGTAATATAACCAATAATATTATCTCCTGGTATTGGTTTACAGCAACCACTTAGATTAACTTTTACATCATCTAATCCTTCTACTAAGATATCATTTTTACTTGATTGTTTAATATTAGTTGGATTATTTATTTTATTTTTTAGTTCTTCAGTTTCATCTTTTTTAGTTATTAATTTTATTACTGCTGTTGGTGTATATTTATTATTAGCTAAATCTATATATAATTCATCAATATCTTTTACTTTAAATTCATTAAAGATTATATCTAAATTTTTGTTATTTAATGTTTCATTAATTGGTAAATCTAATTTTCTTAATTCTTTTTCTAGTAATTCTTGGCCTTTATCGATAAGATCATTTTTTTCTATTTTGCTATAGAATGATTTTATTTTATTCTTGGCATGAGTAGTTACTACGAAATTTAACCAATCTTTATTTGGTCCTTTACTAGCTTTACTAGTATTTATTTTGATAATATCACCAGTCTTTAAATGATAATCTAATGGTACTATATTATCATTTACGATAGCTCCTACAATAGAATTACCTACTTCAGTGTGTACTTTATAGGCAAAGTCTACGGGAGTGGATTCTGCTGGTAGTTCGATAACATCTCCTTTAGGAGTGTATACATAAATAGAATTTGTTGTTAAAATATCTTGTTTTATGTTATTTATAAATTCTTCTGGACTATTAGTATCTTCATTTAATTCCATTATACTTCTAAATATTTGTAATTTTTGTTCCATGGAATCTTTTACTGTTTTTACACTTGATCCTTTAGCTTTATAGGTCCAGTGGGAGGCTATACCATATTCTGCTATTCTATGCATTTCATAAGTTCTTATTTGAACTTCAAATAATTTTCCTTCTATGCCAAAGATAGTTGTATGAAGTGATTGATATAAATTTGTTTTTGGCATGGCTACATAATCTTTAAATCTATTTGGTACTGGTTTATATTTGGAATGAATTAGTCCTAATACTAGATAACATTCTTGCTCGGTATCTACTAATACTCTTAAGGCTAAGATATCATATATATCATTGAATTTTTTACCTTTTTGCATTTTTTTATAGATACTATAAACACTTTTACTTCGACCAAATATTTCATGTTTTATATCATGTTCAGTTAGTAAATTAGATACATCTGTTAGCATTTTATTTACATAACTATCCATTTCTGTTTTTTTAGTATTTAATTTTTCTAAGATATCAAAATAAGCATCAGGTTTTAAATATCTAAGTGATAAATCTTCTAATTCACTTTTTATTTTATTTATACCTAGTCTATCTGCTACTGGGGTTAATATTTCTAGTGTTTCTCTTGCTTTTTTCTTTTGTCTTTCTTCTGGCATTACATAAAGTGTTCGCATGTTATGTAGTCTATCTGCTAGTTTTATGATTATTACTCTTACATCTTCTGATAATCCTACTAGTATTTTTCTTTGGTTAGCAGCCATTTGTTCTCCAGAGGTAGAAAAATGTAGTTGGTTTATTTTTGTAACTCCATCTACTAATAATGCTACTTCACTACCAAACAATTCTGCTATTTCTTCCTTAGTAGAATCTGTATCTTCTATGGTATCGTGTAATAATCCTGCTGCCATACAGGCTGCATCAGCATTGATATCTGTTAATATCATGGCTACGTTTAATGGATGGATTATATAATCATCCCCACTTATTCTTTTTGCGCCAAAATGTTTTTTATAGGCATATTCATAGGCTCTATTTATTAAGTCTATATCATCTTCGTTTTGATTGTACTTTTTAAATTCAGATATTACGTCATTTATGGTTATATCTCTGCCAGTATCGTTCATTTTATCACATCCATTCAAATTTATTAAAGGGAATTAGCTTAACAGTTAACTCCCTTTACTTTGATTTCTTCTATTTCATCATCATTTTTATTTTCTTTTGGTGGCCTTTTTAATCTTTTTGTTTCTAATATTAACCAGATTTGGTTAGATATATAGATTGATGAATATACACCTGCTACAAAACCTACTAATAAGGCAATATTGAAATTAACTATTTCTCTTGCTCCTAATATCATTAGGCATATTACAGGTATAATTGTTGTTATAGTTGTAAGTATGCTTCTAAAGAAAGTTATTCTTACACTATTATTTACTAATTCTATTAAATCTTCATCTGTTATTACAGTTAAGATATTTTCATTTACATTGCTATTTTTCTTCTTATCTTTTTTAGAGACAAATCTTTCTTTACTATTAATTAGTCTTTTATAATTTTCTCTTATCATATCAAAAGTTACTATTGTATCGTTTATAGAATAACCTATAATTGTTAATATTGCTGCGATAAAGATACTTGTTATTTCTATTCTAAAAATACAGAAGAATAATGATACGATTATAACATCATGGCATAATGCTACGATAGCAGCTAATGCATAATTAAATTTAAATCTAAAACTTACATATATTAATATTCCAATAGATGCTAAGATAAGTGAGTATATAGCATTTTTAGTTAATGCTTGTTTTACTACTTTACTTACGGTATAGATATTAGAATCAGTATTATATTTCTTTTCTAAGATATTAGATAATTCTTTAATATCATCTTTATCTAATACTTCTTTTATTACTATTGTTATATCATTTTTATTTTTTTCTTCTTTTTTTACAGTATATTTTAATTCTTTTAGGTCATTTTCTAATTCTTTAAGGGTTACTTTTTCATTTGTATTTAATGTTATACTTGTTCCACCAGTAAAGTCTACACCTAGATTTGCTCCTTTAGTGAAAGCCATAATACTACCTACTACTATAATTAAGATAGTAATTGATAAGAAGTATTTTTTATTTTTTACAAATTCTAATTTTTTAAATGGTATTTCTATTTCTTTGGCTTCTTTTATTTTATTTTTATTTACACCTATAAATAAATTTGGTTTATCATTAAAGTATTTTGTTTTAACAAACATATTTAAGATATATTTAGTAAGTACTACCATTACTAAGATAGTAACAACAATACTTATTATTAACATAGTAGCAAATCCTTTTACAGAACTTTCTCCAAAGATAAATATTATTATTGCTGCTATCATTGTGGTAATATTAGCATCAATAATACTTGTTAGTGATGATTTATTACCAATAGTGAATGCTTCATCTAATTTCTTACCTATTTTTATTTGTTCTTTTATTCTTTCATAACTAATTACATTAGCATCTACAGCCATACCTATACCTAATAGAATTGCTGCTATACCAGGTAATGTTAATACGCCATCTATTAGATAGAATATTAAGAATGTTAGGGTTGTATATAGTAATACTCCCATACTTGCTATAAAGCCTGAGAATTTATAAACTAATATCATAATTAGTATTACACAAGCTATACCTATTATTCCAGCATTAATAGTTTTATCTAGGCTATTCGCTCCAAATGATGCTTCAACAGTTCTTGATGATATTTCTTCTAGGTTAGTTGGTAGTGCTCCAGAATTAATTAATTCTACTAAGCTTTTTACTTCTTCTTCTGTAAAGCTTCCAGATATGATAACGTCACTAGAGAATCCTTGGCTAACAGATGCTGCACTTAAGCAATGAGAATTACTTAATGATCCACAGCTATTTTTTTCTTTACTATAGGAATCGTTTTCTTCATCATAGTCTAACCAAATTACGATTAAGTTATTATCTTTTTTAGATATTGTACTTGTTACATCATAGAATTGTTCTTTATCTTTTATGGATAAGCTTACAGCAGGTCTTCCTTGTTGGTCTGTTGATACTTTAGCTTTTCCTCCTAGTACTTCACTAGTCATAAGTAAATGATCTGTAGTATCTCTAAATGTTAGAGATGCTGTTGATGATAAGATATCTCTTGCTTGTTCTTTATTAGTGATACCTGCTAATTTTACTCTTATGTGATTTTCTCCTTCGATAGTTATTTCTGGTTCACTAACTCCTAGGATATCTATTCTTCTGGTTAAGGCTTGATATGTATTATATAGCATTTCACTAGTCAGTTTCTCTTCTTTATTGATTGGAGAAATTTCATATAATACTTCAAATCCTCCTTGTAAATCTAATCCATAATGAATATTATCAAATAATGGTTTATAGGAAAATAAGCAACCTGTGATAATACATATCATGGTTATAATAATTGTTGTTAGTTTTAATTTTTTACTTTTATTTGTAAAATATAAAAGCAAGCTAATTAGGGTAATTGCTCCTAATATAATGTATATAATTCTTATGTCCATAATATCTCCTTCTAACTATAATTTTCTTTATTATTCTTTTCACGGTAAATATCTATAGCTTTATTATCAGCATGAATTATATCATTAACCATTTCTGCTAGGGTTAAATCAATACTTTTGCACCATTTATTGTCTTTTAAATAGTTCCATATATCTTTTTTAGTAATATAATCATAATTACTATTTTTAAGTAATCTTAATTTTACGTTAAAGGCTGGTATTAATCTTTGATATAATTCTTTTTGGGTTTTAAATTCATCCATATTTACCACCACATAAGTAATTATACACCATAATTGGTTATTTTTAAAGTAAATATAGATTTTTTTCATAAAAAAGAACTATCATTGTGATAGTTCTTTTAATGCATATTGGTAGCCTGTACGGGGTTTGAACCCGTGAATACGAGCTTGAGAGGCGCGCGTGTTAAACCACTTCACCAACAGGCCATAAATAATGTCTTTTTTTGAAGACATTATTATTTTAACATATATTTATAAATATTTAAAGTGTTTTTTATTCTTCTTTTAAATATTCATATAAAGAAAATCTTCCATCTCGATGAATTAATTTGTAATTTGATGAAGCATTTAATATTTTATCTAAGTAATCGGTGGTATCATTGTAGATTAGAATATGGGTTATATTGTATTTATTAAATACTCTTCCATAATCTTCTGAGATATTCATTGTTTCATCAAAGATGTCTACTTCTTTATTAAATGGTTTGGTATATAAATCACATCTTGAATCTATAAATACTTTTAAGTCTCTATAGATTAAATAACTACCGAAATCATAGTTATTGAATAGTCTTATGTTTTTGGTATCCAGATTATCATATATATAATCTACCATTGCTACTGGGTAATTAGTTTTATTAATAAAATCTTTTTTATAGTTCATGTTATAAACAATTGTTGATGATATTATTAGGGTTATTAGTACTATGGTGCTTCCTATTGGTGGAATATCAAAATCCATTGGTTCTTTTCCATATAATAGTCCTATATTTCCTAATAATCTACATAAATAAAATGTACCTATGATTGCTAAAAAAGATGTATGTCTAAATGACATAAATGACATTAATAATAATCCTGATATCATGACTATATCAGATAATTTAATTTTTACTTTGGTCAGTATTAATGGGACTAATAGTAATAATATATAGCCAATTACAAAGATATTTTTAATTAATACTAATGGTTTATGTTCTAGGATATATTCCATGGTGTCTCCACGCATTATATTTATAAAATATGTATATGGTTGGGGAAATATTGGAGTAAGTAATCCTACAAATAAGCTAATTATAAATATTATTATTAATGATTTAATATTTTTATTTTTTTCTATTATTAATCTTTTAGGAAAGATAGTTGGTTCTGGTTTATATTTTATTTTTTTATTTATTATTGCGATTAATTCTTCAAATAAATAAGGTAACATTAAAATAAAATAGAATGGCCATACGGCTGAATGTATATTAGCTATTAATAGACATATTAATAAGAGAAATATACCATATTTTTTCTTTCCTGTTTTTAATAACATTTCTATAAAAAATATTTCTAATATGAAGAATAGATAGGTTAATAATTGGGCTCTAGCTGTTACATTTCTAGCTAACATCATAGTGGCAAATAAGCTAAATAATAATGATAGAAAGTAACTTTTATTTAATTTTATGTTTATTAAATAAAATGATATACCTATTACTATAAAAGTTAATATAGAGAATATATATAATCCTTTAAAATTAAATATATCATATATTTTATAGATTATAACATCATATAACCAATGGGGATAGGTATATGGTAGGTTATGAAAAGAGAAATGATCTTTCATATCTATTCCTTTTTTTAGAATAGATTCTCCTACTTTTATGGTATAAAAGGTATCATTTTGTAATTCTTTTCCAGTGTAAGCCAAGCATACTATTATTATCATTATTATGCTTGTTATAAAGAATATTTTTTTATTTTTTTTCATTGTTTCCTCCATCTACCCTTTATTCTTTTATAAACTTTTCAAACATTCTTGGAAATAGTCATTTTTTACTATCATGCTATTTCTAAAATAACCATCTAAATCAAAGTTAAGGCTTTTGTTATCTCCTCTTATATAATATACCATTCTAAAGGCATAATTAATTATTCTTTTTAATTCTTTTTCATCAATCATTGATGTATCTATATAGGCTAGATTATTAAAGTTTTTATCAATTACATATCTCATAAATCTGTATGAATTACTTAGTGGTATTGGATATTTGTTATTTATTAAAAAACTATCATTTTTGAATTCAAATGTTTTATCTTCTATTTCTTTTAGTATTATTTCTACTACTTCACTTGAATTATTTAAGTTTAAGAAATCTATATATTTAAACATAGTATTATCATTTCTTATTAAATAAATTAACATAGTTTTATTTTCAATTAAAGAATTGTTTATATATCCTGTTTCATCAATAAATTCTTTTAAATTAAATTTAGTTTTATGATATTTATTTAGATATTGTTCTATTAGTTTATTTACTTCTTCTTTATCTGTTACTTTGATATCTTTAATATTAGTTTTATCTTTATCTATTAAGTAAGCCATAAACATATAATTATATTTAAATACTTCTTTAAATGGATAAATAGTATAATCAAAATCTATTTTTTCTTTTACTATTTTTAAGACTAAGTTGTTTATTATTTTAGTTACATAGTTATCAGGGATATTATGCCAATCAATATATTTAATATTATCTATATCTTTTTTTACCATATAATTAATAAAGTCATAATCTTTACTTAGGTGGTCTGATAATATTTTATTATTTTTTAATATAGATATTGGAGCATCGTTATTATCTATAAATTTAATAATAGATTCAGTTATTTTTTGTTTGTTTTTATCTGTTTCATTTTCTATTTCAATATTATTTAAATAATCAATGTTTTCTATATCATTTTCAATTATATAACTTAAGAAATCAATATTAGATATTAGTATATTAGGTAATTCTTTATTAATAGTGAATTTATCTAAATTAAATTCTTTTTCTTTTACTATATTTATTACTTCTTTTATTAATTCTCTTTGAAATGATTGTTTATCATTATTAGTGGTCATATATTTAATATTATATATATCTAGTTTAATTAAATATTTAATAAATTCTATATTTTTAGATAATCTTTCTGGAAGAATATTATTATGAACTAATATTCTATCGATATCTAAATTGATATTTTTTTCTTTAATTAGTTTTAAGGTATATTCAATTAAATAATTTATTTTATTATCACTTAAATTAAATTTATCAATTAGAAAGATATTATAAATATTTAATTCTAATATTTTTTTACAGAATTCATAGTTATTAAAGAAAGTTATTTCTTCTCCATTATTATAATATCTAGATTCTTTTGAGTTAAAATAATAATCTATATTGAAGTTTTCATCTAATCTATTAAAGTATTTATTTAATACTTTAGTTTGATCTTTATTAGATAATCTAAAGAATTCTCTTACGTGTGAGGATAAGGCAGTTTCATCTTTTAGTATTTTATATTTTAAGATAAATAAAGTTACTTTTATCATACATATACCCTCTTTTCTATAAATTAATTCTAACATATATTATTAATAAAAAAAAGAGTATTTTTATTTTTTTAAATACGTCTTTAATACTCTTTTTAATTCTAATTTATCTATTGGTTTTGCTAGATAATCATCAAAACCATCTGCTAAATATTTTTCTTTCATACCGGCGATAGCATTTGCGGTTAATGCAACTACTGGTGTTTTGAAGTCTTTATTTTCTTCTTTTATTTTCTTTAATGTTTCTGTTCCACTCATTTTAGGCATCATATCATCTAATAAGATTAAGTCATAAGCGTTTTCTTTTATTTTTTCTAAACATTCAAAACCACTTATACAAGTATCTGGTTTAATATTATATGTCTCTAGTAATCTTAAAGCTACTTTTATATTTAGATTATTATCATCTACTACTAATACTTTCTTTTTAGAGTAATCCATTGTTCCTGTAGTATCTTCTTCTTTTTTAACTTTTATTTCATTCATAGATACTATTACTTGAGGGATAGTTACTGTAAATTTAGAGCCACTACCATATTTAGATTGAACTACTATTTTTCCACCCATCATTTCTACTAAACTCTTAGTTATAGCGAGTCCTAATCCTGTTCCTTCTAAGGTGGTATTTCTATCTTCTTCTAATCTTTGAAATTTAGTAAATAATTTATCTATTTTATCTGGTTTAATTCCTCTTCCTGTATCTTCTACTGAGATTATTAAATTAGTTTTATTCTTTTTATTAATACATGAAACTGATAATTCTATCCAACCTTCTTCAGTATACTTTGCAGCATTAGTTAATAAGTTAGTTATTATTTCCTTCATTTTACCCATATCACCATGAAGTATTGCTGGCAAGTCTTTAGGGTAAGATGATTTTAATTCAATTGGTTTTTCCATTATTCTAGGTGTTACTAATTTTATTATATTATCACACATTTCTTTGAAGTTATAATCTGTTTCTACTACTTCCATTTTACCGGCTTCTATTTTAGAAATATCTAGAATACCATTAACTATTTCTAATAAGTTTTCAGAAGCCATAACGATATCTTTTGCTTCTTCTTGAGCTTCTGTTATTTTTTTATCTTCTAAGATAGCATTACTAAAACCAACAATAGCATTTAATGGCGTTCTTATTTCATGAGACATACTAGATAAGAAATCTGTTTTAGCTTGATTAGCTTTTTCAGCATTACTTTTAGCTAATTCTAATTCATTTATTAGTTTTACATCTGGGTTTTCAATTGTAAAGTACATTAAAAAAGTTACAAAAGTTTGTAGGTAGGTTATAATTAGTAGTCCAGGGTTTAATTTCTGAATTACTATTACAACAGCACCTAAAAGAATAAAAACAAATATGGGAAGATATTTTTTATTTTTTATTTTTTTATAATTTCTTCCGCATAAGTATAGCCATATAGTTATGAAGTAAAAAGTAATAAATGATAAGAATGTTGCAGCGGGTCCTTCAGTATATACTACCCCATTATTATTTACTGAATATAAAGGTAATTTTAGTAGTATAATTAATAGAATACAATATATGAAAAATAATCCTATCTTTATTTTTTTATAGTATTCTTTGAAATTATTTTTAGTGTATGAAATTATTATAATATACATTGTAAAAAATGAAATCCATGTTAAAACATATACTAAATATAATTTTGAAGTGATTAAATTTAAAATTGGATAAAGGTCTTTTTTTACTAGAAAATAATAACACAATATAGCAATAATTATTCCAAAGAAATTGGAAATCATCATTCCAATATATGATTTGTTTTCAATTGATGAAATTCTTTCTTTAGAAAAATATACTATTATTAAAAGCATGCTATATAAGAAACTGCAAACACTAAACGAAACTCCAAAATTCATAAAGTCCTCCTATTTTTGTTTTTATTATATCATATTTTTGACATAAAAAAAATAATATTTTTTTCATATTATTTTTTTAATTTTTTAATTTTATGTATTTCTTCATCTTCTACACTTTTAAAATCAATTTTGCCAATACTTGTTTTTGGTAAAAAGTCTCTTATTATATAGTTTTGCGCCTTATCTCTTTCAGGAAGCATTTTTTTGCATAATTCATCTATTTCAAGTATAATTTTTTGTGCATCATTTTTGTATTTTTCTTTTAATACAATTACTGCCGTTGGTATTACTCCATTTGTATTGTCTATGGTTGGAATCCCAATGACAACACAGTTTTCTACAGCGTAATGTTTGGAGATAATCTCTTCTATTGCTCCAGGCCAAACATTATGTCCATCATGTCTTATTATCATTCTTTTCATTCTGTCTATAAAATATAATTCTCCGTTTTCACTTATGTAGCCAAGGTCTTGTGAATGGATCCACATTTTCCCATCACTATGTTTTTTTAATACATTATTTGTTTCAGAAATATTATTAAAGTATCCAAGCATGTGGGATGGTGTTGATATACATATTTCTCCTTTTTCATTATATGTTAGCTCTTCTTCTGTACCAGGTTTTACAATTTTTATGTTTGTTGCAGATAGGGGACAACCTATATGGTTATTTGTGGATTCATTCGTGTTATTCATTGTGTATGTTACACTTGTACCTACTTCAGTCATTCCAAATCCTTGCGCTACTTTTGCATTAGATTTATGCTCATTTAGAAAGTCATTAATTTGTTTTTCTGATGCAATTGTTAGTCTATCTCCACCACATATTAAATTTTTTATGAAACTTAAATCTTTAGTTTTTAGTTCACTACTTTTTGACATGGTTTCAAATAAGGCTGGGACACCAATTATGTGATTTGGTTTGTATTTTTTTATATATTTTGCAAATTTTTTTGGTTCTAATTTTGGAATTATTATTATTTCTTGTCTTTCAGATAATGGATTATGAATTCCACATACTATACCATATGCAATGAATGGGGGCATAATATCTAGGTATTTATCACCAACATCGGAATGAATATTGGTGTTTTTTAATTGCCAAATTGTTGAATTAATTCCTTTATTGCCCAACACTGATCCTTTTGGAGTTCCTGTTGTGCCACTAGTGTAAATAATGATTGCTGCATTATTTTCATCTATTTTTTCAATTATGTTATTTTCTTTTATTGTATCATTATTTTTTATGAATTGTTTCCATGTTAGATATTTTTTATTTCTTATTATTTTTCCTGATTTAATTTTATTAATTACCGAAATAATTGGAGATAATGAATTTGTTGGCGAAACAGATACTATCTCTTGGACGTTTAGTTTGCCAACTATATCATTCATTTTCTCTTCTAAAGAATCCAACATAATCAAACATTTTGAATTTGTATCATTAATTCTTTTTAAAATGTTTTCGTTATTAGTTGTGAGATCAATCATATTGGCAATTGCTCCTATTTTATTTAAAGCATATAAGCAATATATTGTTTCCGGTGTTGTCGGCATGCAAAAAGAAACGATATCATTTTTATTAATATTTAATTTCCTAAAAGACTCTTCGACTTTATTTATTTGTTCAAATAATTCTCTGTATGTAATTCTTTTCCCAAAATAATTTAGTGCATAAGAATCAAGATTATCCTTATTTCTTTCATATATATGTTGAAACATTGTTTGATTAGGAAAAATTTGTATTATTTCTTCTTTACTATAATTTTGTAGCCAAGGTTTGTCAATGCTGGCATATCCTGTAGGTGGTCCTTGAACTATACCAAGTGCTAAATCTCTTAGATAAAGATCTCTTAATTTTTGCTCGTTTATTGATAATTTTCCTATTTTTAATTGATATTCTTTTAAATCTAATTCCATGTTTTGCTCCTTCTAATAATTAAGTTTAATTATTTATTTTAAATTACATTAAAAAAATGTTATATCTTACATAATTAATATAACATTTTTTGAGTTTAAATGCATTATAATTAACAATCTAGTTATTATCTAGGTCTTCTTCTATTCTAATTAATTGGTTATATTTACAGATTCTGTCTGTTCTTGACATTGATCCTGTTTTAATTTGTCCTAGATTTAGGCCTACGGCTAGGTCTGCTATAGTTGTGTCTTCTGTTTCTCCACTTCTATGGGATATTATTGTTTTATAACCATTATTTCTTGCTAGTTCTATTGTTTCTAAAGTCTCAGTAATAGTACCTATTTGATTTACTTTTAATAGTATAGCATTTCCAGCGTGTTTATCTATTCCCATTTGTAAGCATTTTTTATTGGTTACAAATAAATCATCACCTACTAATTGGATTCTATCACCTAATTTTTCTGTTATTTTGGCAAATCCTTCCCAATCGTTTTCATCTACTGGGTCTTCTATAGAGATAATTGGGTATTTATTGATTAATTCAATATAGAAATCTATTAATTCATCTGTTGTTAGTGATCTATTTTCTCCTACTAAGTTATATTTACCATCTTTATAGAATTCGCTTGCTGCTACGTCTATGGCTAGGTTTACATCTTTTCCTGGGATATATCCTGCTTTTTTTATAGCTTCCATTATTAATTCAAATCCTTCGGTATTACTATTTAGATCTGGAGCAAATCCTCCTTCATCACCTACACCTGTGGATAAGTGCTTTTCTTTTAATACAGATTTTAAGTTATGAAATACTTCACTACCTACTCTTATTCTTTCTTTGATGGTATCTCTTTCGGGAATTATCATAAATTCTTGGAAATCTAATTTGTTATCAGCATGAGCACCTCCATTTAGGATATTCATCATTGGTTTTGGTAAGATAGTACCATTACCTATATATTTATAAAGTGGTAATCCTTTATTTATGGCTGATGCTTTTAATGCTGCCATAGATATTCCTAGAATAGCATTAGCTCCATATTTAGATTTGGTTTCAGTGCCATCAGCATTTATCATGGCGTAATCTAATTCTTTTTGGTTCTCAGCATCCATACCTATTACTAAATCTTTTAATGGCCCATTAACGTTATTTACAGCTTTCATTACTGATTTTCCCATATATTCATTAGTTCCATCTCTTAATTCTAACGCTTCTCTTTCACCAGTTGATGCTCCACTAGGGACAGAAGCTCTACCTAATACTCCATTTTCTAAGATTACATCTACTTCTACAGTGGGATTTCCTCTTGAATCTAGTATTTGTCTTCCTATTACATTTTTTATTTTCATATTATCCTCCTAATAATATTATAGCATATTTTTAATATTTATTATTTTCTTTAGGCATATCTTTATCAAAAGTAACTATATTGGTTGTTTCTATATTTTGTTCTTTACATAGTTCTTCATATTTATCGTCCCATGATAAGGGATAAGAATCATTTATGTTTAATCCTAATTTATTAATCCAGGATGTTATTACTTCTTTAGGATTTTTATTTTTGCTTTTATTTTCTATTTCTAAAGCTATACCAAATGGATATTTATCTACTGCTATTTCGATATCTTCATTATGAAAGATAGTTCTATATCTTTCATAGCTTTCTACTAATTTTAAGTGTAAGACATTATTTAATAGAAATAATAAATTATCATATTCATTAGGATTAATTGATACTTCTACCTCTTCTTCTTCGTGAATTAAATCATTTTTACCGGGTAATCTTCTTTTCCAAGTAATCATACATTTAGATAGTTTATTACTTGTTGTTTTTCTTATTCTAAATCTTCCGTCTATTTCTTTAGAATAGAAATTATATTCTTTCATGGGATGATTATATTGTTCGGTTATTTCATGATATTTATCATCATAAGTTAATTCTTTTATCTTTTTTAGATTACTAATAATCTTTTCCTCACTATCTAGTGAATAATAAAATCTTATTTCTGTTTCCATAGTATACTCCTTTATTTGATTATAACATAAAAAAGAATGAATAGTTATTTATTCATTCTTACTTTTGCAAAGTGATATGCTTTAAATTTATCTTTTTCACATAGATCACTATTATCAATATTTTGTCTTACTTTATCAATATTATATTCTACTTCTTTTTCTTCTATTATGTATCCGTTTTCTTTTTCAACTATAACTATATATATTGCTTTACCATTACCAGCATCACCTATTCCTACTCCACTTAATGTTTTGATATTTCCTTCTTCTTTTTTGAAGTGAATATGTCCTTGAAGTACTAAATCAAATTCATTTGGATTAACTATTAGTCTCCCATTGTTTAAGTCTTTAATAGAATGGCATAATACTATTTTTTTGCCTCCAACTTTTAATTTTATTGTTTTAGGATATAATCTTATTCTTTCTTGTTGTTCTTCAGTTATTTTATTGTATGTCCAATCACCATTTCTTTGTGCTTCTCTTACGGCGTTCTTTTCTACTAGATGTTGGTATAAAGATTCTATTCCTTCTACGGCATATATTTCATGATTTCCTAGTACAGATTTTACATTATATTCTTCTAATAAATCCATTACTTCTTTTGGTTTAGGTCCTATTCCTATATTATCACCTAGAGAATATATTTCTTTTATTCCTTCTTTCTTTATATCTTTTAAGATAGCTAAAGTTGGTTCATATAGGCTATGAGCATCTGTAAATATGGCTATTTTTCTTTCTTTCATGTTACACCTCTTCTTGGGTTAAAAAGAATGAATAGTTATTTATTCACTCTTTCTAATTTAATACCTACTTTATAATCATTAATATCTATTATGTTATCAATATTATCTTCTTTAATTATATCGTTAGCTAGGGTTTCTTTCTTAATGAAATCTAGGTAATTATTTATAGATTTAGTATATTCTTCATTGCTACTATAGTGAATTATTATTCTATCCATTATTTCATAATCATTAGATTTTCTTAAGTTTTGGATTTTAGATATTGTTTCTCTAGCTAATCCTTCTCCGATTAATTCCTCTGTTAGGTTAGTATTTAGAATTATTAAATTATTATTTTCTACTGCTACGTCATATCCTTCTTTAGAGTTAATTCTAGTTTCTACATAATCTGATTCTACTTTATAATCTGTTCCATTTAGATTTATTTCTAATTTATTATCTTGTAATAATTTTATTTCTTCTTTAGATATTGTAGATAAGTATTCTGTAAATCTAGACATATCTTTACCAAATATACGTCCACATACTTTAAAGTTTGGTTTATATTCGATATTCATATATTCAGATAAATCTTCTAAATAGATTATTTCTTTTACATTTAATTCTTCTTTTATTAATTCATCTATATCTTTAATAATTGGTTCTACTTTTTTATCTAATATTACGCTTTGGATAGGTTGTCTTACTTTTATTTTAGATTCTTCTCTAGCGTTTCTACCTAAAGATATTAATTCAATTACTAAATCCATTTTTTCTTCTAGTTTTTCATCTATTAGTTCTGGATTTGCTACTGGATAATTCTCTAGATGAACAGACTCTTTACTTGTTAATTTAGTAAATAGTTCTTCTGTTGTAAATGGTATAATTGGAGCACATAATCTACATAATCCTGTTAATACTTCATATGTTGTTATATAAACAGATTTTTTAGAATAATCTAATTCACTTGCCCAGAATCTATTTCTATTTCTTCTTATATACCAATTAGATAGATCATCTGATACAAATTTAGTTATTTTTCTTACAGCTAGGTTTAGATCATAGTTATCTAAATCTTCTGTTACTTTCATAACTAATTTATTATATTTAGATAGTAGCCATTTATCTATTTCTTCTCTTTCTTCTGGTTCTACATTACATTTTGTTATATCTATTTTATCAATATTAGCGTATGTTTGGAAGAAGGTATAGGTATTTTTTAATGGATTAAAGAATTTACTGTGTATTTCTTTTAAATCATCTTCATTAAATTTAAGTGGTGTCCATACTGGTGATACATATGGTATATACCATCTTATGGTATCTGCTCCATATTTTTGCATTAGAGTAAATGGTTCTACAGCGTTACCTTTACTTTTATGCATTTTTTGACCATTTTTATCTAATAATAATTCGTTTACTAGAACGTTTTTATATGGACTTTTTCCTGTTACGAAGGTACTTATTACTAATAATGAATAGAACCAGCCTCTAGTTTGGTCAATTCCTTCAGATATAAAGTCTGCTGGGAATTGATTATCCCATAATTCTTTGTTTTCAAATGGATAATGATATTGAGCAAATGGCATTGCTCCAGAATCAAACCAACAATCTATTACTTCTTCTACTCTTGTCATCTTTTTTCCACAGTGTGGACATGTTAAGTGTATATCATCAACGTAAGGTCTGTGTAAATCAATTTTCTTAGTATCTACTTTTTCGATAGCTTTTTCTTTTAATTCTTCTCTGCTACCTATCATTTCTTGATGTCCACAAGAACAGGTCCATAATGGTAATGGAGTTCCCCAATATCTGTTTCTAGATATTGCCCAGTCACTCATATTTTCAAGCCAGTTACCAAATCTTTTTTCTCCTACGAATGATGGGTACCAATTTACTTTATTATTTTCTTCTATTACTTTATCTTTTATTTTTGTTACTTCTAAATAATATGATGGTCTAGAGTAATATACTAATGGGGAATGACATCTCCAACAATGTGGATATTCATGTTCCATTTTTTGTTTTTTGAATAATTTATCATTTTCTTTTAACCATTTTATTACTTCTAAATCAGCATCAAAGATATTCATGCCTTTCCATGGTCCATCTGTATATTTAGCATCTTCTCCTACAGGGTTTAGATAAGCTAGGTTATATTTCTTTCCTACCTTGGCATCATCTTCACCAAATGCTGGAGCGATATGAACTATTCCTGTTCCATCTGTCATTGTTACATAATTATCACATGTTACAATGAATGATTCAGTATTTTTTTCTGTTTTTAGGAATGGTAATAATTGTTCATATTTAGTATATTCTAAGTCTCTACCTGTATATTCTTCTAATACTTCATAATCATCACCTAATACTGAATTAGCTAGGGATTTTGCTAAGATAAAGTTATATCCTTTAGATTTTACTTTTATATATTTTTCTGTTGGGTTTACACATAATGCTACATTAGATATTAATGTCCAAGGTGTTGTTGTCCATACTAAAAAGTAAGTATCTTCATCTTTTTTCTTGAATGGTACTATTACAGTATTTGCTGTTATCATTTCATAGCCTTGTGATACTTCGTGAGATGCTAATCCTGTTCCACATCTTGGACACCATGGTACTATTTTTACACCTTTATAAAATAATCCTTCATCAAAGAATTTTTTTAATATCCACCATTCTGTTTCTATATAATCATTATCATATGTTATATAGGGATTTTCTATATCTATGAATTGTCCCATTTCATCAGTTAATTTGTTAAAGGCATTAACATTTTTCCATACTGATTCACGACATTTTTCATTAAACTCTTTTATACCATATTTTTCAATATCTTTTTTACCATCAAAGCCTAATTCTTTTTCTACTTGTACTTCTACTGGTAGTCCATGGGTATCCCATCCTACTTTTCTTATTACTTTATTACCTTTCATGGTCTCATATTTACAAAATGAATCTTTTAGGAATTTTGCTACCATATGGTGTAATCCTGGATTACCATTAGCAGTAGCTGGTCCATCATAAAAGACAAAGCTATCTCTATCTTTTCTGTTTTCAATAGTTTTGTTTAGGATATCTATTTTTTTCCAATTCTTTAGTATTTTACTTTCTACTTCATAGGCATCTTTTTTTTCTAAACTTGCGAATTTTTTCATAATTTCCTCCTTAAATATAAAAGAGCACTTAGTTTTTAAGGACGGATGACCGCGGTACCACCTTAATTCACATAAGTGCTCTTATTTTGATAACGGATTATATCCGGATATTTCCTACATATCGGAAATTCACTTCTGAAGTGATTTGTATTTATTTCAGTTTCTCTATTTTCACCAACCATAGATTCTCTCTAAACGTATACATAAATACCGTCTTCAACACGTGTTTTTAAAATCAATACTAGTCTATTATAAAAAAAAAGATAATAAATGTCAACAATTAATTATCTTCTTTATTTTCTTCTAGTAATTCTAATTGGGCTTTTACTAAAGCTTCAACTTTAGTTTTATATACATTATAATCTTTTTTTAATAGTTCATATTCTTGCTGTTTTTTTTCGGCATCTATTAAAGCTTCGTGAATTATGGCATTAGCATTTTCTTTGGCTTCTCTTACGATTAAATCAGCTTCTTCTTTAGCTAGTTCTTTCATTTTATCAGTTGTTTCTTGGGCTGCAATAAGAGCTTTTGATACTTTTACATCAATTTCACTATTTACTTGTTTGCTTTTTTCTATTTCTATTTGGCGTCTTAATTCATCTAGTTGTACTAAATAGTTACTGTTATCAGCGCTTATTTGTTCTAGTTTTTTTATTACAACATCAATAAACTGATTTACTTCTTCAATATTGTAGCCATTATTAACAATGCTAAAGCGTTTCATAATTACACCACTTTTCTTATATTACCACTCTATATAATCATCATCATTATTCTTTTTGCCTTTTACTTTGTCTTCGTCATCAGTGATAGCACCTTCTACGTCAACATTTTTTGGAGTACATAAGAAAATTCCTGCTCCTATTTTTTGTAAATCTCCTTCTAAAGCATATACTGTTCCACTTAGGAAATCAACAATTCTTTTTGCTTGATCAGGAGTTACTCTTTTCATATTTACGACAACAGTATTTTTCTTTTTTAAATGATCGGCTATTTGTTGTGATTCTGAATATGCACGTGGTTCTAATAAAATCATTTTACCACTGATGTTTGCAGGTGTTACTGCTTTTCCTTTAGTTTTAATTTCTTTTGTTTCTTCTTCATTATCATCATCATAATCATCATCAACTAACATTTTTTTAAATTTACTTAAAGCCATGATTTCATCTCCTATCTTTGATTATACTACAATTCTAACATATTTTTAATGTTTGTACAATAAAATTTAGAGATTTGAGTGTTTTTTTTACTTAATGTAAACAAAAAAAGCCTGATTGGGCTTATTCAGATACTTTTGTTACTTGTTCTTTCTTATAATATCCACATTTTGGACATGCTCTGTGAGGTCTAATCATTTCTCCACAGTTAGAACATTTTACTAAGCCATTGGCTTTTACTTTATAATGAGTTCTTCTCATTCTTTTACTTGTTTTACTTACTTTTCTAAATGGAACTGCCATTTTATTCACTCCTTCCTTTTGGGAAATTTTCTAATAGGTCTTTAAATGGAGAGTTATTACTTTCTTTTTCTAATTCTTCTTCTGTTGTTAATCTCCATCCATCACCTTGTAATTTTAAATTTTCATTTTTTTTATTTTTGACTTTCATGGGAATTTCCACTAATATATTTTGCCATAAAAAATCTGTAATATCAAGTTTATTTTGCATAATTATTAAATTATTATCATTTGAATCTTCATTTTCAATAAATTTTTCTTCTATTTCAGTAGAAAATGAATACTCTGTATCTTCTAATGTTATATCATCTGGTAAGATCATTATTCCTGATAATACTCCAGTTATTTCATATTCATCATCATATAATTTATTTATTACACCTTGAAACTTTGTATTATTTAGTTTTCTAATGCTAGTTTCTTTTAATAGTTCATCATTAAACGATACATCAATGTCTAATTTGATATTAGATTCTTTATTGGTAATTAAATTAGTTAAATCAATATTCATATTATCACCATTTATTTTCTAGATACATATTTTCCATCTCTAGTTGAGACGATTATTTCTTCTCCTTCATCAATAAATAATGGAACTTTTACAAGTAATCCTGTTTCTATTATGGCATCTTTAGTAGCATTTGTTGCAGTATTTCCTTTAATAGCAGGTTCAGTACTTGTTATTTTATAATCTATTTTTTCTGGTAATTCTAGTCCTAACATTTCAGATTCAAAGAAAGTTACATATACTTCTAATCCTTCTTTTAGGAACTTTACTTCATTTTGTATTTGTGATTCATCTATATCTATTTGTTCATATGTTTCCATATTCATGAAACTATAACTAGAACCTGTTGAATATAGATATTGCATTAATTGTTTATTGATATGCGCTGTTGGAACTTTTGTTCCAGCTCCGAAAGAGTATTCAGCAATAGATCCAGTTCTTAAATTTTTTAATTTAGCTTTTACTATTGCAGCTCCTTTTCCTGGTTTTACGTGGTTAAAATCAAGTACTTGATAGATATTACCATCATAATTTATAGTAAGACCAGTTTTGAAGTCATTTACGTTTATCATTTACTTCACTTCCTTAATTCTTTTGTTTTGTTTCTTTGTGTTCAGTTGTTTTACGACATTTTGGACAATATTTATTTAATAATAGTTTGTCTGTAGTGTTCTTTGTATTTTTACTTACTCTATAATTAGGAGTTTTACACTCACTACAAGTTAATGTAACTAAAACTCTGTTTTCATTCTTTTTAGCCATAATTTCCCTCCTTTTAAGCACATGTGTGGTTATTATAACATACTATTGGTAAATTTCAAAGTATTTATTTACAATTTGTGAAGATAATCTTTGATTGATAGAGCTTGTTGTTTGGGCTGTAGAGATAGCAACATCAGGACTAATTACTACCACGCTCATTCTAGGATTATCGTATGGAGCATAGCCAATAAAGCTTGTTGATATAGTTTCTGTATCTACTTTTCCATCACCATTTGTATCAATAAAGCTTTGACTGGTTCCTGTTTTTCCTGCTCCTATATATTGATATCCTCCCATATAACTTGTTCCTAGTCCATATTCAACTACTGCTCTAAAGCCTTCTCTTACTCTATCCATATATTGTTTTTCTACATCAACAGTATTTAATTTTGTTGGTTCTGCTGTATATATTTTTTTCTTAAAATCTTGACTTTTATTTTCTGAAGAATCATAAGCTTCTCTTACTAAGTATGGTTTATATCTTGTTCCACCATTACCTAGTGTACTTATGTATTGTGATATTTCTATTGGAGTATAAGTATCATACTGACCGATAGAGAAATCTAATAAGTGACCTGGTAGTTTAGAACTACCTCGATAGCCATGCCCTTCACTTGGTAGGTCTATTTCAGTTTTTACTCCTAAACCAAAGGATGCATACATATCTCTATATTTAGTAAATGCACTTTCATCTAGTGATAATCCTTCATCATATCTATATACTCCTCTTCCTACTTTAATTGCTGTTTTATACTGATATACGTTAGATGAGAAAGCCAAGGCATAGATATCATTTATATATCCCATAGTTCTCCAAGAACATTTCTCTGGGGTTGCTCTTATTTTTATACATTCATCTACTTGATATTCTCCTATAGATATAGCTCCATACTTATATCCTACTAGCATAGATGCTCCTTTTACTATTGAACCTGGAGTAACAGAAGTTGTTATTACTCCTGGGGTATAATCTGTTACATAATACTCTCCATTACCATTTCTTTTTACTTGTTTTCCAGCCATAGCAAGGATTTCTCCATTTCTAGGGTCTGCTATAATAGCAAAACTATGATCATAAAATTGAGTATTTATTTCATATTTAGTTGCTAGTACTTCTCTAGATAAGGTATCTTCTAGGAATTTTTGTAAATTCATATCTATTGTCAAAACTAAGTCATTACCTCTAGAGCCTGGACTTATTAATTCATAAGCCCCGTTTTTTACTTTATATTTAGCTTTAGTTCCTTTTAGATATTTTTCATATTCATATTCAAGATAGCTTATTCCTACTCTATCATCCATACTATAACCATTTTTTATATAGTCTTCTGCTAATTCTGCTGGTATTCCTTGAGTTGATGAGGAAACATTACCAAGAATTGATCTAAAATAGTCTCCTTGTAAGTATACTCTTTCCCAATCTAATTTAGTATTAAATCCTTTTAAGATATCAATGCTTTCAGATATTTTAGCATATTCTTCATCACTTACATCTTTATTTTTTATTATTTTTTCAGCATATGAATAACCTTTATTCATTAAATAATAAATATATGCTGCTTCTTTATCTTTATCAGTATATGGATCTAATTCTTCTTTAGTTATTCTTTCATATATCATGTCATTAATATCATCATCTGTTAGTTTTCTTTCTTCATATTTTTTCCATTCTTTATCGGTTATTTTTGCTTTAGCTTTTTCTTTATTATTTCTATACCAGAATGTTTTTAACATTCTTTCAGATAATTTTTTATAATCAACATTAATTAAATCTCCTACTTTATAAGCTAATTCTATTTCTTCTTTAGTAGTTATTCTATCTTCTTTTTTATAATAAATTGTTTTTACGGCTTTATTATCTACTAATAAGACATGATTTCTATCATAAATTCTACCTCTTGGTGTAGATGAACCTTCTATTATTTGTTCTGTTGCTTCAACTAATTTTTTTTGATATTTTTTTTGATTGTCAACTTGTAAATTAACTAATCTTACGATAATAGAACCAAATGCTATAACAGTAATAAATATTATTAAGACATATCTTTTTTCAATTATATCTGGTAAATATCTAACTTTAGTTTGGTTTTTATTATAATTATTTAATGGTCTTATAGTTTTATAAGCATTATTTTTATTGTTCTTTGGTTGTTTAGTTATTTTATTTAATGGTTTTTTAGAGGATAAAGCATTAATTTTTACTTTTTTATTTTTTTCTTTTCTTTTTTTATTAATTGGTTTTCTTTTATCGAAAAAGCTTGAACCTTTTAATTTAATCTTCTTTTCTTTTTTCATGTTATCCTCCTTTCCAAACTATACTAATTATAACAAAAATATATATTAATTACAATTGATTTTTGTAGACAAATATTTAAAAATATTCATATAATATATTGGTGATATTATGAATCCATATATTATGAGAATGTATTTAAAAAAATTAACTTTAGATGATGTAAAAAATATATCTTTGAAGAATAATATTATCTTAAATGATATAGAATTATTAGATGTTTATAATTATATAAAAAGTAATTATAATGATTATTTAGATTGTAAAATAAGTGATGAAGAAGTTATTAGAGATGCTTCTTTAATATTAGGTAAAGATAATTATAATAAGTTATATAATATTTATTTAAAATATAAGGATAATAAATAACATTATCCTTATACCAATTCATATTCTCTTATACTTATTCTATCATCTGAACAATACTCTATTACAAATTTATTTTCTTTCTTACATATGATAATTCCTATAGTGTTGTTATTAGTTATTTCTTTTATATTTTTATCTATATAATTCATATACTTTTGTACTTGTGATATATATTCTATTTTAAACTCTGTTACTTTTAATTCTATTACTACATATGAATTATATTTTATATTAAATAATAATAGGTCAATATAACTATAACTATCTCCTATTTTTATTTTGTATTCACTACCAATAAAACTAAAGCCATTACCTAATTCTTTCATAAATGATTCAATACTTTCTAGTATTAAATGATGTAATGCTTTTTCAGTTACTATCTCTATATTATCCTTATTTTTAATTAATATTGGATTAGGAATTAAATCTTTTACTTCTACTTTTTCATCATATATTAGTTTATTTTTAGTGTTTTCTGATAATCTCTCATATTCTTTATTTTTAATTATTTCTTCTAATTGCCTTTTGGAAAGATTTCTTCTTTCTGTTTGTTCAGCATAATAATTTATTTCGTTAATATTTGTTAAGCTAAATAATTGTCTTATATGACTAATTGATAATTTGGTCCCCACTGGGGACCATTTCTGTTTTTCAAAAAATTGATATAATTGTTTCATTCTTCTTAATGTCCTTGGATTATATTTTTTATCAACTTCTATTACTAATTTTTTTGAATATTTATTAATTATATTTTCTCCATACTTATTTTCAACTTTTGATAATATTTTTCCTACTTCGTAATGTGTTATAAGATTATGTTTTTCTTTTGAATAATCTTTTACTTTTGTATATATTTCATTATCTATTAATTTGTTTTTTAGTTCATTATAGTAATTCATAATTTATCACCTCTAATATTATTATTCTAGATAAATTATAAAAATCCTTCTTTTTTATAAAAAAACTCTCAATTATCATTGAGAATTTTATATCTTTAAATATTTTCTTACTGCTTGCCATGAACCAAACATACCTACTAGTATTCCTATTATTACTAATAATAGGGCTGCTAGATAGATAAATGGATCAGGAGTTATTAATTTTGCTAGAGATGATGAGAATAGTTTTCCATCAAAGAAATCATATAATCCTGTATAACCATATATTGTTATTAATACTGGTATTACTGATCCTAGTAATCCTAAGAATAATCCTTCTATTACGAATGGTATTTTAATAGATAGATTAGATGCTCCTACTAGACGCATGATTTCTATTTCTCTTTTTCTTGAATAAATAGCTAGTTTAATTGTATTTGTTATTAGGAATGCTGTTACTACTATTAGGGCTATTACTGCTCCTATTGATACTTTTTTTACTACGTTAAAGATTGTTATTAATTGATCTACCATATCTTCTCCATAGCTTACGGTATTTACTTTATCCATTTTTTTGATTTTAGAGGCTGTATTTTTTATTTTTTCAACGTCTTTTACTTTTAATTCAAAGCTATCTAGTAATGGATTAGTATCGTCAGTCCATTCACTTATTATGGTTGCAAATACTTCATTTTCTTTGGCTGTTTCTTCTGCTTGTTGTTGTTTGCTTTTGAAGGTTAATTTTTCTACATTACCAGTTGCTTTTATGCCTTTTTCTATTCTAGAGGCATCTTCACTTTTGGCATCACTATCTAAAAATATTACTATGGTTACGTCTTTTCTTATTGATTCGGCAAAGTTTTCAACATTATATGATAAAACGATAGAGAATGCTACAACAATTAGGGTTATAGCGATACAAGAGATAGAGGCTAGAGATAAGGAAAAATTTCTTACGACACTTTTAGCAGCGTCTCTTATATATCTTCTTAATGTTCTAATACCTCTCATTATAATATGTTCCTTTCTCGTAATCTTTCTTTAATCTTCCTTGCTCTATTAATATAACTCTTTTTTTCATTTTATCAACTAAAACGCTATCATGGGTTGCCATTATAATGGTTGTACCTAATCTATTTATATTTTCTAAGACGTTCATTATTTCCATTGATGTCTTAGGATCTAGATTTCCAGTTGGTTCATCACATATTAGTAATTTAGGGTTGTTAGCAATAGCTCTTGCTATTACTACTCTTTGTTGTTCTCCTCCTGATAGTTGGTCAGGATATTGTCTTATTTTGTTTTTTAATCCTACTAAATCTAATACTTCTACTACTCTTCTTTGAATAGTTTTTTTATCATAGCCAAATAATTCTAAGGCAAAAGCTACATTTTCATATACTGTTAATTTAGGTAATAGTTTAAAGTCTTGGAATACTACTCCTAGTTTTCTTCTTAGGATATATACTTTTCTATTTTTTAATTTGGCTACGTTTATTCCACCTATTACGATTGAACCTTTTTCTGGTTTTTCTTCACGATATAGCATTTTTATTAGAGTTGATTTGCCGGAACCGGAAGCTCCTATTACGAAGACAAACTCTCCTTTTTTTATGCTTAGGTTGAAATCGTATAGGGCAACTACGCCGTTTTTATATGTTTTTTGAACGTTATCTATTCTTATTAATTCCATCTATACTCCACCTTTACTGTATTATTTATTATAACATATTAAGTTTATTTTGGTATACTTTTTTTTACATACCTCCGTATATTTCATAAGTATCTGTTATTAAGAAGAAGGCTTCTTCATCTATTTCTTGGATTGTTTGTTTAGCTAAAAAGTATTGTCTGGTTGGAATGGCACACATAAGAATTTTTTTCTTGCTGTTACTATGGCCTCCTCTTACGTTTAATATGGTAGCACTTCTTCCAAGTACACTTATTATATAGTCATTAATTTCTTTGTCTTTATCTGTTACGATAAAGAATGATTTAGATATTGATGTTTCTAACATTACTCTATCAGTTATTTTAGAGGCTACAAATAAGCCTATTATAGCATATAAGCCATTATCCCAACCAAAGATAAGAGAGCTAATTAAGACTATTATTCCATTTATTACTAAGGTTGATGTTCCTATTGATATATAAAAATACTTATATAGTATTTGGTATATAGTTTGAAGTCCTCCTACAGAGTAACTACTTCTTATGATGATACCATTACCTAATCCCATTATGATTCCTCCTAATAAGACTATCATAAATGTTGGCAAGGTATTTAAATTTATATATTCAGGAAATATACTAGTAAATTTTAAAAATATAGGTAATATTAGTACTCCACATATTGTTTTTAATACTACTTTATAGTCTAAGAATATTAATCCTATTAATAAAGTTATTAGGGAAAATACTAGGACAAAGGCACTAACATCTATTCTATATATTTCATTTATGATTAAGGCTATTCCTGTTGATCCTCCAGTTACAATATCATGGGGTGAAAAGAATAAATTAAATGATACACTATATAGTAATATTCCCCATATAAATAAAGCACTTCTTTTATAAAAACTATCTTTTTCTAAATTTGTTAAGGCATCATTATACTTTTTCATGTCTCTTTCTCCTTGGACTTACTTCATATGAGTCACAGACTAAGAAAAATATATTTTCATCGATAGTTTTTAATCCTTCTTTTACTAAGAAGTATTGTCTTGTTGGTACTACTCCTAATAATAACGATTCTTTTTCATTAGAGTAGCCACCTCTTGCATTCATGATTGTTACTCCACCATCTGTTATAGATAGTAAGAATTCTCTTACTTCTTTCTCTTTCTGAGTAACGATATAGAAGGCTTTACTTTGAGATATTCCTATTACTACTTTATCAGTCATAAAGCTAATTATGTATAATACTAAAAATCCATATAAGACTATTTCCCATGAGAATACTATTAAACCAGATAATACAACAATTCCATCAGATACCCAGGTCGCTTTGCCTAAGCTTATTTTGGTATATTTTGATACTATTTCTGTTATTACATCTGTTCCTCCAGTATTAAAGTTAGTTTTATAGATAAGTCCATAACCTAATCCTGTTAATACACCACCGAATATTGCTATTACTAATAATTCTACGTTTTCAAAATAGAAATATGGTTTTAAAAAACTAGTTAAATATACTAATAAGGGATATAATAAAGATCCTACAATAGCGTGTTTAGTTTTTTTGCTACCTAAGGCAAAATAGCTTATGGTTAGCAAGATAATATTACCTACTAGGATAAAAATATAAGTTGGTATACCAAATTGTTTGAATACTAGTGATAATCCAGATATACCAAAGCATACTATATTATATTGGTCAAATAAAATATTAAAGGCAAAAGCTACAATGAAACATCCTAGTAATAAAAGGGAATATCTTTTGAATAAATCTCTTTTATCTATTTGATCTAGTAACTTGTTTATTTTTCTTTCTCTAATTTTTTTAAAAAGTTTTAATTCCACACTAACACTTCCTTAATCCTGATATGATGAAATCATCTAGGTTACCATCTAATACGTTTTCTACGTTACTTGTTTCATATTTAGAATCGTTATCTATTACTCTAGTATAGGGACACATTACATAGCTTCTTTTTCCTGAACCAAAGGCATTAGCCATTTGGCTTCCTTTCACATCAGAAATCTCTTTATTCTTTTTTTCTAATTCTATAGTATATAATTTGCTTTTTAATATTTCTAAGCAGTGTTCTTTATTTTGAATTTGACTTCTTTCATTTTGGCAAGTTATTACTATTCCTGTAGGTAAATGAGTTACTCTTACAGCACTATCAGTAGTATTTACTCCTTGTCCTCCAGGTCCACTGCTTCTATAGATATCTATTTTTAAATCTTTTTCATTTATTTCTATATCAATATCTTTACTTATTTCAGGAGTTATTTCTACAGAAGCAAAAGATGTATGTCTTCTTTTATTAGCATCAAAAGGGCTTATTCTTACTAATCTATGGACTCCTTTTTCGTTTTTTAGATATCCATAGGCATTATGACCAATTACTTTAATCATTACACTTTTGATACCAGCTTCTTCACCATCTTGTTTATCTATTAATTCTATTTTATAGCCTTTTTTATTTAAATATCTAGTATACATTCTATATAACATGCTTACCCAATCACAAGATTCTGTTCCTCCAGCTCCAGCGTGTATTTCTAATAAGCAATTATTTGCATCATATTCTCCTGATAGATAGGTTTCTATTTTTAATTCTTCTAATTGTTTTAGATATTTATTATATTCTTCTTCAATTAATAATAGTAATTCTTCATCTAATTCATTAGTTTCTAGTAATTCTAAATTGTTATTAATACTACTATCTAGATCTAGAATAGGATTTATTATTTTATTTAAATCATTTATTCTATTTATTATTTCATTAGCTTCTTCTTTATTATTCCAAAAATTAGGGGTATTTACTTTTTTATTTAAATCTTCTACTTCTAATTGTTTATTGTCTAAGTCAAAGAGACCTCCTTATAGCTTGTAGGTCGTTTTTCATATTTAAATATTCTGTTTTTAATTCTTTTAGTTCCATATTAAACACTCCTTACTCATTTTATATTATAACTTATTATCAAAAAAAAAGAAAGAACTTTACGTTACTTTCTTTATTACTTTTTCTTTTTGTTAAACTCTTCTGATAGCTACAATATCTCCAGCATAGGCATCCCAAGAATCAACAGTACTTGTTATTACGCCAGTGCCTGAGTTAGCAGCATGGATAATTAGTCCATCACCTACATATAATGTTGAGTGAGTTGGTGAATATCCATTATCACTCCATACAATTATATCTCCTGGTTGCATATTTTCTCTTGATATACCATAACCTACATTAGCTTGATCATATGTAGTTCTTCCTACATTCTTACCAAATAAGCTATAAATATATTGAACGAAACCACTACAGTCAAATCCTGTACTTGGACTAGCGCCACCTGATGTATAGCTATAACCTAATAATGAATATGCTGCTCCAACAACTGATGATGTATCAACTGAAGCTGTAGCGTTATTATTCATATTACTGTCAAATACTGGTGGCTTTGGTTTTGGTTTTTCAACAACATTAATGTTATATGTTTTTTCACTAACGTTACCACTGTTATCAACAGCTTTAACACTTACGGAATAACTACCAGCAGTATTAGTATCAAGGTTAGTGTTTATTGTATAGTAAGCTTTTTTATCTTCTGTTTCTTCTTCTACTAACTCTAAGTCACCATCTACTTTGTCGGTTACTGATTTGATGTTATCTTTGATATTATATTCGTTACCTTCTTCAATTGAGATAGTTTCTTCTGCCATAGTTATTTCTGGCTTTTCAGTATCTACTATTTCTACTTCAACATTAACAACTTTGGTAACATTCTCGTCTTCTACAACGAATATTAATGTTTGTTTACCTATAGAATTAGTGTCTACTGTACTTGTATAGTTTACTATTTTACCATAAGGAACATTTTCAACTAGAGTCATTGGGTCATAGTCTGGTGTTCCGTATTCTACAGCTTTAACTTCGGTAAAAGTTACATCTAACTTATTAAATACTTCTTGTCTGTGATTCATATCACAAATATTATAAGTTATGATTGCTATAGATATGGTAATAAATATCAAACTAGCTACAAGTCTATATTTAGATATATTCTTTTTGATTACTCTCAAAACCGAGAGTGGATCACTTAAAATTTTCATTTTTTTCCTCTCCTTTTTCAGACGGACGTTTAATATTTTACCAAAAAACTTCAAAAATGTCAAATTTTAATCATTAATATTATATGCTTTAAAGTAATATTGTGTCCCTTTTTATTATTTTATACAGCTTTGTTTGTTGTTCTTAACATGTGTATATGAATTATATCAAAAATAATTCAAAAAAGCAAATTTTGATTAGTTGAAGGCTAATTCTACATTTAACTCTTCATCTGATATAGCTATATATAAAAATATTATGCCACTTATAAAGATTAGAAGAGATGCTATAAAGGATAGATATACTAAATCTATTTTCTTTTTATTATCATTTGGTTTTAATTCTTTTACACTTTGATATGAATCATTTAGGAAATAATAATATACTATTACTAGAATGGAAAAGATTATTATTATAATACTTCTATATTGTTCTTTACTATTTATATCTTTATTTAAGAAGTATTTTCTTTCTAAGTCATTAGAATAATAACTTAATATTATTATACCTAAATAAATTACCCAAATTATTTCTTCATTATTAATTTCTTTTAATCTATTATTCATATTATATTTTATGTTTTAATATTCATGATATAATTATATTGGTGATAATATGATAAAAGATAATATTAATAGTATAATGAAAAATATTGGTAATAGTAAATTGATTGCTGTTAGTAAGACTAAACCAATAGAGATGATTATGGAGGCATATGAAGCTGGTATTAGGGATTTTGGGGAAAATAAAGTACAAGAGTTAATTTCTAAGATAGAATTGTTACCAGATGATATTAATTGGCATATGATTGGACATTTACAAACTAATAAGGTTAAAGATATTATTGATAAAGTTTATTTAATTCATTCTGTTGATAGTGTTAAGTTAGCTAAAGTTATTGACAAAGAAGCTAAGAAAAAGAATATTATAGTTAATATTCTTTTAGAGATTAATATTGCTAATGAAGAATCTAAGTATGGATTTAATATAGAAGAGATAGATAAAGCTATTATGGAGATTAATAATTTATCTAATGTAAAGATATTGGGTTTTATGTGTGTAGCTCCTAATACAGATAATCCTAGTGATAATAGAAAATATTTTAAATTAATGAGAGAACTTGGTAATAAGTATAATTATGAGATTCTTTCTATGGGAATGAGTAATGATTATAAAATAGCTATAGCTGAAGGTAGTACTTATGTGAGGATTGGTACTAAAATATTTGGAGAAAGAAAATAAAAGAAGTCCTATTGGACTTCTTTCTTAGATTATTAAAATAATATATATTGTTGTGCCTACACTCGTATAACTCGTTCGGCACCATTACCACTTGACTTCCGTCAAGTGGATGGGGATTCAAGATCACTAGAATGACCTGCGGTCCTCGCTGGGCGGAAGGGGACGACTACTAGCTGTAGCAGTACGAGCTGCCATCACTGGTCACGTAGCAGCTCGCAGAGTCATCGTGCGCGTACACGTTGCCATACGAAATGGCGTCGGCGTTCAACCCCGAAACGCTGCAGTGCACAGTGGAAGAGCTGGTAAAATCACTACAATATCCACTGTTTTCACCGAAGGCTTGTTTTAAGGCATTTACATTACTTGCATAATATGGACTATCATTATTATAACTATCGGTAGATTGATTATATGTTGCTCCTGCTCCTCTTAAGGTGTATGTTCCTGCTGTCATTCCTGGATTGTTTTGGGCCATAGTTGGTGTTACTACAAATTCTACGTAACTTTCAGTTACTATATCATCTACTATGGTATGTTTTAGATAGTATATACTATTTAATTCAGATGGATCTGTTACATAACTTGATATTCCAGTTGTATATGTCCTAGGTTGACATGTATCTGTTTCAGTATATCCATTATTTTGTAAAAACGAATTACATTCAGTCTCTGTATCAAAACAATCATATTGAGTTCCACTTGATGTTTCTATATCACAATAACCATTTTTGGTTTCTTGAGCTATTGTATTACCTATTAGTAATGACTCTGTTGATTTTCTATATATCGTTCCTGTAAATGTTGTTACTTCTCCTATGGTTGAAGTTATACCTTTACCATTAGATGATGTAAATGTAATGGAACCTGAATATGCCCCACTATCTGATTGTTCTGAACCTGTTTCGTTTATCCATACTACAAAGTAATAGTCTATAGCTTGGTTAGGATTTAGATTTGCTTCTGATACAAAGGTTGAATTAGATGTAGATGCACTATTAGTGGGATTACTACCTAATGTAGTAGCATCTGTAATCATTTTCCATTTTAAGTTAGGTAGATTATTTACATTAGAAAAAGTTATTGTTCCTTTTAGTTTAGCATTAGCTGTACCTGTATTAGTTAGTGTTGCTTTATATACTTGGCATACTGTATTGGTATTAGCATCTTTACAATTATTAGTATTATTAATAGCAGTACCTAAGGCACTTTCTAATTGAGGTACTAAGTAATCCGTTGTATTAGTATTAGGTTTTAATTTTACTACATTTAAAGTAAGCCCTACATCGGCAGTAGTTCCTGTTATAGAGTTATTATTACTTGTTGATAAGGCAAAGTATGCATAGGTAGAACCTGTTATAGTTATTATTAGAGTTAATATTCCAAATGTTAGATACATTATTTTTTTCTTATTCATATTACACCTACTATAAGGTAATAATATAATAAAATAATCATAATATCAATATTTATAAGGAATTATAGACATTATTAATATATTTGTATCAATAATAAATTATTATATATCCTTAGCTAGTTCTTTTATTTCATTAATGGATTTACCAGTTACTTTAGATATAAATTCATAAGAAGCACTATTTTTTATCATATTCTTTATTGTTGTTAATATCCCCTGCTCTATTCCTTCTTCTTTACCTATTGATATACCTTGTTCTTTACCTATTGATATTCCTTCTTTATAGATACTTCTTCTTATTTTATCATCTTCTCTTAAGGCCTCAGCTTCATCCATTACATATGTTTCTACTGTCATTTTCTTTAATTTACTCATAAATATTTCTCCTTTCCTTATACCTATTAAATCTTTTATTATAAATTCTATTTCATCTAATGAATTAGATGAAAATAAGGCTCCCCACTTGAGATAATTTCTTTTTCTTATATTTTCATTGTAATACATACTTCTACACTTAACAATATCTAAGTCATAGATTTTAAGACCATTAAAATAAACTATACCGTAACTATTATTTATCATTTGATAATCTAATACAGGCTTATTATATTTACTATAATTATTTATATTTATTTGGATTACTTCTAACTTATCATTATAATCTTCTCCTTTATTAGTATCTTTAGAGAATAATCCACATAAATAGCTTAGATTCTTAATAATTAAAGAATTATAACAATTAGAATTTAATTCTATATTAAATATCTCATTATCTGATTTAATAATAAAATCAGATCTTTTAAATTTTTCATTCTTTCTAGTTATTGGTATTTCATTAATAGTAAGTATTATATTATCTAATTTATATCCCGTTATATCATAAATAAATTTTATAATAATACTTTCCATATCAATGAAAATACTTTTAAATATAATATCAGTACATAAAATTGGTATATTTTTTTCTTCTATCATATTATCCCTCCTAATATTATTATTAGACATTGATATATAAAACTCCTGCATAGAAAGAAAAAATATGTAATTTTTATTACATATTTTTAAAATAGCAAAAGAGTTTTATTGAACTTTCTTATTTAAATTTATTATTCTTTTGTTATATTTTTCTATATCTATTTTGTTATTTGTTTTATCTTCAATATTATATTTTTCTTTTGTTTTTAATATTTTTTGATAAGAGTTATTAATATTGTTTTCTAATTCATCAGTTAGTCTATTAGCTATATAGTTAATACAATTTATTACTTTATTATGATCTGCTCCTATTAGGACGATATCACTTCCTGCTGATATAGCTTTTAGGGATGATTTCCTATATCCATATAATAGGTTTACTGATTTCATTTTTAAATCGTCTGTTATTATTAATCCTTGGTAGTTTAGTTTAGTTTGTAAGTAATCTTTAATTACTTTTTTAGATAAGCTAGCTGGGTTAAAGGGATCTAGTTTAGATAATAAGATATGACTTATCATGATAGCATCTGTATTTTGTTTTATTGCTTCTTTAAATGGTATTATATCTTCTGTATTATCTATATCTTTGGTTACGATTGGTAAGAATAGATGGGTATCATTTTTTACTAATCCATGGCCTGGGAAATGTTTTACTACAGAGATGATTTTATTATCTTGTAGAGTTTTCATCATTAGATTAGCTTTATGGGATACGTCTTTATAATTATCTCCATAACATCTATCTCCTATGGCATGATTATCAGGAAATCTTTGAATATCTAATACTGGAGAAAAATTCATATTTATTCCTGTTTTAAATAATATTTCTCCGGTAATATTTCCTGCTTCAATGATATATTTATCATTTTTACTTAGTTTTTTAGCTGGGGAGATATTTTTTATGTCTTTAGGTAGTCTGTTTACTCTTCCACCTTCTTGATCAATAGCGATAAATAATGGTGTTTTGTTATATTTTTTATTTGTTTCTTTTAAGCTATTAACTAATTTTAACATTTCTTCATAAGTAGTATAGTTTTTAGAATATAAGCATACTCCTCCTATGTTGTATTCTTTTATTAGGATTTCTAATTCAGGAGTTATAGTTTTTGTATGCATTCTAATTATAAACATTTGTCCTATTTTTTTCTTTATATCCATAATATCTTTCCTTTGCTATATTATATCATAAAATTAAAATACTACTATATTTTATTTATCTATTGGAAATCAAAGATAAATCCTAATATAGATAGAATTAATGGTATTAATCCTACTATCATGGTCCACTTACCTATTTTTTCTAAGTCTTTTTTAGTAGCATTTTTGTTGTATCCTTTCCAGATTAATACTTCACTGTTATGACCGGTATAGATATATATTCCTGCTATAAAGATTCCTATAGCAAATATTAGCATAAAACAAGCAAATCCATTCATATTATCACTCCTTATGTTCATGTTTATGATCGTGCATTTCGGTATGACCTTTTAATCCATATTTATGAGAAATGGGATCTTCAAAGATAAAATTCTTTATGGGATTAAAGGTTAAGAACATATAAGCAGATACTTCTATAAATAATAGGATTGTACATAGATAGGTATAAATAAATGGTAATGTTTCAATATTAATAAAATGGTAGAATACTTGTTGAGATGCTATTACGGTTAGATAGAAGCATACTACATCTATTGGTAATATAGCTTTTTTGGTAAAAGTTTTGTAAGTATAGAATAATAATGGTATTAATATTATTATAGTTAAGAGACTTAGGCTTTTTGCTATTAGATAGTTACTATTTAATCCATAAATATATCCATCGTATAGACTCCATAATATTGTTGGTGTCATACATATTTTTATGTGTTCCCAAGTGCTTTCGTTTACAGCAGCAAATATGGCTACGAATTTATTGTGATGACTTATTTCGTATAAGAAATGTAAGAATGTTCCTATTAAACATATTAAAATAATTCCTATATAAATCATAATTCCTCCTTACCAAATATATGGTATTAATTTATATTTTACTTTCTTTTTGTATTTTTCATATCCTTTTAAATCTTTTTCTAATACTTTTTCTTCATTATTAATTCTTTTTATTATTATAAAGGGATATGCTAAAAATATTATAAATGAAATAATAGAGTTTAATATTAAGGGAATACTTAAGAATAATAATAAAGTTACCATATACATGGGATGTCTTACTATACTATATAGTCCTGTATCTATTAGTTTTTGATTAGTATCTACTTCTATTGTTCTAGATAGATAAGTATTTTCTCTTAATACTGCTCCATATAAGATATAAGATATTATAAAGATAATAGATGATATTATTACTACTATATTTGGTAGTATTATCCAATTATATCTGTAGTTTAATCCTGCTACTACAAATCCTGTTATAAACATTATGCCACTTAATAGTAATACTTCTTTTTGCTCCGTTTCTTTTTCTTTGGCGTTTAGTCTTATTTTTAATAGTTTAGGATTTTTTATCATTAGATATATTCCTGCTATAAACATAGGTATAAATAATAATCCCATTAGTAGCCATCCGTTATAATATTTTATTGTTCCTGGTATAAATAGTAATAATCCTACTAGTAAGAGTCCTAATAAATATTTAGTTATGGCTTCTATAAATAATTTTTTAGTCATATTACACCTCATTTAGAATTCTTTTATAATTTTTTTCATTTCTTTAATAAGATCTTTAATATCTTCATTCATATTCCAAACGGCATCTTCTGATAAGACTCCAGCTTTGATATTAGAAATATTTCTTTGTTCATAATTTTCTTTATCTTTAAACCAATTTTTGCTTCCATAATATTTATTTAATAAATAAAGATCTTTTTTATTATTTTTAAAATTAGATAAAGATATTTCTAATTCTTTAATACTTTTTAATAGATTATCTAGTCTTTCTTCATTTTTAGTTATTCTTTCTTTCATATTATTCCTTTTCAATTATTAATTCTTTTATATTAGAATTATTATTTATTATGGTTAAATTATCTAGATGAAGATGATCTTTTTCTTCGGATAAGGCTATATCTAGGATATAATCTGCTAGTTCTATTAGATCAATTTGTTTTCCTTTTATTAATAATTCTTTATTATTTATATTTAATGTTATTCCTTGATAATCTTTTTTTAAGTTATAATTATTTTCTTTTAAATAGTTTTCTATTATATGTTTACTAGTCATATTTACTCCTTTATTAAAGATATATTTAAATCTTTATCTACTTTTACATGATGAACAGTTTTATCTGAGGGAGGATATTCTCCTGTAATACTTACGGTTCTAAATGATATGGTTGTTTCTCCTTCTTTTAATCCTTTAAAGACATAATTGGTATAGACAGAAGCTCCTACTTTTCCTCCTTTGTTATCATCTCTTACGACATAGCTTTTGACAAATTCTACGATACTTTCATCTTCTATAACATATTCCCATTTAAATGGTATTCCAGCATTTATTTCATAAGTTAATTCTAATTCTTTGGGATTTTTTATTATTGGTTTCATGGTGTTATGTTTAATAATTATGAATGCTGTAAAGATTATAATTATTAATATTATTAAGCCTATTAATAGTTTTGAATTCATTCTATCACTTCCTTTATTTTATTATACATTAAAAAAGATAAATTTGGTATATATTTATCTTTTTTTGAAGGATAGTATTCTTTTCTTTTGGTTTTCTTTTTTTAAGATTGTTCCATAAATATGATCACTAATTTCATTGTTGATAGCTATTCTAGAATCAAAGACTTGAACTATCATATTATCATCTATAACATTTACTACGTTTATTATGGTTGTTGGGACAAAACCTAGGTTTTGGAGATGTCTTTTTTGTTCTGGGGTACCATCTATATATTTGATACTAAATTGATCATTTGGTTTACATTCATTTAATTTATTCATATTATTTTTCATCTCTTTTAATTTTATATGTATCTTTTTTTATATGAGCTGTGATGATAGTATAACTATAAGAATTAATTGTTATTATTATGTTATCTATTTCAAAGTAATAATTCTTTCCTTTTTTAGTTATTATGCAATTTTTATCTAATATTTTATTTTTACAATAATTAATTACATCATTATCTATATTAAGATTCTTTTTTATTCTTTCTATACCTAATTTGGTCGTGTGTATTTTATTTATATTTAATAATAATTCTTTCATTATTTTAATAATTTTTCTAGTGCATTAGCATTTAATATGGTATTAGAGATAAATTTTCCTTGATAGAAGTTAGCCCAATTATTAAATATACATGGAGCATTTTTTGCTTTATCTTGAGAATCTATTTTTATAAAGTTTAATTTAATACCTTTATCTTTAGCATATTCAGATAATTCTTTTACTTCATATTCTACATATGGACATTCATTAGAATAATAGATAGTAAAGTCTTTATTATCTATTTCCATTTTTCTAGCATTATCATTAAATTTAGGTGTTTCTTTATCATCAAATTGCAATGCCATTAATTCATAATCATTAATAGTATCTACTACTTTAAAATTATAGTGTTGAAAGAATTTTTTATCTCCAATAAATGGCTTTTTCTTGGTTGATACTAGTGTACATATACCACTCATTTTCTTATTCTTTGCATCATTAATAGCGTATTCTAATAATTCTTTACCTATTCCTTTTCCTTTGAAACTTCCTGCTACCCATAGGCAATATATATACATATAGTTTTTACCATTAATTGGTACCCATGATGTTTCTAGTGGTTCATACTCGATAAATATTTTTCCTCTAGCATTTAATTTTCTAAAGACATGGCCATCTTTTAATTTATTTTTTATCCATTCTTTTTTCTTATCTACTCCTTCTTGATGCTTGGGATCTCCTATAGCACAGCAGATATGTTCTTCATCTATATTTTTTTCATCTAAATTAATATACTCGTTCATTTTTACACCTCTTTATTAAATTATAACATAAAAAAGTAGATTTTTAATCTACTTTTTCTAATTATGTTTATTTTACTATGCCTACACTCGTATAACTCGTTCGGCACCATTACCACTTACCGTAAGGTAAGTGGATGGGGATTCAAGATTACTAGATGGACCTTCGGTCCTGGCTGGGCGGAAGTTGATAACTACCAGCTGTAGCAGAGCGAGTCCCCACCAGTGGGCACGCGGCAATCGTTCACGCGCACAAAGCCATTCGAATACGCTTCGGCGTACAACCCCGAAACGGAGCAGTACACATTGGGAGAATAGTCAGTACAATAGCTACTGCCAAAGGCACTTAATAAAACTTGTTTATTAGTATTATAGTATGGACTATCATTATTATAGCTACTAGTAGATTGATTATAAGTTGCACCTGCTCCTCTTAGGGTATAGGTCCCCGCGGTCATGCCAGGATTGGCTTGGGCCATTTCTGGTGTTACAACAAATTCTATATAACTTTCTGTTACTATATCATCTACTATGGTATGTTTTAAATAATATATACTATTTAAATTTGATGGATTTGTTTCATAACTTGATATTCCTGTTGTATATGTTCTAGCTTGACAAGTATCAGTTTCCGTATATCCATTATTTTGTAAAAATGAATTACATTCATTCTCTGTTTCAAAACAATCATATTGAGTTCCACTTGATGTCTCAATATCACAATAACCATTTTTTGTTTCTTGAGCTATTGTATTACCAATCATTAAACTTTCAGTCGAATTACGATAGATTGTTCCTGTGAAGGTATCACCTATAGTTGAGGTTATACCTCTACCATTAGATGAGGTGAAGGTAATTGATGCTGTATATGATCCATTATCTGATTGTTCTGATCCTGTTTCATTTATCCATACGACAAAGTAATAATCTATAGATTGGTTAGGATTTAGATTAGCTTCTGCTACAAAGGTTGAACTAGAAGATGTAGCATTATTAGTGGGATTACTTCCTAGTGTTGTAGCATCTGTTATTAATTTCCATTTTAAGTTAGGTAGATTACTTACATTAGAGAAAGATATGGTTCCTTTTAATTTAGCATTAGCTGTACCTGTATTAGTTAGTGTTGCTTTATATACTTGGCATACTGTATTGGTATTAGCATCTTTACAATTATTAGTATTATTAATAGCAGTTCCTAAAGCACTTTCTAATTGGGGTACTAAGTAATCAGTAGTATTTGTATTAGGTTTTAGTTTAGTTATTGTTAATGTAAGTCCTACATCAGCAGTTGTTCCTGTTATAGCATTATTGTTACTAGTTGATAAGGCAAAGTATGCATAGGTAGAACCTGTTATAGTTATTATTAGAGTTAATATTCCAAATGTTAGATACATTATTTTTTTCTTATTCATATTACACCTACTATAAGGTAATAATATAATAAAATAATCATAATATCAATATTTATAAGGGATTATGGACATTATTAATATATTTGTATCATATAATGATTGATTATATGTCTTTAGCTAATTCTTTTATTTCTTTAATGGATTTACCTGTTACTTTAGATATAAATTCATATGAAGCACTATTTTTTATCATATTCTTTATAGTAGTTAATATACCTTGTTCTACACCTATTTCTTTACCTTGTGATATTCCTTGTGATATTCCTTGTAGTAGTCCTATTTCTTTTCCTTCTTCAAAAATACTATTTCTAAATATATCATCTAATCTAGTAGCTTCTACTGCATCCATTACTTTTGTTTCTACTGTCATTTTCTTTAATTTACTCATAAATATTTCTCCTTTCCTTTTACCTATTAATTCTGTTATTATGGGATATATTTCATCTAATGTTTTAGATGAAAATAAGGCTCCCCACTTGAGATAATTTCTTTTTCTTATATATTCATTGTAATATAGTTTTTTTGACTTAACAATGTCTAAATCATAGATTTTAAGACCATTAAAATAAACTATACCGTAACTATTATTTATTATTTGATAATCTAATATAGGTTTATTAAATCTACTATAATTATTTATATTTATTTGAATTATTTCTAAATCTTTATTATACTTTTTACCTTTAGTATTATTGTTTAAGAATAAACTACATAGATAATTTAAATTTTTTATAATTAAAGAATTATAATAGCTAGAGTTTAATTCTATATTAATAATTAGATCTTTACTTCTAATTAGAATATCACATTTTTTAAATTTTTCATTTTTTCTTATTATTGGTAATTCAGTAATAGTAAGTACTATATTATTCAATTTATATCCAGTAATATCATATATAAGTTTAATTAGTAATTCTTCATTATTAATAAATAAGCTTTTAAAAATTATGTCATTACATAATATAGGTATTGTTTTATCTTCTATCATATTATCCCTCCTAATATTATTATTAAACATAAAATTTAAAAATCCTGCCTATAAATAAAAAAATATGTATTTTTTTTACATATTTTTTATTTTATTAGTTTTTTATATATAGTTATTTCTTTTGTTGGACTTTCTAATAAAGTTATTTTTTTGTTATCTAGATCTATTTTTATATTGGTACCTAATGGTAATATACCTGTTGGAAAGGCATGGCCTATATTAATATTATATATGATCGGTAAATCTTCACAGTTATATTTTTTCATTACTTTTTTATATACTTCTTTATATTCTTCATAGTATTTTTCTTCTTGAGGTTTACCTATTAGTATTCCTTTAATTACATTAAATATTTCTTGTTCTCCTAGTTGATTTAGCCAGTTTTCTATTGTATTAGGAGTTGGTTTATCTTCACTTGTTTCTAGTAATAATATTTTATCTTGCCAGTCTTTTTTTGATGGCCATATATTAGTATTTATTGCCATTGGAAAAACATCAATGCATCCACCTAATAGTTTTCCTGTTATGGTTCCTTTTCCTTGTAGTGTTTCATAGCCATGTTCTTCTGGTATTAACTTTTTTTCTTTGTTTATATTTTCTTCTTTCCAGGGAATAAATTCTTTAGACCATACTTTACTTGATTTTATTTCATAGTTTTCACAGTTATTGAATAATATATTTTCAAATGATTCTTTGGTATAATCAAACATTTTTACATATTCACCAAATTCACACATAATTGTAGGTCCATAGAATGATACTAATCCTGCTTTATACATCATAAAGTGATTAATGGTAGTATCAGAATAGCCCATGAATACTTTGGGATTGTTCTTTATTACTTCATAATCTATATATGGTAGTAATCTGATGGTGTCATTTCCACCTATAGCACAAATGATTCCTTTTATTGTTTCGTCTTTAAAGGCATCCATTAAGTCCTTTGCTCTTAATTCTGGGTGTTTATCAATAAATTTACTTCCTTTTAGGGAATTTGGCATAGGTATTAATTCTAAGCCGAATTCTTTTTCTAGTCTTTCTTTAGCAATATAGTATTTGTGGATATATTCTTTATCACCTATGGCTCCCCATGAAAGGCTAACCATAGCTATTTTATCGCCTTTTTTTAATATTTCTGGTTTTATCATATTATTACCTTCTTTTATAGATTATTATTTCTGGGTTGTTATTATTTTCTTCATATTCAGATACTAATAAGAAGTTCATATTGGTTACTAATCCAAAATATTTTTTTATTTCATCATCGTTAAATTCACATTCTACTTGGGTACCTAAATATATTTCTTTATCGTTTAAGAATTTTATTTTTTCTTCATTAGGTAATGAATATTCTAAGTTTATAAAACTCCCATTTAAGGGATATAATTCTTCTATTTTGGGCATTCCATCAATATTAAGATTATTAAATTCTTTTATTAGTTCTTGTTTTATTTCTTTATAACTATCTATTCCACCTATTTCTATATAGTTAGCAATAAAACATTTTTTGCCAAATGGGCATCCATTAGTTTGTTTACATCCTTTACATTTGTTGTTATATAGTGGACATTCATTACATTTAGCTCCACAGATTCCTTCCATATTTTACCTCCATATATTTAATACATCTTTATTGTTAATAATTCAAGTCTTGATTTATTTTTTATTATCTGCTTTAACTATCATTACCCATTGTTCTTTTAGCGATAATCTTTTAAATTCATAGCCATATTGTAATAATTCTTTTTTGAATGTTAAGAAAGCATGATCAAATTTAAATCCTGTAATCTTTTCTACTTCATCAAATGATAGTTTATATTCTTCTTTATTATTATCTTTTACATATTTCCATAATGGATCATATTTACTCATATTTTACTCCTTAAATCCTTACAGGTATCTATTACTATGTCTTTTATTAATTCTCTATTATCTATATCTTCTATAAAATACATTGGTTTTCCTTTGGGATAAGGTATAGCATCAGGCATATTATATTTTTTATTACTATCTACTTTTTTTACTAGTAATCTATCATCATAGATGCCACCAAATAATATTCCATTATAATATAATAGATATTCTCCCATCATTGGTTTACAATTTACATTGTCTAATAAACTTAATTGTTCTAAGATAAAATCTCTATAATCTTTAGTAGACATTATATTCCTCCTTATATTATTTTCTTTTTTCTAACCATTTTCTTTTAATAATATTTAGAGTTTGAGTTGAGATAAAGAAACCGGCACAAGGTACTACTGCTCCTAAGAAAGGGTTTGTAGTATCAGCTATTTTTAAATATAGAACGGCAAAGATATAAGTTAGTATTATTATTAATGTTTTTCTTAAATTAGATGTTTCCCAGGCTTTATCTCCTTCTACTTTTTTATTTCTTTTTTCAATATTGTTTATTCTTTTTTCTAATTCTTTAATATCCATATTTCCTCCTAAAATTTTAAATTAGTTATATTTATTAGGTTATTATTATCATCAAATTCTAATTTGAATGTTTCACAGTAATTCCATTTACCATCAAAGAAAATTTTACCATTAAATTTATAACTATCTGTATAATGAACTTCACACCAAGTTTTTAATAGAAAAGCACTAGCGGTTGAATGTCCAACTATTAGTATTCTTTTGTTTTTATATTCTTCTAATATTTTATTTAGAAATATTAATTCTCTTTCTTTTGTTTCTTTTTGACTTTCTCCGTTTGGTAATTTATAGTTTTCGTCTTCAAATTGATGAGATTCAAAGTCTTTTGGTAATTCTTCCCAAGATGATATTCCTGTTATTCTTTCACCTATTTTATCTGTAACATTGACTTTTAAATTATTTCTATAGGCAAAGTATTTTGCTGTTGACATGGCTCTTACATAGTTACTAGACCAGACTGCATCGAGATTATCAAATTCTTTATTTTTACTAATTTTTTCTGCTAAGTGTTCTCCGTTGACTGATAATGGAGTCTTGATGTTAGATAATTGAAGTGATTCATTTATATCTTCTATTCCTCTATGTTCTTTGAATGGTTCTGAATGTCTTATTAAATATATTGTTGTCATTTATTCCTCCTTATATGTTATTAGCTATATAGGTAATACTTATCATTATTATTAAGAGTATTATTATTAATGTAAAGATTAAGATATGTTTTTTTCTTTCAGAATAAATAGTACCTATAAATTCTCTAATGAAGGCATTAATCCAAAAGTATGTTTTGGTTTTAGAGCCTATTCCTTCTAATTTTAATCCTTGTTCAGTGGCTATTAATCCTGCTCTTAGGACATGGTAATTGGTTGTGGAGAATGCTATATTGGCTTTTTTATTATTAATTAATTTATAGGAATTTTTTATATTGGTATAAGTATTGGTTGATTTGTTTTCTGTTATTATATTTTTATTTTTTATTCCTTGGTCTAATAAGTAATTCTTTATAGCGTCTGCTTCAGAGATTATTTCATCTTTTCCTTTTCCACCTGAAGGTATAAATATTAGATCTTTTCCTGTTTCTTTTAGTTGTTTATTTCTAAATTCTAGAGCTTTATCTACTCTTCCTTTTAGTAATGGAGTTAATGATCCATCTTTTTTTATTTGGCATCCTAGGATGATTATATAATCTTTGTTATATTTTATTTTTTGTTTTACTGATTTTATAGCAATTATTATAGTACCAATTAGAATACATTCTAAATAGGCTATTACTAGGTATACTAATGTTTCTATAAAGTTATATAGATATGGACCTATACTATTTAGATTATAGATATCTATACTAGGAATATATCTTATAGTGTTATAAGCAATGTCTGGTAATAGGGTTGATATACAGATAAATATTCCTAGGAATAATCCTAATAGATTTTTTAGTGATTTTCCTTCTTTTTTTATTAATATAATATTACTAATAGTTACTAGTATAAAGGTAATTAAGGCTATAGGGAATAATATTAGTGATACAAAAGACATGGAAGCTATCATTTTACTTATGGTATCAAATAGTCCTTGGTAATGAAATATAGAGATAATATTATTTAGAATAAATATTGATATAAATATTATTATTCCTAAGTATGCTATATTTTTATATTGGTAGAGATTTTCTTTTTTTGATAGTTTATATTCTTTTATTAATAGATATACTATATATAATAATAATATAGATAAAGATATAGGTATTACTTCAGAACAATTACTCTTACCGAAATAGTTATTATCAGTTATTATCATACTTTTATGGATATATAGTTCTTTTATTTCTTTGATACTGCCTATATCTAATAATAAGGATACTCTTCCCTCTTTTTTGGCTTTTACTTTTACTAGGTAATTA